>DATDMC010000045.1:0-13767 GCA_036518995.1 Pyrinomonadaceae bacterium | reverse complement strand
GTCTATTGCGTGACCCGACGCTACCGCGTTACGGTACTGACCTCATCGCCACTGAGGTTGTGACTTTGAAATCTCTACAGCCAACGAAGGTTAATGAGACTTGCCTAAACGTATCGCCATATTAATCTCAGGTCGTGGCTCAAACATGATCGCGTTGAGCGATGCGATTGCGCGTGGCGCAGTGCCTGGCGCGGAGATAGTTTTAGTGTTGAGTGATAAAGGCGAGGCGCATGGTCTGATGGCAGCGCACGAACGCGGCCATGAAATCATGTTTGTTGAACGGCAAGGACGCAGGCGCGAAGAGCACGAAGCCGAAATTATCAGGGCACTAAAAGAGCGACAGGTTGATCTTATTTGTCTCGCCGGGTACATGCGAGTTCTTTCATCGTCCTTTATTCAGGAGTTTCCCGGACAGATTCTCAATATTCATCCGAGTTTGTTGCCATCGTTTCCGGGCTTGAATGTACATCAGCAGGCGATCGCACATGGCGTGAAGTGGACTGGATGCACAGTGCACTTTGTTGACGACACGCTCGATGGTGGTCCAATCATCGCGCAACAAGTTGTGCCGGTGCTTGATGATGATTCGGAGGAAAGCTTGGCGGCGCGCATTTTGGAGCAAGAGCATCAACTCTACGCCGAGGCGCTCGCGTTGGTCGTTAGTGAAAAGTTTGAAGTGATCGGAAGACGAGTGCTGGCGACTTAGGTTTTTCTCTGCGTCTCTGCGTACTCAGCGTCTCTGTGTTGAAATCGACGAACACTTAAACGAATCTAAATTTTCAACACAGAGACGCAGAGGGGAACGCAGAGACGCAGAGGGTTCTCACTTTTTCCCGAGGGCTTCGGCCCGCTGGAATGCCGCCCACACTGCTTTAGATAAAACTGTTCGCAAGCTTCCTTTTTCCATCTGATAAATCGCTTCAGCCGAAGTACCACCTGGCGAAGTCACCATATTACGCAGTTCGGCCGGATGCTTGTGCGATTCCCGCGCGAACAGCACCGACCCGAGTATCATCTGTTGGACCAACTCCTGTGATACGTGCCGGGAGAATCCCATGTGTACCCCCGCATCGATCAATGCTTCCATGACAAGAAAGATGTACGTTGGCCCAGTTGCACTCAAAGCTGTCGCCATATCGATCTGTCTTTCGTTTTCAACTCTCACAGTTTTGCCAAGCGCTTCGAGCAGAGCTTTGACCTGGTCCTCCTGAGTTTGAGTGACGGCGGTGCTGGTGGTCCATGCCGTTACACCTTCACCGATTTGCGCTGGTGTGTTTGGCATTGTGCGCACGATAGCCGCATGCGAAAGTCCTTCCGCAATCGTTTCGATCTTTGCTCCCGCGACAACTGAGACAACTACCTGGTCCTGATCCACTGATCCATTCAACTCTTCGAGAACTTTGCTGAGGCGCTGGGGCTTTATGCCGAGCAAGATCATTGAACCCGCGCCCGGCTCGGCCGGATGTGCGGCGATCACGGCTTCACGATTTTCCTCAAACATCTGAATGCCATACTTGGTGTAGAGTTCCTCACGGCGGGCCAGTCGCGGATGGCTGCCCACTAATTGTTCGGGCTTGACCAGTCCTTTGCGCAAAAGACCGGCAGCTATTGCTTCGGCCATCACGCCCAAGCCGATAAAGGCAATGCGCGAGTTTGCTAGAGGATTTGCAGGCACTTCGGCGGTTTCAGTTGTTGGAGTCTCCGTTGACATGATTGAACCTCAGCTAATTGATAATTGGGTCAGCATAGCGCACGATTTAAAAGATGGGCTACTCTAATGCGTTTTCCTCGTCTCAGCGTCTCTGTGTTAAAACCTCGGCTCGATTGGCGAACATTGATTTCAACCCAGACGCCGAGAGCGCTGAGACGCAAAGGAAAATTTACGGGCGAAACCTAATGACGATGACAATAGACGAACAGCTTTCCTTTTTACGTAAAGGCACAGTGGAGATCATTCGCGAAGCGGACCTGCGCGCGAAGCTGGAAAAATCAGCGAAGACAGGCAAGCCGTTGCGCGTAAAGTTAGGCGCTGATCCGACAGCGCCGGACATTCACCTGGGCCACACGGTCGTAATTCGCAAGTTGAAAGCGTTTCAGGAGTTGGGCCACACGGTGATTTTTTTGATTGGCGATTTCACCGGATTGATTGGTGATCCATCCGGGAAAAGCGTGACGCGTCCACAACTAACCCGCGAAGAGATCAATGCCAACGCTGAAACTTATAAGAGTCAGATCTTCAAATTACTCGATCCGGAAAAGACCGAGATTCGTTTCAATTCGGAATGGATGGACAAACTTGGTTCAGACGGTTTCATCCGGCTCGCCTCGCATGTGACAGTCAAGCAGATTCTCGAGCGCGACGATTTTGAGAAACGTCTGCGCGAAGAGAAGCCGGTTGCGTTACATGAGTTGTTGTATCCGTTGACGCAGGCGTACGACTCGGTGGCGCTCGAGGCTGACGTTGAACTCGGTGGAACTGATCAGAAGTTCAACTTGTTGCTCGGTCGCAACCTGCAACGTGAGTACAACCAGGAATCGCAAGTTGCGCTGATTACTCCGTTGTTGGAAGGCACCGACGGAGTGCAAAAGATGTCGAAGAGTTTGGGGAATTACATCGGCATCAATGAAGCGCCGCAGGAAATGTTTGGCAAGGTCATGTCTATTTCCGACGAAATGATGTGGCGCTACTACGAATTATGTACAGACTTAACTCCAGAGCAGATCGCCGGCTTGCAAGCTTCAGCGGAAAATGCTGAACGAAACCCACGCGACCTGAAAGTTGAATTGGCAAAAGGCATCGTGGCGGATTTCCATTCGAGAGACGTGGCGAACGGCGCGGAAGAGGAGTTTGTTCGACGGTTTAGAAATAAAGAAGTACCGGATGAAGTCGAGGAGAGACAGTTGGCGGCGAAGGCTGAAGGTTGGGATTTGTCGCAGTTGTTAGTGACGGTTGGATTGGCAGAATCGAAAGGTGAAGCAAGAAGATTGATTCAACAGGGCGGCGTTTCGATCGACGGCGAACGACAAACAGGTGGGAATACAACCAGCCTCGGCACGTCAACGGCGACCATCATGTTGAAGGTTGGCAAGCGAAGATTTATGCGCGTCCGGTTCGAGTGAAGTCTTCCTCATGATCAGCAACCACTATCCCGGCGTGAGCTAGGCGCCGTTTAAAGTCATCGACGCGTAGCGTCGGTTGAATTTAGGCCGGCTTTTCAAAGCCGGTAAAACGCATGAATAATTATCGCGTCGCGTAGGGACGCATGAATTCAATCGTCGCGATGCGACGAGAAGACAATTGCGCCACTCCCCAGCGTTGAAACGCTGGGCTAAACTCAGAAGACGCTACGCGTCAAAGATCGCATAAATGTCAGCCACACTCGCAACTGAAGACATTCTCGTAATCGAAACGCCGGAACGCGTTCCGTTACATTTCGCGCTTGCTTCGATTGGCAATCGCTTTCTCGCGTGCGCGATCGATCACGCGATTCAGGTCCTCACACTCATTGCGGTTGCACTCATCTTCTATCTCATCGCCAGTGATTCAAATATTGAAAATGCTTTCTCGAGTGCGCCGAAGTGGGTCATCGCGTTAATGATCATCATCTTGTTTCTCGTGCTTAGCGGTTACTTCGCTTTCTTCGAATGGATCTGGAAAGGGCAGACACCGGGTAAGCGTTGGTTGAAGTTACGTGTGCTTCGTGAAGACGGCAGGCCGATCACTTTTTGGGAATCGTCGGTCCGCAATTTACTGCGAACGTTCGACATGATGCCGGCGCCATTTTATTCAGTTGGACTCATCTCAGTTTTTTCTACCAATCGAGATCAACGTGTAGGAGATATGGTCGCCGGCACGGTGGTGGTCCGTGAACGTGAAGCGGAAGCCCCGGCGTTTGCCCAGGTATTTGCTTCACCCGTCAGTGATCCTGCCTTGCGACGATCATTTAAACCAGTCGAGTTCGTTGCCGACATCAACATTTTGACTGAGCGTGAGATTCAAGTCGTCGAGACATTTTTGCGGCGGCGCTGGGACCTGTCGGAAGTACCTCGTCAATGGATGGCGTGGCGAGTTGCAACGCCAATCCTCTATAAAATTCGTCCTTCCTATGATCTTGCCAGTTTTACCTACGAAGGCTTTCTCGAAGAACTGCTACATCGCTATCTCGCCACTCATCGTTTCAGCAATTAGGAACGCAGGCGTCCCCGCCTGCCGTCTTTGTTTAGCGCGATGACATTCGGCAGGCGAGGACGCCTGCGCTCCGACGGCGGGACGCCTGCACTCCTAATTGATTCCATGTTGGGCGTTTTGTTACGCTATTCAGTTTCGCATGTCCCAAGTTTTGTAACAGAGGAGTTTTAGTAATGAAGGAAGTTTTTATTCTCGGCGGCAAGCGCACTCCGATGGGCGAGTATGTTGGGGCGCTGAAAGATGTATCAGCCCTCGATCTTGGCGCAGTCGCATCGCGCGGCGCTATCGAATCAGTAAAAATTGAAGCAACAGATATTGATCACACGATTTTCGGAAATGCCTTACAGACTTCCGGCGACGCTATCTACGGAGCACGTCACGTCGCCTTAAAGGCAGGCGTTCCATTCGATCGGCCTGCACTCACAGTCAACCGACTTTGCGGCAGCGGAATTCAATCAATCATTTCAGGCGCCCACATGATCCAACTCGACGAGGCGCACACGTGCCTGGTGGGTGGTATGGAATCGATGTCACAAGCGCCGCATGTTATTCGTGGCGCTCGTTCCGGCTTTGCGCTCGGTCAGGGAAAACTTGAAGACAGCCTGATGGTTGCCTTGCTCGATACCTACTGCAATACGCCGATGGCCGGCACTGCCGAAAACCTCGCGCGCAAATTTGAAATCGGTAGAGAAGAGCAGGACGCCTACGCGTTGCGTTCACAACAGGAAGCAAAGCGGGCCCTGGATGCCGGATATCTCGCGGAAGAGATCGTTCCCGTTGACGTGCCGGGTCGCAAGGGCGTAACAACCGTGACTCACGACGATCATGCTCGTCCGGAAACCACGCTTGAAGGTCTGGCGAAATTGAAGCCGGCCTTTGCGAAGGACGGATTTGTGACGGCCGGAAATGCGTCCGGAATTGTAGACGGCGCGGCTGCGCTGGTTATTGCCGATGGCGAGTTTGTGAAACAACGCGATCTCAAACCGTTGGGACGAATAGTCAGTTGGGCTTATGCCGGCGTTGAACCTGAAATTATGGGTATCGGACCGGTGCCGGCGACTCGTGCCGCATTGGCCAAAGCAGGTCTGACGTTGAACGACATCGATTTGATCGAGGTTAACGAAGCTTTCGCCGCTCAGTATCTGGCTGTCGAAAAAGAGCTCGGCCTCGATCGTGCAAAAACAAACGTCAATGGAGGCGCGATCGCTTTAGGACATCCGCTGGCCGCGACTGGAACGCGACTAGTATTGACGGTGCTCAATGAACTGCAACGACGTAACAAGCGCTACGGTTTGGCCACTGCGTGTATCGGTGGCGGCCAGGGAATCGCACTGATCGTCGAGCGAGTTTGAGCTTAACTTTTGAGCGGGGGCCGTCCCTAAGTATTACAAACACGTTAATTAACGGACCCCCGCTCTTCCTGATTTTCCAACTTTATCCAAATTATTGGCCGAGGGTCTGGTCGACCTGGGAAGGACGCAAAAGTTAAGTGCTGGCAAAAACTCGCTTTGTCCGAACCCGAGCGTTAGAACTTTATCCGGCACAGCTATTGCGAAAAGTTGGCTCGAAATTATGGCACTGGCAGGTGCCATGTTCTGCCTAAAAAATGGTCACGAAGATTTAATAGCTTCTATCCTGACTTAGGCTTGCGAAACGCAACCTAAGCATGGTAGAAGTCGCGTCTTGCATTCAATTTGCCAATCGGTTTTCCTTCTTGAATTGTTTCAGGTGCTCTCTATCTAAGTCTCAATCGGCGCCAGCCGCGCGGCCAGGCGCTTTAAACGTTAACTCAATCGTAAGGAGTTCCCCAGTATGTCGAAAATTGTGAAGCTTTCTTTTGTGCTTCTGGCGATGCTCGCATTGAGCTCAATCGCCCTGGCACAATCCACAACTACCGGCGCGATCGGTGGTGTGGTAACAAATCCTAATAAGGAGGTCGTATCGGGCGCTGCGGTTACCGTTCACAATACGGAAACCAATAAAGAAGACTCAGCGACGACCGACGATCAGGGTCGTTTTAAAATCGTCAATCTTCAGCCCGGAAATTATTCCATAACAATTAATGGAAGTGGCTTTAGTCCTTTTACGCAGGAAAAAGTTGTTGTGGAAGTTGGTCGTGAGACCAGCCTTGAGGCGCCGCTTTCTATCGGTACAGTGACCGGAAACGTAGAAGTTACCGCTGAAGCTCCCATCATCAATACAACGCAGCAGGACTTCTCAAGCAACCTCAACCAGACCTCGATCAACGAGCTTCCGGTGAACGGACGTCGTTGGTCCAACTTCGTGATTCTGACTCCTGGAACAACTCCGGACGGAACCTTCGGATTGGTCAGCTTCCGTGGTATCTCGGGATTGTTGAATAACAACACCGTCGACGGTGGCGATAACAACCAGGCTTTCTTCTCTGAAGAACGCGGCCGCACACGTAGTGCCTACTCGATCAGCCAGGGAGCGATTCGCGAGTTTCAGGTAAACACCTCAAACTACTCCGCCGAGTATGGTCGTTCAGCAGGCGGCGTTACCAACGCTGTCACGAAATCAGGAACAAACGAGTTTCACGGTTCCGGATTTATCTATGACCGCAACAATAAGTGGGGCGCCCGCAACCCGCTAAGTTTTATTCAACAAAATGTTAACGGTGTTTCGACTCGAGTACCTTTGAAAGCTAAAGACGTGCGGTACCAGTTTGGCGGTACTGTAGGCGGTCCAATCGTCAAAGATACAGCGTTCTTTTTCTTTAGTTACGATCAACAAAAACGTAACTTCCCGGGTGTCTCAATTTTTGGAAATCCGTCCTATTTGAGCACCGTGAACAGGACAAACCTTTTAGATCCCACTCGTGGTCTGACGACTGCTCAAATTGATGCAGCGTTGGCTTTCATCAGCAGCGAGACGGGTGTTGTGCCCCGACACGGAGATCAAACTTTGTTTTTCCCCAAGTTTGATTGGCACGTTAGCGACAAGCACCAGTTTATGGCGTCTTACAACCGTATGCGCTGGGAGTCTCCCGCTGGTGTCCAGACCTCTGCTACGGTCCAGCGCGGCCGTGCCGCTTACGGTGACGACGGTGTTCGCGCTGATACGGTCAACATGCGTTTGAATTCAACATTCACGAATACCGTGCTCAACGAAGCTCGCTTCCAATGGTCGCGCGACTTCGAATTCCAGCAGAGCCAGCCGCCACTTCCTGGTGAACCAACTACTGCTAACGGTCGATCGCCAAGTGTGGTTCTGACTAATGGACTTGAATTCGGTAAAGCAAACTTCCTCGAGCGACGCGCTCAACCGGATGAAAGACGCATTCAGATTGCCGATACGGTAACTATTTCGTACGGCAGCCATACCTTCAAATTTGGCGTTGACGTCAATCGTGTCAGAGACAAGCAGGACAGCTTGTTCACGGAAGCGGGTCAGTACACTTACAACAACATCAACGATTTCATCGTTGACTACGTCAACTTCCAGACTGGCGGAACACTTCGCACGGGCAATAAAGTTTGTTCCACCAGTACTCGTATAGCCGGTAAGTGCTACACCAGTAACTACACCCAGGGTTTTGGTCCTACAGTATTCAGTTTCTCGACGACCAACTTTTCGACCTTTTTCCAGGACGACTGGCGCGTGTCGCCACGCCTGACGGCGAACCTTGGTCTTCGTTACGAATACACCAGAATACCGAATCCGTTTTTGGCGAATTCGGCTTTCCCGCAAACATCAAATCATCCGAGCGACAAAAACAACTTCGGACCACGTATCGGATTTGCTTACGACTTAACAGGCGATGGCAAGACCAGTCTTCGAGCCGGATACGGGATCTATTACGGTCCATTTGTGAACTCGACGGTCTTGAACGCGTTGATTAACACGCTTGCGCCGGGCTCGCAAAATACTGTGTCACTGCAGAACACCAATGCTGCGGCTCCGGTTTTCCCACTGATCCTAAGCTCAGCTCCAGCCGGCACGGGTTCAGTGTTTTTCTTCGCCAAGAATTTCCAGAACCCGATGATCCATCAGGGCGACGTAGTGGTCGAGCGTCAAGTAGCTCGTAACACCGCGGTATCAGTTTCTTATCTGTTCAGCTTCGGCAAGAACTTGCCGAACTTCGTGGATACAAACCTGAGTGCGCCTTCAGTGTTCCGAACCTTCAACATTGTGGATGGTCCTTTTGCGGGGCAGCAATGGACGATTCCTTATTTCCTCGGCACTCGTCCTAACACTTCGGTTGGTCTAGCCGAAGAAATACGCAGCAACATCTCGTCCAAGTATCATGCGCTGGTACTTCAAGCCAATCGTCGTTTGACCAACGGCCTGCAGTTCCAAACCAGCTACACACTATCGCGCGCCTCTGATAATGGACAGGGATCGCAGACTTTCACGGCCAACTTCTCGCTGCCGTTCAATCCATTGGATCAGCAGCAAGAAAACGGTCTTTCAAACTTTGACCGTCGTCACAAGTTTGTCGTGAGTCTTGTTTACAACCCAACCTTCTTCAAGAATGGCGACAATAAAGTAGGTCGCGCGATTCTTAATGGTTGGACCATCGCACCGATCTTCAATGCTTTCTCGGGAGCTCGCTACACAGGAAATCTTTCGGGAAGCCCGAGTGCAGCGTTTGGTGTGAGCCAGGCTGGTGGTGCCAACGGTTCGAACGGTTCACTCCGTTTCGCACTCGTCCCACGCAACTTCTTCAAACAGCCGGCCATCAAGTACACCGACCTTCGTATCTCACGTCGCTTTAGCATTACCGAGGGAACGAAGTTGGAATTGCTTGCTGAAGGGTTCAACATCTTCAACCACACGCAGGTCACTGCAGTTAACACCACGATTTACAACGTTTCGGCCACTGCGGCCGGTGCTAATCTGGTGTTCAACCCGTCCTTTGGTCAGACTACTGGTGCTGACGGTTTCTTCTTTAGAGAGCGTCAGATCCAATTGGCAGCACGTTTCGAGTTCTAAGCTGTCAGTCAATAAATTAAAGGGGCGTGCTCGAAATGAGCACGCCCTTTTATTTGTGCTTACGTGAATTTTGGATAGTGGGCTTCGCCTATTGTTGTGAGGAATGGCTATGCCTTTCCGTAAGCGCAAATATTAACTCTTAGGCTACGCCTTCTGATTTTATTGTTGAAAGGAGGGCGGAGCCCAAAGGTTATAGGGCAGAGTGAGACGGAAAGGCGGAGCCATTCCTCACAACAGTAGGCGAAGCCCGCCATCGAACATCCAGCCAGAGACGTGAACTTGAATATAGTGAATGGAGACTAACCAATCGTCCCGAACGATCTCTCACCACTCTCTCACCCACTCACCCATTCGCCCGCTTCTCCTTCTTCAACAGCGCCACCTTCTTCCTGCCACGCTTTCCAACCACCGGCCATCGAGTAAACATTCGTGTAACCCATGTTTTGCAAGACATCCGCTGCCAGCGCTGAGCGAAAGCCTCCTCCGCAGTAAAGAACCACGTCCGTTGATTTATCCGGGACCGTGGTCTCGATGTCTCGTTCAATAATTCCCTTGCCAAGATGAAGTGAGCCGGCAGCGTGGGCCGCGTTCCATTCGTTGTCTTCGCGCACGTCGATCAGTTTCACGTTCGGATCGTCTTTCATTCGTTGCTGCGTTTCGGCAACGGTGACTTCCCTGATGCGGCTTTTGGCATCATTCACGAGTTTTAAAAAGCCTTCAGTATGCTTCATTGCTGGACCTCAGTTTTGAGTGATTTCTGCCCCGACAGGCGTGTTTGGACGCCGACTGGCAAACGATTATAATGCCCTCTTTCTGTGAAAGAGTTTATATCTACTGAAGTGACGAGCCCGCGTGATTCTATCCCATCACAACCAACTCATCACTTGAAACCTAAGACTGCTTTAACGAGAGGACTAGCTAAATTGGCTAACGAACAGTTTGACGTAACGATCATTGGCAGCGGTCCAGGCGGTTACGTCGCCGCCGTGCGTGCCGGACAACTCGGTCTAAAGGTGGCAATCGTCGAGAAAGATACCCGTTTGGGAGGAACGTGCACATTGCGCGGTTGTATTCCGACCAAACAAATGTTGCAGTCGGCCCATATCTACGAACAGATGCAACATGCGGGTGACTTTGGTGTTCAGGCGTCGGGAATTCAGCTCGCTTTCGCCGATGTGCAGAAGCGCAAAGAGAAAGTCGTGCTCAAGAATTCCAAAGGCATCGAGTACCTGATGAAGAAGAACAAGGTGACCGTTTTCAAAGGCACCGGAAAACTCGCGTTGCCAGGCAAGGTTGAAGTTACCGACGCCGAAGGTAAAAAGCAGACGATCGAATCGAAGAACATCATCATTGCGACCGGCTCAGTAGTTCGTCCGATTCCCGGGTTTGAGACTGACGGCCAGCACGTTGTTAGCAGTGACCACATTCTGGAACTCAAAGACGTTCCCAAGTCACTGATCGTGATGGGCTCCGGCGCAGTTGGAGTTGAGTTTGCTTCGGTTTACTCGCGCTTTGGCGCCGAGACGACGATTGTTGAACTGTTGCCGCGGCTTATTCCTTTAGAAGATGAAGAAGTTTCGAAAGAACTGGAGCGTAGTTTTAGAAAACGAGGAATTAAAGCCCAGGTTGATACCAAGCTCGAGAAATTGGAAAAGACCGAAACCGGTGTTCGCGTTACAGGCAAAACCGGCAAAGGTGAAACAGTGACCCTGGAAGCCGAGATGTTGCTGGTCGCGGTTGGTCGCATGCCGTACACGCAGGGCCTGGGACTCGAAGGCACGAAGATCAAGGTTGATCGGGGCTTTATTCAAATCGATGAGTTTCAGCAGACCGGGGAAAAGGGTGTCTACGCAATTGGAGATGTAGTGCCGACGCCTTTGTTGGCGCACCTCGCCTCGAAAGAAGGAATCGTGGCGGTGGAGCACATGTCCGGCAAGAAAAATGTGAGACCCATCAATTTGCGTCTCGTGCCAAACTGCACTTACTGCGATCCGGAAGTTGCGTCAGTTGGTCTAACTGAAGCGAAAGCCAAAGAACAGGGCTACGACGTAAAAGTCGGCAAGTTTCCGTTCTCCGCGTCAGGCAAAGCGCGCATCATTGGTGAAGAAGAAGGCTTTGTCAAAGTTGTTAGTGAAAAGAAGTATGACGAGATTCTGGGCGTGCACATTATTGGACCACATGCGACCGAATTGATCGCGGAAGCTTGTGTGGCGATGCAACTTGAATCCACAGCCGATGAGTTGGGCTTTACGATGCACGCGCATCCGACCATCTCGGAAGCCGTAATGGAAGCTGCTGAAAATGTTCACGATCTCGCGATCCATATCTAAACGAAATGTCGGAAAAACCAAATAAGCCACCACAAAAAAATCCCCGCGATGAACAAGACGCTCGCTTTCAGATGCGCGTGAGCACGAAATACTCGCCGCAGAAAACGAGTGACGGTACGCCGTTGAGTTGTACGAGTGAAACTACGCTCAAGCCGGACCAGTTGTTAGAGCTCTATCGTTATTTGAAACTCACGCGACTGGTTGAAGATCGACTGGTGAACCTTTATCGCCAAACGAAAGTTGTTGGTGGAGTTTTTCGTTCGCTGGGCCAGGAAGCAACTGCCGTAGGAACTGCTTACGCGTTGCAGCCGCAGGATTTTATTACACCGTTGATTCGCGATCTTGGTGCAGTGCTCGTAAAAGGGATTCGTCCACGCGAGATCTTTGCGCAGTACATGGCGAAAGCGTGGGGACCGTCTGGTGGCAGAGATCTCAATATTCACTTCGGTGATATGAGCAAGGGATTCATTGGTCCAATTTCCCATCTGGGCGACATGATTCCGGTGATGACGGGAATTCTTTTGGGCGCACGAATGCAGCAGAAGAATGTCGTCGCCATTGCTTACATCGGTGATGGTGGCATGAGCACCGGCGCGTTTCACGAAGGAATAAATTTCGCCGCGGTCCAACGTCTGCCGCTGCTCATCGTCGCCGAACACAACCAATATGCTTACTCAACACCCACGAGTCTGCAAACTGCTTGCAAAGACCTCGCAGAGAAAGCCGCAGGGTATGCCATACCTGCGCACATTGTTGACGGCAACGATGTGATCGGTTGTTACGAAGTGACAAAGCAGGCGGCTGACTATGCGCGGAATGGCGGAGGCGCAGTTTTGATCGAAGCGAAGACTTATCGTCGCAAAGGTCATGCTGAACACGACGATCAACGCTACGTAGCGGCTGGAGAAGTTGAGTGGTGGGAGGCGAACAACGATCCGCTTGATCGGTTCGAACGATATTTGTTGGGACGAGAGATTGCTACTCAGGAAGAGCTCGATACGGTTACGGCGGATGTCGTGAAAGAGATCGATGAAGATTGTGCGTGGGCAGAGTCATCGCCAATGCCTGACGGTGAAAAGGCTGCTTATGGAGTTTTTGATAACTCGGTAGTTCCGCCGTCATTTCGTCCTGGAGTTTTGGAAAGGTAGAAATTGAACCACAAAGACGCGAAGGGCACAAAAATAATAAATAGATTTGTGCCTTTGAGTCCTGGTGGTTAAGAACGGTTAGCAAATATGTCAACAGCTGTTAAGAAAGATCACAAGTCTCCACGTCCGGAACGCGGTGGTCCAGCGACGTTAGTGGAAGCCATTCGCCAGGGAATCTGGGAAGAAATGGAGCGGGACCCAACCGTTTTTGTGATTGGTGAAGACGTCGGCGCTTATGGTGGCGCTTTCAAAGTTACCGACGGAATACTCGATCACTTCGGTAAAGAAAGAGTAGTTGACACCCCGATTTCAGAAGGCGCGATCGTTGGCGCTGCCTGTGGCGCCGCGTTGATGGGAATGCGTCCGGTTGCGGAGTTTCAGTTCATCGATTTCATCTCTGCGGGATTTGATCTGTTGACCAACTACGCCGCGAAATGTCGTTATCGATGGGGTGCTGGCTTGCCAACAGTCTTTCGTGGTCCATGCGGCTCGGGAGTTCGTTCTGGTCCATTCCATTCGTTGAATGCCGAGGCGTTCTTCTTAAACACGGCCGGCCTGAAAATTGTCGAACCTTCGACCGCTTACGATGCAAAAGGTCTGATCAAAGCGGCGATTCGCGATCCCGATCCGGTCCTTTTCTTCGAACATAAGAAGCTTTATCGACTGCCACGTCTGCGCGAAGATCTGCCGGCCGACGATTACATCGTCGAGATTGGGAAGGCGCGGACGGTCCGTGAAGGTCGCGATCTTTCGATCATCACATTTGGCGCGATGGTCCTAACAGCACTGGATGCGGCTGAAGAGTTGGAGAAGGAAGGCATTGACGTCGAGGTAATTGACTTGCGGACCCTCGCGCCAATGGATAGGGACGCGATTCTGACGAGTGTTAAGAAGACAAGCAGGGCCATCATTTTGCACGAGGCGTCTCGCACGGGTGGCATTGGTGGAGAAATCGCCGCATTGTTATCTGAAGAAGCGTTCGAATGGCTTGACGCTCCGGTTATTCGCGTCGCGTCGATCGATACGCCAGTACCTTATTCGCCCCCCCTCGAAGATTATTATTTACCGCAGATCAAAGACGTAGTTTCAGCAGCCCGCAAGTTAGCGGCTTACTAATAACGTCGAGGTCAAACAGTCAGTACCA
>DATDMC010000044.1:0-99551 GCA_036518995.1 Pyrinomonadaceae bacterium | reverse complement strand
CTTCAACAGGTCGATCCACTCAACTGCCTCTTCGCGGATCACATCCGATAAAGGTCGCAGGCGACACTCGTGCTGCTCCGCTTCAAATCTGCCCGCCAGAATCTCGTCAGCCTGCGCCAGCAACTCCTCAGCGCCAGCCACGCCGGCCGCCTGTTCGTTTCTTAAATACTGCGCAATGACGTCTCGTTCACCAGCCGCGTCTGCATGCTCGCTCATCCCGCTCATCATCGTGTAGCGCGGGTAGTAGGTGAACTGCGCCGCTTCTTCTCGCGAGCCTAGTCCGTGCTCAAACACTTTCACGCGTTCACCCAGCGTGGAGCTGTTGCGGCGTAGTGTCTGGCACAGCGGCGCCAGCGGTTCAAACGCGTAGATACGTGCTTGTGGCGCATGTTGTGCCGCAAACAGAGTGAACATCCCGATGTTCGCGCCTACATCGAATACACAACGTGCGCCCGGCAACGTGACTCCATGACGCACATAACTCTGCTTCTCGAAGATCTCGTGATAGAGATATTCCGTCTCGTTGCGGTTGTGATGCGCGACACTCAAGCCGTCGCCGACGGTGAAACGGCCATGACCGTTTTCTGCCTCGCGTAGTTGGCGCGCAATGACATAAGCAACGAGGCGTTTATTGCCCGGTTCATCTTCACGCGCGACAACGACGCATTCGCGCACGCTTTCATGCTCGGCGATGGCGGCTTCTACTTCGCCGAGTTCCAGCCGGTTGCCGCGGATCTTGACCTGATCGTCAGCGCGGCCGAGGTATTCGAGTTCACCTTTATTATTCCAACGCACCAGGTCGCCGGTGCGATACAGGCGTGCGCCTGCTTCATAAGGATGCGGGACAAAGCGTTGGGCGCTCAGTTCCGGCTGCTTGAGATAACCACGCGCCACCCCGGCGCCACCGAGATAAAGTTCACCAGCTACGCCGATTGGTAACAGTTCCTGCTCCGCTCCTAAGACATAGACTTGCGTGTTTTGTAATGGCTTTCCGAGTGTGGGCGGGCCGGCTGTGATCAGTTCGACCGTCGCATCCACCGTACACTCCGTTGGTCCATACAAGTTGTAGCTGCGGATCTCTGCAAGCTCACTCAACCGCTCCCACAACGCCGCATCAATCGCTTCACCACCGATCAACAACGCCCGCAGACTATTTCTCTGCGTCTCTGCGTTCTCAGCGTCTCTGTGTTGAAAACTGTCTCCCGCCACCTCCAACCCGGCTGCCAACAACAACCGCAACTGACCCGGCGTACAATCCAGCACCTCCACCTTCTTCTTACGCAACCACGCCAACAACTCCACCGCATCCAGCCTCACATCCTCCGGCACCGGCACGATTGTGTGCCCTGACAACAACTGAATGACCTGCTTCACTGATGCGTCAAACGACAACGGCGCATTGACGCTGAGACGCAGAGAAGATGGCAGGTGACTGTAGATTGAGGAGTGCAGAGCAGCGTGCAGGTTAACCATCGCACTGTGCCTAACCATCACGCCTTTGGGCTGTCCGGTCGAGCCTGACGTGTAGATGATGTAGACAAGATTCTCCGGACTAACAGCATTGCTAAGATTTGTTGTCGGATATGAACTCCACCCGCTACCGCGCGGTGCTACTGACTCTTCATCCAGACAAACTGTCGCAACCTTTAGTTCCCCGAATCGCTCTACTAACTGACGCTGCGTCAACAACACCTTCGCGCCAGCATCAGACAGCATGTACGCGATGCGCGCAATTGGATTCGCCGGCTCCAGCGGCAGATACACGCCACCAGCTTTCAACACTCCCAGCAACCCAACCATCATCTCGACGCTGCGCTCGACACACAATCCCACGACAACTTCTGGTCCAACTCCCAACTCTCGCAAATAATGCGCTACCTGGTTCGCTCGCTCATTCAACTCACGATAACTAAGCTGCTCACCTTCATAACTCACGGCGATCGAAGAAGGCGTGCGCTCCACCTGTTGTTCAAACAACTCATGCACGCACAACCCACGCGCATAATCACCAGTCGTCGCGTTCCACTCCTCAAGCAACTGCCGTCGCTCGTCAGCACCAACTAGCTCCAACCGCCGCAGTCGCTCATCCGGCGTCGCAACCGCATCAGCAACCAACGTCAGATACGATTCACTAAGGCGCTTAATGCTTTCTTCGTCGTACACCGACGAGTTGTATTGAAACTCAATCGTCAGCTCGTCACTTTCAAAACAGGAAAGCCTTAACTTTGAGATCTGCGGCTCGGTAACGTTTAGTAGTGAGAACGTGATGTCAGCGTGTTGCTGTTTGCCAGGCGAGCGAGTGTATTGATAACTGATTGAACCGGCGGCCTTTTCTTTAAAACCACTGTCTTCCTGCAGGAGTTGTGAGTCGAAGCTTTCCTGCCATTCATTGGCATCAGTGTAGTTTTGGTTGACCAGTCTTAAGGCGTCGTTGAGCGTGAACGGTTCTTCAAAGGCCGCTTTTATCGGCAGGTAATTTGTATAGAGCCCAAGCGCGTTTTCAAGTTCACTATATTTCCGCTGATCGAATGCAGTCTCAACAATTAGTTCCTGCTGATCACTCAAACGAGAGAGCAGCACCTGCCAGCAGGTGAGTAATAAAACCGGAACTGTCGTTTGGCTTTTGTTAGCAAGCGTCTCAAGCCTTGTCTTTAAAACTGCGTCCAGATGTGCTTTAACAGATCGTACTTCGCCGTTCTCTTCAACGGGACGCTCGAGTGGCAGATTTAGAGCCGGTACTGAGGACAACTTTTGTCCGATCCAGTAGTCACGTCCCTCTTCTTCGTCAGACTCTGTTACCTGACTCTGCCACTCGCAAAAATCTACATACTGCACTCCTGTCTCAATCGCATCTTCAGCTTGCTGTTCGTACAGGCGAGCGAGTTCCGGCAACATGCTATTGATGCCCCAGGCATCAGCACATAGCGCAGAAATATTCAGTTCGAGAATGTACTTTTGTGCGTCGAGCCGAAGTAACTTCGTTGCAAAAGGCTCGAGTCCCTGAACCGGATCGAGCTCCTGCATCTGTCGTTGCTGCTCGCCGTCATCGAACCTCGTCAGATCGATTTCCGGTAACGACACTTCTGTTGCCGGCATGACAACCTGCACCGGAACATCCATTACTTTCAGACATTCGAATCGAGTGCGAAGAATTTCATGTCGCTGCACTAAACGAGTTAAAGCGGCGGCGAGCCGGCGATTGTCGAGTGGACCTTCAATGAGGATGAAACTGCGAAGCCGCGGAGGCGCAGGTTGATAGAGCAGCCAGAGACGCCTCTGCTGAGTGGATAAACGATAACCTTGGACTGTGAGATCCACGATCAACCCACGCGAACAAACTTTTAGAAATTGACCTGGGAGCGTGAACTTCCGGGAGACGAGCTCACGACACCGGCATGTTACCCAAGTGCGTTTTGGAGAATCAGCGGCTCAACCCGAATGCCTTACGTCTGGACTAATAGTTCGTAGGACGTTCGCGATGTTGCAGGAGTAGCAGTCGGGAAAAACAGACAAATAGCGAGGCTGAAACGACTAAAGACCTACTCAAAAAAACCGCTTAAGTAGAGCGTTTAAATGAGGCCGCAACATAACTGAAATCGGCCAATAGTGTCAACAATTTCGTAGTCGTCCGCGCAACTCCTGCCGCGATTAGTTAAGCGCGTGCATCGGCCCGTTTCACCAGGTTGCGATCAACGTGGATGTGGGCTTGATAACCAATGGTCGTTAAAAGAATTCGTACGCGTTCTGATTCGTCAGTCTCCGATTCAAACATGCCCGCAAAATATCTGAACGGGCCGTCCTCGACGATGACTTTGTCACCGTACTTCAGTTTTTCACCAATCTGCACAAAGCCGTCCGCGTTGATTCGCGACTTAATGATCTCGATGATTCGTTCGTCGACTGGAGTCGGCAGGGAACCGAAACTCACTACTCGACTGACGCCGCGGGTAAACTGGATTTTGTGAAGTAAAGTAGACGCATCGAAGCGCGCCAAAATATACGAAGGATATAGGTGATTAGTAACGTAGGTTATGGCGCCGCTAATTCGATTCGAGCGCCGTACTTTAATACGTGGGCTAAAGGTTTCAACTCGCCATGCTCTTAAATTTTCGATGGCGCGACTTTCCTGGTTAGGCCGTGTATGTACAGCATACCAAGCAGGAACGTTGGGGGGTTGTTCGCAACTCATTGCCACTCCTGTAGTTTGGAATGAAATTAAATACTAGTGGGCGCCTGCCGGGCTATCGAGGGGAGCCGTTCAGGGATGGCAGACTTTACTGCAAGAAGTTATTGCTGTCTAGAAGTTTCGTTGTGAGGGCAAAATAGCGTGACTTTGCCCCGGCGTTTGTCAGCAGTTAACCGCTCTGAAAGCCACGCGTATGACATCGACCGTCGAGATACCGTAGTATTTAGCTCTTCGTAGGTCACAATAAACCATCTCTTTTTCGGGAGCATAGATGAGGCAGGTTTCGTTAACCGGGATAAAACCCACGGGCACACCACATATTGGCAACTATCTCGGCGCGATCTTGCCGGCCATCGAACTGGCGCGAAAGTACGATGCTTACTATTTCATTGCCGACTATCATGCGCTCACGACAGTTAAGGATGGGCGCGAACTCCAACAGCTTACGTATGAAGTTGCCTGTACGTGGCTAGCGTTAGGATTGGATACTGAAAAAGTAATTTTCTTTCGTCAGTCAGACATTCCCCAGATTTTCGAGTTGAGCTGGGTGCTTGCTTGTGTCACTGCCAAAGGGTTACTAAACCGCGCCCACGCTTATAAGGCCTACGTCGATCGAAATACTACCGCCGGGAAAACACCTGACGATGGGATCAATGCTGGTATCTACAATTATCCCGTGTTGATGGCGGCTGACATCCTGATGTTTCGCAGTGACTTCGTTCCCGTTGGTCTCGATCAAAAACAGCACGTCGAAATCGCACGCGACATTGCCCTGGCGTTTAATAGTGAATTCAAGAAAAAGGTCCTGAAACCACCTGCGCCGCTGGTTGGCGATGATGTAAAGACTGTGCCTGGTTTGGATGGTCGCAAGATGAGTAAGAACTACGGCAACACGATTCCGATCTTTGCTCCGCCTGAAGAGTTGCGCAAGCGGGTGATGCGCATTGTGACTGACTCCAAATTGCCTGCGGAGCCAAAAGACCCGGATACCGACAACATCTTTGCCATTTATAAACATTTTGCCACGCCCGAAGCTCAGGCGACCGTGCGCGCTGAGTACGAACGTGGTGGGAAAAGCTATGCAGAGATGAAGCAGCAGTTGTTTGAATTGCTGGATGCGACGTTTGCGGAATCGCGGATTAAGTACAACGAATTGATGGCCAATAAACCGCACGTTGATCAACTTTTGCATCAAGGCGCAGAAAAAGCACGCGTGATTGCCCGCGGTGTGATCGCCGACATGCGCAAAGCGATTGGGGCGGGAGAAGCGTTCTAAAACTGGTGGGTGAAGTGTCAGGAATTATTGGTCATTGATCATCACTAACGCTTCGCCCCGTTAATCTTCAAAGTTACAAATGAGAATCGCCGATGATCAATGACCAATAAGTCTTCCGCATGCATCTCTACGTAAACACAATCGATCTTTGGTATACGTTTATCGACGAGATCACCGAAGAGCTTTTGGATAGCTACCTGCCGCTTTTATCCGACGACGAACGAAAGCAACATCTCAGGTTTGTATTTGAACGTGACCGGCGCCGCTACCTGGTGACGCGAGCCCTGGTGCGAACTGTGCTGTCGCGATATGTGGACGTGCCTCCCGCCGAATGGAATTTCGCCGCTAATGCGTATGGTCGTCCTGAAATCATGAACGAGCATGATGGGGTGAAGGATCTTTCATTCAACCTCGCCCACACCAATCGACTCGTCATGCTTGGCATTACGTTCGGTCGTGCTATCGGCGTCGATACCGAATGCTTTGGTTCACGGGAAGCGCCGCTCGAGATAGTCGATCGCTTCTTTGCCCCGACGGAAATCATTGCTCTTAAAGCTTTACCGAAGGAAGATCAATCGCACCGATTCTTCGAATACTGGACCTTGAAAGAGTCGTATATAAAAGCCCGGGCAATGGGTCTTTCGCTGCCATTGGACAAGTTTAGTTTTGAACTACAGCCGGCGATCACCTTGGCGATCGACTCTGAGCTCTCCGACTCACCATCACGATGGTGGTTTCGTCAATTTACCATTGAAGATCACCTGGTTGCGGTGTGCGCCGAACGTGTTGGCGATCACGACCCGCAGTTAGTGTTGAAAAGAACCGTGCCGCTGCGAATCGAATAGCGTAACCCCGGTGGATGCTTCAAATCCAACTAAATAAAGACAGGATTACAGAATTAACAAGATTGTAAAAGAAACGCTGAAAGCGTTTCATCTCGAAGCCCAGGGTTGAGCTTTGACAACCCTGGGTAGACTGCACAAACAAAACTGCCCAACTCCGAAGGAGTTGCGTCCCGTTCGAACATTCGCTTCTGTAATTCTGCAATATCCGTTCGATCTTTTTCCGGTCTCTCATCCCGGCGCAACTCCTTCGGAGTTGATAACCTTGCGTTCCTGTTACCCAGGGTTGTCAAAGCTCAACCCTGGGCTGTGAGACAAACCGCTTTCAGCGTTTCTTCACCATCTTGTTAATTCTGTAAAATCCTGTCTTTAAGTTTAGGTTTGAAGCACCCTCAGCAGGCGTGAATCGCGAATTTGGAACGGGGCCGTTGAGTTTAGCTTTATCTATAAGTACACTTCCGCAATTATCATGGGGCATGGAATACCGGCGGCTGGAAACGTTCTACATTCTCAGCGGTCGACAAACAATAATCACCTCAACTTATCGGCAGCGTTTAGTTTTTGATCGAAGGGAAGCGACGAAGAATCTATACGGAAAGTGAGCTATCTCAATGTCTGCGTCAACATCGACCATGCATCATACACGGGCCGGTTTAGATACCGGTTTCTTCAACAAGCTCAACACGATTTGGCACAAGCGCGCGCTCCAGCTCTTCATGCTGGTTGTGCTGGCTCATTGGGCTGAACATCTGGCGCAGGCAGTGCAAATTTTTGTGTTGAAATGGCCGCGACCGCAAGCGGGTGGTGTGATGGGGCTTTTCTTTCCCTGGCTGGTCTCTTCCGAAGTGCTTCACTATGGTTATGCGATTGTGATGCTGATCGGATTGTTTATCCTTCGTAAGGGATTCACCGGAACTTCAAGAATGTGGTGGAACGTGGCGCTCGGCATTCAGTTCTGGCATCACATCGAGCACTTCATCTTGCAGTACCAGGCGCTGAGCCATCACAACTGGTTTGGATCGCCAGTGCCGGTGAGTTTTCTGCAACTTTTGTTTCCGAAGTCACGCGTCGAGATTCACCTCTTCTATAACACCATCGTTTTTATTCCCATGATGGTGGCGATGTACTACCACATGTTTCCAAAACCGGGAGACGCGCCCGCAGCTTGTGGTTGCGCTGTGAAGAGTGAGTCGCTGTCTCCGATGACTGCGTAAACTTCTACAGGAGCGCAGGCGTCCCCGCCTGCCCTGTTAGCTAAGATCGTTGCAGTTGTAACAATGCAGGCGGGGACGCCTGCGGTCCTGATTCAAGGGCAGAATATGAACTTTCAACGGAGGTTGTGGCCGGCTGTCTACAACCTTCTTGCCTTTGTTTTACTGCTGAGTTTGCTGGCTGGCTGTAGTCGATCAAGCGGGGCCGCTTCACAGATAACAGTCGAGACTGAGGTCACTCCGCAACCCGCCCACGTTGGTCCGGTAACAATCAATTTCAAGCTTAAAGACGCCACAGGTAAACCGATCAGCGGTGCGCATGCTACGCTGGACGGGAACATGACGCACCCGGGCATGGCGCCGGCGTTAGGTGAGGCAACAGAAATTGCTCCGGGTAACTATCGTGGTAACCTTGAGCTTTCTATGGGGGGCGATTGGGTGGTAATGATTCACATTGCGTTGTCGGATGGACAAAAATTCGATCGCGAGCTTGAACTCAAAGGTGTCCGCTCGGACTAGCTTCCTTGTCTTGTAATTCTTCTCATTCTTCCGCTAAATCATCCTTGCCGGAAACTGGATTTGATCTGCTTCGTGTGCCGGTGCTTGGTCGCTTCTTACATTGGCGTCACGCTCGCACCGTACTTCAGGTCCCGCTATTGCTGCTCAGCATTGTGATGGTCCTGCATGGACTGTTTGGACCATCACTCGCACCAAAAAATCTGGCGACAATTTTATCGTGGGTCCATTTTCGCGGTTTGCTGGTCGCCACCCTGCTTTTTGCCGGAAACTTTTTTTGTCTCGCGTGCCCGTTGATGCTTGTGCGCAACGGCGTGCGAAAGATTTTCAAACCTGTTTGGAACTGGCCCAGGTTTCTGCGAAACAAATGGATCTCGTTAGTACTCTTAGTCTCGATCTTATTTCTATACGAGCTGTTTGATCTCTGGTCGTCGCCCTGGCTGACCGCGTGGTTAATCATTTTATATTTCGCGGCGGCTGTAGCGATTGATTCGCTTTTCAAACACGCGTCGTTCTGCAAGTTTGTTTGTCCGATCGGTCAATACAATTTCATTGCTGCAACGGTTTCGCCACTCGAGGTTAAAGTTCGAGAACAGCAAGTTTGCACTTCTTGTACGACAAAAGACTGCATTCGAGGGGCCCGCAATTCCGAACTGGTTGTGATTCAGCGAGGCTGCGAGCTCGCGTTGTTTCAACCACGTAAGACTGGAAATCTGGATTGCACCTTTTGCCTCGACTGTGTGCAGGCATGCCCGCATGACAACGTCGGGATTCTTAGCAGGTTGCCGGCTGAAGAGCTGACTGTGGATCCGATGCGTTCGGGTGTGGGAATTATCTCGCGCCGTAAAGACCTGGCCGCGTTGGCCCTGGTTTTTTGCTTTGGCGCACTGCTCAACGCGTTCGGCATGGTGCGACCGATCTACGCGTTTGAGAGTTGGATCGCGAGCGTGTTGGGACTCAATCGTGAAACTCCGATACTCGCTCTGATCTTTTTCCTGTTTCTAGTCGTTGAGCCATTGATATTGATTGGCGCTGCCGCCTGGATAACGCGAAGGTTGACTGGCCAAACTAATTCGGTCCTCGCTATCGCGATTCGTTACTCGTACGCGTTTGTGCCGCTTGGATTTGGAATCTGGTTAGCCCACTATGGATTTCATTTTCTGACGGGGCTGTTTACTTTCATTCCGGTGGCCCAATATGCAGTTGCCGGATTAGGGAAGCCGCTGTTGGGCCAACCGCGCTGGTCGTGGGTCGGGTTCCCGCAAAATGTGGTGCGCGTTTTTGAGTACGGATTTCTTGGGATCGGTTTAGTCGGATCGTTCTTAGTGACTCACCGGTTGGCGGAAGCCGAACGGGGCAATCATCGCCGCGCAGTGTTTGTGGTTTGGGCCTTCGTGGCTTTGTTACTCTGGTGCGCGGCGTTGTGGTTGATGTCTCAACCGATGGAGATGCGTGGCGTCGTACTCATCGGCGGTTAGCTAAATGAGAAAACAGCGAATATTAAACAGGTATTTCTTAGCGCCTCTTTTAGTCATCTTTGTGCTTCCCGGCAATTCGTTCGCGCATGATGGCCCACCGTTTCCGATCGTGGTCGATCAAAATATTGGACCCTGTGTTGTGTCTGTATGGACCGATCCTGATGTTGGGACAGGCACGTTCTTTATCATCACGAGTCCGTTACCAGGTGGCTCGTTACCATCGGACCTGAAAGTTGAAGTGGCTGTGCAGCCTGTAAGCGGACGTCTGGCGGAGGTGAGTTATCCGGCTGAGCGCGATCCGTCACGCGACAATGTTCAATTCAGATCGCTGGTCCAATTTGATACCCAGGAGATGTGGCGGGTAAGAGTTAAAGTGCAAAGCGCGCAGGGCAACGGCGAGACGACAGCGACAGTTGAAGCCACGCCTCCGGGATTGGGGCGTTGGGACTTGTTGCTGTATCTGGGACCGTTCCTGGCGATTGGGTTCTTATGGTTTATGGCGTTCATGCGAAAGAGACGCCGGAGCGTTGCGTCGTGAGCTTTTTGGGTTTGGTTTTAGGTGCTGGTTAGCCCAATTCCTTAATCTCCCGCACGGGCAGTGCGGGGATACTTCAAGTCCAACCTACAATCGGCAAGGCGGAGCCTTGCCTCACAACAGGCGGCTAAGCCATGCTCATACTAAGCCATGCTCATATCGGCCACTTCAAAACGTGGCTTTCGGACTCTTAGTGAGTCAAATATATGATTGCCAGTTCAATGTTTCTCGTGCCATCGCTTAGTCACGAAACCGTTGAAATGGTAATCACATACTTGACGAATCAAGATCAATTTGGGCAGTGACTTTGCCCCGAAGGGGCAACGCCTCAAAGCCCAGGGTTGCTGCAACCCTGGGTGAAGACGTTTTCGCGCTGTGGCAACCGCAACGCGGTTGCGTCATTGAGGTTCAGCCAGCGCAACCGCGTTGCGGTTGGTAGGGATTAGGCAATCTTTCCCAGGGTAGCCGAAGCGGCAACCCTGGGCTTCGTTGCGTAGCCCCTTCGGGGCAACTTTGATTCGTCAAGTATGTGATTGCCGTTGAAATGGTTCCTGGCTACAAGGGGTCTTTGAGCCCCAACCTGAAGGTTGGAGTGAATGAGAAATGATTTCTGTCGTCCATCGAATTCAGCAACTATCCGATTCCCGGGTTGAAACTATTCCGCCTTGCCGTGTGGCGAAATCACCTTCGCTGCTTCCCGAGTGCGCGATCTTTTGGTATTAATTAACTTCTCCTGTTCCCCTACTCTCTCCATTCTGTTTCATCACCCAAGATCTATTTCAAGCGGGAGCAGCATGTCCACTGATTCGCCAGAAGAAAATCCAAAACCAAATAACTCAGAATTCGAACTTCAAAGTCCCGAAGTAGCGCCCTATTGGCTTTCGGCCCTCGTGCAATCGGCGGATGACGCAATCATCAGCAAAACGCTCGAGGGGATCATTACCAGTTGGAACGCCGGCGCGACACGCATATTTGGTTACACCGCCGACGAAGCGATTGGAAAGTCGGTCATGATGTTGATTCCAGCCGATCACGCGGATGAAGAACCGGGCATCCTGGGCAAGATTCGCGCTGGACACCGGGTTGAGCATTACGAAACCATCCGCGTGAGAAAAGATGGTTCCTTAGTCGAGATCTCTTTAACAGTCTCACCAATCAGAGATGCCACCGATAAGGTCATCGGCGCGTCAAAAATTGCTCGCGATATCGGCGAACGTAAACGCAATGAAAAAATTCTTCGCGAACAAGCCGAAATCATCGAAACAGTTAACGTCATCGGACTGACACTGGCTGCCGAACTTGATCTGCAAAAACTCGTTCAGGCTGTCACTGACGCGGCAACCGATATCTGTGGCGCGAGGTTTGGTTCTTTCTTCTATAACGTGCTCAACGAACATGGCGAGTCTTACATGCTCTATGGTCTCTCTGGTGCGCCACGCGAGATGTTTTCTCATTTCCCGATGCCGCGCAACACAGACCTGTTTGGAGTAACATTCGCGGGCGAAGGCACGGTCCTTTTAGCCGACGTAAGAGAAGATCCGCGCTATGGCAAAAATTCTCCTTACTACGGAATGCCTGCGGGCCATTTACCGGTGGTCAGCTATTTAGCCGTTCCAGTCGTGTCCCGATCGGGCGAAGTCTACGGCGGACTCTTCTTTGGTCATCCCGAAGAAAATATGTTCACGGAACGAGGAGCTCGCATCATCGAAGGCCTCGCCGCGCAATCTGCAATTGCCATGGACAATGCGCGCCTCTATGAAGCTGCCAAGAAAGCGACCGCCCAGGCAGAACAAGCAGTGTTGCGCGCGGAACAGTCGAGCCGGATCAAAGAGGAATTTCTGGCCACCATCTCGCACGAATTGCGCACTCCCTTAAACGCGATTCTTGGTTGGACCAGAATGCTCAGGGCAGGGAAGATGGGGACAGCGGATGCCGACAAAGCACTCGAAACTATCGAACGTAATGCCCGCGCCCAATCCAAACTCATCGATGATCTACTCGACGTCTCAAGAATCATCACCGGAAAGCTGCGAATGGACGTGCGTCCCACCGACCCAACTTCATTCACGGATGCTGCGATCGAGGCAATTCAGCCCGCAGCGATCGCCAAGGGAATCAGCATTCGAAAGATAATCGATACGGGCGCGGTTTCGGTTCCCGGTGATCCAGTTCGACTGCAACAGGTTGTTTGGAACCTCTTGTCGAACGCCGTCAAGTTCACACCGCGAGGTGGACGCGTTGAGGTCCGTGTCGAACGAATTAACTCGCACATCGAAATCCTCGTGAAAGACTCGGGGCACGGAATTTCTTCCGACTTTCTGCCTCACGTATTTGATCGTTTCAGACAGGCTGACCAAACCAGTACTCGTCAACATGGTGGCATGGGACTCGGTCTTGCCATCGTCAGGCACCTGGTTGAATTACACGGCGGGACCGTAAGCGCACTCAGTGAAGGGGAAAATAGAGGCTCGACATTCATCGTTAGATTACCCGTGTCGCCGGTGTATCACGCGGATGATTCGCAAGACCGGGTTCACCCGACGGCTGAGGAGCTTTTGGTTTCGTCAGACTGCGTAGACCGGCTTGATGGAATAAATATCCTGGTTGTCGATGATGAACTGGACACGCGAGAACTACTCAAAGCCGGACTGCAGGACTGTGGCGCGAAGGTCGAGATCGCAAGTTCTGCCAATGAAGCTCTCGAACAAGTTAACGGAAGAATTTTTAACGTACTCATCAGCGACATCGGAATGCCAACGCACGATGGCTACGATCTCATTCGACGATTGCGTGGCTTACCTGATGAGGATGCCCGCCGTATCCCGGCGATCGCACTTACCGCCTATGCCCGCGCGGAAGATCGGATGAAGGCTTTGCGCTCCGGTTATCAAATGCACGTGCCGAAACCGGTTGAGCTGAATGAACTGGTTACTGTGATACTTAGTCTGGTCGGCCGGCAATCAAAATAGGAGCGCAGGCGTCCTCGCGTGCCGTGTTCGTTTAAAGGCCCGCGCGGATCTTTTATAAAGCTATGTAGGCGAGGACGCCTGCGGGCCTAAATCGAGTTTGGCTTCACCGCATTTCGAAAAGCACTTGTTTCCAGGGTGTTTAGTACTTCGTCTCGCCTGACCCAACCGCGCCGCGCGATGCCCACACCGAATTTGAGGTTCTTCATCCCGTTGATCGAATGGGCATCGGTTGAAATTACAAACTTGATGCCGCGTTCGCGGGCGAGACGTATCCACTCAGGCGCCATATCAAGCCGGTAAGGATCGCCATTGATTTCGATTGCTGCCTGTGATTCCTGTACTACGTCCAGAATTTCTTCCATGCGACATTTGAACGGCGGGCGATGTTCGATCAAACGTCCGAGTGCGTGTCCCCAGATCTTGAACCAGGGTTGACGCATGGCCGTAGTTATCCGTTCAGTCATCTGACTTTCATCCATTCGATAGCGCGCATGAATGCTCGCGATAATGACGTCGAACTGGTCCAGGATTCGATCGGGATAATCGAGTGAGCCGTCGGCGAGAATGTCTGACTCGGTCCCACGTAACAACTTCACCTTTACCTTGTCCTGCACGTAGTCGATTTCGTCCCACTGACGATAGAGTCGATCTTCTTTGAGACCACCGGCATAGAATGCGGTCGGCGAATGGTCAGTGATGGTGAGATACAACAGTCCCAGCTCATCTGCGCCGCGGGCCATCTCTTCAATTGTATGTTTGCCGTCTGAGTAGTTGGTGTGGCAATGGACCATTCCGCGAATGTCGCCGAGTTGGATCAGATCTTCGGGAAGCTGTCCTGAAAGTGCTGCTTCAATTTCGCCGCTGTCCTCACGTAACTCCGGTGGAATGTATTGCAAACCGAGCTCACGATAGATTTGCTGCTCTGACTTTGCTGAACGAAGCGATCTTGAGTTGGTAAGTTGGTTGAGCCGTTCAAGATGTTGCACCGAGCCAGTGGCCTGTAAAAGAGCAAAGGCAAACTCGTTGGGGCTGACCGCTGTCAATGTGACTTTGATGCCGGTGTTTAGTAACGCCATGCATGATTCTAAATTTTGTTCCAGCACTCGAACCAACATCGGATAGCGCGCAAAGTGGTCCAACAAATCACTCGTCCGTGAACTGCTCGCGACTATAGTCAACTCAGTCGTCGTCTCTCGCCAACGACGCACATCACCCGCTATCTCTACCCGCTTCACAGTCTTGTTTGTGCGCAGATAAGCAACGATCTCCTCAGCCATTCGCAACGCTTTGTGAAGGTGTAGTTCGGTGCGTTTCTTTGGTGCGTGCGTAAGAGCGTCTAACAGCTTCTTCTCGGTTTTTGGTCCAAACCCTTTAACCGTGCGAATCTTTTGTTCTTCAGCAGCGGCTTTTAGTTCCGCAATATTGCTGATGCCAAGGGCGTCTTGAAGTTGTTGAATCTTCTTTAGGCTGAGACCTTGAACTGTGGAGAGTTCGACGACGCCGCGCGGAAGTTCGGAGCGCAGTTTCTCGAGTAACCATGAAGACCCGGTTTGCTGGAGTTGTTCGATCTGGCGCGCGATGGATTCACCAATGCCTGAGATTGAGCGCAGGCGATCTTCGCGGATCAGAGTGTCCAGCGAATCGCCGAGTTGAGCGACAAGCCGAGCGGCGGATTCATAAGCTCGCGCCTGAAAATACCGTCCGCCTTTGAGTCTGAGCATGACGGCGATTTCCTGAAGGGAGGCGGCGACATCGAGCGCAGATGTACTCGTCTGCATGCATTCACACAAAGCAACCTCAATGCCAGCTCGTCTTCTCTGCGTCTCTGCGATCTCGGCGTCTCTGTGTTGAAATCAGAGTGCGAGTAGTGGGTCCCCTTCTTAACACAGAGACGCAGAGGATCTCAGAGACGCAGAGAGAGCAGCTAACTGTATTCATTGCAAATTTAACGTACAGTTGATGTCGCTATACGGTACGAATATCGCAGGCTGACCCACCCGCTACCGCGAGGTGGTCCTGAGGGAATCCGAAGTCGCCGGTCCACTTTGTGAAGAAAAATTAACAGCTAAAACCCCGCGTTTGTCTTATATTGCCTTCAGTCACTTACCAGCTACGGACTCGACGGAGGCAAATCATGCAGGACGACTCAAAGTCGGAACTGATCGATCAGTCTCGACGGACATTTCTCAAAACCAGCGGTACAACCGCCGCCGCAGGCATGATCTCAGCTTACCTGCCATTGGGCGCCAGCACTGAAGCCGCAACTCCCGCCAGCGAGTTGGACCAGTCTAGTATTGAAGGCGCCATACCGATCGTGCTTCGCATCAATGGCAAGGACCACAGTCTTCAGATCGATCCGCGGACAACGCTGCTGGATTGTATTCGTGAAACCGTGACACTCACGGGCACAAAGAAGGGCTGCGATCACGGACAGTGCGGCGCGTGCACGGTCCATGTGAACGGCAAGCGCGTGCTCTCCTGCCTGAACCTTGCGCTCATGCACGATGGACATGAGATCACGACTATCGAAGGTCTCGGTTCACCCGACGCAATGCACCCGATGCAGGCTGCGTTTGTGGCGTGCGACGGATATCAGTGTGGCTACTGCACGTCGGGACAGATCATGTCAGCCGTCGCACTGCTCAAAGAACCATGTGGTCCAGACGATGCTGCAGTCAAAGAATTGATGAGTGGCAACATCTGTCGCTGCGGCGCTTACGCCAACATCGTCGCTGCAATCCAACAAGTTCGGAAAAGCGCTTAGACGGGAGGAACGCCATGCATACCTTTGAATTCACCCGGCCTACAGATGCCGCCGCTGCAATTGCCGCTGCCGCAAGATCGAAAACGGCCCAACAGGGAGCCGACATTCGCTTCATCGGCGGTGGGACTACGTTGATCGATCTGATGAAGCTCAACGTTGAAACTCCCAACAGCTTGCTCGACATCAATCGTCTGCCGTTCGATAAGATTGAAGACTCGGCTAATGGTGGCCTCGTCATCGGCGCGACCGTACGCAATTCCGATCTTGCCTATCATCAACGTGTTCAACGTGACTACTCGGTACTGTCGCAGGCGATTCTGCAGGGAGCTTCAGCGCAGATTCGTAACATGGCGACAGTCGGTGGGAACCTTCTGCAACGAACACGTTGCGTCTACTTTCGCGATACCGCAATGGCGTGCAACAAGCGCGAACCCGGCAGTGGATGTCCGGCGATCACGGGTCACAATCGTACTCTGGCGATCCTGGGCGCCAGTGATCATTGCATCGCCACTAATCCGTCAGACATGTGCATCGCGCTGGCTGCTTTGGAAGCGACGGTTCGAATACAAGGACCAAAGGGAACGCGCGAAATTGCTTTTGGTGATTTTCATCTGTTACCGGGCAACACGCCGCAGCGTGAGACTGTACTTGAACCGGGTGATCTCATTACTCATGTCACCCTGCCGCCACCAGCAAACGGCAGTAAGCATCACTACCTGAAACTTCGCGATCGTGCTTCCTACGAATTTGCTCTGTCCTCCGCGGCAGTAGTGCTCACGATCGCAAACGGAAAGATTTCACGCGCCCGGATCGCTCTTGGCGGAGTCGGAACTAAACCGTGGCGTTCGCCAGAAGCTGAAGCGGCACTGACAGGCAAAGCTGCAAATGAAGCGACTTATCGCCAGGCCGCGGATGCCGCACTGCGAGGCGCAAGACCGCAAAGCGAAAACCGGTTCAAGATCGAACTGGCGAAGCGATGTTTGATGCACGCATTACGAACGGCAGCGGCGAGCTGATATCGAGGAGCGAACATGACTACCACCCAACAATCATCTCCAACGTCTCCTATTGGCCGCGATACCATTCGTATTGATGGTCCACAAAAAGTCACCGGACGCGCGCAGTACAGTTCAGACTTCCACTTTCCCGGAATGCTCTATGCCGTTCCGGTGGAAGCAACAATCGCCAGTGGCAGGTTGATGAAACTCGATACCGCAGCCGCTGAGAAGATGCCGGGCGTGCGCGCAATCTTTCATCGCGAGAACATTGGGAAGATTTTCAGATCTACTCCAGCGCCCGGTTTCGATCGCGTCAATCTCGAACGGCGGCCACCATTTGAAGATGACGTAATCCGCTACTACGGACAATACATCGCGCTGGCTGTCGCAGATACTTTTGAAGCTGCCAAAGCTGCGGCCGATGCAGTTCGGGCGACATACGCAAAAGAGAAATACAACGTTGAGCGTAAGCTTGAAGCAGACCAGGATCCTGCGGTCGTGTTCACGTCCTACGGAACAAAGGCGCGCGAACAAAGCAAACGTGGTGATGCGCAGGCGGCTTTCGATAGTGCTCAGGTCAAGTTGGACGAAACCTATGGCACGCCGCCTGAAATGCATAATCCGCTCGAACTGCACTCAACCGTGGCGAGTTGGAATGGCGATATGTTGACGTTACACGACTCGACGCAGGGAGTCGTCAACATGCGCAGCGTTATCTCGCAAATGTTTGGACTGCCTAAAGAGAACGTGCGCGTCATCTCGAAGTTTCTCGGGTCAGGATTTGGCGGCAAATTGTATCCGTGGACACACGTTCCCCTTACTGCTGCGGCGGCAAGGCAGTTGAACAAGCCGGTGAAGCTCGTCGTTAGCCGGAAGATGATGTTTCAGACTGTTGGACATCGCGCCCGCACCCAACAACGAGTACGTTTGGGAGCGACGAATGACGGCAAACTGGTATCACTGCATCACGACTACCTGTATCACATGTCGATGATCGATCCTTACCATGAAGACTGTGGCGAGGCGACTCCATTTCATTACAGCGTTCCGAATCTGCTCGTAACCTTTGGCCGCGCGCGTCGAAACATCGGCGCGACAGCCGACATGCGTGGTCCAGGCGCTGTTCCCGGACTTTACGCCACCGAGTCGGCGATGAATGAAATGGCCGAGCGATTAAAGATCGATCCGGTGAAGTTTCGCCTGCTCAATGAGCCGAAACTCGACGAGTCAGAAAACAAACCATTTTCATCGCGTCATTACGTCGAATGTTTGAACCTCGGCGCGGAGAAGTTCGGCTGGGCCAACCGCAACCCGGCAGTCGGATCGATGAAGCGAGACGGGTTGACACTAGGTTGGGGAGTCGCCGGAGCCGCCTGGGTGGCAGGAAGATTCGCGGCTGAGGCAATCCTGGAATTGCGTGACGACGGAACAGTTCGCGTTGCCTGTGGGACGCAGGACATCGGCACCGGGACATACACGATCCTGGCCCAGCTCGCGGCAGAGAAGACAGGTGTGCCGCTCGATAAAGTCGACGTTGAATTGGGCGACAGCATTCTGCCGGATGGTCCAATTTCCGGCGGCTCACTGGCGACGAGTTCAGTAATTCCGGCAGTCTTCAAAGCCGCAGATCAAGCAATTGTTTCTTTAATGCTCGTGGCGATATCTACGCCTGGTTCACCATTCCTCGGTCACAAACCTGACGAACTTACGCTTGAGGGTGGACGTGTTTTCGTAAAAGCCGAAGGGCCAGGAAAAGGAGTTCCGTTTGGCGATCTGCTGCGCAAAGCGAGTGCCCGGTTGGTTAGCGGAAGCGGAAGTGGTGCGCAGACGGTTTTCGTTCCCAATCAAAAATTCTCGACGCATTCGTTTGGTTGTCACTTTGTTGAAGTCACGTGGCAACCGGAAACGGCGCGTTTGCGTGTTAGTCGAGTGGTGACGGTGATGGACGCCGGACGCATCCTGAATCCATTGACTGGACGCAATCAGATTCAAGGCGCGGTAGTGATGGGAATTGGGATGGCGTTGTTTGAAGAGACACTCTACGATCCACAAAACGGCGCGCCGATTAACAGCAATTTGGCTGACTACATGGTGACGGTCAATGCTGATGCGCCTCCGATTGATGTTCATTTCCTCGACTATCCCGACAAAGAGATAAACGAACTCGGCGCTCGCGGGATTGGTGAAATTGGTCTGGCGGGTATAGCTGCGGCGATTACCGAAGCAGTTCATCACGCGACTGGTGTGCGGGTGCGTGAGTTGCCGGTGAAGATCGAGGACTTGCTTTAATTGAGTGGCTTAAACCACCGAGATCAACTTTGACCGTCGACCTGTTCGGAAGCGGCTTATCTTAGTCGGCTCGCCGCCTGATGTGAGGCATGGCTGCGCCTTGCCGTAATCAGACTTAAATTATCAGGGCTGCGCCCTTATTCTCTTTCTGCTTAGGTTTTGATCTTTCGGGTCAGCCAGAGGGCGCAGCCCGACATTTGAGGGGGGACCTTACGGCAAGGCAGAGCCATGCCTCACAGCAGGCGGCGAAGCCGATCCTCAGATCAGCCGCTTCACCAGAACGGATAGGTCTCAACATCACACTGCTCGCTCTTCGCCCGTACAGCGGTCCTCTATTTCCATCACCTTCTTAATAAACAGGTTCATTCCTTTGATCTCAATTCCTGCTTCGCGCTTCATCCGGCACAACACGCGTGCGCTTGGACCATCAACAAAACAGATGTCACTGAGTTCGATTATCAAAGGCCGATTGGAAACATCACGACAGATGTCTTCCAGTAACTCGGCATCTTTCAAATGTAGCGTGCCCTCGACTTTAAAAGTCCTGGGCTTTACTTCGCCGCTTTCCGCACTGTCACTCGAGCTGGGAGAGTTCACCTCGATTTCTGTAATTCTTATCGGCATAAAACTCTCACTCTCCACTAATCGCATCAAGATCTGCCAGCACCTGGGCCGGAATCTGAATTGTTGCCGCTTGAAGATTTTCACGCAGGTGCTCAAGCGAAGATGTTCCGGGAATTAAAAGCATGTTTGGCGAACGGTGTAGCAGCCAGGCCAACGCAACCTGCATCGGTGTAGCATTCAATGCACTTGCGGCCAGGTTGAGTTCCGCTGCCTGCAAGGGATTGAAACCGCCAAGCGGAAAAAAGGGCACATACGCGATCCCCTGTTTTGCCAGATCGTCGATAAAGGCATCGTCGTGCCGGTGGGCAATGTTGTAGAGATTTTGAATGCCGACAATTTCGGTGATTGTTTGCGCCTGGGCCAATTGCGTTGGCGTCACGTTGCTCAAACCAATGTGCTGGATTAGTCCTTCTTGTTTCAGTTCATTAAGAACAGTCACCTGTTCTTCAATCGATCCTTCAGATGGGCCCATCGGGTCGCCCACCCGCAGATTGACAACATGAAGAGCATCGAGCCCCAGGTTTCGCAGGTTGTCATGGACCGCGTCGATCAAATCCTGCCGCGTAAGTGCCGGAATCCACGACTTATCACTACCCCGACGAGCGCCGACTTTTGTGACGATTACAAGTTCACTCGGATACGGGTGAAGCGCCTGCTTTATCAACTGGTTGGTAACATGCGGTCCATAGAAATCGCTGGTGTCAATGTGGTTGACGCCGGAATCGACCGCCTCCTTTAAAACTGCAAGCGCGGTATCGACATCACGCGGCGGTCCAAAAACGCCCGGTCCGGCGAGTTGCATCGCGCCGTAGCCCATGCGATTTACGTTGAATGAAGTGCCAGGAAAGTTAAAAGTAGTTGTTTGTGTCATCGCCCTCTTAAGAAAGTCCTATATAGACCTCACCATTGCCTGAGGCCTCATAACACGTTGCGTGCCACAACTATTTAGACTGAACAGGCCGTTGAGTTGATGGCTCGTTGGCTTTTTCGAATGATTCCAGAGACAATAGTCGAGCTTCAATTTAGACACCCTGACCATATTTGGTCAGCTGACAGTCAGATGGCTATCGAGCTGCTGCAAGAGTCACGAGCAACTATTGGTAGGGCGCTAACTTTTGAGGTTTATAGGCTCTTGAGAGCTTCTTGCGAAGTGCATTTTGTGGCAATGAGGTCAGTACCGTAACGCGGTAGCGTCGGGTTGTGCAATAAATTTAAGCCCGCAAAATCAAACTGACCCGACGCTACCGCGTTACGGTACTGACTTCATTGCCCACTACAGCGTGACTTTGCAAAAGACTCTACAGATGAATTGCTCTGCTTTGTTTGGTGTCTTTAGTAATGGTGGTTCAGAAAATTGGAAGGGAATAAGTTGTCGGCAACCAGTGCAGAACCTGCGGGTAAAAGTTTTAAGCCCGAGCAATACCTGACCTTGATCGAACTCTCGAAGGCGATTGCCTTGCATCAGGATTTGACGGGGTTGTTTCACGACCTGGCTTGCCGGCTAAAAACACTACTCAAGTTTCGCAGCCTGGCAGTTGTGTTTCACGATCCGAAGCGCAACAAAATGCGCTGTCATTTCATGGAGACTTGTGCGCCAACGCAGTGGCAGCCGCCGATAGAATCCCCGATTGAGGGTTCAGTTGCAGGTTGGGTTTGGCAGCATCAGGAGCCCCTCGTTGTCCACGATATCGCGCTTGAAGGTGAGCGTTTCTCGTTCGCCAAATCGATCCCGAACCATCCCGTCAGAGCAATTTGCAGTTTTCCGCTGACCACTGCCACGCAACGTCTTGGTTCACTCAATTTCTGGAGTGACGAGCCCGGTGTTTACGACGGCATCGATGTTGAGTTCACTGGGTTGTTGGCGGGACAAATAGCCGTTGCGATCGAGGCCCAATGTCATCAACAGAAACTTGCGCGTGAGCGTGATCGTTGTCAGTTGTTATTGGAAATAAATCATACGCTCGTTTCTAATCTAAATTTGCGTGAACTCTTTTCAGCGATCTCCGGTTGCCTGCGCCGCGTGCTGCCGCATGATGCGGCCGGTCTTGCGCTTTATGATCCGGCTATCAAGAAGCTACGCGCGACCGCGATGGAGTTTCCGGATCATGAGGAAATGTTTAGTGAAGGCGACATTATCGACCTGGAGGGAACTGCTTCGGGTGAGGCTTTCACGACGCGGCTTCCGGTGATCAGTAAAGGAGATCATTTCGATCCGTTTGCCATACGCACCGGCCTCAAATATGGCTGCAAGATTCCCTTGATAGCTCACGATCGAGTGCTTGGTGTTCTCGGTGTGGGCCGGCTTGCCGAAGATTCGTTTACTGATGAAGACATTGATTTATTGACCGCAGTTGGCGAACAAGTAGCGGTTGCAGTTGAGAATGCGCTTGCGTTTCGCGAGATCGACGAACTCAAAAATCGATTGCAGGAAGAGAAGTTATACCTGCAGGAAGAGATCCGCAGTGAATACAATTTCGAAGAGATCATAGGCAGCAGTCCTGCTTTAAGGCTTGCGCTCGACGATGTGCAAACTGTCGCGCCGACTGATTCAACGGTGCTGATTTTTGGTGAAACGGGAACAGGGAAAGAATTAATTGCACGCGCGCTTCACAACCTGAGCGGCAGAAGCGAACACCCGTTGGTTAAAGTGAACTGTGCAGCGATTCCGACGGGACTGCTCGAAAGCGAAATGTTTGGGCACGAGCGCGGCGCTTTCACAGGGGCAGTCGAACAACGAAAAGGACGATTCGAACTAGCGCATCGCGGTACGATTTTTCTTGATGAAGTTGAAGAGATTCCACTTGAGTTGCAACCGAAGTTGTTACGCGTGCTTCAGGAACACGAATTCGAACGGCTGGGCAGCGGAAAAACAATCCACGTTGATGTGCGCGTGATAGCGGCGACTAATGCGGACCTGGCGGAAATGGTCGCGGAGAAAAAGTTTCGTAGCGATCTTTATTATCGATTGAATGTCTTTCCGATTGCTCTGCCATCGCTGCGTGAACGCGCGGAAGATATTTCGTTGTTGGTCCATTTCTTTGCGCAACGTTTTGCCCAACAGATGAAGAAGTCTATCAAGTCGATTCCCTCTGAAACTCTCGCGCGGCTTACTGCCTACAGTTGGCCCGGCAACATTCGTGAACTGCAGAACCTGATCGAACGCGCGGTAATCCTTTCGCGTGGAACAGTGTTGGAAGTTCCATTGAGTGAGTTGAAGAAATCTTCGAATGGGACCGTGCCAAGCCTGATTGCCCCGAACACGCTCGAAGCTGTCGAACGCGAACATATTATGAAGACTTTGCGCGAAACAGGTTGGGTGATTGGTGGGAATGCCGGGGCTGCCGCACGTCTAGGTTTGAACCGGACCACTCTGAACAACCGCCTACGCAAGTTAGGAATCGCCCGCCCCCGAGTTTAGTCTTGTGGCGATGAGGTCAGTACCGTACGCGGTAGCGTCGGGTCGCGCAACAGACTTAGGCCAACAAAATCAAGCAGACCCGACGCTACCGCGTTACGGTACTGACCTCATCGCCTCAGTGACTGACAATGGTCATGTGACCTTATATGGTCATCGCAATCCGGCGAAACCGTCTAAACCTAATCTGAAATTCCCACAACCCCAAAAGTTTTCAGTGACACGAGGTCAGCACCGTAATGCGGTAATCTCGAGTCAGCCTTCGATTAATGGGCCTTATTTCATAGGCGACCCAACTCTACCTCGTTACGGTACTGGCCTCATTTCCCAGATAACGCAACGCTACCCCCTTACAAAATTGACCTCAAAACCCTTTGGCCGATTTCTTGCTTCGGGAATTTGAATTGCCGGAAGGAGTGGTGAAATGAGTTCTCAAGTCAGACTCATAAAGCGGTCAAAACCCGAAGCGTCCCGAGTAGTTGCTGCCAGACCCAAAAAGAAAAATCAGCGACAGGGTGACCGCGAGATCGCCGGAGTCATAAAAACCTGGATCGAAGAGTTCCAGGTTCGCACTGCAGAAAGAACCGAAGTAGCGCTATCGCTTCTCAATAAGTAACAACTTAGTAGTGAACTGATCAGATGTCGAACCAGCCGAGAGGGTGGAAATGTCGAGACTAACCCAGATCATATCCAGACCAAAATTTTTAATTCCTGTTGCCGTAGTAATCCTGATTGCGATCGTGGCCATCATCGCGATCGCGATGAGATCAAGTAAACCAGTCCAGGCGGCGCCGAAACCGGTTGATGTCCAGGTAGCGCGCGTCAAACAAGAAGACGTTCCGCTTTATAGCCAATGGATTGGTTCAACGGAAGGCCTGGTGAATGCCGACATCAAGGCCCAGGTTACCGGCTACATGTTGCGTCAGGACTACACCGAGGGTTCGTTCGTAAAGAAGGGCCAACTGCTATTTGAAATTGATCCGCGTCCGTTTCAAGCCGAGTTGGATAAAGCGAACGGCCAGGTCGCCCAGTTTGAAGGTCAACTGCAACAAGCAACTGCCCTCGTAACGCAGGCCGAAGCACAAGTGGCCCAGGCCAATAGTCAACTGGCGCAATCACAAGCGCAACTCGCGCAAACCCAGGCGAACCAGGTGAAGACGCAGTTGGATGTGAACAAGTACACACCGTTGGCCCAGCAGAAAGCAGTCACGCAACAGGAGTACGACAATGCGATACAAGCGAATGTAGTCGCGAAAGCGCAAGTGACCGCGGCAACTGCCGCAGTCGAAACAACGCGCGCGCAAATTCGTGCTGCGAATGCTCAGGTCAATACGGCGAAAGCCACGATCGCTACTGCGAAGGGCCAAATTGAAAACGCGAAGGCGGTGGCCAGGGCGGCCCAACTGAATCTCGACTTCACTCGTATCATTTCACCAATCGACGGAGTCGCCGGACAAGCGCGTGTGCAGGTTGGCGATCTGGTCCAACCCAATAATCCAAATAGTCCGGCACTGACTACAGTTTCAACGCTCGATCCGATCAAGGTCTACTTCAGTATCAGCGAACAGGAATACTTGACCTTTACGAAGGAGAGTCTGATCGAACCGCGACATGGCAGCAGTGTTTCGCATCTGGAACTGGAACTGGTTCTTTCTGACGGAACGCCCTACCCGCAAAAGGGAAGTTTCTACTTTGCCGATCGCCAGGTGGATCAAAAGACTGGATCGATCCGCATGGCCGGCCTGTTTCCGAATCCCGGCAACATCCTGCGACCTGGTCAATACGCGCAGGTGCGTGCTGCAGCAACGACTAAACAAGGCGCCTTACTTGTTCCGCAGCGGGCCGTTAGTGAATTGCAGGGTGGATATCAAGTTGCAGTGGTCGGAAGTGGCAACAAGATAGAAATTCGAACGATCAAGGTTGGCGATCACAGTGGTCCAATGTGGATTGTGGCCGAAGGGCTCAAGCCGGACGAGATAGTCGTGGTCGAAGGCATTCAGCGAGTCAAGACCGGCATGGTCGTCAATCCAATCATCTCGGAAAAAAACTAGTAGATCGCATTTCAATTAAGGTGACCAAATGATCTCAAAGTTTTTTATTAACCGGCCGATAGTCGCAATGGTGATTTCGATAGTCACCGTTATCGCTGGCATAGTTTCCATGGCCGGTTTGCCGGTGGCCCAATTCCCAGACATCGTGCCACCACAAATTATTGTCAATACTACTTACACCGGCGCCGATGCCTCGACCATCGAACAATCAGTAGCGACTCCGCTCGAGCAACAGATGAGCGGTGTCGATAATCTGCTCTATGTCCAATCGACCAACGCCAACGATGGCTCGATGACGTTGACGGTGACCTTTGACGTCGATACTAATCCAAATATCGATCAGGTCAACGTGCAGAATCGCGTGGCCCAGGCGCAGCCAAATTTACCGACAGACGTAAATCAGTTTGGTTTGAGCCAGCGCAAGTCAACCGGCTTGCCGATGATGGCGTTTGCGCTTTATTCACCGCAACAAACGCACGATTCACTGTTTCTCGCCAACTACGCAAACATCAATATCAACGACGCCCTTTATCGTGTTCCAGGTGTGGGCGAAGTGCGTATGTTTGGCGCGAGCGATTATGCGATGCGCATCTGGGTGAAGCCTGATCTACTCGCGAAACTCAGTTTGACTGTTCCCGATCTTCTGCGTGCGGTCCAGCAACAGAGCGCTGTTAATCCGGCAGGACAGGTCGGTGCGGAGCCGGCGCCGGAAGGAAAAGAAGTTACCTACACGGTGCGCGCCCAGGGGCGATTAGAGACTCCGGAAGAGTTTGGGCAGATCGTCGTGCGCTCCAATCCTGACGGATCAGTTGTCCGGCTCAAAGACGTTGCGCGCATCGAACTGGGCGCGCAGAACTATCAACAGCGCGCGCGGTTTAGCGGTAAGCCGGCGGCCATCATTGCGGTGTTTCAGGCGCCCGGATCCAATGCGCTGGCCGTAGCCGATGGCGTCAAGAAGACGATGGAAGATCTGAAACAACGATTTCCGTCGGACCTCGACTACGCAATCGGACTCGATACAACTCGCGCAGTCACTGAAGGCATACGTGAGATCGTCCAGACCCTCGTGATCGCAATCGTTCTCGTGTTGCTGGTCGTCTTTATCTTTCTACAGAACTGGCGCGCCACGTTGATTCCGATGATCGCGGTACCGGTTTCATTAATCGGTACGTTTGCTTTCTTTCCTTTTCTTGGTTTCTCGATCAACACGCTTTCACTGTTCGCCCTGGTGCTGGCGATCGGTCTGGTCGTTGACGACGCGATCGTTGTAGTCGAAGCAGTGGAGCATCACATTGAAGAAGGTCTAAGTCCGCGAGACGCGACGCTCAAGGCGATGCAGGAGGTGTCCGGGCCGGTAATTAGTATTGCGTTGATTCTCGCGTCGGTATTTATTCCGGTTGCTTTAGTAAGTGGTATTCAGGGACGTTTGAATAAACAGTTCGCCGTCACGATTGCGGTGTCGGTGATGATCTCGGCATTCAATGCCTTGACGCTGTCGCCCGCGCTTTCGGCGCTGATGCTGCGACCGCGCAAAGAGTCGCATGGACCACTGGCGAAATTCTTCGCCGCCTTCAATCGTGGCTTTGCCAAAGCGACGCACGGTTATATCGCCTTGAGTCGGGGCTTGATTCGTAAGGCTGTCATTGGCGTCATAATTCTGGCTGCCTTCGGTCTTATCGATGGTGTGTTTGGCAAACGCTTGCCGAGCAGCTTTCTTCCTGAAGAAGACTACGGCTTTTTGTTTTTGAATATTCAACTTCCACCCGCGGCCTCACTGGAACGCACTGATCTGGTTTCCAAGAAAGTCGAATCGATTCTGAGAGAGAGCGATGGCGTGCAGTACACGACCGCGATCAGTGGCTTCAGTATTTTGAACCGCGTCTCGGCGAGTTACAACGGCTTCTTCTTTGTTTCGTTAAAGCCGTGGAGTGAACGTAAACAGACGGCGGCGGAAATTGTGAAGGCAGTGAACGGCAAACTCGCCAGCGATGTTCCTGAAGCAACTGCCTTTCTTTTCAGTCCACCCGCAATTCCGGGTTTAGGAAGCGCAGGCGGTTTTTCGTTCTGGTTACAGGATCGAAGTGGCGGGTCAGTCGAATATCTGGATCAGAACGTACAAAAGTTCCTGGCGGCCGCGCGCCAGCGTCCGGAACTTACCGGTGTTGCTTCGCAGTTTTCGGCGGCCTCGCCGCAGATTTTTGCTGATGTCGATCGTGATAAAGCGCTGAAGCAGGGAGTGGACGTTCGCGATGTCTATCAAACGTTGCAAGCTTATTTAGGCGGGCTGTTTCTGAATCAGTTCAATCGCTTTGGCAGGCAGTGGCGCGTCTTTCTCCAGGCTGAAGGAGAGGAGCGACTCAGCGATCACGATATCAGTCATTATTATGTGCGCAACAACGACGGCAACATGGTCCCACTTTCGTCGTTGCTAACTACGCGCAGAATTTACGGACCCGAATACACAAATCGTTTCAATCTTTATCGCGCGGCACAGATCATCGGATCGGCTGCGCCCGGTTACAGTTCGGGACAAGCGATGACGGCACTGGAGGAAGTTGCGAAGCAAACTTTGCCGCCGGAAATTGGTTACGACTGGGCCGACCTTTCTTATCAGGAGAAGAAAGCATCAGGGAACACTACGAGTGTGTTCGCGTTATCGCTGGTGTTTGTGTTCCTGATTCTTGCGGCGCTTTATGAGAGTTGGACCCTGCCATTCTCTGTTCTGCTTACCGTGCCGATCGCGATCTTTGGCGCGTTCCTCGGTCTCTGGCTGCGCGGTTACGACCTCGATGTCTACGCGCAAATCGGACTCATCGTGTTGATTGGCCTGGCGGCGAAGAACGCGATTCTGATCGTCGAATTTGCGAAAGCTGAATTAGAAAAAGGGCGAAATCTGATTGACGCTGCACTCGAGGGCGCGCGTCTTCGTTTGCGTCCAATTCTGATGACGTCATTCGCTTTTATTTTCGGCTCGGCGCCGTTATGGGTTGCTTCGGGCGCCGGCGCATCTGCGCGACGCATTCTGGGTACGGTGGTTATCGTCGGTATGTTAGCCGCCACCTTGATCGCGATTTTTATTATTCCGGTGAGCTTCTATCTGGTTGAGCGGTTGACAGGAAAAGCCGGTAAGAAATCGGTGCATGAATCTATAACGCCCGCCGAACCGCATCCGGTATCAGGGGATTAATGATGGTCAATCGATTATTAGCTTTGTTGCTGGCGACGGGTTTGTTGGTTAGTAGTGTCGCCGGTCAAAACAAAACTGCGGCGCCGGTTACCGCCCCGAATACATTTCGTGGCGCAGATAACGCGGCAGTGGCTGATCAAACTTCGATCGCCGACGTTAACTGGTTTGAAGTTTTCAAAGATCCGGAATTACAGAGCCTGGTCAAGTCTGCCCTCGTCCAAAATTATGATGTGCGTCTGGCGGTCGCGCGTATCGACGCGGCCCGCGCCAATTTGGGTCTGGCCCGTTCCGATCAGTTTCCACAGTTTGGCGCAGGGGCAGATCTCGCTACCTCGCGTTTATCACAAAATGGACCATCTGGCGCAGCCGCTAGTGGAGGCGGACGCAGTTTTGGCGAAGTGTTCCTTAACCTGCTGACTTTCGAGGTGGACGTTTGGGGTCGTTTACGACAACGGACCAAAGCCGCGCGGGCTGAATTGCGTGCTTCAGAAGAAGATCGAAAAGCTGTGCTGACGACTGTCGTGTCGGATGTTGCGGCCGGGTACTTCAGCTTGCTCGAACTTGATAGTGAGCTGGAAATAGCAAAGCGAACTCTGGCCACGAGACAGCAGTCGTTGGAACTCATCAAGGCCCGCGCGACAGGTGGACTGGCGACAGCTCTCGATGTGCGACAGGCTGAAGAGTTGGTCTATCAGGCGTCGAGAACGATTCCTGATACGGAACGATTAATCCAGCAGACAGAGAATCAACTTAAGTTTCTTACCGGCAATACTCCTGGTCCAATTACACGAGGTCAGTCGTTGGTCCAACAGCAAACTTTGCCCGCAGTGCCTGTCGGTTTGCCGTCATCGTTGCTCGCGCGGCGACCTGATATTCGGGCGGCTGAAGAGAACCTGATTGCGCAAAAGGCGTTGGTGTCGGCGGCAAAGAAAGCGTATTTCCCAACAATAAGTTTGACTGGATTGCTTGGATTTCAGAGTGATCAACTGTCGAGTTTGTTTACTGGCGCCAGTCGTGCCTGGTCGTTCATTCCGCAAGTGACGCAACCGATTTTTACCGCGGGACGATTAAAGTCAGATGTGAAGTTTGCGAGGGCCCAACAGGAGTTTGCGCTCGTTCAGTATCAACAGGCGATTCAAAACGCTTTCCGGGAAGTGTCAGACGCGTTGATTCAGTATCAGAAGGTAAAAGAGATACAGACGCAGCAGGAGTTGTTAGTGGAAACGCTGCGCGATCGATCACGGCTGGCGCATCTGCGCTATGAAGGTGGTGTCGACACGCTGTTGAATGCGCTCGACGCGGACCGCGAGCTGTTCGATGCGGAAGTTAATCTCACTCAGGTCAAACGCAACGAACTGTTGTCGCTGGTACAGCTTTACAAAGCATTAGGTGGCGGCTGGCAGTAAGATTTTCTCTGCGCCTCCGCGTCTCTGTGTTGAAATGAGGGTACGGGTAATTGACCGCCCATTTAACACAGAGACGCCGAGTTCGCAGAGACGCAGAGAAGAACCTCAGACCCCGGGTTACAGCAAACGTATGTGGTACCATCAGCTCGTAACATCACGAGCAGTAAATCAGTATCGCATTCCGTGTCTCAATCTTCTCAACAGCGCCTCAATTTCTCTGTTCCTCGCGCCGCTCTGACCTTCGCCTGTTTACAGGGCGCCCTTGCCGCAGTCACCCAGGTGGTGCGAAGTAATCTCACCTGGTTGGTAGCTCAAACTCAACCCACGATGTCGCTTCGGGTCGTCCTGCAAATGATTTCCGGACTGCTCGCAATCAGTCTTGCGCCGCTCGCCGCCGCCACGGCAAAACGTCTTGGGGGCTCTCGACTCGTGGCCACGCTCGCGTTTCTCGTCGTGCCGCTATCACTGGGAATGTCATGGGTGGCAGCGGGCGGATCCATGTTGGTAAGAAACATTCTTATCTACGGAATCGGCGTAGCGTTCATTCAGACCTTTTCGTTTTCCGCCCACGAAGAATTTCTCAGCAGTCTCGTGGGACAACAAAATGATCGCGCCAGGAACAAAGCGATCGTAATCAAACTCCGAAACGCAATCCAGTTTATTGGCCGTGTAGTGATCTGGATTGCCCTCGCCATTGGCGCCCTAACCGTCACCGGCGTCGCCGCAGCAAAAAATACTTACTTACTCGAAGCCGTGTTCCTGATCGTTTTTGGTGTGGTCGTGCTCACGTTGCGTAAAAAAACAAACCGTCAAGAGAGGGAAGCGACACCGCTGGATGCGCCGGCAGGTGAACCCTGGCAGTGGAACCATCCGTTACTCGGAGTTTTTGTGCTCGAGTTTTCCCTTAATTGCTTTTTTCTCGGCGCGCTGATGTTGCCGCGACTTCTGCCAGACAAAAGTCTATCAACGCTTTACTACGTAATGGCGATTGGAGGGGTTGGCTCGATACTGGGAACGTTGTTTACCCGTATGACGCCGCGGTCGCTCTGGGGTTTTATCCTGTTGGATATTATTACGATCCTCTTCACTTATTCACAGCAAAGTACGATGGGAATTGCGTTTGGCTGGGGTCTGGCAAACATGTGTTATGGCGCTACCGACACTATTTTTGCGAGGGCGGTGCAGGCGGGCACAAGCGATCGCGCTGCGAATCTGGCTTCGATCAGAAGACTGTTGATGGCGGGTTTTTTGAATTTCACTCTCTATGGAATTGTAAAAGCACAAGGCTTCTTTGTGTTGTCGGAACGACAGATCTGCTTTGTCTCGATCGCGCTTACTTCGTTACTTGTTAGTTTCTGCTGGCTAAAACGAAAGTGGATTAATCAAGCACTCAACGTTGCGGTGAGAACTTAACATTTTAGTAAAATTTTTTGTTTCCATAATCCTGGAGTCATGCTACTGTAGCCGCGCTCAGAGAAGTAAGCACACGGTTTAAGCCCAGCAGTTCGGCGGACCCACTGTGTACCTCGTAAAATTACTTCGTAATCAATCAAACAGCGTGACGTCTGATCGCCCTAAAGGAATCGGAGTTTAGCTTCTCCCAAAGGTCGTCGCTCTCTCTTCTACCGCTACGAGTCGTTTCAACAAACGAATCTTACCGGCCCAGCTCTGTCCCGGCGCGCTGCTGATTTCTGCATTAACAATATGAGTGTGCTTTTAGTTAACCCCCCAGTGGTGTCTTTGCACCCGAAAGCAGGCTCCGGCGGCGAATCTTTCGTTGCTGGGCAGAAACGGCGCCTGCGACCAGACCAATATTATTCGCTTCCCATCGAACACCTGGGGCTCATGTCGATTGCTGCCTACGCGCGTTCGCAAGGCCTTGCAGTTGAAACTATTAACGGGACAGTTGCCGGTCACAACTCAGTTGAAGAAACCTGGAATGAAATCAATTCAGTTGCGCAACGTTCAGGCACGCCCGCACTAATCGGCTTTACTAACATCGATACATTTGGCGAAGTCGAGTGGCTGGCAAACCGCTGTCGACAGGAATGGAACGACGTCAAACTCGTTATCGGTAATGTATTTGCCACGCTCAACTATCAACGTCTACTTCGTAATCATTCTTTTGACTTCGTGGTAATTGGCGAAGGTGAAGTCAGCTTCACTCGACTTGCCGAGGCCGTGTTGAATGGCACTCCTGTCGATCAGGTTCCGGCACTCGCCTGGAAAGATGAGCAGGGAACTATTCGAACTACGCCGCCGACTGGAGTCGATCTCGATCAACTTCCGTGGCCTGCCCGCGATGAACTGCCTCATGTTCTCGAAATGGGTTTTGCCGGCGCAGTTTATTCGACGCGCGGGTGTCCTTATCTCTGCACCTTCTGCGGCACAGGCGCGACATCTGACCTGCTCGGCCGCAATCGTTATCGCGTCAGGTCAATCGAAAACATGGTCGATGAGATCGAATATCTAAAGAAAGACTTTGGTATCGACTTCATTTCCATCTCAGACGATCTGTTTCTCACGAAGCATAACGACATGCAGGCGCGCGCGAAACGGTTTGGCGACGAGATGATTCGCCGCAAACTGGGCATCTCGTTCATGTTTGACTCGCGCGTAGATTCCATCGTCGATCTGAAACTTTTTGAACATTTGCAACAAGCAGGTTTACGCCGCGTGTTTATTGGGCTCGAAACAGGTTCGTACGATCAACTCATTAGTTATCGCAAACATCACGCGACGCCTGGTGAAGACGTGGCTGTCAAGATCAACGCACTTCAGGACATGGGTGTCGAAGTCATACCTGGAACGATCATGTTCCATCCATCAGTTAGTCCTTCGGAATTGCGGGAAACGTTGCGCCTGCTGAAAGCGACCCGCTACACCGCGCCGCGAAAACTGTTTGATCGCATCACTGCTTATGCCGGCACGCCGCTCTATCACGAATATGCGGCCAAAGGTTACCTGACGAAAGATTGGCCCATTGGCGAATGGCAGTTTGCCGATCAAAATGCCGGTCGTGTTTACGAGCAACTCGCTAAACACATTGGCGGAAACGAAGACATCACTTTTTCCGACGCTGAAGATTTCTTTCTCACACGCGTGGCTGAGTGGGAAGCCGTCGCGCCCAATGGGCACGCCCAACCCGTCTGCTAGTGGAGTGACAATGCGACTTAACGGCAAGGTAGCCTTAATCACCGGTTCCGGCACCGGCATTGGCCGAGCTATCGCTACGCTCTTCGCCCGCGAGGGAGCCTGTGTTGTTGTAAATGGTCGTCGTGCTGATCGAATTACGGCAACGGCTGCCGACATCACCGAAGCCGGCGGTCAGGCCATTGCAGTCGCAGGCGATGTGACCTCCGCAGACGATGTGCAAAAACTGATGGATACAACTGTTCGCACCTTTGGAAAGATTGATGTGCTGGTTAACAACGCCGGAGCAGTTATTTCACGCACCAGCGTGCAGGACTGTTCAGAAGCAGACTGGTTGAAAACCATTAACGCCAACTTGCACAGCGCGTTTCTTTGTTCGAAATCGGTCCTGCCGGAACTGGTCAAGACCAAAGGAAACATCGTGCAGATTGCTTCGGTGTTTGGTCTGCTGGGCGCCGCAAAAAGTGCGGCTTACACGGCTGCGAAAGGTGCGCTGGTAAGTCTCACGCGCGCGATGGCGATGGATTTTGCGCCGCTCGGCGTACGCGTTAATTCAGTTTGTCCTGCTTACGTTGAAACTGAGATGAATCAGGAAATGCTTAATGGGCTTCGCGATCGAGGCCAGATCGAAACTGTTTTGAATCGACTTCCTCTGGGGTTCCTCGGCGATCCCAACGATGTCGCGTTTGCTGCCATTTATCTCGCCAGCGACGAGTCACGTTGGGTTACCGGCGTCAACTTACCGGTTGATGGCGGAATGTCTGCGGGACGTGCCTAGTTTAGTTGCCACTCTTTTCGGGAATAGGGAGAGCTGTTATGAACACAAATGGTAATGGAAACGGAAATGGAAATGGACATCACAAACTTTATCGGAAGATCGTTGTGCTCGACTCAGTGATCTTCTTCCCCGAGCACAGGGAACGACTCGAGTCCCTGGCTGAAGAGATCGTCGAGTACAACACTTGTACTACCGAAGATCAGGTGTCGGAACGTTGCAAAGGAGCGGACTGTATCATCAGTTGCTGGGTCGACATTCCTCATCGCATCATCGAGGAAAACCCGCAACTGCGCACCGTCGCCTTCTGGACCCACGACTACGAACACCGTATAGACCACAAGTTCGCGCGGCAAAACGGAATCCATGTGCCTGCGATTCCTGATTACGGTACCGACTCGGTGGCCGAATTGGTCTTCGTCGCTCTGCTCAATCTGTTCGCTGATTCGCGTGGTCCACAGCCGGTTGGGTCTTATCCCGGTGAGACTATTGCTGCTGAGATCGGCGATCAAGTCCGGCTCTTTAGTAAGAACGCGAAAGACACGCTTGATGGACGCTGGTTGCACGAGTACATCAAGACCGGGCAACGTCGCCTGACTCATCCGGATGAGATTCCCGAGGAAACACTAAAAGGTCTCACCGTAGGAATTCTGGACAAGGACGCGGTCGACGAATCGCTGGTCCAGATCCTGTCAGACGGACTACGGATGAATTTGATCTATAGCCTCTCGGATCAAATGCACAGTCTCGACGTGGCCTTCCGTCCGATCAATCAACTGCTCACTGAAAGCCAGGTGCTCATCTACAACAGCAACACACTTCCGCCGGAGCATAGAAGTGCGGTTGAACAAAACAAATATCTGGCGAAGATTGACACCGCTAATCTCGAGTCGACGAGACGCTCATTGCGTGGACTTACGCTCGGCGTAGTTGGTCTGGGCAGAATCGGCAGTCGCGTCGCGCAAATCGCGAGACACGGTTTCGATATGAATGTCCAATACTACTCACGCACGCCAAAGCCGGAACTCGATAAGTCTCTCGGGTTGAAATCGGCGAGTCTTGAAGAAGTGCTCACTACTTCAGACATCATTAGTTTCCACCTGCCGCACCACGGATCGGAAGATTTCATTACTCCGGAAGTGATTCGCAGCATTCCCAATGGCACCACGGTGGTTAATGCGAGTGTCGGCAGCATCATCGAAGACGAGTCGGTATTTCTCAGCAGATTTGCAGCCGGCGAACTGCGCGGCTATGTCGACGTTTATAAAACTCTGCCGCCACGCTCAGAACTCCGGGCGATGCGCGATTCACTGACTGCGACTTACAGGCTTGGTTGGCGAACAAAATCAACCGTCGGTCTGAAGACTCATAAGCTGTTGAGCAAGATCCAGGACTTCAGTCTGAGGTAAAGAAGTTTTGACTCTCCAGGCAATCGCCACAACCGAGCAAGCCATTGCTGCCCCCAGTTACTACGTCGTGACGCCTGACGACGTGGTTCCTATCGAAGCGTATCCGCGCGGCGATCTGGGGGCGGGAATGGCGTGTCTGTTCCAACAGGAAATTCTGGAACAGCGTGAAGAGCGTGTATCCCGACAACTCGCTGAACTGTTCCGAAATTTTGGCTTCGAGTGGGAACCATTGTCTGAGCCAGGGCACATGAGGTTTGTCGGTCATGCGGCTTTCATGTTGGACCAGGCCAAGAGCAATGCGGAAAAGGTGGCGATCTCGACTTTTCAGAGTCTCGACATTCCGGTACTGCGAATGGACGGCGTTAGCATCGTCGATCCATCTTCGACCGTAATGAGCGAGTATTTGCGACTGACGTCGCTCAACGCAGGACTTTATGGCGATTCCCCTTACGACGTGACGGGTGCGGGATCCAACTACAACCTGCGACAGACTGGTTGCTTTCAAAAGTACTCAGCCTGTTTGCAGCGGAGTATCGTCGCCGCGTCACTTCCGATTGCGCTGTTTGAAATCTCTGACAGTTTTCGGCGCGAACCGGCAGACCGTTTGCAGCTTGGTTTCAGGTTACGCCGTTTTCATTTACCGGAAGCGCATGTTCATGGAAAGACCATCAGCGATGTAGTTGAGATCTCTTTACAACTGCACCGGCGAATTCTGGAAGCGATTTCCGAGTTGGAACCTGAACTCGTGTTGCTGATAAACGCAACCCATGAATTTGCGACCGCCAATCATGGCTACTTTAAACAGCTTGCTTCGCAGGCAAAGTCGCTGGCGTTGTTGAAAGTAGCTGGTCCAGGTGAAATGTGTGAAGACGGTGTCGAAGTCGACGTTGAATACAAGCTTGTCGACGCCGATGGCTGTTGCCGGGAACTGAGCACTTTTCAGTTCGATGAAACCATCACCAGAAACTTTGGCGTGCGCTGTGACGATGGGACCACGCCGTCAACAATTCATGCGGTATTGACCGGCGGCATCGAGCGTTATCTCTATTTCCTGTTGGATCGAATCGTGCGCACTAAACGCGCCGGTCTGCGAAGGCATTTGCCTTTGTGGATCTCGCCAGTCGTCGCACGGGTCGTCCCATCAACAGATGCAGTCACAGATTCCGCGGTAACTCTGGCGCGCCAGCTCAGTGCCGCAGGCATTCGGGTCCAACTCGACGATCGTGGCCTGGATCAGGACTCGGCCATCCACGACGCCGACGAAATTTTGACTCCTTACTTTGTGGTCGTTGACGAAAGTAACAGCCATCTCAAGGTAAGAGGATTTGAGTCGGGCCAGTTTAAAGAAATGAATGCTGGTGAGTTGATCGATGAGATTCAAAACGGCAGCGCGCGATCGCACGTGGAATATTTTCAAAGGCTTTCGCGCCAGCCTTTAAACATGGAGTGCTTGTGAGCGTAGTTGATTATGAATATGAGCAGGCCGTCCGAGCGGGCCAACCTGTGATCATAGTTGAGACGCTAACGGACTTCATTGAAACGGCGGAACAACACCGTCGCAGTCTTATCGTTTTGCGATCTGCGACGCCGCCCTCAAGTGATGAACTACGGCGTTACTGCATTGCGTTGGGTGGTCTACTTCAGTTTGAACAGGACGGCGATGTGCGAATGGTGAAGTACGACCCGGCTATTCCCAACAGCACCGCGATGTCGACTGACGCGTTACCCTTTCATACCGACGGATCGTTTCTCGCGCAACCGCCGGGACGTTTCATGCTTTCTTTTTCCGCGAAGGACCAGGGCGGCGGTGGCGTCAGTATTTTCATGCCTATTAGCCGGGTTCTGGCAGCGGCCCCGGAGTGGGTGCTGGAGGCATTGTTCAGCGCCGATTATCTCTTCGTTAAAACATACGACGGTGACCTGAGCGTGTCTCATGTTGGACCAGCGCTTTATCGTGAAGATTCTGCCTTGCGAATTCGTTGGCGGTCGGATGATATCTGGCGACCAAAGGTGGTTGATGCGCGCGGAACAGATGCACAAGGCGCGGTTGATTGGCTTCACGAGTTTCTCTATACCGCTGAGCCGCTGAGTTTTGCTGCTGAGACAGGCGACACGGTATTGGTGCCAAACACCTTGATGCTGCACGGCCGCACGAGCATGTCGCCAAACTCGGTGCGTGAAGTACTGCGGGCCTGGGTCACTTAACTGGCAAACATTTTCCCCTTCGAAACTATTTAATTCTGAATCAGGTGCCCATAATGACAAAAGACACCAATCAAAATCGATTACAGTTGCCGGTCGTCCCGGTGACTTCCCCTGCTACCGAAGAAGAGGACATACAGGTTTTACTCGGTGTGGAAGAGTGCGTTCGTTACTATCCACCAAATCTCGAAACTGTTTCCGACCCCGGCGCAGTCTTCTCTCCCGATCCTTCACTCAAGAAAGATCGACGTATCGATCTCTTTGTTGACGTTCCTTACTGTGGGACCATTTGTGGCTTCTGTCCTTTTAACGTCTATCGCTACAACGAAGCGGAAGTCAGGGAATATCTGCGCGCGCTCGAAAAAGAAATTTTTGAAATTAAAGCGCGTCACGATTTCACTGAGATCAAGCCGCGTACAGTTTGGGTGGGCGGCGGAACTCCTTCGGTGCTCGAGGCAGAAGCGTTAGACGATCTGCTGCGGATGCTCAGTGACAATTTCGATCTCAGCGCAGTTGATGAATACACAGTCGAGATCAAACCCACGCCTGCCGATTTAACGAGAGAGAAGTTTGACATTTTGCGCAAGCACAAAGTCACCCGTATCAGTATGGGCATTCAATCGACCGAGGCAGTCCAGTTGCGCATACTCGGACGCGGCCATACGGCGGCTGAAGCATACGAGGTCATCGATCGAGTACGCGGGGAAGGATTTCCGATCAACATCGACATGATGTACCGGTTGCCGGGCCAAACGATGGAAGAGCTCAAGAGAGATCTCGATGCGGTGCGGACCCGGGGTATCGAACACATGTCGTGGTTTCCATACGTTGCCCACGAAGGTACGAGTCTCGCTGCGCGAATCGAGAAAGGTCGCGTTACGCAACCCGCCAGTCGGAGTGAATACTTCACGATGTTCAAGACGGTCGTCGAAAGCATGGGCGAAGCCGGTTATGAACAGTACACGCCTTATCACTTTTCACTCACGGGCAGATGCGAGTATCACGTCGACCGCTGGCAGATGCCGCAACTTGAAACCCTCGGCATTGGCCCAGGCGCGTTCTCCTTCTTTAACGGCAGCATCTACGCCAACGAACATAACCCGTCCAAGTATTCGCAGGCGGTGGACGGAAATTTGCCACCCGTTCAGATGTCGAAAAAATTAACTGAGACTGAAAAGATTACGCGACTGGTCGTGTTGGGCAGCAAATTTTTCTCGCTCGATATGGACCAGTTTCGCCGGCACAGCGGTGTGGATATGAATGTGTACTATGAGAAAGAGTTGGACCTGCTGAGCCGGGCCGGGTTGATCGAGGTCCGTGACAATCGGCTGGAATGCACAATGGCGGGCAGAGCGTTTAATAACGACATCGCCACCATTTTTGGCACGGATACGGCCCAACGCACCAAACATCCACAAGCTGTCGATCTCATGCGCGTCTGACGAGAAAGGGAAATATATGAAGGCCGCTTTAGTTGTCCCACGTGACAAACCTGGTCAGAACAACTACCACCAGGTCCCGATTGGCAGTCTTTATACTGCGGAACAATTGCGTAAGCAGGGAATGGATGTTTCGTTTTACGATCTGCGCGTGCATCCTCGTGATGATGATTCCGTATATGATGAGATTGCCAAAGCGGAACTCGCCGTGGTGTTTTCTACAGACTACGATCTCGCGCAGTGTTATCCATCGCTGTCTCCGACAGTTGAATGTGTACGCCGCATCAAGCTAGCTGGGCCAGTGCCGGTTGCCTGTGCCGGATCGCATGCGACTGCCGATCCTTCAATGACCCGAACCCACACTGGCGCCGATATCGCCGTCACGGGTGAGTTTGAATTTGCAATTCCGGATTTAATGCGACACCTGAAGGCCGGCGGTGAAGTGCCGGAACAGTGGCCGGCGAGTGGGGTGAGGTTGGCCGACGAAGCTGAACTCGAAACGCTCGGCGCTCCCGCATACGACCTCGCTCCGATGGCGCGTTACTTCAGCGAGAACTTCGTTGATAACGAACTCGATCGCGTGCGTAGTGGTTTGGTGCTTGCTAATCGCGGCTGTCCATTTGGATGTAGTTTTTGTTACCTGTTCTTTGGGCGTCCACTGCGGCGTCGACCAGTGGCCTCCACCATTGCCGAATTGAAGTCCATGAAGGAAGAACACGGCATCAACCATTTCTTCTTTCTTGACTACACCTTCACGATCGATAACGACTGGGTCCGCGAGTTATGCGAGGGCCTGAAGGAACAGCAACTCGATATCAGTTGGCTCTGCCAGACTCGGGTTGATTGTCTGGACGAAGCGACGCTGAAGTTGATGAAAGAAGCCGGCTGCTCGGGCATCTGGTTAGGTGTCGAATCACCTGAGATGGACCAGCGGCGTTATCTCAGCAAAGGCAAGATCGGTTTTGAGGCGATCGAGGACGGCGTTGCGTTGATTCGAAACTGTGGCCTGAACGTGCTCGCCTTTGTCATGGTCGGCATGCCGAATGAAACCGAATCGAGTCTACAGAAACTTAACGAGTGGTTGGAGCAGAGTAAGGTCTATTATTCCATCTCACTTTTTCAGCGACGACTCGGCACGCCGCTGGCTAAAAAGTTTGCCGGAGGCGAAGTGGTGCAGGAGAACGGTTGGGGCTATTTAGATCTCGAGTCCGAGTTTCTCGGCGAATCGAATTTACGCCGCGCCGATCTTGACTGGTTCTTCGACTTTCACGAGCGGAGTCCTACCCGCGTAGCAAATGTGATGCGTCAACGCCGCGCCAATCTGGAGGCGCAGCTTTCAACGGTAGGCGATTAGTAAGACTAACCACTAAAGCATTCAGACACGATCAGGAAAAGGTAATTTCCCCTTTTCCTGTTTTGTGTCTTTGTGTCTTAGTGGTTAACTTCTTTCGTTCCAACCTTTGTTGACGGATGTTCTCACCACCCGTATATTCAGAAATTTAGCGTTTAGCGGGAGGAAATTACCTTGCGGTTGATGTTGATCCATGCCGATCGGTTCTCTTTTAAGGTCACCGACAAAACCAACGTAGCCGGATTCGTCGGAAAACTTGAGCCCGGCGAAGACCAGGGCCAGGTTGATGATGTGCTCGTCGCTTTCGTTGCGGTTGAAAAACAGGACGAGTCGGGCGCGCAGAATGTTGTTCAGCAGGCTGTCGAACAGATTCGCAACACGGCGCAAAAAGTCGGCGCCACGCGTGTCATGGTCTATCCGTACGCGCACCTCTCGAGCGAACTCGCTAAACCCCGGCTCGCCATCGACGTGCTGAATCAGGTGGTGGACCAACTCAAAACGGACGAGACGCTACGGATACAGCGCGCGCCGTTTGGTTATTACAAGTCGTACGAGATCGCCTGTAAAGGTCATCCGCTGTCAGAACTCGCGATGACGCTCTCGCCCGATGGCGCAAAGAAAGATCAGAAAGAGGCGGTCCCTGAAAATAAGGCCATCGCTGCGGAAAAGACGCTGAAGTCTGAGTGGCGCATTTACCAGCCAGACGGCTCATTCGTGTCTCCCGAGAATTTCGATTTGAGTAAACACGAAGGCTTGAAAGATCTCCTTGCTTATGAGCGAGAAGGGACTCGGGTTGCCGAAGATGCGCCGCCACATATCAAGCTGATGCGCGAGCAGGAGTTGGTCGACTACGAACCCGCTTCCGATACCGGCAACTTGCGTTGGTATCCGAAAGGTCTGTTAGTCAAACGACTACTCGAGCAACACATCACACGCATGGTGGTTGACTACGGCGCGATGGAAGTCGAGACGCCGATCATGTACGACTATGGTCACCCGGCGTTGTCGAAATATCTGCAACGTTTCCCGGCCCGCCAGTACGTGGTGAAAAGCGAAGACAAAGAATTCTTTCTGCGCTTCGCGGCCTGTTTTGGCCAGTACATGATCCAGCACGATATGGTCACTTCGCACCGCGATCTGCCAGTGCGACTTTACGAGTTGACCCACTTCTCATTCCGTCGTGAGCAGGGCGGGGAAGTAGCCGGACTGCGACGTCTGCGTTCATTCACGATGCCCGACATGCATACGCTCGTGAGAGACATGCCGATGGCGAAGGACGAGTTTATCAAGCAGGTCCAACTTTGCCTGCAATGGCTCGACGACCTAAACCTGGAATGTGTGCCGGCAATTCGTTTTGTGCGATCGTTTATCGACGAGCATCCGGGTTTTATCGAAGAGTTGATGCGCACTTTGAACAGGCCGGCGCTCGTGGAAATTTGGGACCAGCGGTTCTTCTACTTCGTCGCGAAGTTTGAAATGAACTTTATCGACACGGCGAAGAAGGCGGCTTGCCTTTCCACCGTACAGATTGACGTCGAGAACACCGAACGCTTCAATATCAACTACGTTGCTGAAGACGGTTCGAAGCAGCATCCGTTGTTGATGCACACGTCAGTTTCAGGTTCGTTGGACCGCAATGTCTACGCGATTCTTGAAAACCAGGCGATGCGCATCGCGCGTAGCGAAAAGGCTTACTGGCCTTTCTGGTTAGCGCCAACTCAAGTGCGTCTGGTCCCTGTTTCGAGTGAACAGCTTGAAGGAGCTTTGGAACTTGCGAAACGGATTCCTTACCGCGTCGAAGTTGACGATCGCGATGGTACGTTAGGAAAGAAGATTCGCGACGCTGAGAAAGAGTGGGTCCCTTACGTCCTCGCGATCGGAAAGAAAGAACTTGCCGGTGGCGATCTCGCCGTTCGTCCTCGGGTTGGCGAACAGCAGGCGATGTCGGTTGATGCATTTCTCGAGCGCCTCGCAAGCGAAGCGGCTGGCAAACCTTTCCGTCCTGCCAACCTGCCTCGATTGTTGTCGCGCCGTCCGATCTTCGTAGGTTAATTCTTGGTCGGTGGGACAGGAGCACGGGCGTCCTCGTTGCCTGTCTGATTATGAATTTTGAGAGATCTAAAGTACGTTGTCGCGAGGAAAGCTGGCGAGGACGCCTGCGCTCCTGTAAGGTGAATGTATGGACCAACAAAAACTGGATTACTTCCGCAAGCTCTTACTAGAACAGCGACGCCAGGCAAATGAAGATTTGACGGCGGAGAGAACAACTGCGCTTGAAGATGACGGCGCGGTCAAAGATCCGGGCGACGCAGCGCAGTCGGATCAGAATCGGGACAGCTCCTTTGAAGCCGCAAGTAGAGATTCGGATCTGATCGAAGAGATCGATGAGGCGCTGAGCCGGATCGATGATGGCACTTACGGACAGTGTGAACGCTGTGGTAAGCCCATCGATGAGGAGCGACTCAAAGCAGTTCCAACTGCGCGATACGACGCCGAATGCCAGGCGAAGATCGAAGCTGCTCAAGGAACCGAAACTCCCTCGCTTTAAACCTCTGTGCCTCTATGCCCTTTGTGTCTCTGTGTTGAAAAATAGAGACTCATTAAGTAGGACATCGATTTCAACACAGAGACACAAAGGGGCACAGAGACACAGTTTTCCTACCGATATTTCGTACCTCAATACGTAAAAATAGTAATTAACCTCACTGTTTTTCCAGATTTCTGGATTTATCCGAAGTCTCTGAATGACCCGTTTATAACGAAAATTTCACAGCCCCACAGAAATCTGCATTGAATGCTGCTAAGTCGATTTTCAGTCGTGTTGTATTTGACACAATGCGGCTGGGAATAATTCTTGCGAAGTCAAAATCACGTCTATCCCCTCTTTCTCAACTTAAAGCAAGGAATTTTCATAATGAAAAACCAAGCAGTGTATCGAGTCCTATGCGGGCTTCTTTTTGCCGTGAGTTGCATGATATCTGCTCATGGCCAGGTTACGACGGGCGGCGTTCGTGGCGTAGTTAGTGATCCTAACGGCGCTGTCGTAGCGGGGGCCCAGGTAACACTCACTAAAAAGGCCACTGGCGGATCTCAAACTGCCGAAACAAATAGTTCGGGCCAGTTTGAGTTTACCAACTTACAGCCAGGCGAAGACTACAGCCTTTCCGTCACCGCGCAGAACTTCAAAAACTTGTCACTCACCGACGTGAGAGTGAGCGTGAATCAAGTCACGGACTTACCCGTGCAACTCTCTCCGGGATTGGTAACTGAAGTCGTTACCGTCACGGCAGGCGGTGCCGAGTTGGTTGACACTACCTCCGCAAACTTGTCGAAGGCTTTCAGCAGCCGGCAGGTAGTCGACCTCGCTCAGACGACCGCAGGACCCGCAGGCAGTCCGGCTGGTGTTAATAACCTCGCGTTGTTGGCGCCCGGTGTGACTAGTTCCGGTGGCGTCGGCGTGGGAACTGGCGGTTCAGTCGGCGGTCAACGTCCCCGCAACAACAATTTCGTTGTTGATGGTGTTGATAACAACGACAAATCACTAACTGGTCCACAGTCGTACATCTCGCCGGAAGAAGTAGCAGAATTTACTTTGCTGCAGAATCAATTCTCCGCTGAATTCGCGAGATCAAACGGTGGCAACTTTCTTACCGTGACCAAGAGTGGTACGAACGACTACCACGGTTCATTCTATGGCTTTTTCCGCAATCGTAATTTAAATGCGCTCGACACCATTCAAAAGAACGCTGGTGTCACTCGCGATCGATCCAGTGGCGACCTCTTTATGCCCCGCGCGGATTACTTCCGTGGTGGCTACAACATTGGTGGTCCAGTGCAGATTCCGCACTTCGGTGAAGGTGGTCCAGTCCTCGTAAGCGGTAAAGACAAGTTCTTCTTCTTTACTTCTTATGAAAGAATCCAAACCGGAAACGCAGCCAGTGCGGGTGGTCTCGTCACCCCAACCGCTGCCGGCTTTGCTACCTTATCGACTATTCCTGGTCTTTCTCCAAATAATCTCGCGGCTTTCAATACATTCGTCCCAGTCGCTCCGGTGAACGATCAGGGAACGATCTCGGTGCTTGGCCGCAATATTCCAGTCGGTAACGTTTCGTTTGCCGCGCCGAACTTCTTCAAACAGAACCACGCGGTAATCAACCTTGACTACCTGCAGAGCACGAACACGCAGCACCACATGCGTTTCACTTTTACGAACGGGGCGGACATCGATAACACCGCGAACTTGCCGGTGTTCTTCGTCGCGCTGCCGACTAAACAGCGCCTGTTCTCTTACACAGTCGTTCACAACTTTTCTGACAGAGTGATCAATGAGACACGTCTTGCTTTCCGACGTTCATCTCAAAACTTCCCAGTGCCAGGAATTACTTTCCCTGGTCTGGCGGCGTTTCCAAATATCACGCTCGACGATCTCGGTCTTAACATCGGTCCGGATCCAAATGCGCCACAATTTACGATCGAAAACAACTACCAGATCGTTAACAACCTGACTTATTTGAGAGGCAATCACTCGCTTAAGTTTGGCGGCGACTTCCGTTGGATTATTTCTCCACAAAGTTTTTCGCAACGCGTTCGTGGAGACTACGAATATCTCTCGACCGAACAATTCCTGCGTGACCTTTCACCGGACGCATTTGGTGAACGTAATGCCGGCAACAATATCTATTACGGAAACCAGAAAGTCCTTTATGCGTTTGCTCAGGACGACTATCGCGTTCGCCCGAACCTGACGCTTAATTTGGGTGTTAGCTATTCCTATCAACAGGTACCGCTCGGCGCGCGAACCAGTCAGGCGTTGAACTCGATTTCCTCGGTTCCGGGCTTCATCGAATTTCGCGAACCGAAAGCACAAACGAAAAACTTTGCACCGAAAGTGGGCTTTGCCTATTCGCCAGATTATAAAAATGGCTGGCTTGGTCGCGTCTTCGGTTCCGGTGGCAAGAGTTCACTCCGCGGCGGCTTCTCGATGGGATACGATTACATCTTCGATAATCTTTACATCCTGTCGAATCCACCGCAACTGCAACAGACTAACGACGTCGACACTTCGCTGCCGCCAACCGCCGGTTTCCTGGCCAGTGGTGGTCTTCCTGACACTCCTGTGGCCCTAACCGATCCAACGGTGGCGCGACAAAATACGGGGGCGTTTATTCCTGATCAGCAAGTGCCGTATTCGTTGACCTGGACTGGTAGCTATCAACGTCAGGTTGGTAATGACTGGTCATTCGAACTACGTTACGTCGGCACTCGCGGCGTTCACCTGTTGTCGCAAAACCGCATTAGCAGTCAGGCGAAAGTCGCGCCGGAAGACGGCCGGGCTGGCTTGCCGACGTTTTTAACGCGACCGTCGCAGGCGACGCTTAATGGTTTGACGCTGGATCTGGATCAGATTAACGCGCGTTCGAACATCGTGCCGAGTTTTGATGCGGCCGGTTTCAATGGCGCCAGCGTGGTGGCATTCCTTTCGGATGGCAATTCGACCTATCACGGCGCATCCGCTCAGGTAACCAAGCGCTTTTCACGCGGTTTCCAACTGACCAGTGCTTACACGTTTAGTCATTTGATCGACGACACGACGGCAGAAGTGTTTTCAACTGTGCTGTCGCCACGACGTGTAGAAGACTTCCAGAATCTACGCAGAGAACGCGCTGACTCGGCTCTCGATCACCGTCATCGCCTTGTGACTTCGTGGATTTACGAAGTGCCCTGGTTCGCTAAGGCCACTGGCTTTAAGAAAACGCTGTTGGATGGTTTCAACGTCGCCGGAACTTATAGTTATGAGACTGGCGAACGCGTGACTGTACGCAGCGGTAACGATGCAAACTTGAACGGCGACAATGCCGGCGATCGCGCGATCTTGAATCCGGGTGGAGTCGAAGGTGTAGGTAGTGCGGTTACTCCGCTTTGCCGCGTCACCGGCGATTGTAGTCTACCTGGAGCCGGTGCTGTGGTTGCTTATGTCGCGAACAACCCGAATGCCCGTTACCTTCAAACCGGTGCCGGAGCTCAATCCAACATCGGACGTAACACCTTCTTGTTGCCTGCGATCAACAACGTCGACATGTCGTTGTTTAAGAACTTCAAGATCGGCGAAGGCTCGAAGATGTTCCAGATCCGCGCTGACTTCTTCAACGTGCTAAATCATCCGCAGTACGTGCCGGGTTCCGTTAACAGCGTGGATCCGGTTGCCACTACGGGCTTGACTACTTTGAATCAGGTCACGCCACTAACTCTTGACTTCCTGAATCCTTCCGCGGTGTTGAGCAGTAACCCTCGGGTGATCCAGGTTGCGGCGCGTTTCAATTTCTAAACGCACCTTCAACTTTCACATTTTTCAGGGTGGCGAAGAAATTTCGCCACCCTTTTTTTATTCTGTAGGATAATGGCGGTCAAAAGGAGTTCCCCCAAATGACATCTCAGAAACTAATTCGACTGTTACTCATCGCTCCTCTTCTGGCAATTTCATTTAGCTGCGTTCAAGGACAAGGGCGTGGTGTCAATGCGGACCGCACGCGTGCGATTGAGCAAGCTGAAATGGATCGGATACTGATGTTCGCGGTGCCGAAAGATAAGGAGTCGGAAGCTGTTCGCCTGAGCCAGTTCAAAAAGATCAAAGAGGACTTCCGTGATCTACAGTCTTTCAATAACAAGATGATGGCCGACGCCTGGATGCAGGGAGCGCTTGATTATTCTGCCATCGCGGACATGGTTTCCAAGATTAAAGGTAGGGCTAATTCTCTTAAAAGTAGTTTGACTCTGCCGGAGCCGGAAAAGTCTAATGCCTCGTTGCCGACAGTGACGACCGTTCGACAGTTTCGTGAGGAGTTGTTGCTGCTCGATAAGACAGTCATGCGGTTTGTAAACAATCCGGTTTTCCAGGCGGCAAATGGTCTTGATGTGAATCAAGCAAAGACCGCGAGCGAGGATCTCGATCGGGTGCTTTCGTTGACCGACGACGTTAAGCAGAACGCCCAAAAACTCCGCAAGACCGCGCATTAATCTTTCTTCGAATTGCCATACACTTGAGGCGCTTCTATTCGCAGGGGGCGGCCGGGACGGACGCGCTCCGACAGAAGAGCGCCCTCTGAAACTCCCAGATCCGATTTGCAGTAATCACAGAACGCGGTTAACACGCGTACCTCTTCTGTCGGAGCGCGCCCGTCCCGGGCGCCCCCTCAAGCAAATGGCTGGCTGGCAACGAGGAGCGAGATGACCAATGAACAACGACCGCGCGTGCTCTCTCTTCCCACTTGACCCACCTCCTGTCGGATGCTTAACTCTCCAAAAAAACATCCGAGGAAAAATTTGAATGATTCATGTCTATGGTTTCTCGCCTGCGGGCGAGAATCACGTGTCGACGGCGACGAAGATTGCTTCTGAGGTTGCGGCCCCGAACGCCGCTGACGTCGATCAAAACGGGCGCTTTCCGCAAGAGAGTATGCAGGCATTAGCCGAGGCGGGACTTTACGGTCTTTGTCTCCCGGCAGAGTTTGGCGGTAAAGGTGAGAACATGCGCGCGTTTGCCGGTGTCGTTGAAGAACTGGCCCGTGCCTGTGCGTCCACGGCAATGATCTATGTGATGCACACCGCCGCTGCTCAGGCGATTGCCACTTCGACGACTCTTGCCGAGCGAGATGCGATTTTAAAAGACATGGCCAGCGGCAAGCATTTGACCACGCTTGCATTTTCCGAAACCGGATCGAGATCGCAGTTCTGGGCCCCAGTCTCAAAGTTGGAAGAACATGACGGCCACTATCTGACCTCGGCGTCAAAATCGTGGGTCACGGCTGCTAGTCACGCCGATTCGTATGTTTCTTCGGCGCAAAAACCGAATGCAATATCGCCGCTCGAATCAACCGTCTATTTTGTGAGACCGAAGTCTAAAGGAGTTCAGGTCACCTCGGCCTTTAATGGTCTTGGGCTTCGTGGCAACGACTCTGCGCCGGTATCGTTGGACCAGTTTGAAGTCATGAATGGAGACTTGATCTGCGGACAAGGCGAAGGACCAAAAGTAATTCTCGAAGTGATTCTGCCCTGGTTTGCAATTGGTACCGCAGCGATGGCCAACGGTTTGTGCCGGGCTGCGGTGCAGGCAACCATCCAACATTTGACTAGTAACGGGTTTGTCCATAACGGTTCGCAGTTGCGCGATCTCCCAAACCTGCGCGCGCGTTTAGCCGAGATGAGTGTGCGCACCGAACAGTCGAGAAGTTTGCTGGCCATACACTTGATCAGATTGAAAATCCGAGTGAAGTGACGCCGCTTTTTGTTTTGCAAAGTCGACTCGCGGCATTAGAGGCGGCAGTTGATGTAACTGATCTTGCGATGAAAACATGTGGCGGCGCTGCTTTTTCGAAACACTTGCCAATCGAGCGGCTTTTCCGCGATGCCCGGGCCGGCTGGGTAATGGCGCCCACTGTCGATCACCTGAATGATTTTGTCGGCAAAGCGTTGACCGGATTACCGCTCTTTTGAGTGGTCAAGAGTCAGTACCACCTCGCGGTAGCGGGTGGGTTGGTCACAGATTCAGTACCAGCTCGCAGTAGTGGGTGGGTTGATCGCAGGGTCAGTACCACCTCGCGGTAGCGGGTGGGTTGATCGCAGGGTCAGTACCAGCTCGCGGTAGCGGGTGGGTTGATCAGAGAGGTCAGTACCACCTCCCGGTAGCGGGTAGGTTGGTCACAGAGTCAGTACCACCTCGCGGTAGCGGGTGGGTTGATCAGAGAGTCAGTTGAACAGGAACAAGCATGCCTAACGACAACACTATCTTACTCGGCGCCGTGGCCTACGACCCGAAAGTCGTAACTATCTGGGAAGGAATCCGCGAACACTTTTATGCACAAGGCGTGCCGATGGATTTTGCCTTGTTTTCAAACTACGAGCGCCAGGTTGAATCACTGCTGCAAGGTCACATCGACATCGCGTGGAACACTCCGTTAGCACACGTTCGTGTTCGTCAAAGAACTGAAGGTAAGTCGCACTCACTGGCGATGCGTGATAGCGATCGAGATTTTCGCGCGAAGGTGATCGTGCATCGCGACAGCAGCATCAAGGCGTTGAAAGATCTCGAAGGCAAAACACTCGCAGTGGGAACTGCAGATTCGACGCAAGCGCGGATTCTTCCCTTGTACTTCCTTGGCCTCGAGGGCGTCGATATCAGCCGCGTAAACATCCTGCCTTTTGAGAGTGATCCAGGTAAACATGGCGATACTGGCAATAGCGAGATCGATGTTTTGAAGGCCTTGCATGAAGGACGTGCAGACGCAGGCACAGTCGGTGATCTCGTTTGGGTGAATGAACAGGCGGCCGGTCATGTTGATGTGAATAAAATCGAGCCGCTATGGACCACGCCGGGATTTGATCATTGCATGTTTGACGCGCATCCGAATTTACCGACGGAAAAAATTGAAGCGTTCAAGCGCGCACTCTTTGCGATGCAATGGGAGAATCCGGACCATCGGCGATTGCTTGAACTCGAAGGCTTGCATGAATGGTTACCGGCGCGCGAAGAAGGTTATCGCAGTTTGGAAGAAGCTTTGAAACAACAGGGCGAACGTGTCTAACGAAGTCGCGGCGATTGCGGTTGATGGCGGCGATTTGCCACTCGGCGGTGGTTTGCTCGCATTGGTAAGGCCGGCGCTTAATGCGATGGAGCCCGGCGGCACTCTGGCGATACTCTCACGTTCGACTAGTGTGAACGAAGACCTGCCGTCCTGGTGTAGAGCTGAAGCATACGACTATCTTGGCGTTGAAGAAGTCTTGCCCGGCGTTAACCGTCACTTAATTTCTCGCCGTAACAAATTTCCATTCTCTGAGATCACCGAGCCAAACTCGTTTCCCGTAAAGGCTGATCCGTTTACGGGTTTTGCGCCGCGTGGTTCGAGAGTCGAACGAGGTGGACCAGCTTATCCTTTCACTCTGAACGAGCGCGATCGACTAGCGCCGCCGGAAGTTAAAAAACTTTACGAACAGGCAGCGGCGTCACAATGGGATGCAACCGCTGACATCCCCTGGTCCAAAGCCAAGCGTTTATCGCCCGGACTTGATCAAGCACTAGCCCAGATCATGAATTTCCTTGCCGAGAACGAATTGTCGGCCCTCTACGTTCCTTCACGTTTTGTCGCTCATATTCATCCCCACTTTGCTGAGGTGGCGATGTTCCTCGCAACGCAACTTGCAGATGAAGCGCGCCATATTGATGTTTTTCTCAAGCGCGCGAGAATCTGTGAAGAAGGATCCGCTATCTCGTCGGTCATCACTTCTCGTTCGCTCTTGTCGTTATTACAAACCGATGATTTTACGGAAGCGACGTTTTTACTATCGGTGTTAGGCGAGGGAACATTCCTGGATCTTTTGAGTTTCATCGAACGGTATGCACCTGATGAAGCGACGTATGAGTTAATCCGTCGGGCAAAAAATGATGAAACGCGTCATGTGCATTTTGGTTTGGCCCATGTCCGTTTCGCTTTGGCGAATGATCGAGCGCTTTATGGTCGATTGGAAAGTGCGGTGCGACGACGTTCGGCTACGCTTCACGGTGCGGGTGGTGTGCCCACGCCCTTGCAGGATGCGTTGACTATTCTTGCCGCGGGCGGAACAGGACCGAGTGAAGTCGCGCGTGGTCACGAAAGTTATCGGGAGCTACTCGAGACGATGCACGTAAGCCGGATTAAGCGTCTCGGCCACGCCGGCTTCACGACTGAACAAGCTGAGACTTTGTCGCGACTTCACACGCCAAATTTCATGTAGAACTTCAGAAAACATAACCGCAGATTACCCACTCACCAAAAATCTTTATCTTTCGTGAAATCATCCGCAACCTTTCCGGCTTCAATGGCCTCATGCGAAAAAAATCTATTCTCCTGCTGGTTGGTCTTCTATTCATCTGTAGCTGCAATCACGTAACCAAAGCCCCGGAAACAGAAGCACTGCTACGCGCAGCACGCGACGGACATGCTGATGCGGTGCAGGAACTACTAAAGACTCCCGGAATCGACGTAAACGCTACTGACGCAGACGGAAACACGGCACTCCTCGAAGCGGCACGTTTTGGTCACGATCATGTCGCCCGCGTGTTACTTGCCGGAGGCGCAAATACGAAGGTGCGAGATAAAAATGGAAAGACTCCGTTGATGTTAGCAGTTGCCGGCGGTCACGATGAGGTTGTGCTGGCACTCAGGCAAGCGGGCGAAACAGAGTGAGAGCTTAATTAAGATTGCAGATTTCAGATTTCAGGTTGGACTGAGCAATCCTCTCCACCAATAGTCGAATTACGATGAGGTCAATTCATCGGAGCTTCTATTCGCAGAGGGCGGCCGAGACGGACACGCTCCGACAGAGACGGACACGCTCCGACAGAGACGGACGCGCTCCGACAGAGATCGATTCCTAAAATTCCCAAGTCGTAGTTGGAACTATGATGTGGTGATGGGCTGGGTCGGCGAAGGTTTGGCGAAACAGTTAGGTGTACCGCTACTTGAATCGGTGAATCACTAAAGAATTCTTATTAGAAGGAATTGAAAGTAGAAAAGCTGCCCGTATTGGCTTTGCCACCCGTTGTGAGGAATGGCTCTGCCTTTCCGCAAGCGATCTTTACTTTTGGGCTGTGCCCTCCTTCAGGACCAAAATGGAGGCGTAGCCTATTGCTTAAGCTGCTCTAACGGAAAGGCGGAGCCATTCCTCACAACAGACGGCAAAGCCGCGTGGATGATTAACTTTTGTCGGAGCGCGCGCGTCTCGGTCGTCGCTTGCGAATAAAACTTCCTCAACCATGTCCACACGACCCCGACATCAATCCGAAATCTTAAATCTGTATTCTTAATTCTTAATGGTACGACAGCGTACGAATATCCCATTTACTTTCTTCTATCATTCAACTCCCCATTCCCTCCAATTAAACGTTTAACTCCAGCTCGACCCCCGCTGGGAAGAAGTGATCTGCAAAATGATCAGTTAGAGGAACTTACATATGAAAAATAAAGCGATGTTGTCAAGCGTGCCTATCGATCTACTTTATCAGGCACTGGAAACCGAGAAAGGCGGGGTGCAAGTCTATTCAACCGCGCTTCGTTGTGTGGTCAATGAAGAACTCAAAGAAGAATGGACCAAATATCTGGAGCAAACGAAGAAGCACGTCCAGGTGCTGACGGACTTGTTGCGTTCGTTGGAGTTGGATCCGGACACCGAAACTCCGGGGCGGCAGATTGTTCGTTATCTGGGGACTTCATTAGTCAAGACGATGGAGTTGGCGCTTCGTTCCGCAGATCCACTATCCGCTCAAATCGTCGCCGCGGAATGCGTCGTGCACGCCGAAACTAAAGATCACCAAAACTGGGAGCTGATCGGAGCGTTAGCAAAAAATGCCCCGGAAGCAGAGTCATATCTTACCGCGGCTTACGACGAAGTAGCGCCGGAAGAAGACGAGCACCTGTATCACAACAGAGGTTGGACCCGGGAACTGTGGTTTGAAGCGCTTGATATGAGTGCGCAACTGCCGCCACCTGAAGAGAAGCAGGATGTAAAGACAGAGATTGAGGCGGCAAAGGCAAACAAGTCGAGAACCAAGAAAGCCGGTTCGAAGTAAGTCGCAGGACTGAATGTTAATACCGATCGAGTAAGGGAGATTACGTGAAAAGTACTAAGAAAAGTCAACAAGACAAAAATAACAAGATCACACCGCCAGTTGAGAGCGAAGAATTAGTTCCTGGGGCTGCGGGATTTGGAAGTAATAACCAGAAGCTCGCGGATCTTACGCCAAATCTGGAAGACCCACGCGGTGAGTTTCTAACCACGAACCAGGGCCTCCGTGTTAACGACAATCAAAACTCACTAAAGCTGGGTGATCGTGGTCCAACTCTGCTTGAAGACTTTCTCATGCGTGAAAAGATCACGCATTTCGATCATGAACGTATTCCGGAGCGTGTCGTTCATGCGCGTGGTTCGGCGGCGCACGGTTACTTTGAAGTCTATGAACCGATGACGCAGCTCAGCAAAGCGCATTTTCTACAAGATCCTTCTGCCAAGACTCCGGTCTTCGTACGTTTTTCGACAGTGGCCGGCTCGCGAGGGTCTTCGGATCTGGCTCGTGATGTTCGCGGTTTCGCGGTCAAGTTTTACACGGAGGAAGGTAACTTTGATCTCGTCGGCAACAACATTCCAGTCTTCTTTATTCAGGATGCGATCAAGTTTCCCGACTTGATTCATGCAGTGAAGCCCGAGCCACACAATGAAATCCCGCAGGCAGCTTCAGCTCACGACACATTTTGGGACTTCATTTCATTGATGCCGGAATCGATGCACATGATCATGTGGGTAATGTCGGACCGGTCATTACCAAGAAGTTATCGCATGATGGAAGGCTTCGGTGTTCACACCTTTCGCTTCGTGAATGACCGAGGCAAGTCAAGGTTTGTGAAGTTTCATTGGAAGCCATTGTTGGGACTCCACAGTGTCGTGTGGGATGAAGCGCAAAAGATTTCGGGTAAGGATCCTGACTTTCACCGGCGCGATCTTTGGGAAGCAATCGAAAATGGTGACTTTCCGCAGTGGGAACTCGGCGTCCAGATCGTAGAGGAAAAAGATGAGCACCGCTTTGATTTTGATCTACTGGATCCAACTAAACTCATTCCTGAAGAGATTGTTCCGGTTCAAAGAATTGGCCGGCTCACGCTAAACCGGAATCCGGAGAACTTCTTTGCCGAGACCGAGCAGGTCGCGTTTCATATTGGGAACATCGTGCCCGGCATCGACTTCACTAATGATGCGCTTTTGCAGGGCCGTTTATTCTCCTATCTCGATACGCAATTGATTCGTCTTGGTGGTCCAAACTTTCACGAGATACCAATCAATCGTCCGGTTGCGCCGCTTCATAACAATCAACGAGACGGTTACATGCGGCAGACCATCAATCGAGGTCAGACGAGCTATGAGCCAAATAGTCTGGGCGGCGGGTGTCCGTTCCAGGCGGGACAAATGTCTGGTGGGTTTACCAGTTTCGCCGAAAGAATTGATGGGCCGAAAGTGCGTGCCCGCAATGAAAAGTTTTTCGATCACTTCAGTCAGGCGACATTGTTTTTCCGCAGCCAGTCCTCAGTCGAACAGAACCACATAGTCAGAGCTTTGCGCTTCGAGTTAGGAAAAGTCGAAACGCCGTCCATCCGTGAGCGAATGCTGTTTCTCCTCGCTCAAGTAGATAAAGCGCTCGCCGACGCGGTGGCGGAAGGTTTGGGAGTAGCTGTTCCGAAGAAACTTACCAAACCGCTCAACATGAGCGTACCGGCAGACGGAGACTTTAAGAAATTTCAACCAAAGCGGAACCGGCCGGAACAGGAAGCATCACCTACGTTGAGTATGCTCGCGAACCCGAATTTCCAGAACGATACGATCGAGACGCGCAAGATCGCGTTCCTGGTCGCCGACGGATTCGATGAAGAGACGACGCTGACGGTAAAAATGGCGTTGCTGACTGCCGGGGCAAAAGTTATGACGGTTGGCCCACGTCTCGGAACCTTTAGCGGAAGCAATGGCGCGGTGTTAAAGGCAGACTTTAGTTTACTTACCGGGTCATCGGTATTGTTCGATGCCGTGTATGTTGCAGGTGGTGAAGCGAGTGTTACAGCTTTGAGTAAGTACCCGGAAACCAATAACTTCCTCCTGGAAGCGTTTCAGCATTGCAAGACAATTGGCGCAACAGGTGAAGGGGCGGAGTTGTTAACGATGGCAGGAATATTTACGCCTGCAGCGACAGCGGAGAGCGAAGCTGTCAACGATCCCGGAGTTGTGATCGGAACAGATCAGATTGAGGACTTTGCTCAGAGGTTCATCGAGGCGATTGCGTTACATCGACATTGGCATCGCGAGCCGTCGTATTTATAAGAAGTTTCTACAAAGAAACCGGCTCGTTAAAACAGACGTCAGATTTATCCGCAGATTACGCCGATTACACAGATTGGATCGATTGAATTTGCCTCTGCGTCTCGGCGTTCTCAGCGTCTCGGCATTTAGACAGGTGTACGACTAAACCGAACATTGGTTAAGCAGAGACGCTGAGACGCAGAGAGCTATCCGGATTCCTACTGATCCAATAAATAACCTTAACTCCCTCAGTGTAATCGCCCCCGTACACTACCATCAGGACTGGCATCCGTATTGCCAACACACTCAAAACGCAGTGAAGTTGTTTTCATTTGATGCAATCAAATATTTAACGAACAAGGAAGGGAAGTATGACAACTGTGAGAAATAACGAGGGAAAATTCGCAATCGTAACCGGTGCTTCAACAGGTATTGGCTTAGAGCTCGCCCGTTGCTGTGCCGAAGATGGGTTCAATCTTTTGATCGCTGCGGATGAACCTGAAATCGAGAGCGCTGCAGCGGAACTTAGAAACTCAGGTATCGAAGTAGAAACAGTCCAGGCGGATCTTGCGACGATAGAAGGTGTCGACAAATTGTATGACGCAATCCAGGGCCGACCGGTCGATGCTCTGTTAGCAAATGCAGGACATGGCCTGGGCGGCGCATTTCTCGATCAGGATTGGGACGAAGCCAGACACGTTCTGGATACGAACGTGACGGGCACGATCTATCTTGTTCACAAAGTTGGCGGCGAGATGAAAACTCGTGGCGCCGGCATGATTCTTTTTACCGGCTCGATTGCCGGATTCACTCCGGGCTCTTTCAACGCCGTCTACAACGCGACCAAATCATTCATCGATTCATTCTCGTTCGCGATCAGAAACGAACTCAAGGACTCCGGAGTGACAGTTACTTGTCTGATGCCGGGCGCGACGGAAACAGAGTTCTTTGAACGCGCTAACCTGGAAGACACGAAGATTGGTCAGTCGAAAAAAGATGATCCGGTCGACGTTGCCAAAGTCGGTTATGAAGCAATGTTGAATGGCGACGGCGATGTGGTTAGTGGTTGGAAAAACAAGATCATGTCGGCTGCCGCGTTGATAACACCTTCGGACATGTTGGCGGAACGACATCGTAAAGAGGCGGAACCAGGTTCTGCCGATACCAAATAGGAGAGTTAAATGAAAGACACAGATAGTAGCGGAGGGCTTTATAAATCGATGTCGAAACATCCATTAATCACCGGCGGACTTTTGTTGGCAGGCGCCGGATTGGCTTACGCAAGTGTTAAGGCGATGAAGTCAACTTCAAACAATGGCTCAGCCAATGAAGTCCATGTCGAAACGTCGATCACGATTGCTAAGTCTCCGGAGGAACTCTTCGGGTTTTGGCGCGACTTCAAGAACTTGCCGCTGTTCATGAGGAACCTGGTTTCTGTTAGTGATCTGGGTGATGGAAAGTCACATTGGGTCGCCCGAACAACCGGTGGCCTCGAGGTCGAATGGGACGCTGAAATCTTCAATGAGATTCCAAACGAATTGATCGCCTGGCAATCAGTAGATTCGGCTGACGTGAATAACGCGGGCAGCGTTCGCTTTGAAGAGGCGCCGGAAGGACGCGGCACTTACGTTCGCGTGACGATGAACTACAACCCGCCGGCGGGAAAAGTTGGAGCCAAAGTCGCGGAGCTTTTGGGAACGGAACCTGCTCAACTAATAAAAGAAGATTTGCGCAGGCTCAAACAAGTTCTGGAAGCCGGTGAGATTCCCACGATTGACGGGCAGAGTTCAGGACGTGAACTTGCCGTCACTAAACCGGAATCACAAGAGCAAGAGCCAGAGCAAGCGCATAGTCACGCAGTCTAAAAGGAGTTGATGATGAAGGCAGTTTGTTGGACCGGTAAGCATTCCGTCGATGTAATGAACGTTCCCGATCCGGGAATTTTGAATCCGCGGGATGCAATTTTGAAAATTACTACCACCGCTATCTGCGGTTCCGATTTACATCTTTACGACGGTTACATTCCGACGATGGAAAAAGGTGACATTCTCGGCCACGAGTTTATGGGTGAAGTCGTGGAAACCGGGAGCGCGGTCAATAACCTGAAGAAGGGCGATCGCGTCGTAGTTCCTTTTACCATTGCGTGTGGAAATTGTTTCTTCTGCAAACGAGACCTCTGGTCATTATGTGACAACAGCAATCCAAACGCCGTCGTCGCGGAAACCCTTTACGGATTTTCGGGTTCCGGTCTTTTTGGTTATTCGCACATGATGGGCGGTTACGCCGGTGGGCAAGCCGAATACGTTCGGGTGCCATTTGCTGACGTTGGACCAGTAGTTATTCCCGATGGCCTGGAAGACGAACAAGTTCTCTTCTTGTCCGACATTTTCCCGACTGGTTATATGGCGGCGGAAAACTGCAATATTCAACCGGGAGACACGGTTGCTGTTTGGGGTTGTGGACCAGTCGGACTATTTGCAATCAAGAGTGCCTATCTATTGGGCGCCGAACGCGTGATCGCGATTGATGATGTGCCTGGTCGTTTGAAAATGGCGGCGGAACAATGCGGGGCAGAAACTCTCAACTTCAGCGACGAAAACATCTATGAAAAACTTGTTGAGATGACCGGCGGTATGGGACCAGATTCCTGCATTGACGCGGTTGGTCTTGAAGCACATGGGACCACGATCGACGCTCTTTATGATCGCGCTAAGACGACATTGTTTATGGCCACCGATCGTTTACACGCACTAAGGCAAGCTATTCGAGCGTGTCGTAAGGGCGGTACGATTTCGGTGCCGGGAGTTTATGGTGGCTTTCTGGATAAGTTTCCTTTCGGAGCTGCGTTCTCTAAAGGACTAACTTTCAAGATGGGGCAGACACATGTGCATAAGTACTTGAAGCCGCTGTTGAATTTAATCCAGGAAGGGAAAATTGATCCGTCGTTTTTGATCACACACCGGTTGACTCTTAACGATGCGCCCGAGGGATATAACACGTTCAAGACGAACCGGGATGAGTGCATTAAGATCGTGATGAAACCACACTGGAACTAATTAGTCGACGTGAGTGAGGCTAAGAACGACTAGCTGTTTAGAATGACTTCTCTGTGTCTCTGTGTTGAACCTATGTTCGCTTCCTCTGACTCTGGATTCAACACAGAGACACAGGGAAAACACAGAGACACAGAGAGTTGTTTGTAGTTAATTCATACGACGATCGACGGGACGTGTTCGCTTCTTCATCAACCTCGGAAGGCCGCTTGCGCGTGCGTTAGCGCACACAACATCACACTGCATCCTCGCCCTTCTTCGCGACGGTACGCCATCGCACCTATCGTGTAGAAAAAGTGTTCTGATCCCACCAATCTCAATCCGGTTCCATCATACTTTTCGCATCAATAGTCGCTATTGTTGCACCTTAATCCCTCGGAACGTTTAAACGTTCAATCGTTGAAGATGGCCCTTCAGTTGCAGTGAACTGGAGCGTCAGTCCTTTGAGTTGTCTTACGGCGATACGGCGCCGAAATACAAATTGATCAAAAGAAGGAAAGTAGTTTTAGAAGAGGAGTGCATTTTATGCCCGATCTGAACGGATATGACCGACAAGGTTCATTCAATATTAATTACAACAAGTGCGACCTTGTCTGTTTTTCTCACTTGCGTTGGGACTTTGTCTTTCAACGACCTCAACACTTACTCCGCCGGGCCGGCAAAGATCGTCGTGTCTTCTTTGTTGAAGAACCAATCTTTGACGACGGCACAATGCATTTCGAAGTAATGGAACGTGAGAGCGGCGTGAAGGTGGTTGTTCCTCATCTTCCTAAGGGGTTGAGTAGTGCAATTGCTTCAAACGCTGTGCTTCATGATCTGCTGAACCGGTTCTTTATTCAAGAGAACATCAGCGACTATATGTTCTGGTACTACACACCGATGGCGTTGTCGTTTTCCGCTGATCTTAAGCCGCGGGCAATCGTTTACGACTGCATGGACGAACTATCGGCTTTCAAAGGCGCACATCAATTGTTGCGGCAATACGAAGACGAATTGTTCAGGCAAGCTGATCTCGTTTTCACTGGTGGCAAAACTCTCTATGAAGCTAAAAAGACGCAGCACGAGTCGGTCCACTGTTTTCCGAGCAGCATCGATTACAGCCATTTCAGCAAAGCGCGCACGATTGTCAGCGAGCCTGACGACCAGAAAAATATTCCACACCCGCGCTTAGGTTTCTTTGGCGTGGTGGATGAACGGTTTGATATCGAACTACTCGCTGCCGTCGCCGAAGCCCGACCTGATTGGCAGTTTGTAATCCTGGGACCGATCGTAAAGATCGATCCGGCAACGTTACCCAACAGCTCCAACATTCACTATCTCGGAGCCAAGAGTTACGAGGAACTGCCGGACTACATTGCTGGTTGGGACGTGGCTCTGCTGCTCTTTGCAGATAATGAAGCCACGCGCTTCATCAGTCCGACCAAGACACCCGAATATTTAGCGGCCGGCAAGCCGGTCGTCTCAACGCCTATTACGGACGTTGTCAGTCCGTATGGCGAAAGGGGATTGGTCCAAATCGCCGCGACACCACCCGAATTTATTGCAGCCGCAGAGCGCGCGCTCAATGGGAACGATTCGGGAAGTGACTGGCTTAATCGCGTGGACAATTTTCTTGCCTCGACTTCATGGGACGATACCTGGGCGCGCATGTCGTCATTGATCGATAAGACGATCCATACGAAGTCGACTTCACTAATACTTCAAACTGAACAGGTTCGTCTTCTGGCAGAAGCGGCCGTTGTTTAGTGAATCAACCGGAACAAGGAGGGGAAATAATTCGATGTTTGATTATTTGATTGTAGGCGCCGGTTTCGCCGGGAGTGTTCTCGCGGAACGTTTAGCGCAGGGTTCGCGAAAGAAGGTACTGGTCTGCGACAAGCGAAATCATATTGGAGGCAACGCCTATGACCACTATGACGACGCTGGAGTTCTCGTTCATAAGTATGGCCCACACATTTTCCATACGAACTCGCGCGAAGTCTTCGAGTACCTGTCGAGATTTACCGAATGGCGTCCCTATCAGCACCGGGTCAAGGCCAGCGTAGATGGTCAGGAAGTTCCGATCCCGATCAACCTCGACACGATCAACAGTCTCTACGGGTTGAGCCTAACGTCGTTTGAAGTAGCAGATTTTTTTAAAAAAGTCGCAGAGCCTTGTGAGCAGCTTAAGACTTCCGAGGACGTCGTTGTCAGTGTTGTCGGGCGAGAGTTATACGAAAAGTTTTTCCGTAATTACACGCGCAAGCAATGGGGATTGGATCCCTCGGAACTGGACGCAAGTGTAACTTCTCGGGTCCCGACGCGCACCAATCGTGACGATCGTTACTTCACCGATACGTACCAGGCAATGCCGTTACACGGTTACACCAGGCTATTTGAAAAGATGTTGGACCACCCGAACATTAAGGTGATGCTCAATTGCGACTATCGTGAAATCGAAAGTGAGATCCCATTCCGCGAAATGATCTATACGGGACCTGTTGATAGCTACTTTGACTATCGTTACGGAAAGCTTCCGTACCGGTCGTTGGCCTTCAAACATGAAACTCATGACGTCGCTCAATATCAGCAGGCTCCCGTAATCAACTACCCGAACGAACAGCTCTACACGCGAATTACGGAGTTCAAGTATTTAACGGGCCAGGAACACAACAAAACGAGCATCGTATTCGAGTTTCCGCAAAGCGAAGGCGATCCGTATTACCCGGTGCCGCAGAAAGAAAATGCGACGTTGTACCAGAAATACAAAACGCTTGCCGATCAAACACCTAACGTTCACTTTGTTGGCCGATTGGCTACTTACAAGTATTACAACATGGACCAGATAGTCGCGCAGGCATTAACTGTTTACGCAAAGATGGTGAGTTCAAAACGACGAGAGGCGTCGATGCTTGGTCACATCAATCTAAATGGAAATGGCAATGGAAATGGTAATGGTAAGCATACGTTGTCCACGGTCCAGTTGGTTGCCTCAGAGGTTGTCATAGCAAACGATGGGCGAGAAGTTGTTTGAAAGTTTTTTTATGGGCGGATTCGAGTCTTCGACTCATCGGCTCAAGTCCGGCAGACGTTTGGATGAAATCGACGCAACGAAGCACGATCGCTTTGTTACTGAAGACTATCGGCGTCTGCAGTCGCAGGGAATGGCGACCGCGCGAGATGGCCTGCGTTGGCACTTAATCGAACCTTCGCCGGGCCAATATGACTTTTCGAGTGTGCTGCCGATGATTGAGGCGAGCAGGACCACGAAAACTCAAATTATCTGGGATCTTTGTCATTACGGTTGGCCGGACGGGTTGAATATTTTCAAACCTGAGTTCGTCGAATCCTTTCGTAAATTTGCGAAAGCGTTTGGTGAACTTTGGAAATCAGAGACTGACGATGTTTTGTTTATAACTCCGGTTAACGAGATCTCGTTTTTCTCCTGGGCTTCGGGTCAGGTCGCGGTAATGAATCCGTTTAAGCGGCGCCGCGGAAACGAGCTGAAGGAGCAACTGGTCCGGGCGTCGATCGCGGCGATTGAAGAGTTGTGGGCAATTGATTCACGCACTCGAATCACGTTGATTGATCCTATGATTAATATCGTAGCTCGGGATCCGAAAAGCCGGCGCGAAATAAGAGGCGCTGAAGGATACAGGCAGGCACAGTTTCAAGCCTGGGACATGCTGAGTGGCCGGCTGAAACCACATCTGGGTGGAGCGCCAAAATATCTCGATATCATTGGCGGCAATTATTATGTCCACAATCAGTGGGTGTTTCGCGGATCATTTATTACCCGGGATGATCCGCGTTATCGACCTTTTCGGGAAATGTTGCTGGAGCTCTATCAAAGATACGAGCGACCGATCTTTGTCGCAGAAACTGGCATTGAAAACGAGCGACGTCCGTCGTGGTTTCGTTATGTATGCGACGAAGTGTCTGCCGCTATTGCTAGTGGTGTTCCCGTTCACGGCATTTGTTTGTATCCGATCGTGAATCATCCTGGTTGGAACGATAACCGGCATTGTTATAACGGTCTTTGGGATTATCCTGATGAAAATGGCGAGCGCCTGGTCTATCAACCGCTCGCCGATGAATTGCAACAGCAGCGCGCGCGGTTTGCTGCGTCGGGCATAGCTTAAATGGTAAGTACAGGCGCAAATACGAGTAATCCCGAACCCCAGAAACAAACACCTAGTGAAGTTCCCAGACCGGAATATCCCCGGCCACAGTTTGTCAGAGAGCATTGGCTGAATCTCAACGGCGTCTGGGAATTTCAATACGATGATCAAAATGTAGGACTCAGCGAAGGTTGGAATGATGGCCGGTCGTTGAACGACAAGATCGTCGTTCCTTTCGCTTATCAAACTGAGCTTTCCGGCATTAACGACAAGTCGATCCACGAGTGTATTTGGTATGCGCGTACTTTTGTGGTGCCCGACGATTGGAAAAGTTTTGACCTGCTTTTAAATTTCGGCGCAGTCGATTACGAAGCGACTGTCTGGATCAATGGCAGGGAAGTAGGAAATCATCAGGGTGGTCACGTTCCATTTCAGTTTGAAGTTTCTCCTTATGTAATCGCTGGCGAAAACAGGATTACAGTTCGGGTTGAAGATCGACAGGACTTACAACAACCGCGCGGCAAACAATCGTACACCGGCCTTCCTCACGCGATCGATTACTACTGTACTTCGGGCATCTGGCAAACGGTTTGGCTCGAGCGTGCTCCCGCTATCCGCATTGAAGATGTAAAGATCATCACTGAGGCTGACCTCAACTCATTGACGATCGATGTTTACCTGCATGCTCCTTCAGGCGCCTGGCGAATCGATATTGAAGTAATCGATGAAGGAAAGCTGGTTGCGCAACAATCTCATTACACCGCGATCGCCACTGGTCATTTCGATATTCAAATTCCTTTTGCGAAGTTGTGGTCACCGGAGTCACCGCACCTCTACGACTTGAAGCTACGGCTTTATCAGGACAACGAGTTGAGAGACGAAGTAACGTCCTATTGTGGCTTGCGCAAGATCGAACTGCGTGACGGAAAGTTTTTGCTCAATGGCAAAAAATGTTACCTGAAACTCGTTCTCGATCAGGGATACTGGCCGGATGGTTATCTGACCGCTCCCTCAGACGAAGCACTGCAAACAGATATTGGTTGGACCAGGATGTTTGGTTTCAACGGCGTCAGGAAACATCAAAAAATAGAAGATCCACGCTGGTTGTATTGGTGTGATCGGCTGGGGCTTTTAGTTTGGGAAGAGATGCCAAATGCGCGTGAGTGGTCGCTCCATGCGCAGGAATTGTTCTCAGCCGAATGGCAACGCGCGGTGCGAAGAGACTACAACCATCCATGCATCATCGCGTGGGTGCCCGTTAACGAAAGCATGGGCTTTCCCGGATTGGGCCACGAGCACGCCGGCCAGTATTCATTCATTGAACGAATGGTGCGTGTGACTCGGCGACTCGATTCCTCGCGTCCGGTGATCGACAACGATGGCTGGGAACATACAGACATTACTGACGTGTGCGCGATTCACGACTACACGCCGACCGCTAAAAAATTGAAGTTCCGCTATAAAGAGACCCTGGGTGGCGGTCAACTTCCGGAAAAGGTTTGGATAAGCGATCGACCGTTGTTTCTCGCTGGTTCACGATATCGCGGGCAGCCGATTGTTTTGTCGGAAGTTGGGGGCTTCCTGACGATTCCGACTGATATTCCCCAGGAGAAGCGCGACATGCTTTATCAGTTTTATGCTTCGTTTGAATCGCCGGAAGAACTGGTGAACAAATATCGCGACCTGATGAAGGGAATTGCGTCGCTGCGGTTTCTCGCGGGCTTTTGCTACACGCAGTTAACGGACATCGAGCAGGAGATCAATGGTTTGCTCACTTACGATCGCAGACCGAAGGCGCCGCCTGAGAAGTTTGCTGAAATCCACCGCCGCATCTTCAGACAACTCGACGAAATGAGATAAAACAATTCTCTGCGTCTCTGTGGGCATTTCTCTGTGCCTCTGTGTTGAACACTCAGTCCGCATTTCCGACTTTCAATCTTCATCGGAGCCGAATCGCTAGTGCAAATCAGAGACCGTTACGGGTTTGGAGAGAAGATCGACCTGTTGGCGTAATTCATCCGCAGACGTGAATTCGTGCAGGTCGGTCCACTCACCAGTCTTGTCGCTGCCGAGGATGAAAACTGTATTGTGCAGACCTCGACCAAGCGGATCGCCAGTAAAGTCGCGCACCAGTTTTTCAATCACTTTCGTCTCGCCGGTTACCATGGTCCAACCTGGCTTCACGCCAACTTTATTCCCCCACTCTCTCAGCTTGGCGGGCGTATCGGTTTCCGGATCTTTAGTAACGGTGATGATGAACACGTCTTTCCCAAGCTTGTCACCGAGATTCGTTTGCAACTTGGTTAGAGCTACACTCATCGCCGGGCAAACACTCACGCAACTCGTAAAAAAGAAACTTAAAACGACGACCTTGTCTTTGATCAGATCCGAATAGAAGTGCTTTTGTGTTCCGTTTTGATCGAGCACAACTAAATCCGGAATGGGTATTTGTACCGTGCCGACGGTAACCGTACCCGGTTTCTTCACAAGTTCCGTAGCATTCGAGTCACTCGCTAATTGAGAAGCCGTAACATGCTTGTGATCATGATTCGGCATCTGGTCCATCGTAGATTGACCAAACACTGATACACCTATCACACATATCAACAGCGCTGCACCACACTTCACTAACATCGCGATCTCCTTTGGTAGGGGTGGCCCTCCGTGGCCACCCTTCTTCAAAAATCCTGTCATTAGATAGAAAGGAGGGTGGCCACTGAGGGCCACCCCTACAACAACTTCTACGGAGCGGGTGTAATTCGCGAATACAGTGAATACGCCGTACTCATGCCCGCAGCATTCTGCGTGGCGATGTATAAAGCGTTGTCACTGCCCCTGACGAACACTGCCAGTCTCCCGTCGGAGTTCAATCCAGTTATCGGCGAACTGATAAGCGCCGTACTGAATGTTCCTCCCAGTTGCTGGAAGCCTGCCCAACCTGTCTTGAGCTGGTAGTTTTGATACATCTTCTGGTTTGGTCCAAGCACAAAGGCGTCAAGATGCCCATCGGTGTTGGTCCCAATACCAGGTGTCAGAATGATCGAGCCACCCAGCGTTTGGGGGAAAGCCAGGTTCTTCGCCGGTGGCATCACCGTGATGTAGACGAGGTCGTTGGAAACTCCTTTGCCAAAAACACTCAGTGCGGTTTCGCCACTGATGCTCACCACTGCCGGACCAGCGGTAACATTGAGTGCGCCATTAATCTGGCCCATGTACCTCCATGTATTTGTATTAGGAGTAAACTGCATGGAGTTGTAGACCACGTTGTCTGTGCCTCTCCAAAACGCCACCATGTCGCCATTGATGCGTCCCACAGCCGGCGTATCAGTAGTCGCGCCGCCGAGGCTAATCTGCGCACTCCACGAAGCAGATCCGATTGCCGATTGCGCGATGGTCCAAACTGCGCCGTCATTACCGCGATAGAGCAGTTGGAGCCGTCCATCGAGGTTTTGTCCCAGGGCCAGATTGGTAGTGAGCGACGAAACTCCACTAAGCGCAGAGAACCCGGTAAATGTAGTGGCGTTAGGCGCGGTTTGTTTGTTGTAGTAGAGGTTTCCTCCCCCTCCTATTACTACGACCTCCAACACTCCGCCGCTACCACGCGTGACCGCTGGATCGCCGAAGATGCCGCCGCCCAAATTCACTGGAGCAGTCCAGGTTGAACTTCCCGCTGAAGTTTGTGCGATCGTGTAAAGCGCGTTGTCACCGCCACGATAGAAGACTTGCAGTCTACCGTCGCTGTTAGCCGCCACTCCCGGTCCAGACAGCACCGTTGCACTCTGTGACGACGCCGGCGGTGGATCGAGCACTTGCGGATCGAGTTGCACATTCACCATCTTCGCAACTGACGGCACGCCGTTGGCCATCAGGAACATCATGTATGGTCCTGGCGGGCAAACGTTGCCGGTCGAGGGCATAGTGACATTCAGAGTTTGGGGATAACTCAGATTGTTATTTGAAAAAGTCAGGACGATGCGACGTTGATCCTGATTAAGACCATGAGTTACTGATCCCAACCTGACCAAAACGACCTGAGTAATGCTGGCGTAGTCTGGTGTCTTTACCAGCATCGATTGGTTCAAGCCGATCTTGTCGTCCTGAATCCAGGTGACCGAGGGACGATGGGCCGGAGAGCCATCGAGATTGAAGAGATATGGTGGTGAAAAGATCTCGGCGTCCGGATGTCCGAAGCCGCGTCCAAAATTTGAAAACACATCTGGAACTTCGCCTTCAGCACCGGGTAAACCACCGGCGCCGACTAACACCGTGGCATCTGGAAGCAGGATAGCCATCGAGTGATAAAGGCGGGGAATGGCGGAAGGACTCGCCGCCATCTGCGTCCATACGTTGGGATTTTGCGGGTCCCAAATTTCCGGTTTCAGCACTGCTGCTCCGCTTGTCTGAGTCGGAAACTCCGGACAAGTCAGACTATTTCCACCCGGACATTGTGTTCCACCTGACACCATTACTTTTCCGTCCGGCAGAATTGTGGCCGTGTGAAACTTTCGTCGATACGACATTGGTCCAACTGTGGTCCATGCCTGCTCCACGTTGGTCACATTCGTGTGCGCTTCATTGACTGGCGCGCCACCAACACCCTGATTGCCACCCACGACGAGGATACGCCCGTTAGTTGGCGTGACGTCATACAACACCGAAGACGCGGTGTAACGTGAATTGCCGGGCGCCTGACTGCCCCATGAGAAAGGATAGTTGGTGAAGTGACCTTGCGGGTTAGCGCTGGTATCACTCCCATCGAAGTAGCGGTTGGTTACGCCAGCGATCACAACTTTGCCATTCGGCGCCAGTTGTACAAGCGGATAGTTTTCAACCGGACCATAAGGATTAAAGTCTTGCTGGTACACCGCGAGGCTTCCCTCGTTGTTGGGAACATACGTGTATCTTTCGGGCGCCGGGTTCGACCTGGCATCGGGTGTCTGGCTCGGTGTAGCGCGGTTAAACCAGTAGGTGCCACCGAGGATTGCGACATTACCGTTAGGCAACGTGACGTTGTATGGATACCAGCGTCCGAGTGACATACCAACGCTGTGCCGGGTCCAGGGGTTGGTCGGGTTGTTGTAGTCGAAGAAGTTGACCGACCTGTCGCCTAAGCCTTCGCTATAAGGAAACAAGTCGTCTTTGTCATGACCGCCGGTCACTATCAAGCGGCCATCCGGCAGAAACGAGTGACCACTGCAGAAAAGATTGGTGGTTGAATTGATGAATGTACTCGTGTGCCCGAGTGGGTCGTTAAAGAAGAAGAGTGGATCAACTACGTAAGTATTTGAGTGACCGCGAACGTCTTCCAGGTTTCCGTTCGCGGGATTTGTCATCTTGTCGCGGCCCCAGTACAACAGTTTGCCATTGGGAAGTAGGCTGATGTGTAACGGGACCGTCTTGAAAGGAATAAGAGTGCTATTCCACTGCCCAATGATGCCCGGATTACTGACCTGCATCGGTGGCGGCGGAGCTTTTATTCCTTTAGCGTCAACTTTCTGACGCTGTAATGGTGACCAAAATAAAGTTGCCAGTACTAATGCGGAGAAGAGAACTAGCAAGAACGAGAAGCGATGGACTGGGCCGAACTTTGAAACACGCACAGTGAGACTCCTTGTTGACGAAACAAGATTGGACTAAGCGGGGAGACCTTGTCGGGATAACTCCTGCGAGGGAGGTCTGCAGCTTAGTCAGCGTGACGTCGCCGAGGCCTAAGTTTGTGATGAAAGGTTCTCACGCAGTGATGAGTCGGCTTTAATGTTTGGTGAAGATTTTTAAGTGGTCCAATTAAGTTAGGTAATGCGTTTGGACCATGTAGTACGGGAAATGGAACAGCCATTTTACAAAAAATGGGAGAAATAAAAATTCGTGGATTGGGAAGTGATTAATACTTCATTATGTTGTTAGGAACGACAGTGAGGACATGGACCAGCGTGTTCCAAAAATGGAACAATTAAAATTTTCGGATTTGACCGTACGAGTTTATGGGCGGCCCGGTGAAATGTTTTTTGAGGGTGACTCTTCAGACTTTTGCAAACTCAAAAACGAAACTTTGGTAAGTGCAGTTGGGAAGGGCGGTTTACCCCCGCTTACTGTGAATTAAGTTGCCATCGAGAGATTTTTGATTGGGCCAGCGGGGGTAAACCACCCTTCCCAACTGCGCTGGATTAAGTGTGACAATTAGCTGAGGTAACTTTTGCTAGGGCCCTTCCGCGGGTCAATAGCGGACTATTTCAACCAATCTCTGTCTGCTGAAATGTTTTTTTGTTTCTCGTCACTCTAAGAGAACGCTCTACGTTGTAATTAGTGTCTCTTTCACTCTTTTATTGAAAGTCGAGACCTGAACTCCCATGTCAGCTTTACCAGACATCCCGTCGTTGATGCCGGCCAGAAATTTTAATGCTCTTTCATTACGTGACTTGCTCGAAGCACGTGAAGCTGCACACGTTCATCTTGCCCGTAAGGATGGAGTAGTCGGCACAGCGGTTGGTCGCTATCTCATTCGCAGAAACGATCCAAACAGCAAAGACGCCTACGCTGTTTTTCCGGGAGACAAAGACGAACTTGGGCCACGCCGTTTGGATAATAGTGTGATTGCGCCGTGGTCGTGGCCCTGCGTTTTGGTTTTTGTTAAGTCGTGGCGCAAACAGGCCGACTTCCGTAACGATCCTAAAAACTTTATTTCACCTTCCATCGATCTACCGGACGGCCGTGAGGTCCCGGTTTGTGTAGTTGAGGCCACTCCAGATACGGCCGCGGCTCGACCAATGCAACCTAACACGCAAAGTGACTCGGGCTGTTACAGCGGCGGCCTACCGGTATTTTCCGAGGTGCAGCAGTTTGATCGCTTCGGTACGATCGGATGTTTGGTAACTGATGGGAAAGCGGTTTTTGCTTTGACTGCTGCGCATGTGGCTGGTGAAGAAGGGACTCCGGCAAAAGCACCACTGAATGGCACATTGAACAAGATCGGCAACGGCGATCGATGTCAGGTTGCGCGCTTGCCATTCGAGCAGGTCTATCCGACGTTACCCGGGAAGTATGTCGAGTCGTGTCTTGATGCTGGTTTGATTCGACTCGACAGCGTTCGCAATTGGACCGGAGCTGTACACGGAATCGGACCTGTTGGAGAGTTGTTTAGTATCGACATGAATACGTTGTCTCTTTCTTTGGTCGGTACTCCCCTGCGAGCGCATGGCGCTGGATCGGGCGCCATCGAGGGACAGATCCTTGCATTGTTCTATCGTTATCAAGCGCTTGGTGGTTACGACTACGTTGCCGACTTGTTGATTGGTCCAAGAGAAGGTGGACCAGAGTTTCGTACCCGCGCCGGCGACTCTGGTTCAGTCTTTTTCTACGATCACATTAGCGCCGCAGCCAGGGCCAGCGCCTCCTCGGCACGCGGAAAGGCGCGCGCTGAAGGCCGGAGCGCGAACGAGGCGGATGAGGCCGGCAACAAGGCTTACGCCCAGGTCGTCAAAGATTTTGCTGCAGCAGAACAGCGCAGAGAGGCCCCACCGTGGCGTCCACTCGCGTTTCAATGGGGCGGACAAAGGTTCTTTGGCGCGCCCGCGGCAGAAGAAGGAGGCTCGTTCCCATTTGCGCTGGCGACAAGTTTGAGTACTGCTTGCCGCGCGTTAGGGGTGGAGATCGTAAGAAGTTGGGACATTGCCTTACCGGAATACTGGGGAGAGGTGGGTCACTTTACGATCGGTGAAACAGCCTGCGATCTGCTTGATGAGACTGTCAGTGAGAAGCTGAGGAAACTGTTTTTGAACAATCGCAGAAATATCGGCTTTGACGACGACATGATTTCGAGTGGCGGTCACGTGACCGGCCTCGGTCCAGGTGGTTTCGTGCCACTAGCGAATGTGCCGGACGATGTTTGGAAGAAGGGTGGAACCGGCGTTAAGCGGGTCAAAGACAATCCAAATCATTATGCTGACATGGATGAAAAGGGCCATGACGGTAAAACTCTTTTTCAGAAGTGTGCGGACCCGAACAATATAAAGGTGAGTGTCTGGCTCGATCATTATAATGGCATTGGGACGCCTGAAAATAAGCAAGGCTCGCTACCGTTCCGCGTGCGCCAGATTTTCGAGAAGATGGTTGACTACGTGCGTGAGGGGAAGGTGAATGAATACGTTTGCGCTTCCGGCATCATCGCCCACTATGTTGGGGATGCGTGTCAACCATTACATGGCAGTCGCCTCGCAAATGAGCACAACGTTCACAGCCCTTACGAGACTACGATGTTAAATCAGAATCGCGGTGGCGAGAGTGGTTTAATCATCGCAATTCGCAACGGGATAGATGGTAGAAAGGCTCAGGGGAATATCCAGAACGGAGTTGATGCAGCAAGACGACTGATCGGCCTGATGGAAAAAACGAGGTCCATACTTTCGCCGGAGCATATTGTCGAAGTGTGGGACCAGGTTGGTGGGCCATCTGCTCCGAACTATAAAAAGATGTGGGAGGAGCTCGGCGAAGCTACTGGCGGCTGTATGGCGGAAGGCGCATTGCTGCTGGCTTCTTTGTGGCAGAGCGCCTGGATCCTTGGCGGTGGCGATCAAACGATCGGCTCCTACGCTGAACTTGATTATGTAAACGATTTGCGAAAACTCTTCGAGCCTAATGGCACAGGCAACCAGCCGGCGTTCCTGCCATCGCTTTGGCTGAGAGAGTATCCATACTGAGTCCAAAACGCTGAAAGCGTTTTATCTCGAAGCCCAGGGCTGTGAGACAAAAAACGCTTTCAGCGTTTCCCGCATCTTCATTTGCTCATACTAACGCTGTTTCGCGAGTTCGCGATCGTCGTCATTAACCTCATCATCAGTTTTCTTCTGCTCTTGCTTTTTAAAACATGCAGTTGCACGCATACGAAGAACGGTTAAGTATCTTTCTTTGCAGTGAACGCATTCGGCTAGATGTTGCTCGACGATCAGACAGCTTGCGTCGTCTAACAACTCCAGGATGTAGTCTGGGACCAGTATGCCGAGATCTGGATTCCGGCATACATCTGCATTTTGCGAATGGGTAATGTTGAAATTCTCGGTAGTCATTGCCTAACCTCATAATAGGACAGACAACCGATCAATTTTGTTAAGCGCAACCCTTAAACTTCTGCAGGCGATTGCTAGTGGATGTGCCGGGCAGGGCTTTCCTATGATGCAGACTTTCCGGGGGTGGCAACGAGTAAGACTACTCGTTGCCTGGTAAACCTTCATCTTTTAGAAAGAAGTATCTGAGTCCGTTTCTGATCCAGAGCAAAACCAATTCCGCCGTACATGGATATCCGGTAGTAGCTGTAAAAAGGTCGGCAATAGTCTGCGCCGACAAACAGTCCCGGAAATAGTAGTTGCATGCTATTTGTTCATGCTCTGGCATCCGTTCGAAAATTGACTCAAGATCCCTCACGCGCTCTTCAGATTGTTGCCACAAATCTGAGTTGTCCGCCGCATCTTTCGCAGCAGCGTTTTGCCAGCGCGTCTCACCATTAGCAGTTTCGTCTCGTAAACTATCAGCGAAGCTGTCGCGCACGAGCGTCCGGAGCCATGAAAAGAACTTACCGTGTTCGTACGCGTAGTCTGGGACAAAGGTTGATAGGACACGCGATACCTTAACTCGAAGCTCATTTGTTAACTCCTCAACGTCATAAAGTTCCTGGCAGTGCACGATGATCAGCAAACGCAATCTTTCAATCATCAATGGGTGGTCCAACAGTTCATTGATCGGTCTGGCGCCGTTTTGGACCTCACGCACAAGCGCACAGAAGTCGCAATCTTTGCCCTTTTCTGATTCTGGAACGTTTTTCATGTTCACCTCCACTCAACTTCAGAAGAAACGCGCAGCAGAAGCTGATGGCTCTGCTGGTTTGTCCTCCTTTTGTATTAATGGGTTCAACAGTTTTCAGAATTTGTTCCAGGGTCCATACCGCCAGCGGGCTATTTGATCCCGCTGACAACTTTAAGTGTGAATGATGGCTTAGAAAGTTCATCCTCACTCTCCTTTCTGCGCGATGCGCAACAAGTCTGTACGTCAAGTACGTCAAGATGTGAAACGACCGCAGGGACAGATCTGTAAAGTAGAGCGAAGAAAAATTATTTTCGACCCTGCTTAACAGCAGGAGGCCAATGACCGTTTAGTACAGTGAAGGCGATGAGGTTCGAATAAAGAGCTGAAATCGTAATGATACAGGCAGCGTATCCAAACTTGTTACGCATCAAGGGCTGCCACTTGAACTGCGAAAAGATGGACATTTAATGATGGTAGACAAAAGGAGATTGACATGAAAAACCAAAAATTCTTTTTCAGCGTAGTGGCAGTTGCTGTAGTCGTGTTCTTCGTTTTCTGCTTCGTCGTCGTCAAAAAGCAGTTCTTCGCGACTGTGGTTAGTCACGGTGGCGTGGTTGCAACTGCGGTGAACCAGTCGAACTCACTCGTTGGTCAACATGGGATCGTCGGACGCAGGAACTTGATTGTCGCTTTAGATAATCGGGAAACCGTAGAAGTCGATCGTCAAGTGATCGCCGCTGTTTAGAGGAATCACATTAAGGACATGTAGTTAGATTTGACCGAACCCTTCCTATCAGCCTTCCCCAAACGAGCCGCACCTGCTTTACCCGGTGCGGCTCCTGCTTTATTGACTACTAGTGGAATTTCAAGGGGACGCTCTTCTGTCGGAGCGCGTCCGTCCCGGCCGCCCCGTTACATAGAGGCTCCTCGATTGTGCGTCAGGGTTTTTGCAAAAACCTTTCGAGGCTTACACGAGCGTTGTGGCGCGCTCACATACTTGACTCACCAAGAGCCCGTAAGACCCGTTTTGAAGTGGCTGAGCTAAGCAATCGGCTTCGCCGCCTGTTGTGAGGCATGGCTCTGCCTTGCCGTAACCTTCCCCTCAGAAATTCAGGGCTGCGCCCTCTTACTGTTCCGAAGAGCAAACTAAAGAAGAAAGAAAATGAGGGCACAGCCCTGATAGTCTTAAGTCTGACTAGGGCAAGGCGGAGCCATGCCTCACAACAGGCGGCAAAGCGGATTGCTTAGCTCAGTCACTTCACAAGAACGGGATCTTATTGGTTCAGATGAGTCAAGTATGTTAGGAAATGAAACGCCGAGATTGAGTATGAACGAACCACCGACTGCGTCGGTGAGATTGCATTAACGAAACGAACGCCTGCCTAACGCCGACGCAATATTCGTGGTCCAAGTCGGGTTTGGACCACAGATGTTTTTATCCATGCCAGCGCTTAGTCTCCGGCTCCGGTAATCAGCTTCCTCGGGCCAGCAGTCTCACCTTATCTGCCTTGCGACGTACACTCGACTTTTTAGCAACCTTGTCGCAGGGCTTATTAGTTTTACGCTCGACGGTGGGAAACTCGATTGAACTCTTATGGAAATTCTGGAGCACGGTTCTCACGACTTTGATCACTGTAACGTGAGAGACACGGAGTCCATGTTTCTCCTTCAGGGTCTTTGAGATTTCTCGGAAGGAGTCATCCTTAGATCCTTCTAAAGACACTTTTTCAAGTTCGCTCGAGGATGCGTCCTCGATTCCTTTAGAGACGGTGTCGTCAAAGTAGTACCGCAGTATAAGTTTGTCTCGTAGGCTTAGGCCGTTAATCAAAGCATTCAACTTCTCGTCCAATTGTTGTTGCCACAATTGCTCGTCTTGAATGGCTTGAGTGTCTCTTAGATCGTAATGCTCTTCGGCGGGCTTGGCGTCGTAAACAAATTTGTTGCGACGCATTTCATCGATTACATGGTTTTGAGTTAATTTCCGCAGCCAGGCAAAGAAACTTGCTCTGGGTCTGGTCGGATCAAATTGGTGAAGCCGTTGGGTTACTTTGAGGGAAACTTCATTGTAGATGTCTTCACTGTCACTCAAGCTGGGTGGCAAACTTGAAGTGACTGATCTACAAATGAGGTGAGCGCGATCGATGAACACCGGATGTTCGAGGAGCCGATCGATTGGTTCTAGTTTAGCGAGTACGTTATTCAGACAGATCGTAAAGTTGTCGTTTCCATTTTCGTTCTGTTTGTCGTTCATTTGAGGCCTCCATGGTTGCAGCGAGTTTGCCTACGTCCCAGTCAAATGGAGTGCAGGCGCTGAAGCGGCTGCTTGACTCCGTGATCGTGGTAGCGGGCCTGACGCCAAATCGAAACTCGGGGAGAGCTCCTAAGTGGTGGTGAGCTAACGCCGCTGGCGAAATACAAATTTTCACCAACGGCGTCGGGTTAGGGTTTCCGTCGTGAGCGTCCATCAGATTTTCTCCTGTATTTGGATTAGACCTTGAACAGATCTTGTCCCTTTGAAAATGTTTACGAAGGAATGGTGAGAACTGTTAAGCGCAGGTACGACTTTTTTTTGAGACTTTGACCAGAGGACGTCTCAATTATCGTTCTCGATACTTGTGAGAACGACGGCGTGTAAAAGAACTCACCGTTGAAAAGCTTGTCGCCAACAATTTTAGTTCACAGTCAAAGACAATTGCCAGAAAATTTCAGACTAAAAAGAACGAGAACGGCTACGAAAGAAAATCTTCGCGGATGGGAGAGAAGAGATCGATTAAGACAACTTCTTCGTCAAGCATGGTTGCGCCGTGCCAGACGCCGGAAGGGAAGTGCAAAACATCACCCGCTTTAGCCACAACCTGCTCGTCACCAATCGTGAATAACACGCGCCCGCGTTCGACAATAGTCATTTGTTCATGCGGATGGTCGTGTGCCGGCGTGATGAGGTTCGGCGCGAATCGTAGCCGACAAATCATCAGCTTCTCGCCAACCACCAACTGACGCTCGATACCAGGTTCAACTTGTTGCACTGGAATCTTGCTCCAGTCGGTATGGAGTGGATTCATCGTCGATTCGTAAGTCGTTTTCATTTACGTAGTCTCAATATTAAAGCGTGCTCAATCAAGCAGAGAGAAGGTGGAACACTCTGGAGCGCATGCGATTACGTGCGCTCCAGAGTCTGTCAACAAGCAACTTTTAGAACGTCAGTCGTAAACCAAATTGCATTCTGCGCATTGGCTGGGCCGACGTGATTACACCAAAGGTCGTTGAAGTGGCGCCTGACGGAACCGAATTACCAGGCTGGCCCAGGTTGACTATATTGAAGACGTTGGTTGCTTCGGCGCGGAAACGAAGCTTGACCCGTTCCGTGAATCCGAAGTCGCGCGAAATCGCGAGGTCGACAACTTTGTATCCTGGTCCATCGAGCAGGTTACGTGGTGAATTGCCATCCGTTGCCACGCCCGTAACGACCTTGTTTTGTATAAAGGCTGCCGTATTGAACCACATCGCGGCGGTTGGATTATCTATGTGCGGATCGCCAATCAACTGGGCGCGATCAGTTGTGTTGCCATCGAGGTTAGCGTCGACGTTGCCATTCGTGATCGAGAATGGAAGGCCACTGCGCAATTTGATAATCGGTGAAATGCTCCAGCCATTGAGCACGCTACGAACAACCACATTGCTCTTGCTGAAGTAATCGGGTTGATAGTTGAAACTCATCGAGAAAACATGACGCTGGTCCGTATCGGCGCGACCACGATCTTCGTCAAGGATGCTGAAGTTTTGTGCGCCACCCTGTGTCGTGTTGTTCTGCAACTGGACGCTGGTATTGGTGTGGCTCCAGGTATAGAAAGCGTTGAACGTCAGGTGATGGGTCATGCGCAGGTTGCTCGTAATCTGCAGACCGTTGTATTGGGCGTCCTGATCCGAGTCGAGTTCCAACACGGCGCCGAACAATGGATTCGGGCGACGTGCAAGAATGTTGGCGCCGGCGCTTGTTGCAGTTGGCGTCAGGACCGGGTAGTTGACGTCACGTGCGAACGGCAAATTGTGAGCACGCGTCGCCACGTAAGCAGCGCCCACGGTCAGGTTCTTCGTAAGTTGACGTTGCAGGGAAACGTTGCCCTGGAACGAATAGGGCCAACTGAATCCAGCCGCGACCGGGAAGAGACTGCCGCCGGTGGTGAATGTTCCGCGATAAGGGAAGGGATTGCCACCAACAAATGCGTTGTATGGATTAACCAAAGTCGCGCCGAGCGGCACACCAGCAGCGTTGGTTTTTTGATTGATGTTCGAGAAGGTCAAGCGGGTTGAAAACGGTTGGAAGTTGGTCATCGTGTTCCACTCGTTTCCGGAGATGCTGCCATAGAAAATTCCAAAGGCGCTGCGAATGGAAGTCTTGCCATCGCCATGCGGGTCCCACGCGAAACCAAAGCGTGGTGAGAAGTGATCAAACGCTGCCGGGATACCGGCACGTTCAACGTTTGGATCGCCAAAGAACTTCGCGCCGATCGGAGCGAGCGGATTCACGGTCGACTTGAAACCCGGGCTGTAGTTCACCACGCGATTATACGGATCGGTTGGCGGCGCCTGAATGTCCCAACGCAAACCAAGATTCAGGGTCAGGCGCGGATGGATGCGAAAATCGTCCTGAAGGAAGAGCGCCGTGTACCAGGTATTTGAGTAACCGGTAACTGGCGCGTCCTGCGAAACTGCACTCGGAATTCCGATCAGGAAATCAGCCAGCGCGTTTCGCGTGGCGCCGTTGTTGAAAGTAAACACGCCATAGTTGTTGAGCAACGTGTCCTGGATGTCTTTGCTAAGCGAGACTTCGCCACCAAACTTCAACGAGTGATCACCTTTGTTCCAACTAAACACGTCGCGAATGGAATAAAAGTTTGTGCCCGCGGTTGGTCCACCGATGGAGTTTGAAAGGGTGAAGAAACCGCTGACCGTAATCTGTGGAAGTGATGGTGTACCCTGAATTGTAAATGCCGAGCCGAGATCGCTCAGCGAAGTGGCCGGCAGATTTAAACGTCCGCCAAAGTTGCGAGTGTAGGTGCCCCAGATTTGATTGATCTTCTCAGGACTGATGATCCACACGTCGCTGACGTTGACGTTATGTTGCCGCCAATTGAATTGCTGGCTGCCCCACGGCAGGTTTCCCGTGCCAGCGCGCACGGTGTTTGTTCCGGCAGTGTTGAAATAGCTGAACGTGAAACGATGGGCCTGGTTGAGTTGATAGTCGACTTTACCGAGATACTCGTTGGTATCAAACGGACTCGGAACGTTGCCCTGCCATCTGTTGTTGGCAACGTTTGCGAGCGGGATGTAGGTGTTGATGATCTTGGTGGCCACCGGATCGAGACGGTTGGGACAAATTACGTTAGTCACACCGTTACAAACAAAGTTAGTTCCGGTCGCCGGATCGATTGGCTTCGTTCCTGATGCGGTGAAGTTGCCAATGCGTTCGAGCGCGCTTGGCACAATCGCGCCGCTAAGGAAGGTGCTGGTTGTTTGTCGCAGTCCTGAATAAGAGAAGAAGAAGAACGCTTTGTCTTTCTTGATTGGACCACCGAGCGTGCCGCCAAACTGATTACGATGAAACGGCGCGCGCGCTAGTTGCGAGCCCCAATCGTTCGCATTGAAAACTGTGTTGCGCACATACTCGAAGAGGGAGCCGTGAAACTCGTTGGTGCCGGACTTGGTCAACACATTGATAACGCCACTCGCGAAACGTCCATACTCGGCGTTGTAACTATTCGTTTGGACTTTGAATTCCTGAATCGCATCAGGGTTCGGAAGAATGTTGCCGGTGTTTCTCAACCCGGTCATGTTCACGCCACCGTCGAGGTAATAGTTCACCGAGCCGGTGCCGCCGTCCGTTCCGCCATTGATTAAGGTGCGCTGTTCGGGGAAACCGAGGATGAGCGAACTGGTTCCAGTCGATGCAGCCGCGACGCCGTTGTTGTTTGACTGCACACCTGGGGTCAGATCGAGAAGTGTGTAAACGTTGCGTTCGACGAGTGGCAACGAATTGATTTCCGACGACTGAATCGTGCGCGCTATTTCCGGAGTGCTCGTGTTCACTTCTGGTGGCGCAGTTTCAGAAACGGTCACTGTTTCCGTCAACGCGCCGACTGTCAAAGCAACATCGACGCGAATAGTGTCGTTAACTCTCAGCACAATATTATTGAAGTATGACTTCTTGAATCCGGAGGAAGTTGCTTCGACGACGTAGTTGCCGACCGGCAAAAACTCGATGCGATACGTGCCGTCTTCACCGGACGTCACAGTTCGCGTTAGACCAGTATCGACGTTGCGCGCCGTTACCTGTGCTCCACTAACTGCCGCGCCACCAGGGTCGTTGATGTTACCCACGATAGTTGCTGATGTAATTTGTGCATGAGCGGCCACGGGTGTCAGAAATAGCACGGCAATGGCTGCGAGGATAAACTGCTTCAAGCTAGACATTCTCAAGACCTCCAGATAGCGATTCAAACGTTGGGGGTTAACTTGTCCATTGGCACTTCAGGGATCGCAACTTCCCAACTGGGTGACGGATGCGAGTCCTTATATATGGACGCGTATCCTGTTTGTACCTAGTTTGGACAAATTCGAGCTAACTAAGTCGAAAAGCACAGCGAAACATTGTGACGGTATCGGCTCCGGTTGATTTGAAATCAACGGAGAGTGGCCGTCTATTGAGTTACAACAATTTTTGGAAATGGCTCCTGCTTAGGGCTGAGCCAATGTTAGAACAGGAAATCTAACTAATTGTTCTCAGTTCCATCCGGGTTCAGAAGGGAACAGCGAGCAAGTAGTCGGTCACACGTCAAAGAATAGAATTGCTGAAAAAGATATTGTCCGAAGTGAGAACATATTCAGCAACGGGGAATCTGTCAAGAGGATTTTTTTAAGTTGGTTAAAGTCGACCTGATGTGGATGGGGCGCTCTTCCGTCGGAGCGCGTCCGTCCCGGTCGCCCAGAGGAAAGTAGGGCGTAGCCCAAAGTTGTTAGGGGGCGAGTGACGGAAAGGCATAGCCATTCCTCACAACGGGCGGCCAAGCCGAGACACGAAGCATGAAGTACGAAGCACGCAGCACAAATATGAATTACCTGTTTGACATCTGGTCCATTGAGAATAGGTCCGGGAGAGGGGGACGCGCATCAGCGGACAAGAGGTCTCCTGCCTGGCTTGTTTCACGATCCTCGCGTCACCAACTCCCAGAACTTAAGTCAGCACCACCTTGCGGTAGCGGGTGGTGCTGACCCATTACCACTCAGACCGTAGTCGCACAACGATCCTAAGCCTCTTGAGCGTCGCCCACCGCTTCACTATTAATCGCCAGCTTCGTAAACAATGCGATCGGCACTCCGATCATGAACATGTGGACCAGGATACTCAACCCGATCCACAATCCATCGCCGCCCGAACCTCCACCTGCCCGTGAAAGCGGAACGACGATGTAACTCATCACCCCATAAAGCACCAACCCATACGCCGCCCCCAACGTCACTGCATACTGATGAAGCGCTTTCACCCGGCGCGCGACGAGGTAATAGACCACACACATCGTCATCGCGATGAAGTAATGCAGAAACAATCCCAGCGCAGCGGTTGATGCTCCCCCTTTAAAAGTCGCCGCCCCCAACACGCCTTTCGCCACCGACTGAAATATTCTTTGCACCGGCACCGCCGCGCGAATGGCCCAAAACACACACGCGTAAGTGATGTCCAGAGTGCCGGCGACGAGGCCGCCTGCCAACACAAACGATAACGCTCGAATTCTATTATTCGACATACGATTGAACCGGAAACTTACAACTGACATAGGACTGGAGCAAGAGCCAATTTATTCTTTTTTGACCAGGCCAATTACAAATGGTTAGACTTGGCTCGCAATGGATCTTCACATCAATCTTTCAGCGGGGAAAAATCTCAGCGCTGAGATCTATCGTCAGGTGCGACATGCGATTGCTGATGGTCGCCTGAGACCGGGTGATTGTCTACCTGCCAGTCGTGATCTCGCTCGTTCATTGAGAGTCTCGCGCACCACAGTCACCGTTGCGTACGATCGACTCGTTGGTGAAGGCTTTTTAATCTCACGAGTCGGCGCCGGAACCTACGTCAGTGATCATTTCAAGCCGGCCGTAAATAAGACCCGCGAATCAACTAAGGACGCGCTCAGTGCGAGACATATCTGGGAATCGGTTTCCGTCAATAAGCCATTCGAACGGAAGGCAAAGTTTGACTTCAGAAGTGGCTTGCCGGATGTTTCGATGTTTCCCCACGATGCGTGGCGACGTTTGATCAATCGTGAAATGCGTTTAGAGATCAAGACGCGCGGCATCTATGAATACGCAGCCGGAGTCATGAGTCTGCGCGAAGCGATTGCTCGTCATATTGGCGTCTCGCGCGGAGTACAGACTTCTGCCGAGGACGTAACGATTACAAACGGCGCGCAACAGGCTTTGGACGTAATCGGCCGGTGTCTTATCGAATCAGGCGACGTTGTTGCGGTTGAGGATCCGGGTTACACGCCACCAATCCAGCTTTTCAAATCATTGGGAGCGAGAGTGAAAGGCGTACAGGTTGACGAGCAGGGAATTGTTGTCGACGCTTTACCTCGCGATACGCGACTCGTTTACGTCACACCGTCTCATCAGTACCCGCTCGGAGTAACGATGTCGTTGCCGCGCCGGCTCGCGTTGTTGGAGTGGGCCGCGCAACACAATGTCGCGATCATTGAGGACGATTACGACAGCGAGTTTCGTTTTGAAGAACGACCGCTCGAGCCGCTACTGACGTTAGATAATTCTGGTCGTGTGATCTACGTTGGTTCCTTTTCCAAGACGTTGTTGCCGACGCTCCGACTGGGATTTCTAGTTACCCCTAGTTCACTGACGTTAGCGGTTCACAAGGTGAAGTATGTGAGCGACTGGCATACGCCGACAGTTCCGCAAGCTGCATTAGCGCGTTTCATTGACGATGGAGGATTCGCGCGTCACATTAGAAAGGTGGGCCGTGTGTATGCGGAGCGGCGCGAATTGATTAAAGACATCCTGAATCGCGACTTCGCGAGATTGTTAACTGTGGCGCCTTCGATTGCGGGTCTGCATATCAGTGCGTTAACCGAGCTCACGAGCGAAGAGATCGCGGCTACTGTTGAGCGCGGTTTCGCACAGGGAGTGGCTGTGCAACAACTCGCAAGATTTGCTGTTGAGCACCCGCCGCGCGTAGGTTTGATGTTTGGTTACGGAGCTATACAAACAGATCAGATTCGAGAAGGACTAAAGAGACTTGGAGCGTGTTTACCTGATTCTGCATCTCTGTGTTGAAATCGAGGTCTGAAATAAGGCGAGAACTGGTTTTCATCACAGAGACGCCGAGTTCGCAGAGACGCAGAGTCAAATCAATAGAGAAATTTCGGGTTTAAGGGGGGTGAAGTTATGGTTCAGAAATATTTTGACGTTCGCACGATCATCTTAGCTGCGGTGATTATTGTTGTTGGGATTTGTGTAATTCGGGTTTCGTCCGGTGCACGCGCTGACAACCCAACTCCGGCACAACAGGATGTCATTCGATTGGAAAGCCGGATCACACAGTTGGAGCAACGTCTCTATTCGATCGAGAACAGCGTTCGTACAGTAGAGCAACAATCCCGCGTGGGGAATCTTTCTTCGCGAACGGTCAGTCAGGACGAGATGAACCTGCTGCGTTCTGAAGTGCAAAGGATTGGACAGCGACTCGATGACGATGAATGCGGCCTGGCAAAACTCGATGAGAGAACACTGTCTCCACAACAGCGTCAGGCGCGCAGAAGAACTGCGACGAGTAACACGGAACAATGCAGATCGAATGCAGAAACTCCTTTGAGGCTGCCGTAATCAGGAGCGCAGGCGTCCCCGCCTGCTCGGTTGGCTAGAGATCACCACAACAGCAGGCGAGGACGCCTGCGCTCCTACCGGGCAGGCGAGGACGCCTGCGCTCCTACCGAGCAGGCGAGGACGCCTGCGCTCCTATAGCTACTTCTTGAACAGGTTCGCGAATGCTTGTCGCGCATCGGTCGGAGCGCTTGATGAAGATGTTTCGCGTTCAATCACCGTTCGCGGCGCGTAAAGATCACAGACGTTTCTGGCGTTCTTATTAACGATGCGCTTGGCAATCGTTTTACTACATTCGAAATGAGCGCCCGGATCGAAGTAGTTGCACTGGCGACAACTATGCAACTCCGCGCGACACTTGGCGCATGTTGTTTCGAAGTCGATAACCCCGGGCGCTTTAGCTCCACAGGATGTGCATTTGACGGCTTCGCCAAACGCCATCATTCGCGGTGAACGAGGTGCTTCATGATTGTGAGCGGCTTGTCGTGGTTTCGGTTGCGGTCTTGATGTAGGTCGTTGCTGCGGTTCGCTATTGTGTTCCTGATAGCCGCGCTGACGATATTTTCGATCACTCATTATGGCTCCTCGTAAGAATTAATGGACCGCACATTACGCAGAGAAACTAATGGGATGGCGTTGAGGTCTGAATCTGCGTAATCTTAATTTGCGGATAATACCACGACAAGCTAAAAGAGGCTTTTGCAAAAGAGATGGTTGCAATTACGAGTCCATCTGGTTAAAGTCCCGTCGTCACACTCCCCGATGTAGTTGTCAGCCTGAAAATTACATTCCTTTCCGGAAGGTACCTTCATTGATAAACCAACACTTACCTCGCGTTGTCCTGTGGATAACTGTGTCGACTGGTCTTCTTTTTGCACTCCCAGGTCATAGTCAGACTCAAACCATATCGCCATGTGCTAATCCTTCCATGGTGGCGTCAGATCCCATCCCACTAAGCCGTCCGCAAGCGATGGTGGTCGATGATTTTAATAACGACGGTAAAGCGGATGTCGCAGTAGCGAATGCCTTTCAGGCGGAGATATCGATCTTATTGGGTAACGGCAACGGTACGTTTGCCTCGCCGATCATTGTCACTGCCGGACTAAACATCCTCGGTATCGCCTCGGCAGATTTCAACGGCGACGGCAAAAAGGATCTCGTGGTGGGCAATGGCAGAGATGTTGGTGGTGAAGTAGCGGTGGTTCTTGGTGATGGCACCGGACACTTCGGTCAGCAACTGCAAATTTTTCTCCAATCGGGTACACCCAATACCGTGCCCTCAGTTGCAACCGGAGATGTAAACGGAGACTCGAAGCAGGACTTAGTTATAGTGTTGACGGGGTTCGGCTCAAACTTTATCTACGTTATGCTGGGCGATGGGACAGGTCATTTTTCTGTTCTCACAAACTACACGGCCGGCTTCGGACAACATCCATCACTAAACCTCACTGATCTCAACGGCGACAACAAACTCGATCTGGTCTTTATTAACTCAGATTCGACTGTGGCGACGATGCTTGGAGACGCAACCGGACATTTCAGTACACTAAACAGCTTCACAGTTGGTAACACCCCAGGAGCCATCACTATCGGAGACTTCAGTGGCGACGGTAAGAAAGACGTCGCTGTTGCTAACGCAGGCTCCGATAACGTAACAGTCTTGTTGGGCGACGGGCTCGGTGGTCTCGGGTCGGCGACGACGATTCCAGACGTAGGTGACGATCCTCAAACGATCGTTAACGGCGATTTTGACAGCGATGGTACTAACGATCTCATTGTCATAAGTCCTATTCCAGGCACCGCTACACTTTTTCTAAATTCAGGAACAGGAGCGTTCACTAAGACGAGCAACTTCTTTTATGGATCAATTTCCGGCCAGGTGATTACTTCAGTCACGGCAGACTTCAATCAGGACAATCGCCCCGATCTATTCGTCTCAAACCAGATCAGAAATTCAGGTTGGGTGTTGATAGATAGCTGCGGCACTGCTGCGGAAGTCCAGTTAACAGATGTGAGTTACCTCGGTTTTGAAAATGCGGGTGGCCCTTCGCCTGGAGTTCCCGGAATCGTAAATCCGGTAGTCGTTCGTGTGGGAAGGATCACCGGACCGGCCCAGGTCAATTACGAGACAATGGACGAAACGGCGCACGCAGGTCAGGACTACGTGCCAGTCTCCGGAACTTTACACTTCAATCCCGGTGAGAGTTACAAAATCGTTCCTATCAGCTTGATCGACGACAACATAACCGAACCTACCGAGAGCTTTTTCTTTAATCTCAGCCACTCACTTGACGGCTCAGACATAGGGGCGCCAAACGGCTCCCGCGTGACGATCATCGATGACGATGTGCTAGTCAATGCTGTGGTTAAATTCGAGTCTACGAATGTAAGTGTTGGCGAGGGCAGCCATATCATTTTCAATGTGGTCCGGACAAATAATCTGCAGACGACTGTCAGTGTTGATTACACCGCGGCCGATGCCAGCGCAACTTCAAATTGCGCTACCGTCAACGGCGCAGCGTCTTCTCGTTGCGATTATCTGGAAACACACGGCACGCTCACATTTGCGCCCGATGAAACATCGAAGGCGGTTTCCATCCCGCTTGTTGATGATGCTTACGTGGAAGGCGACGAGACTTTTACGGTGGTGCTTAGCAATGTGGTTGGCGGAACGCTTGGTACGCCGTCGAGTATGCAGGCCACCATACATGATAATGATTCACAGCCTGGTCCAAATCCGATCGATAGTCCGACGTTCTTCATTCGCCAACACTATTTCGACTTCCTGAATCGTGAGCCGGATCAAAGTGGCCTGAATTTTTGGGTTGGTACGTTTACCGAGTGCGGCGCCGATCAGCAATGTCTCGAGACCAAACGAATCAATGCCTCGGCCGCGTTCTTCCTGTCGATCGAGTTTCAGCAAACGGGCTATCTGGTTGAACGAATCTACAAGACTGCGTACGGCGATGCGCTAGGAACGTCAACGTTTAATGGTTCTCACCAGTTGCCAGTCCCGATAATTCGACTGAATGAGTTTCTGCCTGACTCGCAGAAGATTCGTCAGAACGTAGTTGTTGGGCAGGGTGATTGGGAGCAAACCCTGGAAGCGAACAAGCAGGCTTTTGTTAATGAATTTGTGACCCGCAGTAGATTTACCATTGCGCAACCGTCTTCGTTAACGCCAACTCAGTTTGTCGATCAGTTGAATACGAATGCGGGCAGTCCGTTGACACCAACTAAACGCGAGAATCTCATCAACGGGTTAACTGGTGGTCAACTGACACGCGCTCAAGTGTTACGTATGATCGCAGAAGACGACGTGTTGTCAGCCGCCGAACTCAATCGCGCGTTTGTGCTGATGGAATATTTCGGTTACCTGCGCCGTAATCCCAATGACGCTCCGGATGGCGACTACACCGGCTACGACTTTTGGTTGACCAAGCTTAATTTGTTCAATGGAAACTTCGCCGGGGCCGAAATGGTGAAAGCGTTTATCGTTGCCGGTGAGTACCGGCAGCGTTTTGGTCCGTGAGGTCAACTCTTGATGGCGAGTTCTTTTTGGATCTCGTCAATACTCTGGCCGCGCCAGAAACGATCGACATTTTCCATTGTCGTAAATGAACGAGTCTGCATTCGATCGATGTAGAGCGTTCCGTTTAAATGATCGATTTCGTGTTGCAGAATTCGCGCGTACCAGCCTTGCGCGTTGATGGTGATTGGTTCGGCGCGCTCGTTAAGACATTCAACCCGGACGCGGATTGATCTACTTACCAACGCGCCAAAGCCGGTCACACTCAAACAGCCTTCATAAAAATCGACAGTCTCGTCACCAACATAAAAAAGCCTGGGATTGATGATCACGTGGAAGTCGACGACCGATCGTTGTTGCGCGGCGAGTTGTGCGGGTGAAGCGCCTTCGAGGTAATCGCTCCGGTCTTCGATAACCGCGAGTTGTAACGGTTCGCCGATCTGCGGAGCCGCGAGACCGACGCCGGGAGCTTCGCGCATGGTGTCGCGCATCTCTTCGATCAGCCGTTGCGTTGAATCGCTGAGGATTTCCTCGACCGAGAGTTCGCGCGCGACGCGTCGTAAAACCGGGGTACCTGTTTGGACGATTTCGAGAGTCATGAAGATTGCCGATTGCCGATTTCAGATTGATCTAAGCTAAAGAGCCTGGCAACACTCACCTACGCTACGGCTTTGCCGTCTGTTGTGAGGAATGGCTATGCCTTTCCATTTCATGGGGCTTTTGGTTCTGGGCTGTGCCCTTTTAGTTGCGTCATTAACAATTACCGATAAAAAAACAACATAGGCGTCGAAGGGCGTAGCCCAAGTTCTGTTGGGCGCGTTAACGGAAAGGCATAGCCATTCCTCACAACAGATGGCCAAGCCGACTTGGTTGAGTTTGCAAGCGCCCTAAAGCGGATGGGTCTCTTAGATTTAAGATTGCAGATTGCAGATTTAAGATTGATCGCATTTTACGTGAAATGTCTTTCTATATTGATTCACGGAATTGGATTACGTTGCCGTCAGGATCGATGGCTTCGCAGGCGCGGAAGTCGCGCGCTGACCATTCGGCGCTCGCGGGTTTTAGCTTTCCACCAAACGCCGCGGCGCGTTCACGTGTTTCGGCTAAGCTGGCGACCTGGAAGAACGGTTTGAAGTAAGTGGCTTCTCTCGCTTTCACTGGTTGCGTGATCTGTGGTTCATGTCGCAGCACGTGGATGATCAGTTCGATTTCGTCGGACGCTACGATCGAAATTTCATCGTCTTCGTAAGTGAGCGTGAAGCCGGTCACCACTTCGTAGAACTTCGCTAAGCGTTTGTGATCTCCCGTAAAAATCACCACCCCAGGTTTCTTTTGTGTGCTCATAGGTTTGTCAGCTTACACTGCAACGGCGGAACTAGACAAAACTCCTATTGATTGGAGAGAACTTAACCACAAAGGCACGAAGACAGAAAGCTGGAATGGAAGGAAGGTGAAAGTGTTAACTGCGAAATGAACGCGCATCCTTAATTTCCTTAATCTCGCATTTTCGCAATTTTTATTTTCCCATTTGTGTCTTTACGCCTTAGTGGTTAAAACAATCTCAAACAAGTGACTGACGAACAGAAAAATACACGCGACCCTAAACCGCTAAGCGAAGGCGCTCTACTAAAACTGCAGCGCGACACGTTTGGTTACTTCATCCATGAGACGAACCTCAAGAATGGTCTCGTTCCTGACAACACGCGACAAGGTTCTCACTCGAGCATTGCTGCGATTGGATTAGCTCTGGCGTCGTATCCGGTTGGTGTTGAACGCGACTTCCTTACGCGCGCCGAAGCGGTCGAACGAGTGTTGACGACACTGCGTTTCTTTTGGAACTCCGAACAAAGTAAATCACCAGACGCGACTGGCTATAAAGGCTTCTACTACCACTTCCTCGATATGGAAGCCGGCAAGCGAGCCTGGAAGTGTGAGCTTTCAACGATCGACACGACAATTCTCATTGCCGGTGCGTTAGCCTGTGCCGCTTATTTCGATCAAGACACGAATGAAGAAAACGAACTGCGAAAATTGGCGGACGATCTTTATCGGCGCGTCGATTGGCGCTGGTCCATAAGACGCAATGGGAAAGTGTCGATGGGGTGGAAACCGGAGCGTGGCTTTTTACGCTACACGTGGGAAGGTTACAACGAAGCCCTGTTGCTTCATGTGCTCGCGCTCGGCTCACCAACTTATCCAATCGATCCCTGTGTCTATGACGCCTTTACGTCAACTTACGCCTGGACAGAAATTTACGGACACGAGCAATTGTACGCTGGCCCACTCTTTATTCATCAACTCTCGCATTTATGGATCGACTTCCGTGAGATACAAGACAAGTTCATGCGCGAGAAGGGAATTGACTATTTTGAAAATAGTCGTCGGGCGACATACACGCAACAGGAATACGCGATAAGAAATCCGTTGGGACTGCGAGGCTACGCAAAGCATATCTGGGGCATTACGGCTTCGGATGGTCCAGGTCCTGCTCGGTTCAAGGTTGACGGAGTTATGCGGCGCTTTTTTGATTACGAAGCGCGCGGTATCCCCAACGGACCGGATGATGGAACGATCGCACCCTGGGCGGCCGTGGCATCGTTACCATTCGCGCCTGAAATAGTTTTACCCACACTGCAGAATTTCAATAATGCCTATCCCGAGATGACGAGTAACTATGGTTTCAAATGTAGTTTCAATCCAACCTTCGTCGGTGGTGAGGGAACTGAGCGAGGTTGGATCTCGAAAGGTTACTACGGACTCGATCAAGGTCCAGTGGTGATCATGATCGAGAACTATCGCTCCGGTTTCTTCTGGAATTTAATGAAGCGCTGTCCATACATCATCAACGGTCTGCGCCGCGCGGATTTTCGCAATGGATGGTTATGAGATTGCCGATCTCAGATTTCAGATTGGCAATAGTGCGTGAGATCGATCAATACGGAGCAAAATCGAAATCACGTACTCACGGTTTTTAGAACATATTATGAATGCATAATGAGAAATCTTTTTCACAAACTGGCGAAGTTTCTAAATGGCATACACTGGTTTATCGGTATCACCACGTTACCTGAAAGCGCTGGTCCAAAAGAGGAAAGATCTTTCGTGTTGATGTGGTTTGGGCTCGTGGTCTTTGGATTGGCATTCCTTGGTGTCTTTCTCTATTGGCTCTTGAAATAGGACAAGAAGTAGGCCCGGCAAATAGGACCGCAGGCGTCCTCGCCTGCCTGATCGAGTAGCGAAAACTTAGCACTCGACGAGGCAAGTGAAGCAGCCTGCGGTTCTTTTATTCCAACCAGGCAGGCGAGACGCCTGCGGTCCTAATTGGCGGTCCTTATAACTCTCCCTGATTATGGTTTGGCGAAGTTTGCCTGAACGGAAGTGTTTGCATTCACCGTTACCCGACATGGTCCAGTGCCGGAACAGGCGCCTGACCATCCGGTAAACACGAAACCAGCTTCCGGCGCCACTGACAATGTTAACGTCGTGCCTGCGCTGACCGATGCCGTACAAACTTTGCCGCAGTTAATTCCAGCAGGCGCACTCGTCACGGCACCTTTACCGCCGGCAGTCTTAACGGAAAGCGTTGCCTGAACAGCGCCACCGCCGCCTCCGCCGCCTCCGCCAACACCACCACCTCCGCCGCCGCCACCGCCACCACCAGTTCCGGGATCAGCAGCGAATGTAGCAGTAACAGTCAACGCATCGGTGATGGGAAGTGTGCAAGTTAAATCCGAACCAGTGCACGCTCCTGTCCAACCGCTGAATGTGTTTTTCGAACCAGGCTTAACAGTCAGCGTAACGCTCGTGCCTCCGGCGTAATACGAGAAGCACTTGTTGCCACAGCTAATGATCTTGTCACTTGACGAGACGGAGCCGTTGCCGACTGTCGCTACAGTTAAAGATGGCGCGTTGATATTGGCCGCTGCGTTCTGCACGCCGACCGCGTTGCCAAGTTCACCTTCGAGTGGAGCATTACAAGTTCCGTCTCCACCGCAGAGCGCCTGGTGGGTAACTGGATCGTAAGCGCCGGCATATTCATAGTATTCGTAACGTCGGACCACTGCGTGCGCGCCGGCGCCAAGATTGCCGGCATTGACCTGGCGTCCTTTTCGTCTTTGTCTGCCTTCGCCGATTGGTTCCTGTTGAAGTAAGTTCCACTCAGTTTCAACCTGGCCCGCATTGCGGGGCACGACGGCGGGATTATCACCAACCAGATCTTCGAGTTGAACTTCGACCGGGTTTTCAGCTTTGTAAACTTTCACCCACTGTGCATCACCATATTGAAGCACGGGTTCGGCAGCTTCAGGCGCATCGATTTCGGCCGCGACGACAACCGGATTTCCAGCTACGGCAGGTGCAACGGACCACGTTGGCACCGGCAGCGAAACGCTTACCGAACTGGGAATTAACTGACCCGGATTTTGTGGATCCGCGACTAACCAGCGATAGGTGGTCTTGATTGGGTTCTTATAAGCACTGATGCCGAAATGTTCACAGCCGGCTGAGTAATACGCGTCACCCATGCCGAGGGTCCAACATGATTCGCCGGGAACTGTACTGCGGTTAACGGGAACAGGTGTCGCGAGTGTGAATCGTTGCGCAACCGGGTCCCACGGACTTTTCCAGCGAATGTAGACTCCGCCAGGAAAGTTTGTTGCTTCACCTGCACCATAGCGGATGACGTTCGTACCGCTCCAGTTTCCAAAAATGCGATAGATGTCTTCCTTCTGCACACCTTCGATTTCGATCTCGAAGCCGTGTGCGTCTTCACCTGTGTTATTAAGCACGTCAAAGTTGTCTAAGGTCCCGACCATCGAGGCTGCTTGAGCATGCGCGATCGCGGGTATGAAAAGCAGTGCGAAAAGAAGCACCGCGGGAACGAATAAAGGTATGCGCTTGTGTTTCATTTAATCCTTTCGAATTCTCTGGAATGTCTTTATCGAGTTGCCAGTGGTGATGATGAATAAACCGGCACGCCCTAACAGAGCGAAAGGACGAGGGGAAAATACATGAAAGTGTGAGGGGGCAAGGGAGCAGGGGCCAGAGGTCAGGGGCCAGGGGCCGGGGATCGGGGGTTAGGGATTAGAGATCAGTAGTCAGTAGTCCGTAATCAGTGGTCCGTAGTTAGTAGTCCGTAGTTAGTTGTCAGCAGTCCGTAGTCAGTGGTCACTCTCTCCCTTTCGCCCCATCACCCAATCACCCAATCACCCCATCGCCCAATCACCCCATCTCCCTTTCTCCTTTTCTTTTTCGTGCCTTCCTGCCTTCGTGGTTAATCCTTCTGGTACGGATGATGCACTGACCTCGGATAGCGGCGGAAAATACTTGTTTCGCCGTCAAAATGCTGCGTCTTGCCCCGGCAGAGAATCTCCACTTGTGGTTTTATGCCGTCAAAACGTATGTGCTCCCACGTTTAGAACTATTCAAGGCACACGCAGCAAATTCGTCGATCCTTTTGGCTTGTTATGCGTCAACTCTCCTCCATATCGACTGCGCTCGCAAAGCTCCTACTTTTTGCAAGCGTGTTAATAACTCCCACACTTGTCTTCGCCGCTGACGCTGATCGCCCCTGGCTTCCGATTGAAGTCTGGCGTCAATCGCAGGGACTCCCACAGAACTCGGTTAAGGCAATCCTCCAAACTCACGATGGCTACATATGGATCGGAACTAAAGGTGGACTCGCGCGTTTCGATGGCGTTCATTTCAAGGTCTACGACGATCGTGATCAAACTCAACTCCGCGAAAGCGAAATTTGGTCGCTGGCCGAAGGCGATGACGGAAGCTTGTGGATTGCGACTTACGGTGGAGGTGTCAGTCGTTTAAAGGACGGTAAGTTCACCATCTATACAAAGAAAGATGGACTAATCGGTGATGCCGCTGCCGAACTTTGTAAAGATTCACAAGGCAACATCTGGATCGCCACCGATCAGGGTCTTAGTGTTTTCAAAGACAATAAGTTCACCAGCTACACCGTAAAAGATGGTCTCACGAGTAATGCAGTGCGCGCGTTGTATGCCGATGACGACGACACGATTTGGATCGGCACCACAAAAGGCGGCGTACATCATTTAAAAGACGGAAAGATCACTACAGTAAAGATCGCCGGGATGGAGTCGCGGACGGTCGTTGAAGAGTTTACGCGTGACCAGAATGGCGATTTATGGCTCGCTACCAACAAAGGCGTCTATCGTCTTCATGATGACAAGCAGGACTTTTTCACCACCGCACAAGGTCTGTCGTCAAACAATGCGGTCGAAGTTTATGAAGACCACGATGGCAACGTTTGGATCGGTGACCAGGCAGGTTTAGATAGATTCAATCGCGCGACGAATACGTTCACCAAAGCTTTTGCCGGCAATTGGATCAATGCCATCTACAGCGATCGCGAAGGTAATCTCTGGATTGGCGATTCGAATGATGGACTCGCGCGATTGCGACAAACGCTTTTCACCACTTATACAGAAGAAGACGGACTCGCCAACGACAATACGAACGTAGTTTTTCAGGATAGTCATCACAAAGTTTGGGTCGGTACGAGCAAAGGACTCAGTTATCTCCACGGCGACAAGTTTAAGCAGCTCGAGTTGGCGGAAGGTAATGACGGCACAATCACGGCACTCGGTGAAGATCGCGACGGCACTGTTTTGGTCGCGGTGGGTGATCGCCTGTATCAACTTCAGTATCCGAGCACCTGCAAAGATGAGTCGTGTGAACCTCGGGTAAAACAACTTGTCACGCCGCTATTAGATGGCACGAGCGTGAAAGTGATCTTTGCCGATCGCGATGGCGCGGTTTGGATCGGAACGGCTTTTGACGGGCTCCTCGTTTATAAAGACGGCAGCTTTACTTCTTATTCAACCAGGAATGGTCTGTCGAGTAATGCCGTTCGCGGAATCGTTCAGGACCAGGATGGCAGCATTTGGATCGGTACTAAAGGTGGTGGTTTAAATCACTTCAAAGATGGTTCATTTACCAGCTACACGACCAAAGATGGACTTGCCAACGATGGTGTGCAAGCTCTCTATCTCGATAAAACCAACACGCTTTGGATTGGGACTCGTGAGGGTGTCAATCGTTTCAAAGACGGAAAGTTTGTTACCTATCGCATAACTGATGGATTGTTTGGGAGCTTTGTCTACAACTTTATTGAAGACGATTATGGCAATCTTTGGATGGGTTGTAGCAAGGGCATCTTTCGCGTCGAGCGCAAAGAACTCGATGAATTTGCCGAGGGGAAGAGAAGTTCGATCAATTCGATCGCTTACGGGCTTGAACATGGATTGGCCAGTACGGTTGGTGTCGTCGCTCAGAACCCATCGTCGTACAAAACTATCGATGGTCGACTCTGGTTTTGTTTACTAAAAGGCGTTTCGGTGATTGATCCGCGGCACTTGTCGAGCAACGCAGTACCACCGCTGGTAGATATCGACGCGGCTGAAATTGATGGTCAGAATTTTGGACCAGGCGCGATGGCCCAGGCGAAACCGGGTCGCGGCAATCTCGTTTTTCACTACACCGGTTTGAGTTTTTTCGCAGCGGAAAAGGTCCGCTTCAAATACAAGCTCGAAGGCTACGACGAACAGTGGATTGATGCCGGCAATCGTCGCGAAGCGTTCTACAGCAACATCCCACCCGGCAATTACGTGTTCCGCGTTATCGCGATGAACAGCGATGGAGTGTGGAATGAGGAAGGCGCCTCATTCAAGCTTAAGCTGGCGGCCCACGTCTATCAGACCTACTGGTTTTATGCGTCATGCGCAATCGTTGCGTGTCTATTAGCGTTTTTCTTCTACGCCATGCGCGCGCAACAAATGAAGTTGCGTGCCCGGGAACTAGCGGAATTGGTGGCAGTCAGAACTTCGGAACTGCAAACGCAAAGCATCGACTTGCAGCGCGCGAAGGAAGCTGCCGAAGCCGCGACGATGGCCAAGAGCAACTTCCTGGCAAATATGAGTCATGAGATCAGGACGCCGATGAATGGCGTGATCGGGATGACCGGGCTCTTACTCGATACCGATCTTTCACCGGCACAAAAAGACTATACAGAAACGATTAATAGTAGTGCTGAAGCGTTGATGACCGTAATCAACGACATCCTCGACTTCTCCAAGATCGAAGCCGGCAAGCTGAGTTTTGAAAAGATCGATTTCGATCTGCTGCCGGTCGTGGAGAGTTCGGTTGAATTGCTCTCCGGCAAAGCGCAACTCAAAGGGTTGGAGATGGCCTCGTTAGTTGAAAGTGACGTGCCGATGGATTTACAAGGCGACCCAAACCGGTTGCGCCAGGTGCTCACAAACTTACTAGGCAATGCTGTCAAGTTTACGGAGCGTGGTGAGATAGTTTTACGAGTCACGACGGAAATGGTCACCGAGTCGCATGCGTTCATCAAGTTTTCGATCACTGATACCGGGATCGGAATTTCAGACGAAGAGCAGGAAAAATTGTTCCAGGCGTTTTCGCAGGCCGATGGATCAACTACGAGAAAATACGGTGGCACAGGTCTGGGCTTAGCGATCTCGAAACAGCTCGCCGAACTGATGGGTGGCGAAATTGGTGTGAGCAGCAATCATGGTTCTGGTTCGACGTTCTGGTTCACCGGTCTGTTTGAGCGGCAGCAGGGAAGTCGGACTTCTGAAGTTGATACCGCGATCAAACTCGAAGGTTTGCGCGTGTTAATTGTGGACGACAGTAGTACCAATCGACAAATTCTTGAACATCATCTCAAGTCTAAAGGCCTGGAGATCCGTTCGGCTGATAGTGGCAAAGCCGCGCTGAGGGAAATAGCGGAGTCTCCTTCGCCTTTCGACATCGCAGTGATCGACATGCAGATGCCTGATATGGATGGTCTGATGTTGGCCCGCGAAATCACAAATCGTTACGACAAGGCGAGTCCGCAGATCTTGATGTTGACTTCGCTGGGGCAACACTGCGACGAAGAATCGCGCGCCAACGGAATAGCGGCTTGCCTGACTAAGCCGGTGAGGAAACTGCAGTTGATTGACGCATTGCAGAAGCTGGTATCTGAGAAGATCGGTCCGAAGATGAACGGTGCAAGAAAGCAGATGTATGCACATCGTGCTCACGAAGCATCGCCACAAGCGAAGCCTCGTATCCTGGTAGCGGAAGATAATCTGGTGAATCAGAGAGTGGCGCTTAGTCAATTGAGAAAGTTGGGATATTCAGCGGATGCAGTTGGGAACGGGCGCGAAGCGATGATGGCCCTCGAGGCGTTTCCGTATCCAGCAGTTTTGATGGATTGTCAGATGCCCGAGATGGATGGTTATGAAGCGACTCGTCGCATCAGAGAACGTGAAGACGGAACACTGCATCACACACCGATCATTGCGTTGACGGCCCATGCGATGGAAGGCGAGCGTCGTAAGTGTATCGACGCGGGCATGGACGACTATCTGAGCAAGCCGGTTAAGATTGATGAATTAGCGTCTGTCTTGAGCCGCTGGGCTGCACGCGAAGCGGTCCTTTAGGCAGAAAGCAGAAAGCAGAAAGCAGAAGGCAGAAAGCAGAAGCAGTAGGCAGACTGAATTGCTTTCTGCCTTCCGCCTTCTGCCTACTGCTTCTGCCTTCTCTTCCGGGTTTGGTAGAATCGCGAAATGCTAATTAAGCCCTGGATCTTTTTCGCTGTCCTCCTCTGTCTCACAAAAACTGCTTTCGCTCAACAAACTCCAGACGACGTAATTCGCACTAACACGGAGTTGGTCCAGAGTTCTGTCACGGTCGTCGATAAGTCTGGTCATTTCGTTGAAGGCCTCAGCCGCGATCAGTTTGAAGTTATCGTCGACGGCAAGCCACGATCGCTGGCTTTTTTCGAACGCATCACAGCCGGGTCCGCGCGGGAACAAGAAGTACTGCTCAAAAATAATCCGGCCAGCGCTACGGCGCCGAAAATTGCTCCGCCGGTTATTGCCGGGCGCACCATCGTTTTCTTTATCGACGATCTGCATCTCTCGCCGGACAGTCTTAATCGGACCCGCCAGATGTTGCGCCATTTCATCGATAACGAGATGAGTTCCAGCGACAACGTGGCGATCGCGACTGCGAGTGGTCAACTGGGTTTTCTCGAACAATTCACCAACAATGAACTGGTTTTGAATGCGGCAGTCAATCGGTTGCTGCCGCGCGCGTACGTGGTTGAAGGATATGGATCGGGAAGTTCAAAGATGACGGAGTACATGGCCCTGGCGATCGATAGCAGTCGATCCGACGACAGGGTTTTTCAAGTTCATGTTGAGGAGTGTCTGAAATACGCTAGTAAAAAATCCAGCTCTAAATTTAGCCCGACTCGAATAGCTTGCGAGAATCAAGTCAAAAACAACGCCCGGTCCATACTCTTACAAGCCGCGGAGATTACTCAGAATACTTACAACTCGCTCGCTTCGCTGATGCGTTCATCGAGCCGGGTGCCGGGTCGTAAGCTTGCCTTCTTTGTCTCGGACGGCTTTCTGCTCGACAACGGACCCCATGCAGCGGCCGTGCGCGACCGGTTGGACCATGTAATAGATCAGGCCCGGCGCGCGGGTGTAGTGATCTATTCGATTCACGCCAGGGGGTTGGTTAACGCGAATTATAACGACGCGGCGTCTCCGAAACCGACAGATCCAAATGGACGACTTGATCTCGCCTCGGTTGGCGAACTGCAAGCTACCCAGGATGCTTTGAATGCGCTCGCGCGAGACACGGGGGGCCTCGCGCTTCGGAACACCAACTACTTCGAGCGCTGGGTCACGAATGCTCTGGACGAAACTTCAAACTACTATTTGCTGGCATGGCGACCGGAAGCGGAACTTGAAAAGGACCAGAAATTTCGGAATGTGAAGATTGGAGTTATCGGTCGTTCGGATCTGACGGTGCGTGCGCCGCGTGGCTTTGTTCAGAATCCAACTGTGGAAAAGGTCGCGATTAAGGACCAGCCGGTGACAGCGGTCACGCCGGAGAAACAGATTGGCAACGCGCTCAGTGATTTTTACAGTCTGGGTGATGTGCCTGTGCAGTTGGCGCTTACTTATCTGAGCACGCCGGCAAATGGTCCGGTAGTAACTTCTTCAATTCACATTGCTGGTAGTGGAATCGCTTACCGTGATGAGAAGACACCGGCCACGCTCCAACTGGCAGGCGTTGTGCTGAACGATAAAGGTAAAGTGGCGGCTAGTTTCAGTAATCAGGTGAACGTCAACCCACCTAAAGCTGGCGCGATCGACGACGGTGTGTTTTATACCCAGCACAATCCGTTAGCGCCGGGAATTTATCAGGTACGGGTTGCCGCGCGCGATGAACAGTCAGGCCGGGTTGGTAGCGCGTTGCAGTGGATCGTGGTTCCCGATTTGACTAAGAAGCAACTGGCGACGAGTAGTGTGTTGTTGGATGCGCAGGTATTTAATGCCGCGGCTACGCAGGTACAGCTCAGCGTCAATCACGCGTTCTCGCGAGATTCGCGTCTGGGATATGTGTTGTTTGTTTATAACGCGAAGAAAGATGGCAGTGGCAACCCGCACCTGGTGATCCAAACGACGGTGAGCCGCGCTGGACAAACGATGCTGACGAGTCGCGAACGTAAGATCGATAACGTTGGAGACGATCCGGAGCGACTCGCGTTTGGCGAACAACTCGCTTTACAAACTTTAGCTCCCGGTCCATACGACCTGAAGATCGTGATCAAGGACACAGTTAGCGGAACAAGCGTGACGCAAAGCGACTACTTCATCGTCCGCTAAGATTTTTCTCTGTGCCTCCGCATCTCTTTGTGCCTCGGTGTTGAAAATTGGACTGCGTTGAAGCGAACATCGATTCAACACACAGATACGCAGAGGACGCTGAGACGCAGAGACGCGGAGGAAGGTGTTAGTTGTCGCCGCCCATTAGTTTGTCCTGCAGCAAATATCTCGCGCGGGTGGTATCGGGTTCGGCGACGCTTTTCACGTCGATACGCATCACTTGCGGTGCATTACCCGGATTAGCCGAAAGTTTCGGCCATGACGGCAGACCCTTTCCATTCGGATCTCGCTTCTTAACGAAGTTAGCAAAGTAGTCGAGCATCACTTGCGAAACTTTGTAGTCGTCGTCAGCCCATTCGTAAACAGGATTAGTCTTCAAGTTTCCCAACGCATATTCGATCTCTGCCGAGTGGACCGCGCCTCTTGCCGGCGGCGGCGCCGGAGCCGTTGAATTTCTGACAACTCCGCCTGCTAATCCCGGAGTTGCATTTCCCTGCGAAGCTTTCATTGCCGGTCGAGGACGCGCAAAGTAATAACGATAAACTGGACCACCACCGCCGGTCCTTAGCTGCTCGTCGGCCCATTTCCAGGTGCTATACCCAATGAAGCGATCGCTGGCCAGGGCTGTGGCTGCATCGAGAATTTCATCACGACTCGAGCCCGCATAAACTTTCAACACATCGTCCGCGCGATCTCTATAGGCAGCTTTTACTGCCGCCTGGTAGTTCTCCGGCGTTGGCTCTTTACCTTGCAACAAAACCTGGCCGGTCATCTCTTCCGAGTTCCAGCCAACTAACAACGGAACATGCGCCTGGCGCCCCGCTGCAAATATTGCCGCTGGTGACTCAGGAAAGAAGTAGCCATCGACAACGATCGAAAATCTGCCCACGCTGGCAAAGCCACCTTGTGTAGCTGGTCCAAAAACCTTTTGCGTATCTAACGCGCGAAGTTCGGCGAGCGAGTGGGCGCCGATGTTGTTCGCAAACTTGACTCCAGCCTCTTCACCCTGGACCAAAGGGACAGCCGACAACGTTCCGAGGATCGAACCGCTTTCACCGATAGCGCCGGCGATCAACCCCTTCGACAAAGGCGACGCCATTTGCGCACTCACCGATACTGAACCAGCCGATTCGCCCGCAATCGTCACTTGTTTAGGATCGCCGCCAAAAGCCGCGATGTTCTTTTGTACCCACAAGAGGGCCGCGTATTGATCGAGGAGCGCGTAGTTTCCTGACGCATGATGTGGTGATTCTTTTGTCAGTTCAGGGTGGGCCATGAAGCCGAATACACCCAGGCGATAATTGACGGTCACCGAAACAATGCCTTTGGTAGCAATGCTCTCGCCATCGTAACGAGGCTCTGAACCATCGCCGGCGACAAAACCGCCGCCATAGAAATAGACCAGTACGGGAAGTCGTTCCTTGTCGTTCCTCGCGGGCGTCCAAACATTTAGATAGAGACAGTCTTCACTCATGCTCGGCGCGCGAAACCCCATATCGCCAAACACAGGCGCCTGCATGCACCTCGGACCAAACTCAGTCGCGGCACGCACGCCGGTCCAGTCTTTCACTGGTTGTGGCTCGCGCCAACGAAAATCACCGGTTGGAGGTTGAGCGAAGGGAATTCCTTTGAAGATGCGAACACCCGAAGGTTGCCGGCCCATGCCGCTGATGGCGCCGTTGGTGGTTTTGACGTGATCAGGCGTGGCGGCGCTGATCGACACTGCTCCCAAAATCAATACGTAGAGAACGAGGTCCAGTAAAGACTTCATCGTGTGCTGCTCCTTTGGCGTGGTTAATGGCGGAGGAAGGAGTATAGGACAAAGAATGAGATTGGTCATCGATCAGTGATCATTTGTTATTAGACCGCCTACAAATGAAGCATGACAGTTGATCAAGGTTTCTCGGTGTCTTCGTGTCTCGGTGTTGATCTCCAAGACTTGTTCTCAGATACCAGCGACTTTATGTCGGTGGAGTCTCAGGTTCTGGCTAACACGGCTCGCGGAACCGCCTTCAGATACCAGCGACTTTATGTCGGTGGAGTCTCAATTTCTGGCTAACATGGCTCGCGGAACCGCTTTCAGATACCAGCGACTTTATGTCGCTGGAGGTTCAATTTCTGGCTAACATGGCTCGCGGAAACGCTCTCAGATACCAGCGACTTTATGTCGCTGGAGTCTCAATTTCTGGCTAATCTACGGTCCTGGAAACGCTCTCAGATACCAGCGACTTTATGTCGCTGGAGTCTCAATATACGCTTTGAATCGGGTAGCGAGAAGTTGAAACTCCACCGACATAAAGTCGGTGGTATCTGAGAAAGTTTTGATGAAGGCGTAGTTAGCGAGAAGTTGAAACTCCACCGACATACAGTCGGTGGTATCTGAGAAAGTTTTTGATGAAGGCGTAGTTAGCGAGAAGTTGATGCCACCACCGACATGAAGTCGGTGGTATCTGAGAAAGTTTGATGAAGGCGTAGCTAGCGAGAAGTTGATGCCACCACCGATATAAAGTCAGTGGTAT
>DATDMC010000043.1:0-70217 GCA_036518995.1 Pyrinomonadaceae bacterium | reverse complement strand
TTTTTCTTTTTGCCTTGGTCTTTGTGTTATTTACCGAAAGGGGTTTGCGGGGGTTTTTTTGTGTTTTTTTATTTTTTTGTTGGTTGTGGCACCGTCCGATCCCGCGTGACGGTACCGACCTCATCGCCCAGCGCTAAGTACAAAGCACTAAACGCAAAGCACTAAACACAAAGCACAAAGCACAAAGCACGAGAACGCCATGACCAAAGATCTCCGCTACGCTTTCCGCAGTTTGCTCAAGCATCCGAGTTTTGCCGCGATCGCCATTCTTACCGTCGCGCTTGGCATCGGAGCGAACACCGCGATCTTCAGTATCGTCAACACAGTCATGCTCAGCCCGTTGCCGTTTCCCGAGCAGGACCAGTTGGTCCGGCTCGGCGAAGGCGGGCGTGGTCAGGAGGATGTCGAACGCGGTTCATTCTCGTTTCCTGATTTCCAGGATTTGAAAGCGCAAACCCAGACGTTCTCTCACGTCGCGGCCTATCTGAATGCGGGAGCGATGGTCTATGGCGATGGACAAGACAGCGAACGGATCTTTGGTGGGGATGTAACAGCGGAATATTTCGACGTGCTCGGTGTGAAGCCACTACTCGGTCGCACCTTTACCGCAGCCGAAGACAAGCAGGATGCCGGAGTTGTTTTGATCAGCTATGGTCTATGGCAACGGCGCTTCAATGGCGTCGCTGATGTGGTGGGCAAAAAGATCCAGATGGGTGCGTCTGCGCCGACGATTATCGGCGTGATGCCCAAAGGTTTTGAGTATCCATTTCGTTCTGACCATCAGGACTTTTGGGAGCCACTCAACGACCGTCCGCTGGCCGGATCTGAGAACCGTGACAATCGCAGTTACCGTGTAATCGCGCGAATGAAACCGGGCGTGACCATCGCGCAGACCCGCGCAGATCTCGACGCTATCTCCCGTCGCCTCGAACAACAGTATCCACAATCAAACACGTCGACCCTGATCGGCGCTGCGAGTCTCGGCGAAGACCTGGTGCGCGATTCGCGACCGGCGCTTCTTATTTTGCTTGGCGCGGTGACTTTTGTGTTGTTGATTGCCTGCGCCAACGTCGCCAACTTGCTGTTGGCACGTGCTTCGGGACGACAACGCGAAATTGCCCTGCGTACTGCCTTAGGCGCGAGCCGCTGGCGCGTTGTTCGACAGCTCTTAGTCGAAAGTTTGCTCTTGTCTTTTGCCGGCGGCAGTCTTGGTTTGCTCTTTGCAATTTGGCTGTCGCGTCTATTGGTCACTTTTGGACCAGCAAATATTCCGCGCGTAGATCAAGTCCATCTTGATTTTCGCGTGCTTGGTTTTACTTTCGTCCTCTCGCTAGTCACCGGAGTCGCATTTGGACTTGTTCCGGCCTTGCAGTTGTCACGTGCTGACGTGATTGGTTGGCTGAAAGAAGGAGCGCGTGGCAGCAGCGCTGGGCCACGTCGCAATCTGGCGCGCAGTTTCCTGGTCATCTCCGAAGTAGCGCTGTCGCTCATGTTACTCGTCGGCGCTGGCCTGTTGCTGAAGAGTTTTGTGCGTCTACTAAATACCGATAAAGGATTTGATTCGACTCATGTCGTTGCATTCGATATTCCGTTGAGTCGCGTGCGTTACAACACCGAAGACAAGCAGGAGCAATTTTTTGAACGACTAGCAGAAAAAACGCGAGCGTTGCCCGGCGTCGAATCTTCTGCTGTCGTTAACAATCTCTTGTTGTCGAACATGGTTGACGTTGTTGTTTTCAACGTTGCCGGTCGTGATCCATATCCACTTGGCGCCATGCCCGAGTCGCACATCACGGTCGCCTCACCGGAATATTTCCCGACGATGAAGATTCCGCTCGAACGCGGACGATTGTTGGCTGACACTGATAAGAAGAATACTCAGCCCGTAATGGTCGTCAGTGATTCGTTCGTCAGTCACTACTTTGCCCACGAAGATCCGATTGGTTTGCGTCTCATTCTCGATCCACAAACTCCGCCGATTGAGATAGTCGGCGTGGTTGGTGACGCGAGACGCGAAGCCCTCGACACGGCTGCAGCTCCCGAGTTTTATCTGCCATTTGCCCAGGCTCCCGCCCGCCGGATGAATCTCGTGGTCCGTTCGAAGACGGAAGATCCCCTTTCAGTTGTTGGTTCAGTGCGTGGCGTGCTGGCAGAGATCGATCGCGAGCAAACAGTTTGGCAGACACGCACCCTCGACAGTCTCGTCAGCGCATCGATTGCCGATCGACGTTTCAACCTCTGGTTGTTGGGCGCGTTCGCCGCGATTGCGTTGGTGCTGGCGCTACTCGGCATCTATGGCGTGATGACTTATTCCGTTAGACAACGAACGCATGAGATTGGCATTCGCATGGCCCTGGGCGCGCGCGCAGTTGATGTGTTGCGTCTGGTGATTGGCAACGGGATGTTGCTCGCTGTGATTGGAGTTGGATTCGGACTAATCGGTGCGTTTGCGTTGTCGCGGTTGTTGACGACGTTGTTGTTTGAAGTGAAAGCAACAGACGTGATGACGTATGCGACTGTTGCGATCGGTTTGCAGCTAGTCGCGCTTGTAGCCTGTTACATCCCGGCGCGACGCGCAACGAAAGTCGACCCATTAATCGCACTTAGGTATGAATGAAGAAATGCGGAATTGCGAAAATGCGTATTTCGCAATCGTCGTGATGAAGTCAGTACCGTGACGCGGTAGCGTCGGGTCTGATGTGTTTTGCTGGTAGACGGACCCGACGCTAGCGCGTGACGGTACCGACCTCATCGCCAAGCGCTAAGTACAAAGCACCAAACACAAAGCACTAAGTACAAACGCCATGAAACAAGATCTCAAATACGCTTTTCGCATTCTCCTCAAAAGTCCAGCGGTTACGGCAGTCGCAGTCTTAACGCTTGCGCTGGGCATCGGCGCTAACACGGCGATCTTCAGCGTGCTCAATGCTGTCGTGCTGCGTCCGTTGCCGTATGCCGAACCCGATCGACTCGTGACGCTCTGGGAGACGGTTGCCGGCAACGATAAGCGCTCGGTCGCACCCGGCAATTTCACCGATTGGCGTGAACAGAACAGATCATTCAGCGACCTGGCCGCCACTTTCTACGGCAACTTTAATCTAACTGGCAACGGCGAACCTGAACGCGTAAACGGATCGACTGTTACCTCAAACCTGATGAGCACGCTCGGCGTCTCGGCCCAACTCGGCCGCACGTTTCAGCCCGACGACGATGAACATCAGGATCGCAAGGTCACAATTCTTAGCGACGCATTGTGGCAACGTCGTTTTGGTGGTGACCAGCAAATTGTTGGCAAGTCGATCACGATCGATGACACGGCTTATACCGTCGTTGGCGTGATGAAGCCGGGCTTCAAGTTTCCGGTGCTTTCGGATTTGTGGGTGTTGGGTGGTGATCGCAACGCGGTCTCAGCGAGTTTGATTTCGCAGTTTCCGAAAAACGATTGGAGCCACGAACGTGACGCGCATTTCATCAGCGTGATTGGTCGACTTAAACCGGGCGTCACACTCTCTCAAGCACAGTCAGACATCGCCGGGATTGCCGGTCGACTGGAAAAGGATTTTCCGGATACCAATGCAGGACTCGGTTCAAACGTCATTTCATTGCACACGCAAATCGTCGGCAACGTCAAAACGCTGATTACGATTTTGCTGGGCGCAGTTTCTTTAGTGCTGTTAATTGCGTGCACGAATGTCGCGAGTTTGCTGCTGGCACGGGCAACCCAAAGAGAGCGTGAGTTTGCGATCCGCAGAGCTGTGGGCGCTAACCGCGGGCGTCTGGTTCGGCAGTTGTTGACCGAGAGTGTGTTGTTGAGCTTCGTTGGTGGGATTGCCGGACTCGGTCTTTCGGTGTGGGCCGTCAGTCTGTTTATGAAACTCAGCCCGGGCGATATTCCCCGTCTCGATGAAGCGAGTGTCGATCTACGTCTGCTCGGTTTTACTTTCCTGGTTTCGCTGATCACTGGTGTCGCGTTTGGACTTTGGCCGGCATTACAAGCGACGAGCGGTTCACTCAACCAGTCACTTAAAGATGCCGGAGCGAAAGCGAGTGAAGGGAAGCAGCGACGACGCGCGCGCAACATTTTGATTGTTTCCGAACTCGCGCTTGCCCAGGTCCTGTTAGTTGGCGCTGGACTGCTGATCATGAGCTATGTGCAAGTGAGCAAAATCGCGCCCGGGTTTAATGCCGATCACATCTTGTCGGCGAAGATTGCGCCGGCGGCGAGTAAGTATCCCGATCCCAAGAGTCGGATTCAGTTTTATGCGCGAGCGCTCGAACAGCTACAAAATCTGCCCGGGGTGAATTCCGCGGGCATGGTGATGAGCTTGCCACTGAGTGGCGCCAGCATGAACCGTGGTTTCACGAAAGAAGGAGAACGCGAAGCACGACCAGACGAAAATGTCGCGATGGATTATCAGGTTGTCAGTCACGACTATTTTTCGACTCTGCAGATTCCGGTTCTCCGCGGGCGTGGCTTTACCGAACAAGACAACGCAAGCGCGCCGCATGTGATCGTGATCAGCGAAACGATGGCGAAGCGCTATTGGCCCAACGAAGATCCGGTTGGCAAGCGCATGGCAATCGGCGAGAGTTCGAAAGATACGAGTTGGCGCACGATCATCGGCGTGGTTGGTGATGTTCGACATGCAAGTTTGACCGATCTGCCGGTGCCGACTGGATACATCGACTTCCGACAGGATCTCGAATCGTGGTCGCGCATGGGTTTCGTAATCAAGACGCAAACCGATCCTTCAGCGCTGATTTCTTCGGTGCGCAGCAGTCTCGTGTCAGTCGATCCGCAACAACCTGTCTATGCCGTTGACCCGATGGAGAAGTTGTTGAGCAGTTCGGTAGCGCCGCGAAAGTTTGTGATGACGTTGATTGGATCGCTCGCGGTCGTTGCGCTCGCCCTCGCAATCGTCGGCATCTACGGCGTCATTTCTTTTTCGGTAAACGAACGAACCAGGGAAATTGGTATTCGTATGGCTTTGGGAGCGAAGCGTCGCGATGTGTTGAAAATGATCCTGAGCCAGGGAATGCGTGTCGCCGGACTGGGAATTGTTATCGGACTGGCGATCGCGTTTGGCGTGACGCGTCTGCTTACAAGTTTGCTGTTCGAGGTTAGCGCAACCGATCCAACCACTTTTGTTTTAGTCGCTGCGACGCTGGGCGTGGTGGCAGTTATGGCTTGCTATCTACCCGCTCGCCGCGCGACGAAAGTGGATCCGTTGATTGCGTTGAAAGAAGAATGAAAGCATTGCCGATTGTTGATTGCCGAATGCCGATTTGTCGTTAGTTAAACGCGCCCTCGTTGATTGGAAGTCCGTGTATTAGACGAAATCGGAAATTGGCAATCGGAAATTGGCAATTCATCTGAGGGGCTCATGACCACCATCATCAAAGACTTTCGCTATGCATTCCGCATGTTGGCTAAGACGCCGGGTGTGACACTCGTTGCGTTAATTACTTTGGCGTTGGGAATTGGGGCGAATACTGCGATCTTCAGTAGCGTTAGTGCGTTTAGTTCGCGCCCGTTGCCGGTGCCGCATCCGGAACAAATGGTCCGCCCGGTTGAACTGACTGAAGACCGCGGAGTTGCTGACGACTTATCGTATCCGGACTTCATCGACTATCGAAACCAGAGCACGCTCTTTCAGGGAATGTCGGCCGAGGACCTGGCCCAGGCCGCGCTGGATACACAGGACCAGAACGACGTGATCTGGGGGCAACTCGTAAGCGGCAACTTCTTCGACGTGGTCCAGATCAAGCCGATATTGGGTCGTGCCTTTGCGACCGACGAAGACGGCGCTCCGGGTGCTCATCCAGTTGTCGTGCTTAGTTACAGTCTCTGGCAACGACGTCTGGCCTCCGATCCAAACATCGTTGGCAAAACTCTTCGACTCAACAACAAACAATTTCAGGTAATCGGTGTCGCGCCGCCGACATTTAAAGGGACCAAGTTTGGACTGGCGATGGACTTTTGGGCGCCGATGGCGATGGTCGGAGAACTTCGGGGCGGCGCTGAAGTCTTGACCTGGCGAAACAGTCATTGGCTGACCGTGATTGGACGTTTGAAGCCGGGTGTGTCGACCGAACAGGCGTCAGCGGAGTTGAACGCCATCTCGGCGCGTCTCAACCAAACCTATCTTGAAGATCGCGCTGGTAATACCCAGGCAAAAGTCCTTACTGAGCTCGACGGGCGCTGGGGCGAAGCTACTCCGGTGATCAAGACGGGCGGGTTACTGGCGATGGCGATCGTTGGGTTAGTGCTATTGATCGCTTGTGCAAACGTAGCCAATTTACTACTCGCCAAAGCCGCAGCGCGCCGCAAAGAAATCGGAATCAGACTCGCACTCGGCGCCAGCCGGGCCCGGTTGGTTCGTCAACTTCTCACCGAAAGCCTTCTCTTGTCGTTGGTCGGTGGTGCGCTGGGTTTGTTGCTCGCTTATTGGACCACCGGCGTGATGCAGGGATTTATTCCGGTGCTGCCTTACAACATTCTGGACGACTTCTTTTCACTTGATACGAATGCGCTGATTTTTACGTTTGTGATTTCAGTAGTCACTGGAATCGTGTTTGGTCTCGCGCCTGCCTGGAATTCTTCCAACCCTGACATTGTCCCGGTGTTGAAAGGTGGAGTCGATCTTTCAAAAGGAAAGACCCGTCGCGTAACGTTGCGCAACTCACTGGTAGTCGCACAGATTGCGTTGTCACTCGTGGTGCTTGTCTGTGCAGGGTTGTTCATCAAGAGTTTCCGCAGGGCACAACAGATGGATCCCGGCTTTGCGGCTAACAATACTCTGATGATGGATTTGAGTCCTTCGCTCGTTGGCTACGACAACGATCGGGCGCGAACGTTCTATCAACAAGTAATTGAACGAGCCAAAACTATTCCCGGCGTTGAAGCCGTGAGCCTTGCGCGGCTACTGCCACTCGGCGACAGTTCAAATTCGAATGGTCCAATTCTGAAAGAAGGGGAAACACTCGCGCGCGGAAGTTCGGGTCGCAGTGTAATGACTAATGCGATCAGTCCAGACTATTTCAAGACGATGGGCATTCCCATTCTCGCTGGACGCGATTTTGACGAGCGTGACAAGGCGGATTCGCCACTCGTGGCCATCATCAATCAGCGCATGGCGGATTCGCTGTGGCCGGGTGAAAACGCAGTAGGGAAACGGTTCTTACTAGGTACGGATAAGCCAGATCGATTTGAAATCGTCGGTGTAGTCAAGTCGGGCAAGTATCGCACGCTGGCTGAAGATCCAAAGATGTTCATCTACTACCCGACGAGTCAGCGACGTCCGACGAGTATGACTTTGATCGTCAGGACGAATGGTGAGCCGCGCAACTCTATCGGCGCAGTGCGTCATGAAGTTGAACAGATAGATCGATCAGTTCCAATCTCGTCAGTGAAGACGATGCAGCAACACATGACGTGGCCGCTTTGGGGACCAAGCATGGCGGCTACGTTGTCGCTGGCGTTTGGCGTGATCGCGTTGTTGCTGAGTTCGGTCGGGCTCTACAGCGTGATGGCGTATGTAGTGTCGCAACGCACGAGAGAAGTTGGAATTCGCATGGCGCTGGGCGCGAATCGTCAGGATGTGTTGAAGATGATTACGGGGCAAGGAATGCGACTCGCGATTGTTGGCACGGTTCTCGGGGTGGTCCTGGCATTGGTGCTCGCGAGGGTGATGACGAGTTTGTTGATCGGCGTGAGCGGATATGACGTTACGACGTTTATTGCGGTGGGAGCGTTGTTAACGATCGTGGCGCTGGTCGCGTCCTACTTACCGGCGCGTCGCGCTACTAAAGTTGATCCGCTGATCGCGCTCAGACACGAGTGAGGAGATTGAAGATTTCAGATTGCAGATTTCAGATTGAAGAGTGAAGAGTGAAGATTGAGGTTTGAGGTTTGAGACCACCGACTTTATGTCGGTTGGAGCCTCAGTTTCGCGCTACCTATGCTTTCGAAGTGACTCTGAGACACCACCGACTTTACGTCGGTTGGAGTTTCAGTTTCGCGCTAACCCCGTACCTCGGAAATCTCGAGATACCACCGACTTTATGTCGGTTGGAGGTTCAATTTCGCGCCAGGTCTTCACCGCAACGCGGTGACGCCCCAAAGCCCAGGGTTGCTTCAACCCTGGGACCATCGCGACCAAGACGACCCACCCGGAACGGGGTGCGTCCGCTCCGTGTCGCGTAGCGACGCAACCGCGTTGCGGTTGAATTCTCTGTTTTCGGCTTACCCAAGGTTGAAGCAACCCTTGGGCTTTGGGCCGTCACCGCGTTGCGGTGAAGACCTAGCGAGAAATGAAGCCTCCGACCGACGTAAAGTCGGTGGTCTCAAATCTCCAATCTCAAACCTCAATCTCAAATCTTCAATCTTCAATCCCCGATCTTCCGTCACATTTTTCATCGCCACGGTGTTTACATCACTAGAACTCTTCTGAAGGTGATCTGTGGACAATCTACTAAAAGACATTCGCTACGCGATTCGTGGCCTTCGTAAACGACCGGGTTTTACTGTCATCGCCATCATGACGCTTGCGCTTGGCATCGGCGCAAACACCGCAATTTTCAGTGTCGTCAACGCCGTCCTGCTCAAACCGCTCGCTTTCAAAGACGCCGATCGACTCGTAATCGTCTGGGAAGACGCGGCTTTCGCGGGCTTTCCTCGCAACACTCCGGCGCCTGCTAACTATATCGATTGGAAAAATCAAAATCGTTCGTTTGAAGACATGGCAGCGGCGGCCGACACGAGCTTCAATCTCACTGGCGATGGCGATCCGGAACGCATCGCCGCTGACTCGGTGAACTTTAATTTCTTTCCACTGTTAGGGGTGCAACCGATCCTGGGTCGCACGTTTTCGCCAGACGAAGATAAGCCCGGCGCAAGTAAAGTTGCGCTGTTGAGTTACCAGTTATGGCAAACGCGCTATGGCGGTGCGAAGAACATTCTCAATCGCGACATTCTGCTCAACGGCGCGAAGTATACAGTCGTTGGTGTGATGCCCGCGGGTCTTCAGTTTCTCGATAAAGAAGTTCGACTCTGGGTGCCGCTTGCTCTCGATCAGGATGAGCTGGTTAATCGGGGCGGCCATTATTTGAAAGTTATCGGTCGACTCAAACAAGGCGTCACTCTGGCCCAGGCGCAATCAGACATGTCGACTGTGATGTCGAACATCTCTCGTGATCATCCAAACGAAACTTTCAACGGCAAACTCGGAGCAGTGGTCCGATCTCTGCGTGAAGAATTAGTTGGTGATTCTCGTCGACCCTTGTTGGTGTTATTGGTCGCGGTGGCTTTTGTGCTTTTGATCGCGTGCGCAAACGTTGCTGGTTTACTTTTAGCTCGGGCCGTCAGTCGCAAACGAGAAATCGCTTTGCGTATCGCTTTGGGTGCAAGTCGTTCGCGAGTGATTCGCCAGTTGCTGACTGAAAGTTTATTGTTGGCACTATTTGGAGGAGCGATCGGCGCGGCGTTGGCGTGGTGGAGTTTTGGTTTCCTGCAGAACCTTGTACCCGAAAGTTTGTCGCTCTCAACAAATCTGCACATCGATCTCAAGGTGCTGTTCTTTGCAATTCTGGTCTCAGTTGCCACCGGAGTTATCTTCGGTTTGGCTCCCGCGATCCAGTCGGCCAAAGTCGACCTCAACGAAACTCTGAAACAGAGCAGTACGCGCGCTACCGCAACGAGCAGATTGCGCAGTGGCATGATCGTGTTTGAAGTAGCGCTTTCGATCGTGTTGTTGGTTGGCGCTGGTTTGTTAATTCAAACTCTGTATCGCCTGTTCAATCAGTATTCGACGTTGCAACCGGAACAAGTCTTGACGATGCGGACCGTGTTGCCGCGGTCCAAGTATGAAGAACCAGCAAAGCGGACGAGGTTCTACCAGCAGGTGCTTGAGCGGGTCGAACATTTACCGGGTGTGCCTTCCGCCGGTTTCACCACCTCTGTTCCGCTTGCCTGGAAAGGTGGCACGTCAGGTTTTTATCCCGAAGGATTACAAGATCCAGTTTCGGGAATGGCCTACGACGCAAATCATCGCCAGGTTACTGCTCATTACCTGCAGACGATGCAGATTCAACTCCGGCAAGGTCGTTATTTTACCGATCAGGACAATGAGCGTTCAGTCCCGGTGGCCATCATCAATGAAACGATGGCGCACCAGTATTGGCCCGGACAACAGGCGATTGGCCATCGTTTCAAACTCGGTGATCCAAATGAGAACTTACCGTGGATTGAAATCGTAGGAATCGTTGCTGATGTGCGACAGATGGGACTCGACGAAGCTGTTAAAGCGGAAATGTATTTGCCGCAGCAACAGGTAACGAACCAGCCGTGGTTTATGCCGCGTGATCTTGCCGTTCGCACAAGCGGCGATCCGATGGCGTTAGTCGGTTCAGTGCGCGAGGCGATTCGGGAAGCTGATCCGGATCAGCCGATCTCGAATGTGGCTACGATGTCAGAACTGTTAGGCGAAGAAGGCGCGCAACGACGATTGGGGATGATCATGTTGGCCGCGTTTTCAGTCCTGGCCTTGTTGTTGGCCTCGATCGGTATCTACGGCGTGCTTGCTTATTTTGTTACGCAACATACCAGCGAAATCGGAGTGCGGCTCGCGCTCGGCGCGACACCCGGCAGGATCCTTTTGATGGTCCTAAAAAGAGGAATGGGATTGACGTCGTTGGGAATCGGGATCGGTCTTGTGGCAGCGTTTGTGTTGACCCGGTTGATGAGTTCATTGCTGTTTGAAGTGAAGGCGATCGATCCGTTGACGTTTGTAGTAGTGCCCGCGCTACTTGGTATGACGGCGTTGCTGGCGTGTGCGATCCCGGCACGGCGAGCGATGAAAGTGGATCCCCTCGTGGCGCTCAGATACGAATGAGAATATTTCAGATTTCAAATTTAAGATTTCAGATTGGCTAACTCTGCGTCTCAGCGTTCTCTCTGTGTCTCTGTGTTGAAAACTGAGGTTGTATAGCTGGCCGTAAAATTTCAACACAGAGACGCAGAGAAGAAAAGAGAAGCGAAGAAGGAGAAAGGCTGAAAATCCATGCAGACACTTTGGCAGGACATCAAGTACGGCATCAGGATGTTGTTGAAGAATCCGACGATCAGCGTCATCGTGATCCTCGCACTCGCGCTGGGTATCGGCGCTAACACCGCGATCTTCAGCGTTGTAAACACAGTGCTCCTCAATCCGCTGCCTTACGAACAGGCGGACCAGCTTGTCTTCTTGAACGAGAAGAGTGCTGTGCTTGATGAGATGTCGATCTCCTATCCGAATTTCCAGGACTGGCGGACCCAAACTCAAACGTTCGAGAAAATCGGAGTCGTGAACTATGGCAGCTACAACCTGACTAGTAATGGCGAGGCCGAGCGCATTGTCACCGGTCAGGCTTCAGCGGATCTGTTTGCCGCGTTGCGCGTCAATCCGTTAATGGGTCGTTTGTACACCAACGATGAAGATCAGCCGGGTGGACCACCAGTCGCCGTTTTGAGTTATGCGTTGTGGCAACGTCGCTTTGGTGGACAGGCAAATATTCTCAACCAATCAATCTCGCTTAACGGCAAAGCCTACACCGTGATTGGCATCATGCCGCAGTCGTTTCAGTACCCCCCACGCGTTGAGATGTGGGTTCCGGTGGGCCAACTCTCCGATCAGGCTTCATGGAAAAGTCGCGGCAATCATCCCGGACTTTACGGCATCGGTCGCATGAAGCCCGGCGTTACTTTTGATCAAGCCGTGGCTGACATGGCGCGACTGGCTGGCAATCTCGAAAAACAATATCCCGACTCAAATACCGGCAATGGCATCAGGCTCCGACCATTGTTGGAAGTTTATGTGAGTGATGTCAGGCGTGCGCTGTGGGTGATCTTTGGCGCCGTTGCGTTCGTGCTACTAATCGCGTGCGCAAACATCGCGAACCTTTTGTTGGCGCGTGCTTCGGCGCGACGCAAAGAGATGGCTATTCGTTCCGCTTTGGGAGCGGGTCGCTGGCGCATCGCTCGTCAACTTTTAACTGAAAGTATTTTGTTGTCGTTGATTGGTGGATCGATAGGACTATTGCTCGGTCGCCTGGGAATCAACTTAATCCTTTACATGAGTCCCGATTCGATTCCGCGCGCAGCGGAGATAAAGTTGAACTGGGTCGTGCTCGGATTCACGGTGGCAGTTTCTTTTATCACGGGCATTCTGTTTGGTCTCGTGCCCGCGTTGCAAGCCGGTGAGATTGATGTGCAGGAAACGTTGAAAGATACCGGTCGAGGAATGAGTGGTCGGAGTTGGCTGCGCAGTTCATTAGTGGTGGCCGAAGTGGCGACCACGCTCGTGTTGCTTATCGGAGCAGGATTGATGATCCGCAGTTTCTACATGCTCCAAAAAGTCAATCCGGGATTTTCGTACGAACATTTAACGAGCTTCAGCGTGTCGTTACCGCCGAAGAAGTACAGCAACGATCAAAGTCGGGCCAACTTTTACAACCAGCTAATCACCAACATTCGCGCGTTACCCGGTGTCGAATCGGCCGCCGCTGCTTCAGGCTTGCCGCTGGGAAACAACGGCAGACAAACGTCATTTACAGTTGATGGCCGTCCCGTGCCGCCGCGTGGTGAAACTCCGTTGATGGAACTTTGTATGGTGACACCGGATTATTTTAACGCGATGGCGATTCCGGTGTTGCGGGGACGTATTTTTACCGAGCACGACGACAAGTCGCATCTGGCCGGAAAAGATCTCAGCAAGCTCAACGAAAATCAGAAGAACGTTGCCGGCGTCAATTCAGTAGTGATCGACGAAGAGTTTGCGCATCGTTATTGGCCCAACGAAGAAGCGGTCGGCAAACGTATCAGACTTGGCGGCGGCACCGACGACACGGCCCCATTGCTTGAAGTAATCGGCGTGGTTGGTCGAGTCAAGATGGAGAGTTTGAGTCAGGACTCGAATCGCGTCCAGGCGTATCTAGCTTTCAATCAGTTGCCGCAAGGCGCGATGACGGTAGTGGTAAAGGGAAGCGGCGATCCAAACCAACTGGTTGCGTCCGCGCGACAACAGGTGAAGTCGCTCGATCCGGATCAACCTATCTATAGCCCGCGCACGATGGGCGACATCCGGGCCGAGTCAGTTGCGCCTGAACGGTTGAACTTAACGCTCTTGAGTTTGTTTGCAGGAATTGCTCTGGTGCTTGCGATCGTCGGAATTTACGGCGTGATGTCGTACGCAGTCACGCAGCGCACACGTGAGATTGGTATTCGCATGGCGATTGGGGCGAGTCGTGCCGACGTCTTCAAGATGATTCTTGGACACGGTATGAAGTTGACTCTGCTTGGCGTCGGTATCGGGCTGCTGGGAGCATTTGCGCTAACGCGATTGATGGCGACGATGCTGTTTGGTGTTGAGCCGACGGACGCGACAACGTTCGGTAGCATTGCTGCTTTATTGATCGCAATTGCGTTGTTGGCCTGTTATCTGCCCGGCCGGCGCGCAACCAAAGTCGAACCAACTATTTCACTGCGTTACGAATAGAAATGTACTCGGCGTCTCTGCGTTCTTTGTTGAAATTCTTCTCCGTTTTAACGCAGAGACGCTGAGAGCGCAGAGACGCAGAGAGAACGCCGCTAGTATTTAAGTCTTCTGCGATTGCAGTTGTTCTTTCCGCTTGGTATTTTTCAATCATCCAGTCTATTACTTCAGGAGTCGATACTGACCCTTTGTCCACTGTGCCACGAATTCTCATAGCAGATGATCAGTCAGACGTTCTTGCCGCGCTGAGTTTGTTACTCAAGGGGGAGGGCTTTCAAATCCAGGCGACATCGTCTCCCGACGGGGTGATGCGCGCGCTCGAAGGTCAGGACTTCGATGTGGTTTTGATGGACCTTAATTACGCCCGCGACACCACGTCCGGTAACGAAGGTCTTGATCTTCTGTCACGCATTAAGGCTGCCGATCGAAACGTGCCGGTAGTGGTGATGACGGCGTGGGGCAGTGTCGACCTGGCCGTGGAGGCGATGCGGCGCGGTGCTCGTGACTTCATCCAGAAACCCTGGGACAACGCGCGTCTGCTCGCTATTCTTCGTACTCAGGTTGAACTTGCTGCAGCATTGCGTCGTGGCCAAAAACTCGAAGCTGAAAACATCGCCTTGCGCGATAGTGTCGCCGAAGTTAGTGGCGACCTGCCGCAGATCGTGGCCGAGTCGCCCGCGATGAAGGCGGTGCTGAACTTAGTGGAGCGTATTGGACCAGCAGATGCCAACGTCCTCATTACTGGTGAGAATGGTACGGGTAAAGAAGTCATCACGCGGCGGCTGCATTCAATTTCATCGCGACGTTCAAAGCCGCTGATTTCTCTAAATGCCGGCGCGCTGGCTGAGGGAGTTTTTGAAAGCGAATTGTTTGGCCATGTGCGCGGCGCATTTACTGATGCCAAGAGTGATCGAGTCGGCCGATTTGAATTAGCCGATGGCGGAACGCTGTTTATGGATGAAATTGGCAATGTGCCGTTGAACCTGCAGGCGAAGCTGTTGCGCGTTCTCGAGACAGGTGAATTTGAACGCGTCGGATCGTCTAAAACGCAGAAGGTCAACGTGCGGTTGTTGTCGGCGACGAATGCGGACCTCGGAGCGGAAGTGGCGCAGGGGAAGTTTCGGCAGGACCTGTTGTTTCGTCTGAATACTGTCGAGATACGTCTGCCGCCATTGCGTGATCGGGGTGAAGACATACCGCGACTCGCTGAATATTTTCTGCGCCTGCATCGTGAGCGTTATAAGCGCCCGTTGCTCGGATTTTCTACCGAGGCGCTGCAGGCGTTACGACAGCATCTGTGGCCCGGTAACGTGCGTGAGTTGGACCATGTGATTGAACGCGCGGTGCTGATGAGTACGGGAACGATGGTGACGGCCTTTGACCTTGCGTTGGAATCAACGCCCGACGCTCGCTTGTCCGCGCGACTCGAGGAGATGAGTCTCGAAGATGCGGAGCGGTTGTTGATCAAGAAGGCACTCGCGCGTTTTGAAGGAAATGCAAATCGCGCCGCGGAGGCGTTGGGACTGAGTCGCAGCGCGCTGTATCGACGACTGCAAAAATACGGCTTGTCGTAAAAATTTTAATTCCCCAACGATAGTTATCCGAGTCGAACCTACATTTGACTGGATTTACAAAATTAACAAGATAGAACGAAAGAGAACGCTGAAAGCGTTTAGTCGCAAAGCCCAGGGTTGAGCTTTGGCAACCCTGGGGTCACAGGCGCCGTGGAAATTCAACTCTAAAGGAGTTGCGGCGTGCGCCGAGTTAATAGTAGATGCCCGGTTATTGGCGATACGGGAACAGGATTCGTTAGGGTTGTAATTACATAGACTAATAAACTATCGACGACGGGACGCAACTCCTTCGGAGTTGAACTTTGCTCCCTCGTTTTCCCAGGGTTGAGCTTTGGCAACCCTGGGGTCATAGGCGCCGTGGAAATTCAACTCTGAAGGAGTTGCGGCGCGCGCCGAGCCAATAGTAGATGCCCGGTTACTGGCGATATGAAAACAGGAATTCGCCGCGTCGTAATTACATAGACTAATAAACTATCGACGACGGGACGCAACTCCTTCGGAGTTGAACTTTACTCCCTCGTTTTCCCAGGGTTGCCAAAGCTCAACCCTGGGCTCTGAGACAAAACGCTTTCAGCGTTTCAGAATCCAACTAGCTGTACACTGCTTATTCTTATCTTGTTAATTCTGTGAATCCTGTCAACCGTACGCCGGGATTGACCAATCCACACTTGCCGTTCATCGATTCGAGGACCCACTTCGAGTATTAACGATCAATCAACCTCCGGCCTTAGGTTATGATACCGCCGTGAAGCCGGCGAAAAACGTTCCGAATCTCGATGCCCTCGATCCATCTCTACAAGGCGGGTGGCTCAAGTTTGAAAGACGCGTAACTCTTCTCGCGCTCGGTGCTGGTTTCCCCGCAGTTGGTCTCTGCGCTTTTCTGCTCTGGTACGACAACTACTCCGCGCAAGTGCAATGGACCATCGACCTGCTCCTGACCCTGCTCTGGCTCGGCATCTCATTCAATCTCAAGCAGCGTATCGTTCGTCCTCTGCAAACGCTTTCCAACATTCTCGCCGCAATTCGTGAAGGTGACTATTCAATTCGCGGCCGGCGCGCCCTGTCTGGCGATGCGCTCGGCGAAGTGATGTTGGAAGTGAACGATCTGGGGCAGACATTGCGCGAACAACGTCTCGGCGCGATGGAAGCGACGGCATTATTACGCACCGTGATGGCCGAGATCGACGTCGTAGTTTTTGCTTTCGATGGCGAACAACGCTTACGACTCGTCAATCGCGCCGGGGAACGATTGTTGGCCCAACCTTCAGCACGACTGCTCGGTCGCACGAGTCATGAGCTTGGTCTCGACGCCTGTTTAAGTCGACCCGAAGGTTCTGGTCCATATACTCTACAGATGGTCTTTCCGGGTGGCGTTGGTCGTTGGGACGTACGCAAAAGTACTTTTCGCGAAGGTGGCGCGAGGCACGAGTTACTGGTCTTGACCGACCTTAGTCAAACGTTGCGCGAAGAGGAACGTATCGCGTGGCAACGACTGCTACGCGTGCTCGGCCATGAGTTGAACAATTCGTTAGCGCCGATCAAATCGGTGGCCGGTAGCCTGGCGGCGTTGATGGTGCGAGAGCCGGAACCGCCGGACTGGCGCGACGACATGCAGCGCGGCCTCGCAGTTATTTCTTCGCGGGCTGATTCGTTAGCCCGGTTCATCGAGTCGTATTCCAAGCTTGCGCGCCTGCCTCCGCCGCGGCTCGAACCGTTAAAGATTGGGGCTTTGGTATCGCGAGTGGCGAGTTTAGAAACACGATTGCCGGTGCAGGTAATGGCTGGGCCAGAGTTGGAAGTCAAAGGCGACAACGTGCAGTTGGAGCAGTTGCTGATTAACTTGATCCGCAACGCAGCCGACGCGTCGCTTGAGACGCACGGACAGGTTGAAGTTGGGTGGAGTCAAAACAACGGACAGGTCGAGGTCTGGATCAGCGACGAGGGTCCAGGGCTGGCGAATACGGCGAACTTATTCGTGCCATTTTTTACGACGAAGACTGAGGGATCGGGTATCGGGCTGGTCCTATCGCGACAAATTGCAGAAGCACATGGTGGGTCGTTGACGCTGGAAAATCGTCATCAAGTTCAGGGTTGTGAAGCGCGACTGCGTCTGCCGCTTTAATCTCTGCGTCTCCGCTCTCTGCGTCTCTGTGTTAGAAATGAATGTTCATCGATGCGAACTTCAGTTTTCAACACAGAGACGCAAAGACGCGGAGACACAGAGAAAAACTCATTATTTCACCCAGAAGGAGCCGGTCACCACTCCACTCGTGCTCGCATCCGCGCTGCCGGTGAAGCCGGGCTGCTTACCACCAACGCTGACCATGAACTCTCCCGGTTCGATGATTCGCTTCCCATTGTTGTCAATCACAGTCATCTGATCGGATGAAAGAGTGAACGTGACGGTCTGCTTCTCGCCGGGCTTGAGCGAAATACGTTTAACTCCCGCCAACGATCTAATCGATACCGGCACCGACGCCCGAACGTCCTTAACGTAAAGTTGGACCACTTCATCGCCGGCGCGCTTGCTCGTATTCGTTACATTTACACTGACGTTCACACTCTCACCTGATTTGACCTGCTTTGAACTCAACTTCAACCCGTCATACTTGAAATTGGCATAACTCAAGCCAAAGCCAAACGGGTAAAGCGGAGCACCCGTGAAGTAGCGATAAGTTCGTCCCTTCATGCCGTAGTCAGTAAACGCGGGCAACTGGTCCACCGACTTATAGAACGTAACCGGCAAACGTCCAGCCGGATTGTAATCACCGAAGAGCACATCAGCGATCGCCGTCCCGCCTTCTTCACCTGGATACCACGCATCAAGAATCGCCGGCACATTGTCGTTGGCCCAGTTCACCGCCAGAGCGCTACCGCCGAGCAACACGAGCACAACCGGTTTACCAAGCGCCTGGACTTGTTTGATCAACTCTTCCTGCGGCTTAGGCAACGTGATCTCAGTTCGATCGCCACCACGAAATCCTTCAACTTTCACGTCCATCTCTTCACCTTCGACCGATGGGGTGATTCCCATTACCATCACCACCGCATCAGCCTGGCGGGCCTTCGCGATCGCGTCTTCCTGTAAACGTTTGTCACCGCTTGGTGGCGCCCAGTTCAATTTTGCGGCGGCATATTGGTTATTGTTTTCGAAATACTCGAGACGAATGTCGTAAGAGCGTCCAGCCTCAAGTGGAATCTCCTTGTTAACGCTACGAGTCCGTCGATTCTGTAATTCTTCGATCACGGTTTTGCCGTCCACGATCAGCCGCATGCCACCGTTGCCAGCGATTCCAACCGTGTAGTTACCGGACTCGGGCGCCTGAAGTTTGCCGGTCCAACGCACCGAAAACCCGTCTTCGTTAATTCCTGGCGCCGGACTCATCGCACCCCAGTCAAAATTCACTTGCGCGTCATTACGCACGAGCGCTGGTTCACCTTTAAGTTCACGGTTGTTGAAGTATTCAGCGCGCAAGTTTGATAGTGACGCGGAGGGAACCGGCTCAACCACGACGCCGGGTGCATAAAGCGCCGGCGAGTAAAGAACTTTCGTGTTCGGCGAAACTTTCGCCTGGATACCAGCGAGCGGAGTTACGTACTTCGTGGGTTGACCGTTGTAGTTGCCGAGCAGCACGCCGAGGTTGTCTGCCGATGGTCCAATGACGGCGAGAGTTTTGAGATCCTTCTTTAACGGTAACGTGTTGTTTTGGTTCTTGAGGAGCACGACCGATTCACGCGATGCTTGCAATGACAACTGGCGATGCGCTGCTGAATCGTTTTCGGAGAAGGGAATTCGCGCGTAGGGCACCATCTCCGGCGGATCAAACATGCCCAATTTGAAGCGCGCCGTCATCAAACGCTTAACGGCCGTATCAATTTCGCTTTCACTGATCAATCCATCTTTCACGGCCTGCAACAGTGATCGGTATTCGCGACCGCAAGTGAGATCAGTACCGGCTTTAACTGCGAGCGCTGATGCCTGCGCTTCAGTGGCGACATACTTGTGACGCAGATAAATGTCGTCGATCGCGCCGCAATCAGAAACGATATAGCCCTGGAAGTTCCATTCTTTACGCAGCTTATCGTTGAGATATTTGTTGGTGCAGCAGGGCTCGTCGTTGGTGCGATTGTAGGCGCACATCACCGACATCGCGCCGGCTTCAACGACGGTCGCGTGGAAGGCAGGTAGATAAGTTTCCTGTAAGTCGCGTTCACTGGCTTGCGCGTCGAAGCTGTGGCGCTCTGGTTCTGGTCCACTGTGAACTGCGAAGTGTTTCGGAGTAGCGATGACTTTGTAGTACTTCGGATCGTTCCCCTGCAGACCTTTTACAAACGCCACGCCCATGCGCGAAGTTAAATATGGATCTTCGCCATAAGTTTCCTGGCCACGACCCCAGCGTGGATCGCGAAAGATGTTGATGTTTGGACTCCAGAAAGTGAGTCCTTTGTAACGCGCGTGGTCGCCCTTGCGCTCAAACTCCTGATGTTTGGCGCGTGCTTCAGTTGAGATGACATCTGCGACCTGAAACATCAGGTCGGTGTTCCACGTTGCGGCCAGGCCGATCGCTTGGGGAAAGACCGTCGCATAACCAGCGCGCGCAACTCCGTGCAGTCCTTCGTTCCACCACTCGTAATCAGGGATACCGAGTCGATCGACCGCCGCGGCGCCATTCATCATCTGCGAGACTTTTTCTTCCAGCGTCATTCGCGAAACGAGATCGGCGACGCGTTGTTCAACCGGTAACGCCGGGTTTTTATATGGCGGCGTTGTTTGGGTGTAGATACGGGTCGACGACAGGGAAAAGAGAAGTAGTAGAGTGATAGCAATCGCAGAACGATAGGGCTTCATCGCGTCTCCTGTGGATGGTAATTCAGTTAAAGGGACTGGTGAATCATCAAGATCGATTTTTTACAACTCACGCCTCGTGACTGTTGGACCAGCTAAAGATCCCTTTTCGCGAAATGCTGACAGCGTTTCAACTCAAAGCCCAGGGTTGAGCTTTGGCAACCCTGGGTAAACCGTACGAACATTAGGCCTCAACTTCGAAGGAGTTGCGTCCTGATCGAATATTCTTGCTGATGTGTTCCCGAATTATCAGTTCGCTCTTTAGATCTCGTACCTTCGCAACTCCTTCGGAGTTGAAAATCTTGCGTCACCTGTTACCCAGGGTTACCAAAGCTCAACCCTGGGCTTTGGGCCGAAACGCTTTTAGCGTTCTCCAGAAACTACAAGCTGTAAAACGTATCGGATATCGGGAGCCTTCATTTCTTCAGGTTGATACGTTGGGCGTTTTGTTGGGCCAACAGCGCTAACTCTGTCGCGTGGAAACAATGATGCTGCGACATCGCTGTTTCGGTGCGATTGAGAATGTCGTCAACTAACAAACGACCGTACGGAAGGTCACCCTGGTTGCAGTCGAAGTAACGCGTCTCTTTCTGATCCGTTAAATAAAGATGGTTCCCGGCGGTGCTTACACCGACGTCGCAGTTTTTCCGAATTTCGATAAAGCCGTCCGTGCCGATGATCGTGAGTCGCCCGTCGCCCCACGTGCTGAGGCCATTGGGTGTAAACCAGTCGACGCGAATGTAGCCCATGCCGCCGTTACCACGCAGCATTACGTCGCCAAAGTCTTCAAACAGCGGATACTGAGGGTGATGCAGGTTACCGACCTGGGAAGCAACAACGTTCCCTTCGGTAGAGTCGGTAAAAAATAGAAACTGGTCGAACTGATGCGACGCAATGTCGCAAATGATTCCACCAAAATATTTCCGATCGTAGAACCAGGGCGGCCTGACACCGCCACTAACATTATTGAGACGATGTGGTCCAAGTCCGGTTGTTTGTAAAACTTTTCCAATCGCACCGGCCTTAATCAACTCGCCGGCGCGAACGGTAGCCTTGTTCTCGAAGCGTTCGCTATACATGATCGAGTAAATTTGCTTCGTCGCTTTTTGCACGCGACGAGCTTCAGCTAATTGGGCCAGGGTCGTGATGCCCGGTTTGTCGGCCATGTAGTCTTTGCCGTGTTGCATCACGCGCACACCCAACGGCGCGCGGTCCACTGGAATCGCCGCGCTTACCACGAGCTGAATGTTTTTATCTTCGAGTATTTCGGCTTCGCTGCGGGCCTGCTTCACGTTCGGATAGCGCTTGGCAAAAGTTGCGGCGAGATCCGGCTCCTTCGCGTAAAACGAAACCAACTCCCCGCCACCGCGGATCGTCGCGCCGATTTGACCGTGAATATGATCGTGATTGATACCGATAACTGCAAAGCGTAAGCGCGGCGGACCCTGGTACATCGCTTCGTTTCTCCCGGATGATTTGACCGACTCCGTAGCGTTAACGATGCGCGGCAAGGTCGACATCGCTACGAGCCCGGCGGCTGAAGTTACGGATTCCCTGATGAATTTTCGTCTGCTTGCTTGTGGTTTCTTCATAGCCCCTCAATGTTTGGTTGATAGTCGCGTTCGATGTATTCGAAGTAGTCGAAGTCTGCCGGTCTTCCGAGACCTGACGAATCCTGACAACACATTCCGACAAATGCGCCGGTAAAGTTTGGTTGACCCGGCGCTGTTGCTTCATCAGACAAAATGCTCGCATCAAAAACTTCCGGCAACCACGTCCATGCTTCGTCATTGATTCGAAAAGTAAAACGCAGCCGTTCGTAGTCAATTTCAACGCGTAGCTCGATTGGACCAGCGGCTGCAATAGGAATCGGCGCAGTGAAAGCGTCCGTTTGTACCTGATCAGGACTCGACGACATTACGCGCAGATGTTTGCCGATCGTTTCGTCGTGACTTATGTAGAGATAGTGAAACTTCGCGCTGTTGTAATAACAGATCAATCCGGCCTGTTGTTGAAAGTCCTCGGGTTGAAAATCGATCGAAGTGACGGCCGAGTAACAGTGCGACTGCTGTCGTCGCGCCACGAGACCTTGTCGAAAGAAACTGCCCAGCGATTCGCGTCCGAAGAGACGCAGATGTCCGGGCCGATCAGTCAGGCTAAACAACTCGTTCGGCCAGGGGGAACGAAGCCATTGAAAATCGATTGCTAACTCAGCACTATCGAAATCTTCACGAGTCGGCGCCGCCGGAACCTCGTGTTCCGGGAAATCAGGTGAAGGAACCTCGATTCTTGGTACTGGATCGCCATCATCTGTAACAAGCCAGCCCGCCCCGTTCCACTTCATCTTCTGAATCGCCGTCTCGCGTCCTAACGTGCAACGACCGCGATTGCGCAACGGTCGTCCACACAGATGGACCATATAGATTTCCCCGTTTTGTGTTTCGACTAGATCTGCGTGTCCGGCACGTTGTAGTTCCGCATCCGGACGATCACGAGCAGTCAAAATATAGGTGTCAGGATGAAGTTCGTATGGTCCGGTGAGATTTGTTGAGCGAGCGAGAGTGACAGCGTGTCCCCAGCCGGTGCCACCTTCGGCAGTTAGTAAATAATAATAGCCGTCGCGTTTGTAAAGATGAGGACCTTCGGTGAGACCAATCGGTGTGCCCTTGAAAATAATTTGACGTGGTCCAATCAGCTTCTGTTCCGGATGAGAATACTCCTGTAACTGAATGCCCGCGAAACGATTGTGGCCGGGACGATAGTCCCAAAGCATGTTGAGAAGATACTTACGACCATCGTCGTCATGAAATAACGACGGATCAAAACCGCTGCCGTTCAGATAGATCGGATCTGACCATTCGCCGTCGATCGTTTCGCAGGTGACAAGATAGTTGTGCATGTCGCGTAGCGAAGCGCCCGCGCTACCGGCCTGGGTAGTGCGCCCGTAACGTTTGACGTCCGTGTAGATCAAATAGAAAAGGCCGTCCGCATAGGTTAGACATGGCGCCCAGATGCCGCACGAGTCGGGATCGCCGAGCATGTTGAGTTGACTCGAACGATTGAGCGGGCGAGTCAGAAGTCGCCAGTGGACCAGATCGCGCGAGTGATGAATTTGCACACCCGGATACCACTCAAACGTTGACGTAGCGATGTAATAGTCGTCGCCGACGCGCACGATCGACGGATCGGGATTGAAGCCCCGGAGAATTGGATTCTGAATGAGTGTACTCATATTAGGAGCGCAGGCGTCCTCGCCTGCCGACTGCGATTAAAGACACTCCTACTCCGAAGGGCAGGCGAGGACGCCTGCGCTCCTGGTTTCCGGTGGTTTGACCGTGGTCCATAGAACAACTGCGCCCAGCAGATCCAACGCTCCGAGCGCGATAAAGAACGGTGAATAACCAACTTTTGAAACGAGTGCGCCGATCATCAACGAGAACAACAACAACCCGAGGTTTCCCATCGTTCCGGCCATACCGGCTACCGTTGCGACTTCACTGCGTCTGAACAGATCCGACGACATGGTGATGACCGTCACCGATAACGTTTGGTGTGCAAATCCAGCGAGGCTGATCAGCGCAATCGCTAAGTAAGCGTTCTTTACCAGGCCGGTGAACGCAACCCCGATCATCATTATCGAGCCGGCAGTGAACGCGACGCGGCGTGCGTTGATCAGGCTGAATCCGAAATATTTTTGCACAGTTGCCGCGATGGCTGGTCCACAAAAACAACCGAGGTCGGCAGCCAGGAATGGCAACCATGCAAACATTGCTATTTGCTTTAAATCGAAGTGACGAACGTTTATGAGATAGAGCGGCAACCAAAACTGTAACGTGCCCCAGGTTGGATCCGCGAGAAATCGTGGTAAGGCAATGCCCCAGAAATTACGTTGGCGGGCAAGTGTCCAGATCGAAGGCCGCTTCTCGTCACCCTGCAGATGCGACTCCTGGCCGCTCAGGATGTAGTCACGTTCACCATCACTAAGAGCCGGATGTTTGGTGAGAGGCCGGTAACACAACAGCCAGAGAAAAACCCAAACTAAACCGAGGCTACCGGTCAGCACGAATGCCGCGCGCCAGTTGTAATGAAGGATGGCCCACGCGACGAGTGGCGCAGCGATCAACGAACCAAACGAAGCGCCGATGTTGTAGACGCCGCCGGCCAGGCCGCGTTCCTTTGCCGGGAACCATTCGGCTGTCGCTTTCATTCCCGCCGGATTAGCAGAGCCTTCGTTGAAACCCATGAACGCTCGCAATGCAGCGAGCATGGGCCAACTGTTAGCGAGTGCGTGCGCCATGTTTGCTAACGACCAGCCGGTAGCAAAAATTGCGAGTCCAAGTCGCAATCCGAGCACGTCCAAAACGTAGCCACAGAGCGGCTGAAACATGATGGCGATCTGAAAAGCCGTGAGAATGTATGAGTATTGATGTTCGTCGATTTTCAGATCGGTGAGTAAAGTGGCGGCCGCGACACCGAGTGTGCTACGGGTCAGGTAATTAAGAATCGACCCCAGCATGATCAGACACATCATCCACCAACGCAGTCCGGGTAGTTTGAAACCGGGACTCGCGATGACGGGCGCGGTCGTTGTTGTCGCTGGCTGGTCACTCATCGGTTATAGTGGCAAACACATGTCGCTCCTCCGGAGCAAAGCCGTGGCGAGCCGAGTATGTGATCACCGTTATAGTCTTTGCCGATCATGAACAACTTAAAACTTACTATCTGGTGTAATAACGACTTTGGTCCAAAGGACCAGCGAGAAGTTGACTTGTTGACCGCAGGAGCGGGCCAACATCAGTTGCTGATCTTCAGCGATAACGACTCACCCGAATCGCTGGCGGCTTTAAATAATGCTCAAGTCGCTTTTGGTTATCCCGATCCACGAGACGTGCTTAAGTCTGAAAGTCTGCGCTGGGTGCAACTCAATTCCGCCGGCTACACGAGTTACGATCGCGAAGAACTGAAGCGAGAATTCGCGGCGCGCGGAATAGCTGTTACCAATAGCTCGGCTGTTTTTGACGAACCCTGCGCGCAGCATCTGCTCGCAATGATCATGTCGCTGGCGCGTCAACTTCCAGCGGCGCTTGATGCGCAACGAAGCGATAAAAGTTGGCGCATGGACGAGCTTCGTCCGGCTTCGCGTTTACTAAATGGACAAACTGTCTTGCTGCTTGGGTTTGGCGCGATAGCTCGCCGGCTAGTTGAATTACTCACGCCACTCCAAATGAATTTGCGGGCTGTTCGTCGCCACGTTTCCGGTGCTGAGCCGATCGAAGTTTTTGAAATCGCGAAAGTTGATGAACTACTTCCGCTGGCGGATCATGTCGTCAATATCCTTCCGGCAAACGACGAAACGAAATTGTTCCTTAACGAAATGCTGCTGGGTAGTCTCAAGCCCGGCGCGATTGTTTACAACATTGGTCGCGGTACGACGTTGGACCAGAATGCGCTAAATAAAGGACTCAGATCCGGTCGTATTGCTGCTGCGTATCTCGACGTTACCGATCCGGAACCGTTGCCGCCGGATCATCCGCTATGGACTGCGCCGAACTGTTTCATCACTCCGCATAGTGGCGGCGGACATTCGAATGAGAAAGAACGCCAGGTAAATCACTTCCTCGAAAACCTGCGACGCTTCGAACGCGGCGACGAACTGCTGAACCGCGTGTTGTAAAATGAATTTGCTTTCTCTGCGTCTCAGCGTTCTCTGCGTCTCTGTGTTGAAACCGAAGTAAAGAATAAATGGCGACTGGGCTTCAACACAGAGACGCAGAGAACGCTGAGACGCAGAGAAAGGCATTAAGCCAGCTCTGACACTGGTGCTTCCCAGTTGCCGCTCTTTGCTGATCGGAAGATTGCTTCGATCACCGCCATGTTCCTGATCGAGTCTGCCAACGATTGTGCTGGAGCGCTGTCGTTTCTAATCGCTTCCGAAAACAGATCACCCTGCACCGTGTATTGATCACACGGCGGAGACTCGATCGTGATGATGTTTCGTCCCTGCAGATCCGTGCCGTCGTCCAGAAACACTTTGCACGGCTCATCAGGCGGTGCGTTACAGGGAATCTGAACTTCAATTCTTCCCGTCGTGCCGACGATTTGAAACCTTTGATAGGGAACGATGCGCGTGCTGCAGGTAAACGTCGCGTGGCCGGCAGGGAACTCCAGCAACGCAGAAGTAAGAACGTCAGTTCCAGTTTCAGGATTTTCTTCGACGAGTGAAACAACGCGCCTCGGTTCAGCGCCATACACCAGCCGCGAGAAGAAGATCATGTAGCAGCCGATGTCCATCAATCCGCCGCCGCCAGTTTCACGAATGTTCCTGATGTTGTTTGGATCGTGATTGTTGTAACTGAAGTGACCGGCGACCGCTCGAACGTCGCCGATCTTTCCTTCCGCGATCATCTTTAATGTCGCGATCCACTGCGGATGAGTGCGCACCATGAACGCTTCTTCGATCTGAACCCCGGTCTCTTTTTGCACTTTCAACAACGGCAATGCTTCGGCGACCGACATGCTGATCGGTTTTTCACACAAGACATGTTTACCGGCGCGCGCGGCCTTGATGGTCCATTCGACGTGCAGGTTGTTGGGCAGCGGGTTGTAGATGGCTTCGATGTTTGGATCGGCGATCAGATCGTCGTACGAACCGTAGGCGGTCGGAATTCCTAATTGCTGCGCAGCATCTTGCGCTTTCGACAAGTCGCGCGAAGCGATCGCCGTTATCTCAGACCATTGTCCACGCTGCATGGCGGGAATGACTTTCTTGACGGCGATGTTGGCAACGCCGAGGATGCCCCATTTAACTTTCTCGATCATGTTCTTAAGTTTGGGTCCACAACAAATAGAATGTCCGATATGGTCTAAAGCACCAGCCTCTTCAAAGTCGTCGTATTAGTATTCTCTAACTGCGGCTTCGCCGCCTGATGTGAGGAATGGCTCTGCCTTTCCGTAAGCGCGCACTGTATGTAACCGAGGCTAAGCCCCCTGATTCGTATGTCATGTTCTCGTGGGTCGTTATTATTATCGCGCCTGAGGAAGGGCATAGCCCAGAACCGAAAGCCAGCATAACGGAAAGGCACAGCCATTCCTCACATCAGATGGCGAAGCCACGTCAACGTTAACTAATATCTATAAGGCCAAAAAGCATATCGGACATTACTTGCCGGGTGATTTCCAGTTGATTACGTGATAGACGGCCGGCGTTGTCCCGACGTTTTTCAATGCATGTAACTGGTTTGAAGCGTTGAAGACGACTGAGCCTGGGCCAACTTTCTTCCATTCACCATTTGATAACACTTCAACTGTGCCCTCGCGAATGATCACTAACTCTTCATTCACGTGTTGATGCGGCGGGTGCGATTGCATACCAGGCTTAAGCGTTGTGACATGACACTCTAGTTCATCAAGTGTCGCAGTTGGACTGCGAAAAAACTGTCGTACAGATCCGACTTCATTGTCTTTGACCGCAATCGAGTTCCAGTCAAACGCAGTCGACTGCATCACCTTTGACTGTCCCTTAATTGCGATCACGCCAAGAGTTGAAACAACGGCCACAAACGCAACCAACAGATCGCGTCTTTTGATTGGTAACCGGACCCGCATTTCTATTCCTTTCAGAAGCACAGAGAATTATCGAATGCCTAACAAGAGATCGATTGTCAGTTGATCGAGTCGTTCGTAGGGCAAGGGCTTTTTAGCTATCTCAATTCGATCAAGCGGCATTGACTTGATGTTTTCAGCCTTCGCTTTACTGTAGGCGCCGAGTGGTTCCGCTGCGTCTGGTCCATCCGAACGAATGTCAGCCAACAACGCCTGAATCTCATCGTCTGCCTTAAACTGTTCAGCCTTCTCTTTGAAGATCAGGTAATTTCTCATGCAGCCTTTGGCGAATTCCCACACGCCTTCTTCGTTTTCACTGCGATACGAATGCGCGTCAAAGTGGCGTGGCCCTTCGTAACCTGACTCTTCAAGCAGCTTCACTAAGAAGAACAAGTTCTTGATCGACTCCGAACCAAACCGCAGGTCCTGATCGAAACGTGGACCTTTTTGATCGTTGAGATCGATATGAAACAACTTGTTCGCTTCAATTGCCTGCGCAATCACATGATAAAAATTCAAGCCTGACATTTGTTCATGGCCCACCTCGGGATTCACGCCAACCATTTCCGAATGATCGAGTGTTGCAATGAAACCCAGCATCGCGCCGGTCGTCGGCAGATAGATGTCACCACGAGGTTCGTTTGGTTTCGCTTCTAAAGCGAACTTGTAGTCGTAGCCTTGATCGATCGAGTATTCACAAAGAAAGTTCAACGCTTCACGGTTCCACTTCAACGCCTCACGCGCATCTTTAGCGGCGTCTACTTCTGCGCCTTCACGCCCGCCCCAGAAGACATAAATGTGTGCGCCGAGTTCGGCGCCGAGATCCATCGAGCGCATGGTTTTTTGTAACGCATAGAGACGGACGCGCGGATCGTTGGAAGTGAAAGCGCCGTCTTTGAAAACGGGATCGTAAAAAAGGTTCGTGGTGGCCATTGGCACTTTCATGCCCGTGTCATCAAGTGCTTTTTTAAAGTCGCTGACGATCCGATCGCGTTCGGCCGGCGTCGCGTCGATAGGAATGAGATCGTTGTCATGTAAGTTGACGCCGAAAGCGCCCAACTCGCTGAGTTTGTGTACGATCGTGACTGGACTGATCGTTGGGCGTGTGGCATCGCCGAAGGGGTCGCGACCGCGATTGCCGACCGTCCATAGTCCAAAAGTGAATTTATGTTCTGGTTTTGGTTGTAAATTAGCTGATCCCATTGCTTTCGTTCCTCAGATGATTAGTCAGGCGGTCACACCATAACCGCATAGTGTACGTACCTCAACTAATGCGTTCATAAAATCGATTTAGGGTTAACTATCAGTGTGTTAGCTGTGTGCGAAGACGGCAGCCAAGACGCCTGCGCTCCTACTTCAATGTGCTGCTACCTCGAGTTTGACAGTTTGATTGTTCGCTGAACTTGGACCAACCATGATGTCGAACCAGCCTGGTTCAACCACGCGTTTCATCTGCATGTTATAGAACCAGAGTTTGTCGGGAGTGATCACAAAGTCGATCTGCTTGCTTTCGCCCGGCGCTAATGAAATACGGCGGAAGTCTTTCAACTCTTTGATTGGTCTCGTGACTGAACTCACCAGATCGTGAATATAAAGTTGCACGATCTCGTCTCCCGCCCGTTTGCCGGTGTTAGTGACTGTCACGCTGACGGTCGCTTTGCCATCGGGCGTGATACGCGCTGGACTAATCGTCGGAGTTGAATAGGAGAATGTTGTGTAACTTAGACCAAAACCAAACGGGAAGAGCGGGTCCTTGTTCACAAATACATAACCGCGACGACCCGACGGTTTCTGGTTGTAATAGATCGGCAGTTGACCAACTGATCGTGGGAAACTGATGGCAAGTTTTCCGGCCGGGTTGTAATCGCCAAACAACACGTCGGCGACTGCAGTGCCGGTTTCCTGTCCTAAATAGAAACCTTCCAGAATCGCGGGTACGTTTTCTGCGATGTAGTTGATCGATAACGCGCCGCTATTGATGAGCATCACGATGGTTGGTTTGCCGGTCGCGAGCACTGCTTTGGCGAGATCGTTTTGGGCGCCTAAAAGATCGAGCGTGTCGCGATCACCGAGGTGATTGTCGGCCCACCCTTCTTTGTTCGTATCTTCGTTGCTGCCGAGTACCAGCAGCGCGACGTCAGACGTTTTCGCCGTCTCGACCGCTGCCGCGATCGATTTCTGATCTTCGGCCGGATCGCTGAGGTGTGACGTGTCGGCCCACCAGTTGCCGCCTTCCTTCGTTATCTTGCAGCCCTCGGCATAGTTGACTTTGATATTAGCGCCAACTTTGTCTTTGATCCCCTGCAACACGCTGACACCACGACCAGGATTATCGCTGTAGCCACCAAGATGAACCTTCTCGGCGTTTGGTCCAATGACCGCGATGGATTTGATCGCGTTACGATCGAGAGGCAACAGGTTGTTCTGGTTTTTTAGAAGAACGATGGAACGACGAGCTGCTTCAGCCGCAAGCTGCTGTGCGCTCGTTGAGTTAGTTACCTGTTCAGTTTTCGCTTCATCAACGTACGGATTTTCAAAAAGCCCAAGCAGGAACTTTGCTTTCAGAACGCGACGCACGGCTTGATCGACGAGGGTTTCGGATACTTTCTTGTCCTTTACTAATTGGACGAGGGAAGGAAAGACATCCGGGTCCGGAGTCTCGACGTCGATACCGGTTTCGATGGCGAGCCGGGCTGCTTCGGCTTTGTCGGCGACGACATGGTGGAGCGATTCGAGTTGCGGGAGCGCATAATAGTCTGAAGTTAAATATCCCTGAAAGCCCCATTCTTTGCGAAGCACATCGTCGAGCAGCCATTTGTTGATGCTCGAAGGCACACCGTCGATTTCGTTGTACGACGGCATCACACTCATCACGCCACCTTCCTTTACGGCAGCTTCAAAACTGGGCAGAAAAGCTTCGCGCAAAGTCCGTTCGGAGAGACTTGCTGGTCCAACGTTTGTTCCTGCTTCCGGTTGACCGTGTCCGGCGAAATGTTTGGCCGTGGCGATGACGTGTTCGTTGTCGACAGTTGGTCCCTGACCTTGAATCGCCTTGATTACGGCGACTGCGATGCGCGAAGTCAGATATGGATCTTCGCCGTAAGTCTCTTCAGTTCGACCCCAGCGAGGTTCGCGAGCAAGATCCAGATTTGGACCAAGTACCTGATGACTGCCTCGTAATCGTGTTTCGAGAGCGGCGACAGTAAAGACTTTGCTAATCAGATCGAGGTCCCAACTATTGGCAAGCGAGATTGGCTGCGGAAAACTGGTGCTGCCCTGGGCCATGTGACCGTGCAGAATCTCGTCATGAAACATCGCCGGAATACCGAGTCTGGTATTTTGGACCAACCACTTCTGGACCGAGTTGGCAAACGCTGCGCCTTCACGTGGTCCTTTTCGTTCGCGCTGCCGGGCAATCTGTCCGATACCGTATTTCATTACCTGTTGCGCTTTTTCAGGAGACAGGTCGCCACGATCAGTTGATAGATCGCCGGGCGCATTCATTTCCGGACGTTGCTGCCAGAGACAGGTGAGTTGGGCCACTTTCTCTTCAATCGTCATTCGCTTGATTAGATCGGCGACCCGCGCATCGACTGAAAGCTTTGGGTTCTTGTAATCAGCGGTCGCGTTTTGCGAATGCGTGATTGTAGAGAAGGGCAGAGTAATAGCGGAGAGAACGATCGCCGCGATGGCTAGAACTGTTCTAATAGAGGCTCGGGATCTCATATTCAGTTATTTAGCTCCAGATACAAGTTTGTCGATTGAACGAATCCAGTGGCGATGGAGTCAGTACCGTAACGCGGTAGCGTCGGGTCTGCTTGATAGTGTCTGCGTACGGGTCCTTGAGTGACCCGACGCTACCGCGTTACGGTACTGACTTCATCACCACTAAAGTAGATCTTGTCCCACCCAGTTTCGGAAGTTGCCGGAGAACAAGCGCGTTACGTCGCGTGAAATTTCTTTTGCTGATACTGGTCGCCCGCTGTCCAACAATCTTGCATAGGCATCGTTCAGCGAGTTCGCAATTTGGGTACGCGAATGTTGCCACTTGTAGATCAGTTGTTCGAGCACTCTTGCGTCTGAATGTTGCGGCACAAACGTTGGTCCAAGAAGCTCCAAACGTTCAGCCGTAATCTCCGACACGATCGACGGGTTATTAAGAAACCACCAGCAACCGAAGGGCATCAGGTTGTTGAACTTTCGTGCGCTCACGCAGAGTTCGTGCTGGTTCTCACGCGATAGAAACGTCGCCAGAAATTTAACGTCTGCAAATTCGCCGCACATTCTTTCCAGCGCCGTCATATCGGCTTTGCCAACACCGTCACCGGCTGAACGAAGATTCGGATTGACGCCTCGTCGCACACCAATCATGACTGCGAGTGAAAGATTGTGTTCGCGGGCAGTCGGCATGATGACTTCGCGAAGCAGTTGAGTGCGATCGTCGTTCACGGGATATCGAAAATCGGCAGGTAAGGAAACCGCCATGTAGACCGGCCGCATTTTCAGGATCCACTTATCGATAAAGCGACGAATTTCTACAAATGTCGTTTCATCCAAAGTCCGATTCACTTTGAATTCCTGGGCCGACAGCAACTCAAAAGCATTGGGCCAATCATTTAATAATCCGTCCAGACGCAACGACGCGTGGAAACGAGCATCCAAAGTGATTTCCGACAACCACAACTGCGTTTCCTGTTCACTAAAAGGATCGTTGGTCATCACTACATCGCTTACGGCAGCCATTTCGAGTACTCGATCAAGATGTTCGTCTGCTCTTTGCGCCGCAAAAAATGTCCGCGCTTCGTTAAGGTTTTCGGCGCGCGTGTCGAGATCAAATGCCTTCAGGATCGTGACGATTCCACGCGCTGCCTCGGAGAGTGGAGTGCTGTCGACAAAAAGTGTTTTCCAAACAAAGTCTGCGCGCTCTGTTTTCGTCATTCGCCAGAAGCAGGCGTGTGATAAGTCAGACGCGCGCAGTGTTTCCGCGATCAGATAGTGATAGGTAAGTAGATCGTCGATACCGGAAAGAAACAACGTGCTGAACACCGGTGGATGCACGTGCGTGTGAATGTCGATGGCGGGTGTTTTAAGCACCACGCTTTCGACTTGTTGCCGCAGCTTTTCTTTGTCCGTTATTAGCTCGGCTTGCACGGCTTGATTTTCCACCAGACTAATCATCGCTCGTCCTTTCTCTCATCAAAGGTGGATATTCGTGGGCGTTCGCGCGTCGAGCGGATCGGCCCAACGATCATTCGGAATGGTCGGTACCCAACCAGGTCGCAGTGGATCCTGATCGTAGGGATACGAACCCAGACGCCGGTACAGCTCTTTGTAAGCGGTCAGTTTGTCGTAATCGAGTTTGACGCCCAGACCTGGACCACTTGGAACAGTAATCTGCCCGTCTTTGTATTCAAACTTACCGCCTTCGATTACGTCGTCCATCAAGTGGTGATAATGCGCGTCACCGGCAAACGAAAGATTCGGAATCACAGCCGCGAGATGAAGCATCGTCGCGAGTTGAATACCGAGTTCACCGGACGAATGCATCGCCACGCCAAGTTGAAAAGTCTCACAGACATTTGCGGCTTTAACGCATTGCCTGATGCCGCCCCAGAAAGTTGTGTCTAACAGAATGACATCAACAGCCGTGTCGAGCACGTTCGCAGCCAACTGTTCGAAATTGACTACGACTGTGTTGGTCGCTAGCGGCATTCGCACTTTTTCACGCACGCGACGCATGCCGTTCATTCCATAAACTGGATCTTCGAGATAGTCGTTGCGCAAATCTTCGATCTGTTGGCCAAACCAGATGGCTGTTTCGGTGGACCAGACGCCGTTGGGATCAAAACGAAAACGATCGTCTTTGAACTCCGCGGCGAGCGCGCGATAGCAGTCTAGTTCGTATTCGGGCGGGAAGACGCCGCCTTTAACCTTGTGTGAAGTAAAACCAAAACGATTCTTTAAATCTCGCGCATGACCGACCAGTTGTTCCGCGGTCCTGACTTCATCGACGTCGTTCTGCTTACTCGCATAACGAAAGAACAAATATGAAGCGAACGGAATCTTGTCGCGCAATCTGCCGCCGAGAATTTCCGAGACTGGCACGCCCCACTTTTGACCGATAAGATCGAGACAAGCAAACTCGATAGCCGCGAGCACTTGAGTTCGATTGTTATAAAGCGAAGCCGTCGGGTTCGCGATCAGGAACCGCATCTCTTCGAGTCGCGCCGGATCGTGACCGACGAGATAAGTCTTCATCGCGCGAAAGGCTGCTTCGGCTGACTCGCCACCGCCACCCATCTCGCCGAGTCCGATCAGGCCGTCGTCAGTTTCAACCTCAACGATCGTGCGTACAAAGCGTCCCCAGTGACAGCCGTTTGCGTGACGAAGCGGCGCTTCGAGCGGAACAGTCACGGTAGTGGGACGAATGTCGACGATCTTCATGTAGGTAGTTGAAAGAGTCAGTACCACTTCGCGGTAGCGGGTGGGTCGATCATGCTAAAGGCGCCCTCATTTCAAAATAAACCCACCCGCTACCGCGAGGTGGTACTGACTCTCTGACCACTAAAATCCCTGGCCCCGAAGGGGCAAATACTCTCACCAAACCAGGCTTTCTGATTTGTAATGTTCTAACGTATACGCCGGCTTCTCGACGCCTGGCGGCAACGGCTTCTTCGAGAACCCCTGAAAATAGAGCAGCACCGCGTCTCGCCACCAAACCGCGTCGCGCTCCTGAATCGCGAGTTTTTTCGCGACTTCAGCGTGTCGTTCAGGATCGATCACCTTTGCCAGACTGTCCCATTGTTTGCGAGTCGAGCGGACCCAATCGACTCCGTGTTGGTAGTGCAGGGCCATGTCGTCCCAAAGAATTTTGCCGGAGCGCATCCGGTAGTTCCAGGGAACATGATGAAACCAAAGCAGGTATTCGTCTGGGCACGTGGTCAGATTCTCGAGCAGTTTTCGCACGGCAGGATGGTATTGCGCAACAGTATTGCTGCCTGTTTGCGTGCGATCGAATCCGACGCCTTTATCGTCAGCCTTATGATAGTAGACCGGGTTCCAATCGTCGCGTGGAAACGTGTCCCACCACGGCGCGGGGCCATAGTGGTGATTTCCCCACATAATGTGATGAAGCCCGAGCGGCGTCATGTAATCAACTACTGCTTCACGAGAGTCGAGCATGATCTTCGTCAACGTTGCTACTGCTTTTGGATCTTCAGTCAACGTCATGCGAATCCAGTCCTGCGCGATCGAGCGTGACGAAGTGTCGGGGTCCCACGCGAGTCGACCAAAGGCAAACCAGTTCGCTTGTAAAAACTGATGACCGGTCCAATTGCGATCCGTGCCGGTATTGGCAACCCCGGCGATTCCAGTCAGGCGTTGATGATCGAGACTACCATCTACAACTTTTGTAACGGTCGAGCCGCGCCCATTAGCGTAGGTGTCAGCCGAGAAGAACTCGCGCCACATCGGCGCAAGAAAAACGAGATGGTTCGAAAATCCGAGATACTCCTGCGTGATCTGAAACTCGGGTATTAACTGCGTCTTCGGCATTGCGCCAAAGAGCGGATGAAACGGTTCGCGAGGTTGAAAATCAATTGGACCATTCTTCACTTGCAGCAAAACGTTGGCGGCAAACTTACCGTCGAATGGTTGCAGATTTTCATACGCGGCGCCGGCGCGGTCGTAACCCGGTTTCATGTCGTAAACAAATGCGCGCCACATGATTACACCGTGATGTGGCGCAACTGCGGCGGCGAGCATGTTTGCGCCATCGGCATGCGTGCGGTTGTAGGTACGTGGTCCAGGTTGTCCTTCGCTATTTGCTTTGACGACGAAGCCTCCAAAATCGGGAACCAGGGCGTAGATTTCGTCAGCTTTCTTTTTCCACCACTCGGCGACCCCGGCGTCCAACGGATCGGCTGTTTTTAGCCCGCCAATATCCATCGGGGCAGAGAAGCGCGCCGAAAGATAGACGTGAACACCGTAAGGGCGAAAGACGTCGGCGATCGCGGCCACTTTCTTTAGATAGTCTTTAGTGAATATCTGTGAATTTGCGTTGACGTTATTCAACACCGAGCCGTTGATACCGATCGAGGCATTTGCGCGCGCGTAATCGCGTAGGCGCGGGTCAACAGTTTTAGGCAGGGCACCCCAGTCCCATAAAGAGTGCCCTGCGTATCCGCGCTCGATGCTCCCATCGAGATTGTCCCAGTGATCAAGTACGCGCAGGCGCAAGCGCGGACTTTCGACCACGTTGACGTTTCCAATGGGGATTAATGTCTGCATCATGCGCAGAAATCGAAATGATCCATACAACGCGCCAACGTCGGTTTGGGAAGCGATGACGATCGCGGAATATTTACCGACTCGTGTGGTGCGAATGACGTAGCCTTCCGGGCCGAGTTTGTCGAGTTGCGCGTTCCAATGAAGGCCCGCGATGAGAGGTGAACTGGAAGGCGTGCCGATGACGAGTGCCCCGTTATTATCGATCGTCGTAGTTGTTGCTGGAGTTGTTCCTAATAGACCGTTGAGTGCGGTGGTTAGTTCTGAACGAATCGCGTCGCACGTTGGCGAGTTTCCAGTTATGACGATTGATTTAACCTGGTTGCGATATTGAGTTGCGGATGGCGAACGATCGTAGCGCAGCCAAAGACGATAGCCGTCATCCGCTTTAACGACGGTGATTGAGAAAAAAATTAGAACGATAATGAGTAATCTACGACTCATACAGATAGCGAATTTCCGTGGCGATGAAGTCAGTACCGTAACGCGGTAGCGTCGGGTGATCCTTGATTTGATGGGCCTGAGACTATTGCGTGACCCGACGCTACCGCGTTACGGTACTGACTTCATCGCCACGAAGATAGAGTTCTGAAAGCATATCGGACATCATTCACTTGAGCGGCGTGCTCTTGATGTAACGGCTGGCGAATTGGATGAACGTGGGCCAGTTGGGACCGGTCGTGTGACCGCCGCTATGTTGTCGCCACGCTAACTCACCATCAATCAACGCCGTTTCAACTGGTGGAAATTCAGTAGTGCCCAGATCTTTCTTGCCCAGCAGGCGAAACACGGGACCGGCTGCCACCGCCGCCATAAAACTGCCACGCTGATCGACCCACTGACCTTCTGCCCCTGGTCCTTCAGCCGCTCCATAACTAATGAAAGTTGGACGCGGCGCGCACAACGCAATCAACTCATGTGCATCGACCGGCAAATCGGCCCACGTCAATGGACCCGCATACTTGAGAAAATTTCCAGCCATCCAGTGATATTCACCAGAACCGGCAACGTTTTCGACCAGCTCTCCAAAATTACGGCGATGGAGTTTTGCGCCACCTTCACCGGATGAACCAATAAAGCCAATCGCGAAACGCTGGTCGTAGGCCATCGTCACTAACGCCGCTTTGCCATAGCGCGACAGTCCTTCAATGCCGACATGTTTTGCATCAACTGCTTTGTCTGTTTCCAGGTAATCGAGGGCGCGACTCGCGCCCCACGCCCATGCTCTTAAAGCGCCCCAGTCGTCGACCTTGCGTGGTTGTCCACCGTTGCTTAAACCGATGATGCCTTGCGTCAAACCGGCGCCATTGTCGGCCTGAATTGAGTTAGGGATCAGGATCGCGTAGCCCCAACCATTCATCAGCAGTTGTTGTTGCCAGGTTGGACCAGGCGGTGGCGCAGGCGCATTTGCGGGCGGACGAAAGTTGGCCGGGAAAACAAAACCAAATTCGATCATCAACGGCACAGGACCTTTCGCCTGCGCTGGAGTTGTGACGGTTAGATCGATGTCGACTTTGATGTCCGGATAAGTGCGATTATCAACATGGCCCAACAGCTTCTTTGTGATAACCGGAATCTCGCCGTTCTTGTCTTGCGTAGTGCTTACGACTTCCCAGTTCACCTTCGGCGCATTCATGGGGACGTAGCCGTAGATTTCACGATTGAAATCTTCGACGATCTCGGGGCGGCGCTTGGTCCACCACGTCTTTGCGTCAGTGACTTTCTTCCCGTTCTTTAAGGTCAACGGATCGGGAAGGTTCGGATAGGGATTCGCTTTTGCTTCGTCGTAGTTTGGTTGATTGGCGGGTTCTTTGCTGCGCGGGTTCGCGCCCGGACGAAGCCTGGAGATCCTGAGCAGGTTCATGGTGCGTTGATGGTCCTGCTCGGCGGTTAGCGTGACTAGCGCCGGACGTTCGATCGTTTGCGCGTGCGCGACCGGGGTCAGCAAAAGGATCAGCAACGGCATCACATAAACGACAAGGCTCTGCCATCTGTTGTGAGGAATAGCTATGCCTTTCCGTAAAGAAGTTTGGGCTACGCCCGCTATGTCTTCGTCGTCCTTTAGAGGCAAGGCAAGGAAAGAGGGCGTAGCCCAAAATGAACGGACAGTTAACGGAAAGGCATAGCCATTCCTCACAACAGGTGGCAAAGCCAAAGAGAACCAATGAACCATAGAAGACGGGAAAGTAAGCATAGTTGTCACCCTATCATACTTATGTCGAGTCCCAGACAAAAGTTGCTTTTGCAGTTGAGGCCCGAGACGAATCCCGGGCCTTACTCCACAACACTTAGAACGAGAACCGGGCACCAAAGCGCCACTGACGTGACTGGTTCGGTCCATAAAGCCCGGTGACAGCTCCGAAGTTGGCCCCCGTAACATCAGCGTTCGGGTTGGCAAAGTTCGCGTGGTTCGTAGCGTTCAAAGCCTCGGCGCGGAGTTGAAACTTCACCTGCTCCGAAATAGAGAAGGTGCGAAAGATGCTCAAATCCGTTTCGAAGAAACCCGGACCACGGAGGTTATTGCGGCCGGCACTGCCGAACCGTTGTGCCGGACATGGATTCCCCGCGCCATCGACACCAACGCAAATATTTACCTGCCTGTACGCTGTTGGATCGAAGTACAAGCCGGCTGCCGTTCCGCGTTGAGATGCGATACCAATGCCGCCAAAGATCGTGACATCCTTGATCTGGTCAGGGACTTGTGCGCTTCCCTGGGCATTGAGGTTGAACCCATTACCCTGTACGACATAGAACGGAATACCGCTCATGATGCTGGCTACACCGCTTACCTGGAAGCCGCCCAACACTCTGCCGGCCCAGCCATCATTGGCCCACCGTTCACCTTTACCAAACGGTAAGTCGTAGACGCCGTGCATTTCAACGTTATGCGTGCGATCGTAGCTCGCCGGACCTCGATTGAGTTGCTTAGCAGGCATGTATTGAATTCTCGGTCCGCCGTCGTTGTCAGCGAAGTTAATGGTCTTGGACCACGTGTAGGCCACGCCAAAAGTTGAACTGGCCCACCGCCTGGTAAACATTGCCTGGAGACTGTCATACGTTGTGTCCCCATAAGGTTGGATTGAGTTAATGTCTGCTTGTAGACCAAACTTGATGGCCAGTGGTCGGGCTGCGTTACCACCTCCCGGAGGTCCCGCGTTGATGTTGATGAAACCCATCTGACCGATAGCTCGCGTGCCGACGTAGCCAACCTGACCGGTGAATTTCCACGGCAGTTGGCGCTCGATCATAACGTTGAAAGAATGGATTCTTTGCCGGGGCTCGTCTTTAGGAAAGGTCGTAGTACCGGTGTTTGCCGGAAGCGGAATGTTGCCATTGTTGATGTCTGGCGCACCGGCAGTGTTGATCAATCCCAGACGAAGAGTTGTCACTGGAAGAAAATTGTTGTCGAGGCCGTTAAATTTAAGCGCCGGCATGGACCAGATGTTTGCAATCGGATAAGCATTCCGCACATCCTGATAAGGCCTTGGATCGGCGGATTGACCGTAGCCTCCGCGCAGCACCGTCTTGTCGTTCCAGCGATAGGCAATGCCGACTCGTGGTAAGAAGAGACCCACTCCCGAATCTGCGCCTGTATCAAATGGCACGCCGGTAAGTCCGCCTGTTAAAACCCGTCCGGTATCAGGGTCAAAGCGATTGATGCCGGTATTGTCTTTCCTGGGCGTACCAAAGAGCTCCCAACGCAGTCCGTATGTAAGCGTGATTTTTCTAGTTATCTGCCAATGATCACGAGCGTAGAGCGCATACTGCTTCCAGTATACCGAGTTTGGATTGCGCAACTGGTCCACTTTTCCTGCCTGTGCAGGCAAGCCCAGCAGGAAGTCTGCCCAGCTATGGAACTGTTGACTTTCGGCAGTGCTCGCTGCGTTGCCTTGCTGGCGGGTGACGTTACCGTTGAAACCGAAGGAGCCGCGTACGGTTTGAAAAGAACCGCCCTGCGGCTGGAAGTGGTTTAGTTGAGGGTTGAGATAGTCCGCGCCAAAGCGGAATGAGTGCGCGCCTTTTAGCCACGCGAGATTCGCTGCAGCAACGTACTGATTATCGCGGAACAGGAAAGGGTTTCCGGTGTTGTCGTTGCCGATGTTAGTCCAACCACCGTTGATTTGGAAAGCCGGCACGCCACCCTGCAATCGATCCGGACCATTGGTTCCAGGAATCTGCAGGACATTGAGACCGAAGTTAGAAACGATATCAAAGCCTTGTGCACCAAGTACCTGGCGCGTGTAGCCGATGTTTGCATCCAGCACGAGGTTCGAAGTAAACGAGTAGGTGCCGCCGATACCGAACAGATTAATCAAGCCCGGCGCCGTACCCAATTGTCCGCCATTCAAAGCTGGACCACTGACTTCTCCAAATATCGGCGGGTCGATGATCAGCGTAGGAGAGCGGCTGTAGCGACCAAATACGGTGAGCTTCTCGCCGTGAAGGTAATTGATCTTGATGTCCGTGTTGGTGCGGTCGAACTCACCTACGCCTGCCGACGCGAAGTTAAGCGTATTGCCCGGCAGATTTGGTAGCGGCAACCGTTTGATGATCTCGAGCGCGGCAAGGTCGATCCGATTGGCCGGAATTATGTTACCTGGAAAAGGCGTGCGTAATGCCGGGTTCGGATTAGAGGCCGGGTCATATACCGTGATTCCCGTGCCATTGAAGTTGACGTTGCCGTTGGCATCTGGTCGTAAGGTAGCCGGAGCTACGGTAAACGTACCGCCTGCGGCATTTCGCTGAGTTGTACGTTCGAGGTCGGTGAAGAAGAAGAGTTTGTTCTTACCGCTCCAGATTGTTGGTCCACCCTCGCCAAAGTGGGGCAGGATAACTGGCCCACTGACGGCGTAGCCGAACTGGGCCAGAATGTTCTTCGGGTTCTTAGGTTGGTTTGCTGCCTGAAAGAAAGTACGTGATCTGAACCGGCTGTTTGTATCGTAACCCCAGGCTGATCCGTGGAAGTCGTTACCGCCGGTCTTGATGCTCACGTTAATTGCCGCGCCACCCGCGAGTCCCTGCTCAGCGTCGAAGGCATTGGTGACGATATTCACTTCCTGAATAGCTTCGGCTGGGGGAACGTAAACGGTGTTGCCCGGCAACCATGGATAGATGATGCTCGAGCCATCGATCTTGGTGTTGTTCTGCAAACGCGATACGCCATTGACGTTGAATGACATAGAGCGCTGAGGATTACCAGCGGCTGAATTGTCCTCAGTGCCGGAGCCATTAATGAAAAATCCGCCCGTGCCCCTCGTAGTGCCGGGAATCAGGTAGATCAAACTCTGGTAGTTTCGCCCGATGCTGCCGAAGAGTGGCAAGTTGTTGACCTGCCTCTCAGTTTGCGTGATGTTCACGTCAGCTCGATCGGTTTGCAGGGCTGCCTCCTGGCCGCCCGTCACCACTACAGTTTCCGCTACTCCCCCGACTTCCATTTGGGAATCGAAGCGAAAGGTTTTGTTTGCCTCGATAACAACGGCTTCTTTGATCGTGGTCTTGAAAGAAGAGCCGGAAATTGTGACTTTGTACTGGCCAATCTGGAGATCGCGAATTGTGTAGAGCCCGTTGTCGTCAGTAGTAGTGGTCGACACGCTTCCTGTAGCCAGGTTAGTCGCCTCGACCTTGGCATTAGCAACAGCAGCGCCGTTTGGATCGGTTACGGTTCCCACCAGTGAGCCATAGAGGATCTGACCAATTGCCACCAGACTCATAGTGAAGATCATAAGCAGCACCAGAGGAACTTCGCGGCGCAGGTGTCGCCGGAATCTTGATGTGGATGCTGTGGTTGGACGGAACATCGTGTTATCTCCTTCTTAGTTGGAAAGCTATCCGTGGCCGATGCGCTTCGAACTGCGGGCGACGCAGAAGCGGTCGAGTGTCTTTAGCGCGACCTGAGTGGCTTGATGCGATCATCAACGCCAGCAAAATCCGTGAAAACCATCGCTTGATCTATAAATAGCAGTTGCCGGTTGGCACTATGGACGAAAACCAAAACCCTGGACACTTTAGTTCGGGTCAACAACAAAATGGGCGTAGTAAGTTCTAAGCGACAGATGGCGCCCCAAAATGTTGTTGAAGTACGAGCGCAATTGTGCCGAGAAGCCTGGGATGCGACACAGGATCAGTTGGCACTATGCGCGTATTTGCGTGTGTTAATGAGCGTTCAGCGACTGTCCTGGTAATAATTGGACCGACCTGACTCCACAGCCTCGTTATCTCTCCAATGACCAGAATTATGTCCGGCGCCAGGCCGGTTACCAGCATTGCGATTCCGACCCCGAGATAGTGGGCCATCTTGTTCAGAGCTTCGACTGCCTTTAAATCTCCCTGGCTTGCGAGTCGCAAAATATCGTCAAAGCTCGGTGTCTGGGGAGTCGGCTTTGAGCCCGTGTAGTATCGAATGGCCGCAGAGTTTGAAGCGTATAGCTCCCAGCAGCCTTTGTTGCCGCAGCGACATTCGAGACCGTTTTCAACGATCGTCGTGTGTCCGAATTCACCTGCGACACCGGTAGATCCCCGGACCAGTTGATGATTCAAAACCAGGCCGGTTCCGATTCCTTCTGCGACAGTTAAGGCCACCATGTCCTGCGCGCTCTCCGACCTCCGCCCGAACCAAATTTCAGCAAGCGCACAAGCATTTGCCGCGTTCTCGAGCTCGACTGGAAGACCAGTCGCTTCTTCAAGCGGGGACTTCAAATCGAAGTCCTGCCAATCGAGATTTGGGGCGAATACGAGGCGCTGCGAAGTGAGGTCCACGCGGCCGGGAAGGCTGACGCCGATTCCTTCACAGGTCAGTTCCGGGCGCATTTTCTTAAGGTTTTGCAGCCGAGGAATCAAATCCTCTATGAACTGGGCCGGATCTTTTGCGGTCGGCAGTGATTCCTGGGCGACGAAATGGCCGTCCAGATTTGCGAGGGCCAGGGTTGTCATTGCCGGTCGGATGTTGACCCCGATAATTCCGACTCGTTCCTTGTTCAGATGAAGGAAACGTGGGCGACGACCTCTCGGGACATGACCATTTGCTCCTTCAGTGACCCAGCGTTCGGTTATGAGTTGTTCGGTGATGACTGAGACGGTGCTGCGTTGTAGACCGGAATGACGCGCCAGGTCCGCGCGTGAGATCGGTTGATGGCTGCGAATCAGGTTCAGGACGATGCGCCGGTTGATGTGGCGCGCGGTCTCGCTGGTAGCAACCTGAAAATTGGTTAAGTCGATCTTACGCATGCTGACGAAAGGGAAAATAGTTTCCCAGGAGAAAAGAGAAGGCTGAACGTGGTTTAGTTCGTGGCGCGAACTAATAGCACGAGGGGTGATGGGGCGTCAATAAGAAAGTTGGACGGGGCGAGTGGGAGAGTGGGAGATGGGGGGAGTGGGAGATGGGGCGAGTGGGAGATGGGGTGATGCGGTGAAGTAGGAGCACGGTTTCAGGAATTGACAGGGAAACGTCGCGGAGCGACGCATGGATTTAGCCAGCCGTTTTAACGGCTGGAAAGCGGGAGATAAGAGGTGGGCGTCGCGGAGCGACGCGTGAATTTAGCCAGCCGTTTTAACGGCTGGAAAGCGAGAGGTAAGAGGTGGGCGTCGCGGAGCGACGCATGAATTTAGCCAGCCGTTTTAACGGCTGGAAAGCGGGAGGTAGGAGATGGGCGTCGCGGAGCGACGCCTGAATGGGCGGAATTATCATTGATGGATCACGGGGTTCAGGCGTCGCTACGCGACGCCTCATTTCCCTCGTTGAGAAGCCAGCCGTTGAAACGGCTGGCTAAATTCATGCGTCGCTCCGCGACGAAATCTTCAAGCGTCGCTAGGCGACGAATAATATTCATGTGTCGCTTCGCGACGAAATCGCGGATTAATTGGATTTTGGGATGTCGGGTTCAACTTCAAACGCGCCTTCGGCGGTTACTTCTTCGCGCTGAACTTATAGATCGTCGTTGAATGGTACGTCGCGCCTTTTTTCAACGTCGTCGTCGGAAACTTTGGTTGGTTCGGCGAATCGGGGTAATGCTGAGTTTCGAGACAGAGACCGTAACGCTTCTGATAAATTTTTCCGCTCTTGCCCGTCAACGTGCCGTCGAGGAAGTTTCCCGTATAGAACTGAACCCCAGGTTCGGTGGTCCATACTTCCATCACGCGACCAGTAGTCGACTCGGAAACTATTGCCGCCTGACGAAGCACCCCCATGTTGCCGTTCAATACCCAGTTGTGATCGTAGCCACCACCAAATTGAAGTTGCTGATCGTTGTCATTGATGCGCGCGCCGATGACAGTCGAATTCTGAAAATCGAACGGTGTGCCCGCTACATCTTTAAGTTCCCCGGTGGGAATTGAACCAGCATCAGTCGGTGTAAAGCGCGAAGCTCTTAGCAAGAGCTCGTGATTTAGAATATCGCCATTACCTTCGCCCGCCAGGTTGAAGTAAGAGTGGTGCGTGAGATTTATGACCGTGTCTTTATCAGTTGAGGCAGTGTAGTCGAGGCGAAGTTCATTGTTGCTGGTGAGAGTATAGACCACGTTCACGGTCAGTTTTCCCGGATAGCCTTCTTCCATGTCCTTGCTCACGTAGGTCAACGACAGTGCTGGTCCAAGCTTGGTCTTCATCGACTTCGCAGTCCACACAACTTTATCGAATCCCTTGATGCCGCCGTGCAGGTGGTTCTCTCCGTTATTCACCGCCAGTTTGTATTCAGTGCCATTCAACGTGAAACGTCCCTTCGCGATACGATTGCCGTAGCGACCGACAAGCGCGCCGAAGTAGGGATGACCCTTGAGATATGAATCGAGATCATTGAAGCCCAACACGACGTCGCCATATTTGTTGTTGCGATCCGGAGCTGTCAACGTTGTGACGATGCCGCCATAGTTGGTGATCTTCGCTCGCATTCCGTTAGCGTTGGTCAGCGTGTAAAGATCGACGCTTTCACCTTCGGCGGTTTTACCAAAAATTTCTTTGGTGATGGTTTGCGCGTGGACAGTTGCTGCACCAAGTAGCAACGCTAAGACAAACAGCAGACTCGAAAAACTGCGGGTGAGTTTCATGGTTTCTTTCCTTTTCAATGGTCAAACTGTATTTCGTTGAATGTTTTCAAGTCTCAAATAATCGAAAGTGACTGCGCCGGGAGACGAGCCGGCGATAAGCACCGGCAGGTAACCGGTCTTTGCATAATAATTCTGACGTACTCGTTCGATTGCGTCGATCGCATCACGATGGCCCAACACCGCAACCGTTCCGCCGCTGCCACCACCGGTAATTCTCGCGCCATAGAGTCCGTCGGTTGAAGCTTCCCTGACGAGATCGACGATCAAGTCGGTCGCTTCCGAACCGAGACCGCAATCTGAATAACTTTGATGCGAGCCAAACATCAATGCGCCGAGTTTCGCAGCCTCGCCGAGTCCATGCCAATTCTTCAGCATGGCAGCGAACGAATGCACGCGCGCGTTTTCGTAAATTGGATGTTGCGTCGCTTTGCGAACCGGATAAGCGGTCTCAGGTTTTACGCGCGTGACCGAATCAGTAGTTCCTTGATACTTATTCAGGAAGTCGGAGCCGTTCATCGTTTCCGGCAATCGAGTCAAATAGTTCTTTTCGAACTCGTCAGGACTGATGTTCGCAAGATAGCCGTGCCATTTCGGATCGTTGATCGAAACTCGACCATCGTCGCTACTGGAAACTTTTAAACCAGCAATTTCAGCGATCATGCGATAACCCATAAATGCTGCGGTGCGCACCGTCCCGTAATCAGAACCGCTAACTGAGTGGCGCACACCTGAATCGATGCCCCAGACGTTGAGTTCATCAGGAAGAGCGAGCGTGCCCTGTAAGCGATCGGGTTGGCAGAGAAGTTCGAGTAGTTCGTTTTCTTTGCCGCAGGCCGAAGTCATCTGGTCCATGATGCCGCAGGGTGCGCCGGCGATCAGATTTTCGAGTATTTGGCAGAGCGTTGCGACTTCCTCTGGTCCAACCGTGATATTGAACGCCGAGGTAACAGCTTTCATCACGGCGACTTCAATCGCAGCGGATGAACTAACACCTTTACCCTCGGGAACATTCGATTTGATCAGAATGCGTGCGCCATGATCGAAGCGAACATTCCTCTCACGCATTAAAACAAGGAACACGCCGGTGACGTACGCAGCCCAGTGATTTTCAGGAGCACTGAAGCGAGCACGTGCATCGGCGTATTCGATTGGTGAACCATTGGCTAAAAATTCCGATAGCTCGATCTCGATAAAACGATCGTCGGTGTTGTTGCCGAGACTCAGTATCGTGAGTTTGGTTGACGACCTCTTCTGAATCGCGACATGCGTGGCGTCGGCGATAGGTAATTGCAAAACGAGCGAGCCGGAATAGTCGGCCACGCCTCCCATGACGTCGAGTCGACCCGGCGCGCGTGTGACGATGATCTCTTCGTTTGGACGAAAGAAGTCATGACGAGAGCGAACGGTGTCGATGAAGTTTTGCGTATCAGTTAACAAGGTCATGAGAGGCCAAAGAGTCAGTGCCACCTCGCGGTAACGGGTGGGTTGGGCACGCTACAGACGGGCCAATATTTCAAGCCACCCACCCGCTACCGCGAGGTGGTACTCACCAGACCTCGTCGCAGCAATGCCGCTTGCAACAACGGCTCGATCTGTTCTCGAATTGCGGTGTTTGCGTAGCCAACCCAAGTAATGTTTGGCTCAACCGACAACTTCGCGTTCAACGATTCACCGAATTCATCAGTAACTACGACGCCAACCTCACGCGCGATTAGTTCGGTACATACGTCGTAAGGATGACAACAAATGCCCATCACTACACCACGTTCGGCCAACAGACGATTCATCAGTGGCCGGAGATCGGCGTTAAAACGATCGTGTCCACTCATCAACTCGTAAAGCTGTCCACCCGATGACGTGTATTGATCTTCAAAGCAGTGGGCCTTGTCGGGTTGCACTGGTCCAAGAGCAGCCAACACGATCTCTTCGTCAATCGCCGCCAGTTCATCACGCGCGCCGGGAAAGAAGCGCGAGATTTGAGCGTAGCCGTGCGCGATCGTCTTTGCCGCTGAAGGCTTTAGGGTTAACGGTTTGTATTCGCCCGTGAGCCGATTGAATCGTTCTGCTTGCGCGCCTTCACCTCGCAACGCCCAGGCCGAGTCAGACAAATGCTGCTTCACTAACGGCAGCTCAGTTTGGATCGCAAACTCGATATCACGCAGCGAAGTTTCAGGCCCGCGATTCGGAGCAACACCAGTCAGAACCCAGGCACTTCGTTTCTGATACATCAAACCGCGGGTGCCATCGATTGGATCGACGATGACGCGCCACACAGCGTCGCTTTCATTCGTGCCCTGCGGCAACACTACCTTACCTGCAGGCAAACCTTCCGCGATCAACACAATCGGAGTCGTCGCCGCAATCTCGCGTTCGAAAAATTCAACCAGCAACTCTTCACTTACCCGATCGACTTCGTAGATCGTGTCGCCTTCTTCTTCGCGCGCGATGGCCGACAACTCCTCCAGCGCCGAGCGCTCACACGACTCCACGACTGCTTCGCGAATTTGGCGATGCAAAAGTTTGATGGGATCGATTAATGCCGCGATCTCTGAACTCATTTGATCGTGTAATGCCTACTCGAAACAGCGCGCAGTTCCGCAGCCTTCTGCTCGGGAGAAGTGTCGCTAAGAAAATTGCCGCCGCCAATTTCCGGACCAGCCAGGTACTTGAGCAGGTTTGGTTTTCGAAGTGGGGGATGAAACTCGAGGTGGAAGTGAAAGCCGCGATGATCTTCGCCATCAGTCGGCGCCTGGTGCAAAGCCATCACATACGGAAAAGGCATCTGCCACAAATTATCGAAGCGCACGAGCGTTTCTTTTAGTACTTCAGCCAGCCCTTCCACTTCCTGGTCGCTAAGGTTAGCCAGACTCGCATGTGTTTGTTTCGGCGCTACATAAACTTCGTAAGCGTAACGAGCGAAGTAGGGAAGGAAAGCGACAGTCGAATCGTTTTCACAAATGATTCGTGTGCCTTCACTTTGTTCCGCCGCAATGATCTCCTGAAACATGGGCCGTCCGTGTTCGCTCAGATAGCGCGCACTCGCCGCTGCTTCAGTCTCAGTTGTCTTAAAGACAAAATTGGTTGCGTAGATCTGACAGTGCGGATGAGGATTTGAAACGCCGACAACTTCACCTTTGTTTTCAAACACAAGTACATGCTTGACGTCGGCTTGCGATCCCAAATCGACATACTGTCGCTGCCATTCAGTCAGCAGGTTGCCGATCTCATTTGTTTGCAGTTGGGCCAACGCGAGATCGTGCCGGGGCGTGTAGCAAACAACTCGGGCCACACCCCGGGCCGGTCGATTTTGATAAATACCAGGCGCCTCAGCCAACTCGACAGGAGCATTGACGCCCACGCACGGATGGTCGTTATCAAAAACAAAAACTCCATCGTACTGCGGATTTACTGCGCCGCTGATTCGCTTGTTGCCCGGACAGAGATAACAATCTTCGACATAGGCGGGTAGCTCTTGCTGTTCGTGAGGAACAGTTTCGCCACTCCAGGGACGGTCCTGACGATGCGCCGCGACGATTACCCACTCTTCGCGAAGCGGATGCCACCGTTCTTCCCAAATACCCTTTAACGACGCTTCATTCGACAAGATCTTAATTGGTGGCCGGACTCTCGTTCTTGGTCGATTCACGCATCAGCGCAACTTGTCTGCGGTTCCTTCGATCCGAAAGGATCTGATCAGCCATCACACCGATCAGAATAACGGCGCCCATCACGGCGAAGTCCAGTGAGCTGGGAATGCCGAGTAAGTTCACAAGGTTTCTAAGAACTTGCAAAAGCGCAGTTCCGATCAAAACGCCGACTATCGAACCTTCACCGCCGCGAAGTGAACAACCACCCAACACGGCAGCGGCAATTCCGTAAAGTTCGTAAGCGTTGCCGTGATTAGCGGGTGAAACAGAGTTTGTGTAGAAAGCGATGATGATGCCGGAGATTGCCGTTAGTACTCCGGAGAGAACATAAGCTGCGGTCACGATTCCTTTCGTGTTGATGCCGGCATAACGAGCAGCTTCAGGGTTGCGACCAGTAGCAAAGAGATAGCGACCATAAACGGAACGATGAAGCACAACCCACGCTATGATCGCGATCAGGATCAACAGTACGAATGGCATCGGAATGCCAAACAGATTTCCGTTCGCGACGTAACGCAGAAAATCGAGACCCGCCACAGTGCCAAAACCTTTGGTTTCATCCTTGGTGATGAAGCGCGCGAGTCCTCTATAAAAAAGCAGACCACATAATGTAACAATGAATGGCTGCATGTTGAGTCGCGTGATCAGTAGACCATGGACCAGCGAGAGGAGCGTGGCGACGAGGATGCACAGCAGCACTGACGGAACTACCCCGAGTCCCCATTCAGTCAACATCATCGAGAGCAGCACGCCGAGCAGCGCCATCATCGATCCGACTGACAACTCGATGCCACCCGTGATGATCACGAGTCCGAGTCCGATACTGAAGATGCCGAAAGCGCCGATCTGCCGGCCGAGGTTCTGCAGATTGATCGTCAGTAGAAAGTTGGGGTTGATCGCGGCTACAACGATGCAGAGAACAACCAGAAGTATGAAGATGCCGAGTTCTTTTTTCATGTGCTTATCCTGCGGCGCCGGTAGCCAGGTGCATGACGGCTTCCTCGCTGAAATGAGACCGGTCGAGAAATCCCGTTATGCGGCCTTCGTGCATTACCGCAATTCGATCGCTGATGCCGAGTACCTCTTCCATTTCGCTGCTGATCACGATCACTGAAACGCCGTCGGTTGCGAGTTTGCGAATCAGTTCATAGATTTCAGCTTTGGCTCCGACGTCGATACCACGCGTCGGTTCGTCGAAGATGATGACTTTTGGTGCGAAGCTCAACCATCTTGCAAGTACAACTTTTTGTTGGTTGCCGCCGCTTAAATTTGCGGCGCGCATTTCGGGTGATGGTGTTTTGATGTTGATCGACTTGCTGGCAGTGATTGCGGCTGCAGTTTCCTTCGCCGTGCTGATGATCTTAGCAGTCGAATAGCTCTCAAGGTTAGGTAAGGAAATGTTTTCTCTGACGTTAAAGTCGACAACGAGTCCGCAGTTTCGTCGATCTTCCGGGACAAGGTAGACACCGTCGTCGATCGCATCTCGCGGCGTACTAAAGTGCAGTTCGTGTTTATTTAGTGTGACAGTTCCTGAGAGTGCTTGATCAACACCAAAGAGCGTCTTCGCCACTTCGGAGCGGCCCGCGCCAACGAGTCCGGCGATACCTAAAACTTCACCACGCGCCACGGAAAAGGAAACAGTTTGATTTGGATAACGCTGCGTCCGCAGGTTTTTCACTTCAAACCAGTTGGGATTCTCTTTTTGAAAAGTGGTTTGTTCCGACTCTTTAAAGAGTTCTTTGAGATCGCGTCCGACCATCATCCGGACCATGCGATCGCGGGTGATTTCGCTGCGCTGGAGTTCGCCGGCGTTGCGTCCATCTCTTAAAACAACGGCGCGGTCGGCAATCTCTACAACTTCGTGCAGGCGGTGCGAGATGTAAATGATGCTGACTTGTTGCGCCTTCAGATCTCTGACGATTTCGAGCAGACGTTGGGTTTCGGTCAAACTCAGACTCGAAGTTGGTTCGTCCATAACGATGATGCGCGCGCCAGTGGAAATAGCGCGGGCAATTTCGACGAGTTGTTGCTGGGCGATTGAGAGACGACTGACTGGCGTGCGACTGGAAAGATCGAGACCGAGTTTCTTCAATAACGCATCGGCTTCGAAATATAGCCGGCGACGATCGATCAGTTTTAGTAGTCCGCCTTTGGTTGGTTCACGACGCAGAAAAATATTGGCGGCAACGTCGAGATTGTCGAGCACGCTGAGTTCCTGGTGAATAAGCTCGATACCGAGTGCGCTTGCTTCGCGTGGTGACTTTATTTCGATGTCCTGGCCATTGATTTTGATGGCGCCTGAATCGCGAGCAATCGCGCCGCCGAGAATTTTCATCAGCGTCGATTTGCCCGCGCCGTTTTCGCCGATGAGGGCGACGATCTCGCCGGTATCGACGGTGAGCGTGACGTCGTTCAAGGCAATCACGCCGGGAAAGCGCTTGCTGACGTTGCGCAGCTCGAGAAGTGGAGTGTGGTCAGTCACGTGTTTCTTTTCTACCTCTGCGTCTCAGCGTTCTTTGCGTCTCTGTGTTGAAATCCGAGATCCGCTAAATGGAGCCGGAGTTTTCAACACAGAGACACAGAGAGAGACGCGGAGACGCAGATAGAATGTTTTAGCGGCCGCGGAGTTCGTTGATCTTCTTCGTAAACTCTTCGACGTCAGCTTTCTTGATCGCCTTCGTCGGAACAAAGATCTGCTTCGTTGCCGGAATGCCCGACTTGTCGCCGGCCAGGATCTTCGCCATCAACGCCATCGATTGATAACCAAACTCGAATGGCTGTTGCACGACTGTGGCATAGATTGCGCCTTCTTTAATGCCGCTCAGTGTTTCGTCTTCTTCGTCGAAGGCGATGATCTTCACTTTGTCGACTTTGTTAGCTTCCTTAACTGCGCTGAGAATTGCTGGACCATTGTAGGACCAGAGACCAACGAGTCCGGCGATATCAGGAACGTTGACGAGCGTGTCAGCGGCATTCGATTTCGCGCGCACACGGTCGGTGTTGTCAGTTCTCACGTCGATGATTTGAATATTTGAACCATTCAACGCTTCCTTCAAACCCTGATAGCGTTGCTTGGCATTTTCAGCATCGAGCACACCAACGAAGACCATGATCTTGCCACCCTGTGGCAGTGCTTCTTTCAACAAGTTGCCGGCCTGGCGTCCAGCTTCAACGTTGTCAGTGCCGATGTAGCAAGTGCGATTGCTGGTTGGCGCATCGCTGTCCTGGGTGACGACGAGCGCTTGCGCTGCAGCTTTGTTCAGCATCGGCGACTGGTTGGCCGGATCGACCGGGCTGATGGCGATGCCGTTAATTCCTTTGGCGAGCAGATCGTCGACGACGCGTTGTTGTTCGGCAGCGGTACCGTCGGAAGTGATTCGGAATTCAACGTCGATATTGGGAATTTCCTTCGCAGCTTTTTCAGTACCTTTGCGGGCGATGGTCCAGAAGTCTGACGCGTTGTTAGTGACGAAGGCGAGTTTTTGTTTACCGCCCGGTGTACCGGCGCCTGATTTCGGATGACATGAGGCGAAGATTAGTGCGCTAATAATTACGCAGAAAACAGCAGAAACTAGGCGAAAACTTTTTGGTAGCTGCATTGGAGTTCCTCGTTAGTTGGATTTGAAAATAGTACTTAGAGCTTGGTGCCTGGTTCTTTGTATTTGTTCCCTCGATCTGTTTTGTATTCAAGGCCCTGAAAGCACAAAGAACTAGCACCAAGTACAAAGTTCAAAAGCCTTTTAAAGCATGTCCGTCACTGCGCGCAGTGCAGGATACAACGCCTGATACGCTTTGTACTGCTGAGCCAACCGCGTTTTTGCCTGCTCGTTTGGCTCAACTTCATCACGGGTTCTAACTACTGCTGCACAAGCTGCATCAACATTGGGCCACGTTCCGATGCCGACTCCGGCGAGCATTGCGACACCGTGAGCGGCGCCTTCTTCGGCCTCAACTGTCGCGACTCTTCGTCCATATATATCGGCTTGAATCTGACGCCACAACGCTGAACGCGCGCCACCGCCGCCGAGTCGAATTGTTTGGACCGGCACGCTCATCTCGTTAAATATCTCAAATGAATCGCGCAAACTGTACGCAACGCCCTCCATCACCGCGCGTATGACGTGCGCGCGCGTATGGCTGGCAGTTAGCCCAACTAATGCAGCGCGCGCGTTTGGATCAAGATGAGGCGTTCGTTCGCCCATCAAGTAAGGCGCCCACAATAGTCCGTTGGCGCCGGGCTCTACAGTTGCCGCTTCGGCAGTCATTTGATCGTAAGGATCGCCGTCACTCGTAGTCACGCCAAATTGATCGCGGACCCAACGCATCGAAAGACCGGCGCCTTGCGTCACGCCCATCACGTGCCAGCGTCCGGGCACTGCATGACAGAAAGTGTGTACGCGACCTTTCGGATCTAATGCGGGAGAGTTGGTCGCCGCAAAGACTACACCAGATGTTCCGATTGTTGCGCTCACTGCGCCCGGCTGCACGATGCCGATTCCGACCGCGCCACCAGCTTGATCGCCCGCGCCGCCGACTACCGGAGTTCCCACGCGCAGTCCGGTCAACTCGCCCGCCGCTGCTGAAATTGTTCCGGTGACTTCCGGTGATTCAAAGACGCGTGGCAGCACCGACCGATCGATTCCGGTCGCAGCCAACATCTCATCAGACCATTTGCGTTCGGCGACGTTGAGCAGGAGTGTGCCCGAGGCGTCGGAGACGTCGGTAGCTTTTTCGCCCGTTAGTTTGAACCGCACATAATCTTTGGGAAGTAACACTGTGCGGACCTGGTTCCAGGTTTCGCGCTCGTGGTCACGCACCCATAACAATTTCGGTAAGGTGAAGCCAGTTAGCGCCGGATTACAAGTCAACTTAATAAGCGTGGCTGCGCCAATCTGTTTGGTTAGTTGCTCACATTGAAAAGCGCTGCGCTGATCACACCAGATGAGTGCTGGTCGCAACACTTCGTCGCGTTCGTTCAGCAGCACCGCGCCATGCATCTGACCCGACAATCCTACCGCCGCTATTTGTTCGCCCTGGATACTTTTGTTAGCGGTTACGGCACGAATTGCCGCTGCCGAAGCTCGCCACCAGTCGTTCGGATCCTGTTCCGCCCAACCGGTTTGCGGCGAAGCGAACGGAATGTGATCGACTGTTGCGGAAGCGACGACCCGTCCAGTCTCGTCGATTGCAACGGCGCGCGAGCCACTTGTGCCAACGTCAATTCCGAGTAAGAGCATCGTGATTTAGCCGCAGTGATTCCCAGAGTGCTGTTGGCCGATCGGGAACAAATCAGCCGGGATTGAAATCAGCTGGGTCGTTTTAGGTGGACACTTCTTAGCACATTCGGAAAGTTTCGAAAAGGCACTTTGTTTGATAGGACGACAAATGACATAAATACTTCACCTTGACTGATTAAGGAGACGGGCCTTAATCTCCCGCACTCGTAAGCTGCATTGCCCCAAAGGGGCTACGTCTCGAAGCCCAGGGTTGCCGCTTCGGCTACCCTGGGGACGAACGTAAACGACTGGCAACCGCAACGCGGTTGGGTCATAAGCGTGAGCGGCGAACGCCGCAACCGCGTTGCGGTTATACATCAAAAATGGCCATACCCATGGTTGTCGAAACGACAACCATGGGCTTTGAGACGTTGCCCCTTCGGGGCAAAAATGATTGATCGCTGACTGACTCACCAATGAAACAGTGTCCAAGCTGCGGTCGCACCTATTCAGATCCTTCAATGAGTTTCTGTTTTGAGGACGGCGCCGTGTTGTCTGCACCGTTTTCAACTAACGCTTTCCCGCAGCGCGGTGTCGAGCCTCCGCCGACTGCCGTAATGAATCCAAACCAGCCGGCGCCGACAGTTGCGGCCGGCTCTGGTCCATATCAATCGACGATCACTGCAGTCAACATCGGCGGCCAGGTCCCCACTCCGAAGACTGAATCTGTTTCGCCTTTTTGGCAGATACAAGTTTCGGCCACCTCGTTCTTCGCGCTTTTCGCCATCGTTGGGCTCGCGCTCTACGGCTTGCCTTATTACTACGACTACATGGTGCGCGAATTCGGCTGGACGCGTACTCAAGTTACGTCGGGCAACGCCTTCAGTAAGTTGATCATTGGTCCATTATTCGGGTTTTTTGCCGGTTGGATCGTCGATCGTTTTGGCCCACGCCGGCTGATGCTGGTTGGAATTCTTTTCGCGGGAATTGCCTTGATTGGTTTAGGAAATACCAACGTCCTGGGCCTGTTCTATTTCTTCTACCTGCTCAATGCGCTTGGCTATGTTTGTGCCGGACCACTGCCAAATCAGGTTTTGTTGACGCGCTGGTTTACGAAGTCGCGCGGCAAGGCGATGGGCTTTGCATATCTCGGGATTGGCATGGGCGGCTTTCTCGTTTTTCAAATTTCCAAACTGTTGGTTCCGGTAGTTGGCTGGCATTTGTCGCTCACCGTTCTGGGCGTGCTGATTATCGTGATTGCTTTTCCGCTGGCGTTCTTTGTCAAAGAGTCGCCGCACAAAGCCGTCGCTAACGCTCCTAAAACTGCGACCCAAACTGCGCCGATGGGTTGGGCGTTTAAGAGTCCACTTTTTTATCTACTCGCGATTGGCAGCATGTGTTCCATCGGAGCAGTGGGCGGCGCGAACCAGCATCTCAAGCTTTTTATGTCCCTCGACTTGCACTTTACCGATAGCGAGGCCGCGAACGTTGCGTCGTTAGTATTGGTATCGAGTCTGATAGGACGTTTGGTGATGGGTTGGCTGGCTGATCATATTGCCAAGAAGTACGTGATGTTGTTGATCTACATGTTGGTGGCGATCGGTATTTCGTTACTCTTCTTTGCGAAAGTGCCCGGAGTGATCTACTTATTTGCGATCATTTTCGGAATCGGTCTCGGCGGCGACTACATGATCATTCCCTTGATGGCCGCCGAACTTTTTGGCTTGAAGATCATGGGCCGGCTGATGGGAATTGTGTTGACGGCTGACGGTGTGGCTGAAGCTGTCGCTCCGCTCGTAGTCGCAAACTTAAGAGATAAAACTGGAAGTTATCTGATCGGATTTAGCATATTGGTGCTGTTGGCTCTCGTTGGCGCCGTTGCGGTTGGTCTATTGCCACGTAAACCTAATTTGATAAAAAGGAATGAGCTTGCCTAGTAATACAAGTCAACGTCCTGTTGCCCTCGTTACCGGTTCGTCTCGCGGGATCGGACGCGCGATTGCGCTCGAACTCGCGCGTATTGGCTGCGAGGTGATGATTAATTATGTAGCCAACGAAGCTGCTGCCGAAGAAACCTGTGAAGCAATAAGAGCTGAAAGCAAGGTGCTCGTTGCGAAGTGCAAAGCTGACATCGCGGATCTTCAGGACCATGCAAAATTACTGGAGGCAACTCGAGCTGAGTTTGGTCGACTCGATTTCCTGGTTAACAACGCGGGAATTGCTTCCGATAAGCGTGTCGATCTTCTGGACGCTTCGGAAGACAGTTTCGATCATGTGATCAAGGTGAACTTAAGAGGACCTTACTTCTTAAGTCAGGCCGCGGCGCGTTGGATGATTGAACAGAAATCAGTAGCGGAAAACTATTCACCGGCGATTATCAATATCACCTCGGTTTCTGCATTTGCGGCGTCGCCGGAGCGAGGTGATTACTGCGTCTCGAAAGCCGGTCTCGCGATGATGACGAAGTTGTATGCGCTGCGATTGGCTGCTGAAGGGATCAACGTTTATGAGATCCGTCCGGGTGTGATCGAGACGGACATGACGGCGAATGTGAAAGAGAAATACGATCACATGATTGATGACGGATTGACGCCGATTAAGCGTTGGGGCACGCCGGAAGATGTTGGTCGTGCTGTTGCAGCAATTGCGTCAGGCAGTTTGCCGTTCTCGACAGGTGAGGTGATCAACGTAGATGGCGGATTTCATTTGCGCCGGTTGTAGGAGAGTCAGTGGCAATAAAGTCAGTACCGTAACGCGGTAGCGTCGGGTAATGTGCGCAAGAAACCGATTATTGAGGCTGACCCGACGCTACCGCGTTACGGTACTGACTTCATCGCCAGGCACAAAGGACAAAGCACCAAGCACTTATGTCTGACACATTATTAGACCAGGTCGAACACGCATTTGAATTCGCGCAACAACAGGTGCTCGCGCTCGTCAAACGCAATCCGGACTTCTATCCGCTCTACACCGACAAAGGAAAATGGCGACACGAGAAGCCTGCCTGGACGCGTTGGTGCGACGGTTTTCTGCCGGGCATGATGTGGATCTTTTATGAGGAGACTGGCAAGCAAAGCTGGCGCCAATTAGCAGAGCGCTATTCCGAAGCGCTTGAACCACGCAAGGACGATCGCGAAGTTCATGACCTGGGTTTCATCTTCTATCACGGCACTTACAAACGCTGGTATGAAGCAACCTTGCGAGAGCACGATCCCGATGAATCGTTGAACGATGTCGTTGTTCATGCCGGCCAAACGCTTGCGCTTCGTTTCAACGATCCCGCCGGTTGCCTGCGATCGTTTCATGGATCCGATTCCAACTTCATCGACATCATGATGAACGTCGGCATTATCTTTTACGCTGCAATCGAGACCGGCGATCCCACGCTACTCGAAATTGCCCACCGTCATTGCATGACTACCCGGCGCACTTTAGTTCGCGGCGATGGCAGCACGGCCCATGAAGGAATTTTCAATGAGGAAACCGGTGAGTTTCTAAAACAAACAACCCAACAAGGCTATCGCGGTGATTCATGCTGGTCGCGCGGACTTGCCTGGTCACTCTATGGCTATGGCACGTCTTATCAATTAAGTCGCAATCCAACGTATCTGGAAGTGGCGGAGATGAATGCCGATTATTGGATCACTTATGTCACGCCTGATGGTGTTGCCTCGTGGGACTTTGACGCCCCCGAAAGCGGACCCTTGAGTCAGTCGCAAGTCGATACGAGTGCGAGTGCGATTGCTGCCGTCGGTCTGCTTAACCTGGCGCAAATGGCCTCAAACGTCGCGCGCCGAAAAGCCTATATGGATTGTGCGTTGAACGCGATTGATACGTTAACAAGCGTATATCTTGGCGACGGTGATGATGGTTGGGAGGGTATTCTGCGTGGCGGCGTTTATCACATTCACAAAGATCTGGGTGTGAATGAGTCGGTGATGTGGGGCGAATACTTCTTCGTCGAATTGTTGCAAAAAGTGAAGGCGCTGTTGTCGTCCCGGTTTTAGTTTGTAGGTGTTGTTCTCTGCGTCTCTGCGTCTCTCTGCGTCTCTGTGTTGAAATATAGGTTCGAATAGTGAGCGATCAGTTTTCAACACAGAGACGCAGAGAGACGCTGAGACGCAGAGTTAACTAAAATGCGCACATATCCTCCAATCGGCGGTATTCGAACAGTTGCTGACTTCAAGTCGCATCTCGCCGATTTGCGTGTGAACATACCCTGCGACGACGAACTGCAAGTTGGACCATCATCACCACTCGCTCAACCAATCAACTTCAATGGCAAACAGATCGGCAACCGATTCTGTATTCATCCAATGGAAGGCTGGGACGGCACTCGCGATGGCAAACCGTCCGAAGCCACCATTCGTCGTTGGCGCAACTTCGGCTTGAGTGGCGCGAAACTGATCTGGGGCGGGGAAGCCGTCGCCGTTTGTCATGCTGGACGCGCCAATCCGAACCAGCTCTTGATGAGTGAACAAAACAAGAGCGGACTCGCCGAACTGCGTGAAACTCTCCTCAGTGCACATCGAGAAATAGCCGGCAGCACAGACGATCTACTGCTTGGCTTGCAGTTAACGCATTCGGGTCGTTTCAGCCGGCCAAACGAAAAGACAAAACCTGAACCAAAAATTCTTTATCACCACCCGACACTCGATGCTCGCGTTGGTGTAGACGAAACTTATCCCATTTTAAGCAATGACGACATTTGGGAAATTATCGACGACTTTGTCGACGCCGTCCGGGTTGCTGATGAACTCGGATACGACTTCGTCGATCTCAAACATTGCCACGGATATCTCGGACATGAATTTTTGAGTGCGCACACGCGCGCGGGTCTGTTTGGTGGCAGCTTTGAAAATCGCACTCGTTTCCTGTGTCAAATAGTAGATGGCATTCGCACTATGGCGCCGCGCATGCAGATCGGTGTGCGGCTCTCGGCGTTTGATTTAGTTTCGTATCGACCCGATCCAGACAAGACGTCGAATGGAAAAATGGGACCAGGCATTCCGGATCGCTTCGATCATGCTTTGCCTTATCGATATGGTTTTGGAGTTGATGTCGATAGTCCTGACTCGTTTGACCTAAGTGAGCCGAAGCGGTTTCTGTCGCTGTTACAGGAACTCGATATCAAGCTGGTGAATCTCACTGCCGGTAGTCCCTACTACAATCCGCACATTCAGCGTCCGGCGTTGTATCCGCCGTCAGACGGTTATCAGCCACCTGAAGATCCGCTGTTTGGCGTGGCGCGACAGATGGAGGCCACGCGAGATTTGAAGCGCGAGTTTCCGGACTTGATCGTGGTGGGAACGGCATACACTTACTTGCAGGAGTTTTTGCCGAATGTGGCGCAGGCCGCGGTGACACAGGGTTGGGTTGATTCAGTTGGCTTAGGACGAATGGTGTTGTCTTATCCGGAGTTGCCGTTGGATGTGATTAGTGGACGAGTGCTGACGCACAAAAAGATCTGTCGGACGTTTAGTGATTGCACGACTGCGCCACGAAATGGTTTGCCGTCTGGTTGCTATCCGCTTGATGATTATTATCGGCAATCAGAACTCGGAAAACAGTTGAAGCAGATAAAAAGAAAATAGCCTCTGTGTCTCCGCGTCTCTCCGTGTCTCTGTGTTGAAAACTGATGGGCTGCTTAAATGATACATAATTTTTAACACAGAGAGCACAGAGACGCGGAGGCACAGAGAGAACCGAATGGCCTACAATCGTCGTCGTTTTCTAAACCTGATTTCGCGAAGTGAGCCGCGCGTTGATGATTGCTGGCTGCACGTCAACCGCACAGCGATGGCATGCCGTTTTGAAGTGACGCTGCCGGCTTCAGAAGAACGAGGAATTGCTGTTGCCACTGAGGCATTGGATGAAGTGGATCGACTCGAAGCGCGGTTGACAGTTTTTCGCGAGAGTAGTGAAGTCAGTTATGTCAACGCTCACGCTGCCGCTGGTCCAGTTAAGATATCGGAACCGCTATTTAACCTGTTGGTCCAGTGTAAAGAGTTAAGCGAGGAAACCGGCGGGGCGTTCGATATAACCTCCGGACCATTGACTCGTTGCTGGGGATTTTTGCGAAGAGAAGGTCGGGTCCCAACGAAGGACGAAATCGAAGCGGCACGATCGGTGATTGGCAGTCACAATCTAATACTGGACCATTCAGCCAGCACGATTCAGTTTGCCACGCCAGGAGTTGAGATCAATCTCGGCAGCATTGGTAAAGGTTACGCGCTCGATTGTGCGGGCGACTTGTTAGCTAATAGTCTGCACTCCGCTTTGTTTAATGCCGGTGCGAGTAGCATGCGCGCGATTGGCGCCGGCGAACACGGCGCTGGTTGGACAGTCGGGTTGCGTCATCCGCATTTGAAGTTTCGGCGGCTCGGTGTGTTGCGTTTGCGCGATTGTGCGTTATCGACCAGCGGAAACGAAGAGCAATTCTTCGAGCACGAAGGACATCGCTTTAGTCACATCATCGATCCGCGCAGTGGTTGGCCGGGGGAAAGTGTTACGAGTGTTAGCGTCGTAGCGAAGACTGGCGCGTTGAGTGATGCATTGGCGACTGCGTTTTTCGTTGGCGGTCGAGCGTTGGCCGAGGAATACTGCGCGACACACGGTGATGTTTTTGTGGTGATGTTGGAAAGTGGAGCGCAACAACCGATCACGATTGGTAAAATCAGGACCGCAGGCGTCCTCGCCTGCCTTTCCTGAAGGAACAATTATCTTAGGCTCTGTTTAATTCTTGAGATTCTGCTATCCAACCCGGCAGGCGGACGCCTGCGGTCCTATGAGTGAAATAACAAATCGTCTTTCTTCATTTCAGCAACTGGCGCTGATCACGTTGCGCACGGTCATTGGTTGGCACTTTCTTTACGAGGCCTACTACAAGATTACGTCTCCCGCGTGGAGTCCGAATGGTGGTCCATTGACACCGTGGACCTCGGCTGGATATCTGAAAGGCGCTTCCGGACCACTCGCAATAATTTTTCGCCAGTTGATCGATCATGGCTGGACCATCTGGATTGATCGATCGGTGAAAGTCGCGTTGCTTCTGATTGGGTTGAGTTTGTTGTTGGGATTGTTTACGCGCGTTGGAGCGAGCGGGGCATTGTTCTTTTTGAGTCTGTTTTATTTGTTGTATGTGCCGTTAGTCGGTGTGCCGCAACCGAATGCAGAAGGAACGTATTTGCTGGTGAATAAGACATTGATCGAGGCGATCGCGGTCGTTGTGCTGTTGGTGTTTGATACCGGCCGGATTGCGGGATTGGATCTGTTGCTAAGACGGAGTGAGAAGCGATCCAGTGGTCACAAAGTCAGTACCACCTCGCGGTAGCGGGTGGGTCAACGGATTTCAGATTGCCGATTTCAGATTTAAGATTGACGGCATTTTTTACACCAATTCAAATATGCAGGTTTGTAGCGGCCAATCTGCAATCTGCAATCTGAATGCCCTGACTGTGTGAACACGCGGATTGGCGATGCTGCAAAGCATCCACGCAGAATTTGGAGTCACTAGTTATGAACCTAACCGAAGAACAAAAAACTCTCGGACGCCGCAACTTCATAAAAGCTGTAGCCGGTGTGCCGGCGCTGGTCGCTCTTGGCGGCGTGGCGTTGACTCGTGGGCCAGTGCGTGGTGGTCCAGTCAAGCTGGCGCTGGTTGGTAACGGCGACATGGGAAAGGCCCACCTCAACCAGTATCAAAAAGAGTTTACTGATCTAAAGGCTTTGTGTGACATCAATCCCAAACGTCGCGCAGTCGCCGTTGACATCCTGGTGAAGAACGGTTGGCCCAAGCCGAACGAGTACGATGATTTTCAGGAGATGTTACAGAAGGAAGATCTGGAAGCCGTTCATCTCGCCACGCCACTCTGGACGCACTCCACGCTTGCGGTTGAGGCATTGAACGCCGGCAAGCATGTGTTGTGCGAAAAGATGATGGCCAAAAGTGCGGCCGAATGCCAGCAGATGATCGACGCGGCGAAGAAAAACAATCGCGTACTCGAGATTGGTTATCAACGTTTCTACAACCCGATCTATCAGGCTGCTTATCAGAACATCATTCAGCAGGGTGTGCTCGGCGACGTCTATCACGTTCGGCTTGCCTGGCATCGAAACTCGAGTTGGCGTCGCACCGAAGATGCGCCTGCGCCAAACTTCGATCCGAGTCGTTACGGCTATCCGGATTGGGAGCACCTGCTCAACTGGCGCATGTACAAGAAGTATTCGGAAGGTTTGTTATGCGAATTGGGTAGCCACCAGGTGACGGCAACTAGTTGGTTTCTCGATTCACATCCGAGTTCGGTTTACGTGAGTGGCGACCTCGCGCGCTATAAAGATGGACGGGAGGTTTACGATCATATTTATGCGACCTTCAACTATCCCGGAAATCGCACCGCCACCTTCTCGTCGATTCAATCGAATGCGTTTGATGACAACTATGAGATGTTCATGGGGACGAAAGGCACGTTGATCATGACGCGCGAGCTGGAGGCGTATCTATTCACCGAACCGGGAGTTGGCGAAACGGTAGCGGCAACGCAAACGCGAGTGGAGATGTCGAAGAAGACTGGTGGTCCAGTCGCTGATAGTTCGGCAAGTCAGCCGGCTGGTGGTGCACAACGAACTGTGAACATGGGCGATCAGATCGTCAACAAAGGCATTTCCTATCAGAACGAGATTGCGGAGTTTTGTACTGCGGTTCGAACCGGCAGTCCGGTGCGTTGCGGTGGTGAGAAAGCGATGGTCTCGGCGGTGGCGATACTGACGGGGAATTTGTCCGCTGAGAAGGGAACCAGACTGGATATCCCCGGACCGGAAAGGACGTAGAGTTTTGAGTTTTGAGTTTCGAGTCCAAAGTTTCGAGTCCAAGGTCCAAAGTTTCGAGTTTCAAGTCCAAGGTCGAAGATCCTAGTCAAGCATCAAACTTGGACTTTGGACTTTGGACTTTGAACTTTGAACTCGAAACTCAAAACTCAAAACTCAAACTCCCTCTCCTCAGATCCTATTATGATCTTGTAATCTGAGAATATTTCGGTATACTGCGCGAGTTCTGGTCAAATGAACCTGCTCCGTGTCGGAGATTCCCATTTTTGGGCGAAGTTTTTGGAGGTATTGGTGTGCCCACCAAACATTCGGCGAAAGTCGTCTGTCATGAAGGAAGCGTCTGGATCGCGCCCAAACAGTTTTGGCGCCTCGTCCGCGACAACATCATCGAGTACATCAGCGAGCCTCCACTTACCGGTAAGTTCAAAGGACAACCTGCAGATTTTTTAGTTACGGTGAATCATACCGTCCTCAGTATGGCGTGCCCTGAACATCGCCAATCGGTATTAATCTCAAAACGTTACACGAAAAGATAGTTGTAAGAATTGCCGAATTGCGTTAGTGCGAAATTTAGATCGCCGGCAAGACAAATCACGCAATCTCGAATTTCCGCAATTCCTTTGGAGGACCGGCTTATGCTGGAACTGATCCAACCTATCTCAAAACGAGATCAGGTTGTCAGGGCAATGAAGGAAGCGATTCTGTCGGGCACGATTCAGCCTGGCGCCTCGATCGTCGAAAGCAAGATCGCGCAACAACTCGGCGCCGGCGTCCCACTTATCCGGGAGGCCTTGATCGAACTCGAGCACCAGGGGTTTGTACAACGCACGCCTTACAAAGGCACCACCGTCACAAAGCTCTCGTCGAGCGACGTGCAATACATCTTTGCCTTGCGAGTTGAACTTGAAGCGATTGCGATCGAGTGGGCCAAAGAACACGCAACGCCAGCCGACCTGGAAAATTTACGAATTGAAGTTCGGAGAATGGAAGAGGCGGCAAAGAAGCTGGATCTGCCACAGTTTTACGAAGGCGATCTTTCATATCATCGAAAGATTTGGAGTCTGTCGGGCAATCCTTATCTGGTCGATGTGTTGGAACGTCTCGTCGTTCCGTTGTTTGCGTTCTTTCTGATGAAGACGAGTCGGCAACAAGCGCATTACATTGACAGTGCCTGCATGCACGCGACGATCGTCGATGCGATACCAGTAAAGAGTGCGATTGAGTTACGCGAGATGTTCAAAGCGTCACTGGTAAATTGGAAAGACGATATGCTGAAAGTTCTGTTCGACGATAAATGATGATATTGCAGATGCTCTTTCTCTCTGCGTCTCAGCGTTTCTCAGCGCCTCTGTGTTAACCGGCGTATCGAAAAGTGAGCTTTCAATTTCAACACAGAGACGCAGAGAGCCACTGAGACGCAGAGAAAACAATCGACTCCAGGCGCTCTGAATCCCAAATGCTTCTTCGCGCAAACGACATTTACAAGTCGTACGACGGTGTAGACGCACTGCGTGGTGTCTCGTTCGAACTGCACGCGGGTGAAGTGCATGCGCTGATTGGCGAGAACGGGGCTGGCAAATCGACTTTAATCAAAATCATTACCGGCGCCGTCCAGACCGATCGCGGTGAAATCGAACTCGATGGCAAGGCGATTACCAACAATTCTCCGGCTCAGGCAAAGTCGCTGGGAATCTCGGCTATTTATCAACAACCGGCTCTCTTTCCCGAGTTAACCGTTGCTGAAAATATTTCCATTGGACTCGAATCGTCGGGTGCATTGCGGCGAGTGGATTGGAAGCGTCGACGCACACGAGCGAAAGAGTTGTTGGCCCAGGTTGGCGCCAACATTAATCCGGAAGCAGAAGTAAGAACGCTCAGCATGCCACAACAACAACTGGTGGAGATTGCGCGTGCGTTAGGCGCGAATGCGCGTGTGTTGATTATGGACGAGCCAACCGCTTCGCTTGCTGAAGAAGAGACCCAAAATCTTTATCGCGTGATCGCGAAGCTGCGTGAGAGTGGCGTCGGCATCATCTACATCTCGCATCGCTTGGAAGAACTTGCCGTAGTCGCTGATCGAGTTACTGTCTTGCGCGATGGTTCTTATGTTGGCACTAAGCCGATGTCGGAAGTCGATCGACAGGAGTTGATCCGGTTGATGGTTGGGCGTGAATTGTCGGCTGTCTTCCCGAAAGTCGCGGTGGACCAGGGCGAAGTCGTACTGGAACTGCGGAGACTTTCGTGTAGTGCGAATGGTGTTTCCGGAATCGATCTCACCGTTCGCGCCGGTGAAATAGTCGGTCTCGCGGGTTTGGTTGGCGCGGGACGGAGCGAGTTGGCCCGTACGATTTTTGGTTTAGAGCCAGCGGATTCCGGCGAGATTTTATTGAATGGCAAAGCGCAGAAGATCGTTCAGCCTGCCGACGCAATTGCCGCCGGCATTGCGTACTTGCCGGAGGATCGTCGCAGACACGGGGTGATTTTGGAGATGCCGATCGATGCAAATATCTCGCTCGCTTCTTTAAATAAGCTAGCGACGGGTTTGTCTCTTGACGTCACAAAAGAAAAAACCATCGCGAGCGAGTATGTGCGCCGGTTTTCGATTAAGACTCCGGCGATTTTTGCGCCGGTGACAACTTTGTCGGGCGGCAATCAGCAGAAGGTGGCGCTGAGTCGTTGGCTGGAAACTAAGCCGAGAATTTTGATTCTTGATGAGCCGACACAAGGAATCGACGTGGGCGCGAAAGCGGAAATACACGCGTTGATGGGAGAGTTGGCGGGGCAGGGAACAGCGATACTGATGATTTCATCGGAGCTGCCGGAGATTCTGGGCATGAGCGATCGGATCGTCGTGATGCGACATGGAGCGATTGCCGGAATTTTGCCGCGTGCAGAAGCGACTCAACAACAAATCATGTCGCTGGCGTTGGGCCATGAGCAGTTGGTTGCGTGATATTGCTATGAGGTCAGTACCGTAACGCGGTAGCGTCGGGTCTGATCAATATGTAGTTCCAATGAACTTGAGCGCACCCGACGCTACCGCGTTACGGTACTGACTTCGTGAATTGTCAACAAGATGCAGACACTCATTCGATACAAACGTGAAGCATCCGTCGCTGCGTCGTATCTCGTCCTGTTGATTCTCGTTTCATTCGCGGCTCCTTCATTTCTGCAAACAACAAATCTTCGCGACCTCGCGATGAATAACGCCGCTGTCCTGATCGTTGCGATCGGGATGACGTTGGTGATCCTTGCCGGAGAGATCGACATCTCCGTCGGTTCGCAGTTTGCCGTTTGCACTTATCTCGCCGGCTCGTTAGCGAAACTCGGAATTCCGCCGGTTTTGCTGCTGCTGCTCGTTGTACTTGCCGGCGCGATGATGGGGGCTGTTGGTGGTTGGTTTGTCGCCAGATTCAAGATGCCTTCGATCGTTGTCACACTTGCCTTGATGGTGGCGTGGCGCGATGGTTTGCGTTGGATCACGGAAGGAACCTGGGTCCAGGATCTGCCGAAAAATTTTCAGTGGTTTGGACTCGGGCAAACTTTCGGTCAATTCATTGTTATTACAGTCGCCCTGCTTGTGTTAGTGGCAATCGGTTGGACCATGCGCAATCTTGCTGCTGGTCGTGCAGTCTACGCGGTTGGCTCAGACGCGGAAGCTGCGCGCCTCGCTGGCATCAATCCGCAGACTGTTGTTCTCTCGACATTTGTTTTACTCGGGGCGTTGGTTGGATTAGCGGCGTTGTTAAATGCGATGCGCTTTTCGATCGTGCCGAGTAATGCGGGAATTGGTCTGGAACTAAAAGCCATTGCCGCCGTCGTTGTTGGCGGCACTGCGATCACCGGCGGACGCGGATCGATCCTGGGCACACTCATTGGTGTGGCGTTGCTTGGCACGATCGGCACGGCACTCACTTTCGTTGGTATCAATCCTTTTTGGGAGAAGGCAATTCAGGGCGCAATAATTCTCGCTGCTGTCGTATCTGACGCTGTAGTGAATCGTTTTGGAGGCGTTTGGAAAAATCCGCTGAACCCACCCGCTACCGCGAGGTGATACTGACTCTTGGAGACTAAGACGCAACAGTGAGTTCAACTGTACAAACTGTCGCGCCGCTCAGTGCGCGCGTCTTTCCAAATCGCGAGTGGGTCTTGCTGCTCGTGTTGCTCTTTGAATGCATAATTTTCGGCTTCTTCGGCGACAACTTTTTAACTGCGTCGAATGGCTTCGAGATAACCAGGCTCAGCGTTGAAATAGGATTGTTAGCGCTTGCGTTGACGCCGGTGATCATCACCGGCGGTATCGATCTTTCAGTCGGTTCGATGATGGGCCTCGCGGCGGTCGTGCTGGGCGCACTCTGGCGAGACGCCCACTTGCCGATCGCCGTTGCTGCGGCTGTTGTCTTGTTGTTGGGATTGCTTGGAGGCGGCCTGAATGGCTTGCTGATCACGCGTCTTAACCTCCCGCCGCTGATTGTCACCCTCGGAACGTTTTCACTGTTTCGCGGCGTGGCGGAAGGACTGACACGCGGCGTTGAAAACTATTCCGGATTTTCCGCGAGCTTTCTGTTTTTGGGCCAGGGCTATCTTGGTGGCGTTGTGCCAACGCAACTCGTTGTGCTGATCGTCGCGATCGTCGCGTTTGGTTGGTGGTTACATCGCACAGCGTTTGGTCGCACGCTTTACGCGATTGGGTATTCGGCCGAGGGCGCGCGCTATGCCGGTATCAACGTTTCCCGAAAGCTCTTTAGCGTTTACCTGATTTCAGGATTATGCGCGAGCGTTTCGGCAATTATTTACGTCGCGCACCTGGGCCAGGCAAAGTCAGACGCCGGCACTGGCTTCGAGCTGATGGCGATCACCGCAGTTGTGCTTGGCGGCGCTTCTATCTTCGGTGGCCGGGGCACGGTACTCGGAACAGTTCTCGGCTTATTTGCAATCGTTGTTCTGCAGAATGGTTTACGACTGAGTCGCCAGCCTGCCGAACTCGCCGGGATTCTTACCGGCGTTCTGCTGCTAACCACGATCGTTTTGAATCGATTGTCGTCGATGCGAGGACGACACAAGCATGAAACTTCGACTGAGGAGATCGATGTGAAGAATTCACAGGTTGCTGTGTTGAGCGCAGTGATTTTACTGGCCGCGCTGTTAGTGGCCGGAAGTAATTGGTTTCTCGTCCGCTCACTCAGGCAAGACTCGTCGAAGACGCAGGTTGGAACGTCAACTACTCCCGCTCATCGTGTTCAAGTGGCGATGATGCCGAAGGCGAAAGGTGATCCTTATTTTGTAAGTTGTCGGCTAGGTGCGGAAGAAGCGGCGAAGGAGTTAGGCGTTGATCTGTTGTGGGATGGTCCAACCGATCTCGATCCGGCCAAACAGAATGAAGTTGTCGAAGCCTGGATCACTAAAGGCGTTGACGTGATCGCGGTGAGTGTTGAGAACCAGGCGGGCATTTCAACGGTCTTAAGGAAAGCACGCGAAAAAGGAATCAAGGTGATCACGTGGGACGCCGACGCTGAAAAGAACGCGCGCGATTTTTTGATTAACCAGGCAACACCGCAGGGCATTGGCTACACGTTGACGGACGAAGCCGCGCGCATGATGGATTCAAAAGGTGAGTTTGCCATCATCACGGCATCGTTGAGTGCCGCCAATCAGAACGAGTGGATCAAAAACATCAAAGCGCGGCTCGCGGAGAAATATCCGGACATGAAATTGGTGGCGATTCAACCGAGCGAAGGTGATCGCGACCGTGCGTTTTCGGAAACGCAAACGGTCTTGAAAGTCCATCCGAATGTGAAAGTGATCATGGCGATTGCCGCGCCGGCGGTTCCCGGAGCTGCGGAAGCGGTCAAGCAGTCGGGACGGACCGACGTAAAAGTGACTGGCCTATCGTTGCCCAACATGAACAAGCCGTATGTGAAAGCCGGTGTTGTTGAGAGCGTGGTTTTGTGGAACACGACCGACCTCGGTTACCTGACGGTTTATGCGGCGAATGCGTTGAGCAAGGGTGAATTGAAGTTGGGTGATAAAGAATTGAATGCCGGCCGGCTCGGGAAGATCACTGTGGTTGACGACGAAGTGCGACTCGGCTCACCGTTTATTTTCAATAAGGACAATATCGATAAGTTTAATTTCTAGCAGAGGGGCAGATCGCTTTGGGCTGGTGCTTCGTACTTAGTGCTTGGTGGCTTTCTCATCCAGCTCGGGGAACTGGATGGCGGTGGGATTAGGAAGTCAGTACCACCTCGCTACCGCGAGGTGTGGCTGACTTAGTGGTTAAAAAAACTCTCTGACAGCGCCAGGATCAGATGATGAAGAACGTAAAGATTAAGGAAGTTCGCGCGTATGTGATCGCGCCCGGTGAGATGGGCGCTGACTATCACAATCAACAGGGAAGTCATTGGATCATCGATCTGCCGATCGCCAATCCGATGTCCGTGTACGAAGAGTACAAAGCAAAACGGACGAGTTGGGGAATCAACGCGCTCGGCACGGTGCTGGTCCAGGTCGAGCTTAGCGATGGCACAGTCGGACTTGGTTGCAGCATCGGTGGCGAACCTGCGTGCTACATCATCGAAAAACATCTCAACCGCTTTGTTGAGGGACAGGATCCACGCAACGTCGAACTAATCTGGGACCAGATGTGGCGCGCGACGATGCCTTACGGTCGCAAAGGCCTGACGATCCAGGCGATTAGTGCAGTCGATCTGGCCATCTGGGATTGTTTAGGCAAACTTCGTGGTGAGCCGATTTATGCGCTTATAGGTGGCAAGACAAAAGAACGGCTGCCTGTTTACGCGACAACCTCGCGTCCTGACGTGGCCCAACAATGGGGTTTCAAAGGTGCGAAGATTCCGTGTCGATATGGACCAGCCGACGGCAATGATGGATTGAAGAAGAACATCCAAATCATGGCCGAGGCGCGCGAGCAGGTTGGACCAGACTTCCCGCTGCGACTCGATTGCTACATGGCTTTGACCGTGCCGTATGCGATTCAACTCGCCAAAGCCCTGGCGCCTTACGATCTGCTTTGGATTGAAGAATGTTTGCCGCCAGATGATTACGACGGGTACGCGGCGTTAAAAGCAGCGCTGACCGGAACGTGTCTGGTGACGACCGGGGAACATGAATACACGCGCTATGGTTTTCGTGAATTGATTGCGCGCAAGTGTGCCGACATTTTACAGCCAGACATCAACTGGGTTGGTGGTCTAACTGAGGCGCGCCGGATTGTGGCGATGGCTGCTGCTTACGACATTCCGATCATCCCGCACGGCTCGAGTGTGTTTTCGTATCACATGCAGTATGCGTTCACGAATTGTCCGATTGCGGAGTTCTTAGTGATGAGTCCGAAGGCGGATGAGTTAGTGCCGCTGTTTGGTGAGCTGTTTGCAAATGAGCCGATGCCGAAGAATGGATATTTGGATCTTGGCGATGAGCCTGGCTGGGGAGTTGAACTTAATAGCTCCCTGGAGCTGGTCCGGCCATACGAAAGCAGTCATTAATTAACATCTAATATTGTATCGATGAAGTCAGTACCGTAACGCAGTAGCGTCGGGTCAGTCCTGACAACCTCGCTCCTGAATTTCAAGGCTGACCCGACGCTCCTGCGTTACGGTACTGACTTCAGCGACACTGAGTTACTGATACAC
>DATDMC010000042.1:0-35368 GCA_036518995.1 Pyrinomonadaceae bacterium | reverse complement strand
TTGGACCAGAGAGGCGCAGCCAAAGTAGGGGAGCGATTTAGCGGAAAGGCAGAGCCATTCCTCACAACGGGCGGCAAAGCCGAATCGGAGTTATTTTTAAGTAATTAGATTATGGCTATCCTAACTGACGGGCGACCTGTTGTCCTGACGATCGCGGGTGTCGATCCATCCGGTGGCGCGGGCATTATCGCTGACATCAAGACCATCGCTGCCTTCGGTTGTTTTCCTGCCGCGGCGATCACCTCAATTACCTATCAAAACACCACTGGAGTTTTTGGCGCTGAACATCAAACTGCTGCAGGCCTTCGTTCACAAGTCGATCCAATCGTTGCAGACTTCACAGTAGCAGCCGTGAAGACGGGCATGTTGCCGACCGCTGAGATTGTTTCCGAAGTTGCGAGGTTATTTAAGGAGACCAATTTACCGGCGCCGGTTGTCGATCCGGTGATGATTTCGACCTCCGGTCACGACCTGATTGGTGCTGAAGCTTTTCAAGTATTAAAAGCTCAACTGCTACCCTTAGCGCGCTTAGTCACACCAAACCTTCCCGAAGCAGAACGACTGGCAGGCTTTTCGATCATCACTGAAGCCGACGTTCGACGCGCGGCTGAAGTAATCAAACAACTCGGAAGCGCGGCTGTGTTGATAAAAGGCGGACACCGGCTTACTACCAACACTGGCGAAGCAGTGGATATTTTGTTGAACGATGACGGTAAGTTTATGGAGTTTAGAGGACCGTTTATCGAAGTAGGTGAAGTCCACGGTTCCGGCTGCACGCTCTCGGCAGCAATCGCTTCAGGACTTGCCCTGGGGAGAAACGTAGAAGATGCGGTCCGCAATGCAAAACGTTATATCAGTGAAAGAATTCAAGCATTAAAACAATTAGAGCGAATCGGTCACGGCGCAATACCGATCTGACCAATTCGCTCTAATTAAAGACCGAGCACTCAAAAATAACGTAAGCAGGCGAGGACGCCTGCGCTCCCGGGTTTACTCGATCGTCACTTTTTCTATCTTCACCTCGGTTGTCGGACGATCACCACTATCCGTCTTACTTGTCGCAATCGCATTCACGACGTCTTGTCCTTCGATAACTCGACCGAAGATCGTGTAGCTCGGCGGCAATGGATAGTCGACGTGCATGATGAAAAATTGCGAGCCGTTTGTGTTTGGTCCGGCATTGGCCATCGCCATTGTGCCCGCTTTGTAACCTCGTTGGTAGACTTCTGACTTCGAGTCGATCTCGTCGTTGAAGCGACCGCCCCAGGCTGATTCACCGCCGCGGCCGGTACCAGTTGGATCGCCGCCCTGAATCATGAAGCCATTGATCACGCGATGGAAAATAATGCCATCGTAATAGCCGCGCTCGGCGAGGGTGATAAAGTTTTCAGTAGTTTTGGGCGCGTCCGATTCCAGCATCTCAACTTTGATCGTGCCCTGGGTTGTTTCAATCACTGCTGTTCTATTTGCCATTGTCTCTCCTCATAAGAATTGCGCAGTAGCTTACAACAGCTACCGCGTCGGGCCATTGCTAAAAACAAACTTTTCAATCGCTAAAGCGACACCGTCTTCGGTATTCGACGCAGTGGGATATAACCCGGCGATTTCACGTAAAGACGAAGGCGCATTGGCCATTACCACGCCAGTACCGGCAAATAACAACATCTCGAGATCATTGAAGTTGTCGCCGATTGCCATCACTTCTTCGGCCGCAATTCCCAATTCCAGCGCCGCCGCGGCAACACCTGCCCCCTTCGAGGCCGCAGGATGGAGCACATCGAGCAAAGTAAAATCCTGCGCCGGATACTTTGTGCAGAGCGTTTTGATCTGATCACCCAGCTCGTCTTTTAGTCGTTGCTCCAGTTGGTCCATTCGCTCGCAGGAACCGGAAAACGAGAGATGCACCGGGTCATGATCCAAATAGTTTTCCAACGAATCAATCTGACGCACTGCTTCATTGCTGTCGTCACCATGGATGCGGCGGGCCCAGGCGATATATAGATGAACTGCGACGTTCTCTCTATGTAAATGATCGAAAACGAGTAAGCCGAGTCCTTCGTGGTCGTCGCTCAACAATGCATCGGCTTCCGCTTCACGTCCGATTTTCAACGCGGCCCGAGCCGCACTCAACGGCAACGGCAGCACAGCAACTGTTTCCAAACTGCGGGCGTGTTTTGTTAACGCCCCATTATGCGAAATCAAGGGAACGTCAAGACCGAGTTCCAAAGCGACAGGTCGCGAGTCGCGAAATCTCCGACCCGTTACGACGGCCACTTTAACTCCATGCTCGCGCGCCTGATCGATTGCGGCGCGGTTGCGTTTCGAGATCTCCCCGCGAGGATTTAGCAACGTCCCATCGAGATCAAGCGCGAGCAAACGAATCGGCATATTGGATAGAACAAGATAAGCATTCGGGTGCTATTGAACAAGTACAGGAGCGCAGTTCACCAGGACCGCAGGCGTCCTCGCCTGCCTGGACTTTAATCAAATCCCATTAAGCGCCCAGCAGTCGATTATCAACGTTAGCAGGCGAGGACGCCTCCGGTCCTGTAGCGGCGAAATGATCCTGTTGTCAGTGAATATCGAATCGAGCTAACCTAAGTTTGTCTCAAGGAGTCTCTTGCAAAATTGACTCTGCGTCTCAGCGTCTCTGCGTTAACCAACGGGCGCGTAATCGAACCTGTTATTAAACGCAGAGACGCCGAGACGCTGAGTCAGAGCTTGTTCAGGTCTTTTACCCTCGCAAATAAAATCAACTTTGTCTCGGAGGATCGGTATGCGCGATTTCCGCAAGGCGTCGGCGGTTCTGCTTGTCACTCTAACGTTCATCGCTCTGTCGTCACGCCAGGTTCGGGGCAACTATCACGATTCGGTCGCTCAACAGCCTGCCATTCCTGACGACTGTTCCAACAAAGCAGAATTTCCGCCTCCGTTGTTGAGCAAGATGCCGCCCGGATCCAAGGCCGACTTCGAAAAACGCGTTTACGACTTTCTCAACACCGGCAGTTATCTCGGTTGGTGTCGCGATAAAGGCGTACGCGATACTGGTCCATACATAAACAACACCTACTACGGCACTCATCCGGCAGTTCGCATCTTCTACTCGCCAAACGTGGTTGAGTGGTTGAAGCACGGTCGAAAAGATCCACTTCCCGACGGCGCGATGATTGTGAAGGAGCAATACACTCCGCCCTCGGCCCGTTATCTCGACATGAATGAGACTGAGCTCGCCGCTGCGTTTGCGAAGTCGAAAGACTGGACCGTGATGATCAAAGACTCGGCGGGCGCCAAAGACGGTTGGTTCTGGGGCGAGTTTTATGCGGGCATGACTTTCGACGGTGGTTCAACCGCACTCGCTTATCCGAATGCCGGCTTCGGTCAGTATTGTCTACGTTGTCATGCATCGGCTGAGAAAGAGTCGACCTTTTCATCACTCGACAATCTGAAAGCATTTCCCGGCGACCCGTTGACATTTTTCGTGGACGACTCGTGGCGTAAACTTTCGCCTTTGGAAAAGCCCGCGCTCTACACGCACCCGAGTCACAGACTAACTGCCTTCACCCGCGCTCCTAGTGGACCAAATCCCGAGTTCCTCAAATACTTTCCGTCAATCGGTCCAGTTCCGGTCAACAAAGTTGAAGTAATGCCTGCGGAAACACTCGATCGAGTGGTGGCAGGACCAAAAGGAGCTGAACAATTCATCAGCTCGGACCAGTGCATGATGTGTCACAGCGCGGCGACCGGGCCGTATGGTCCAATCATGTTTTTACAAACAGCGCCGCCCGTTAATGGCGTTCCCTCGGGCATCAATGTGTCGCCGTATGGCGAGTGGCGTTGGTCGCCGATGGGTTTGGCTGGACGCGATCCAATCTTCTTTGCGCAACTCGAAAGCGAAATCGCGATCCTCAAGTCGGAATTCAAAGAGCCTGACACTGCCATACGCGCAACCGTTAATACCTGTTTGACTTGTCACGGCGGCATGGGCAAGCGCCAGTTTGATATCGATCACAAAGATCCGTGGGCCAATTTTCAGCTTGATTACCTCAAGATCACAGATCCGGCCGACCCGAATTTCAAATATGGGTCACTCGCGCGCGACGGAATTAGTTGCGCACTCTGTCACCACGCAACTGAAGCAGCAAATAGTTCGATTGCTGACTTCCTCGAGAACTCAACCACCGGTCAATTTCTTTTGAACAAGCCCGACGAAGTGTATGGACCATTCAAGGACGATACGATTTCAATCTTGCCGATGGACAATGCGTTGGGTATTAAACCAAAGCACAGCGACTTCACTACTTCATCGCGCTTGTGCGGGACGTGTCACACGATCAATTTGCCGAACATCGACGATCCTCTTAAACCCGGTGAGAAGCCAACCGTTTTAGATCGCGCCGAAAAGAACCCGGTCTTTAAACCATTCAAGCATTCGCTGGAACAAGCGACATACATGGAGTGGTTGAATAGTTCTTTCCAAACCGATTTTGGTCCAACGGCGACGGCGAAGTCGTGTCAGGATTGCCACATGCCGGGCAGTTATGAAAATGCGGTTAACAGAATCAATATCCCACAACTGCAACAGCTAATCGCGGTAATAGAAGATGGTAGTTATCCGGCCGCTGACAATCGTACTGATCAACGTCAGATACGAGTGCGCTTTCGTGAGGAAGGTTTTGTGCGTCACGAATTGTTGGGTTTGAACGCGTATCTGATGGAGATGTTCAATCAGTTCAATACGCTCCTCGGTGTCAGGAAAGACGACTATATGAGCGGTTCGAAAACGGGTCTGCAGAACGCAATTGCGAATGTTGTTGAACAAGCAAAGAGTGAAACTGCGACTGTCGAAGTGCTCTCGAAAAAGATTGAGGGAAACAAATTAACAACAACGGTGCGGGTCACAAATTTGACTGGTCATCGTTTTCCCAGTGGCGTTGGATTTCGTCGCGCGTTTCTTGAATTCAATGTCAAAGATGCAACGAAAGACATTTGGACTTCAGGTCGCACAAATAACGTGGGAATTATCCTCGGCGCTAATGGTCAACCTTTGCCGTCGGAGTTTTACGAAGAGTATCGCGATGGGCAACAGTTGAAGCAGCACTATCAACCTCATTACGAAACGATCACGTCGCAGGACCAGGTGCAGATCTACGAAGAATTGGTTACTGACTCAAAAGGAAAGATCAGCACCAGTTTTATTCATCGCGATACGGAGATCAAAGACAACCGGTTGTTACCGAAAGGCTGGACGCCGGCTGGTCCATCACCAAAGATTCCCGAGGAATACATCAAGGAGACTTTTCCGAAAGGAAATGCGCTGCAGGACCCGAACTATTCAGACGGTAGTGGTACTGATGTAATTACTTATGAAGTGATCTTGCCGGAGGGAACAAATCCGGCGAATGTGTCAGTCACGGCAACACTCTTCTACCAGGCCATTCCGCCACCATATCTAAACATGCGTTTCCGTGAGGCTGATGGTCCAGCGACTAAGCGACTTTATTATCTGGCGTCGAATCTGAGTGTCAGCCGCACTGCAATCGATAGCTGGAAGTTGAAGGTTGCATCTGTGACGGTTAAGTAGCTTTCTCTGCGTCTCAGTGTTCTCTCTGCGTCTCTGTGTTGAAAACCGGCGTGCAATTAAATGTCACCTCGATTTCAACACAGAGACACAGAGAGACACAGAGACACGGAGAAACACTTTTTTCTGACACCTGTCGGATTGTTTCACACCGCTATATCTCCTAAATTACTCCCGCAATTAATCCAATCATTCGAAACGAGACCTAAAACCAATGAATGTTACTCATCTTGAATGTGCCCTGTGTGGGCTCCGTCATGAGGCACACCGGTTGCTAAATCTCTGCCGTGAATGCGGTAAGCCGCTGCTCGTTCGTTACGATCTGAATCAGGCAAAAGAGTCTTTGACAAAGGAATCTCTCGTTGGGCGGCGCTCCGATCTTTGGCGGTATCGTGAAGTTTTGCCGGTTGAGGACGACGCAAATATCGTCACTTTTGGTGAAGGTTGGACGCCACTGTTACGTGCTGAGCGATTGGGCCAGTCCATTGGCATGGACCAGCTTTACATCAAGGACGAAGGTCAGAATCCGACCCAGAGTTTTAAAGCGCGTGGCATGGCTGCAGCCGTGTCGATGGCGAAGGAACTCGGCGCGACGAAACTCGCGGTGCCGTCAGCCGGAAACGCTGCCGGCGCTCTCGCTGCTTACGCTGCACGCGCCGGTCTCGAGTGCTTCATCTTCATGCCGCAGGACACACCGCGAGCGAACGTAGTCGAGTGTGAACAAACCGGCGCGCACGTCACGTTGATGGATGGATTAATTACTGACTGTGGCGCAGAAGTTGGTCGACGCAAGGAAGCCGAAGGTTGGTTTGATGTCTCGACTTTGAAGGAGCCTTATCGCGTCGAAGGAAAGAAGACGCTCGGTTACGAAGTCGCCGAGCAACTTAACTGGGAACTGCCTGACGTCATTATTTACCCAACCGGCGGCGGAACCGGTCTCATCGGAATGTGGAAAGCTTTCGACGAGATGGAACAGATGGGTTGGATTGGTTCGAAGCGTCCGCGCATGGTGACGGTCCAGGCTGCGGGATGCGCGCCGATAGTACGAGCGTTTGAAGACGGGAAGCGTTTTGCCGACGAGTTTCCCAATGCTGCAACGACAGCTTCTGGCCTGCGAGTGCCAAAAGCGATTGGCGACTTTTTGATTTTGGATGCGCTGAGAAATTCCGGCGGAACGGCAGTCGCGGTCACTGACGACGAATTGATCGCCGCGACGAAAGAGATTGGTTCGAATGAAGGTTTGTTCTGCGCGCCCGAAGGGGCCGCGTGTTTGCCGGCGCTGAAGAAGTTGTTGGCTGCGGGACAAGTAAAAGCGGACGAGCGAGTAGTTCTGTTCAATACCGGGTCGGGCATTAAGTACATGGAGTCGTTCAGTTAGTTCTCTGTGTCTCAGCGCCTCAGTGATTCTGTGTTGAAACTTGATCTCGCGCCACAGTTAACACAGAGATACAGAGAAAGCACAGAGACGCAGAGGAGTAGTTTGAGATGAAGTTATCACTAATGGTCATGGTTGTTGTGTTTTGTTCATTGCTTTGCGTCCAGGCGCAACAACCTGTTTCCCCCTGGCTGACCCAGGCAGATCAGAATCGGTTGGAGACGCTTCGCAAAAGTGGTCTCGAAGCGCTCTACAACATCGACTACGACAAAGCCTATCGTGAGTTCAAACAGATAGCCGATCTTTATCCGGACCATCCGGCCGGTTCACAACTTCTCGCCGCGCGACTTTGGATCAAAAACTTGTATGAGTCGCGTCGTCTCCAATCATCGCTCTACAGTTCTGAATCCTTCTACACGAATGGTGACGACAAAGTTGATCCAAAGCTCGTGGAAGAGTTTCGTTCGTTAACTCGTGAATCTAAACGTCTCGCCGAAGCCCGTCTCAGACAGTATCCGAATGATATTGAAGCGCTCGACTTTCTCGCGAATACCGAAGGTCTGAAAGCCTCATTTGAAGAAGCGGTTGAACGTCGTCATTTTGCTGCCCTGCGTGATGGTAACGATGCCGTCGAGCATCATCGCGACGTTCTGAAGCGGGATCCAACGTACCTCGATGCGCAACTGACGATTGGGCTCTATGAGTATGTAATCGGCTCGCTGCCGTTGCCGATCAAACTCGTGGCCGGCGTGACCGGATATCACGGCTCGAAGAAAAAGGGTCTGTCGCTGTTGGAACAGGTTGCGAAGGAAGGGAAGTGGGCCCGTGATGATGCCAAGACTGTGTTAGTTCTCCTTTACACACGTGAAAAACGCTACGATGACGTGTTGGCGCTCACGAGAGAATTGAGTGTTAAGTATCCACGCAATTATTTGTTTCGACTTGAAACGGCCGACGCGTTGGTCGCGATCGCTGAAGTGAAACGCAAGAACAAAGACGAGGCCGGTGCTGCACAAGCTGAGAAAGAAGCATTCGCGACGTTTGAAGAACTGCTCCGCGATCGAAATGTGCGCGACGCTGCTGTTCGCGCGCTGGATCTGATTCACTTTAAGTATGGTGAAGTTTTGCTGACGGCGGGACAAAATGATCGCGCGGCGAAAGAGTTTCTTACTACTACCAAAGTCGAGCGTGCTGAAGCTGGACTCGTAACGATGGCCCATCTGTTCGCCGGTCGCGCTTATGATGCTGCCGGCAAACGAGACGAGGCGCTGGCCCAATATAAAGAAGTGTTGGCGCGACCCAACGTCTACGACGCGCATGAAGAAGCGCGAAAAGGGTTGAAACAAGCCTACAAGCCGGAACAGTTTTCCGCGCGACAATAAACTCATCCGCAGATTACACAGAGAAGTTTTGGCATTAAGCGTCCGCTCTTTATTCCACTCCGCGTAATCTGTGTAATCTGTGGATAAATCCCGCTTGACCGCTGCTTATGAACCGCGTACAAATCCAGCATGTCCTGGCAGCCAGCTTCTTCCCCGACTGAAGGCGCAGTCGAAACTCGCGATTTAGTCAAACAGTTTGGTGACTTTGTCGCCGTCGATCATCTTAACCTCGCCGTGAAGCGCGGCAGTTTTTTTGGTTTTCTCGGTCCGAACGGCGCCGGCAAATCCACCACGATCAAAATGCTGACGGGCTTGTTGTCGCCGACGAGCGGTCAGCTTCGGGTGCTCGGTCTGGACCTCACTGAACAACCCATGGAAGTGAAAAAACGTATCGGTGTCGTTCCCGAAGATCTGAATCTCTTCGAACGACTGACGGGCGCTGAGATGCTCGCGTTCACCGGTCGCATGTATGGACTGACCAAAACCGATATTGCCCAGCGCGGCAAAGAATTGCTCGAATTGATGGATCTGCAGGACGAACCCAAAAAACTCATCATCGAATATTCACATGGCATGAAGAAGAAGCTGTCACTCGCTTGCGCCTTGATTCATCGTCCCGAGATCTTATTTCTCGACGAACCATTCGAAGGCGTCGACGCGATTGCCTCGCGAACTTTGAAGGACTTGCTTTCTCGATTGACTGCGCGTGGTTTGACTGTTTTTCTCACTTCCCACGTGCTGGAAATTGTGGAACGACTTTGTACTGACATCGCGATCATTGCGCAGGGCAAACTTCTGGCTGCCGGAGCGTTGGACGAGTTACGAAAGGGAATTAGATTGAACGACGATGGTCAGGGACCCGTATCATTGGAAGAGTATTTTATTCACGTCGTCGGCGGGACCCGGAGCACTGGTGAAGAAGACGTGCTTCAGTGGCTCACCTGAGTTTGGAAGGAGATTCATGAGAAGAATTGGTCGTGCAGGTTACCCCTTTATTGCTCTTGGTATTGCATTCATGGCGATCGGAATTAGCGGCAGAAGAACCTTTATCGCGATCGGACTGGTGTTCCTGGCAATCGGAATTGTCACGCTGCGCCGTGGCTGAAGTTCTCACAAAATAAAAGCGCTGTTTCTTCTCTGCGTCTCTGTGTTTAAAACCTGGCTCTGGAGTTGCTGGATTTGATCTCCTGCGCGATGTGAGTGACGCGATTGAGAGAGCAGATCATGAGATGTATAGCGAGCGACAACATACACGAAGCGGAGCGTATGTTAGACCAGCGTGCTAGTGTGATTCAGATTGTGTAACCATTTCAATGGTAGTCACAGACTTGACGAATCAAGATCAATTCGGCAGTGACTTTGCCCCGAAGGGGCCACGACCCAAAGCCCAGGGTTGCCGCTTCGGCTACCCTGGGTAGAAGACGTTTCGCCGTGGCAACCGCAACGCGGTTACGTCATTGAGGTTCAGCCAGCGCAACCGCGATGCGGTTGGTAGGGATTAGGCAATCTTACCCAGGGTAGCCGAAGCGGCAACCCTGGGCTTCGTTGCGTAGCCCCTTCGGGGCAACGTTGCGCAACCCCCTTCGGGGCAACGTTGATTCGTCAAGTATGTGATTGCCATTTCAATGGTTTCTAGCGCCCGTGTGCGGACTTGCGGTATCAAGTCACGAACCATTGAAACGGTTATTTTGGAGTGCGCCTACCAGCCCCAACCTAAAGGTTGGGGTGAATGAGAACTTCTGACATAGTGTCCACCGTTTGTGGGATTTAGAAAGGTTCTCTTAAAGTGCGATAATCGGCGGCGATTAATCGTCGAAGGAGATCGTGCATGCGCATACTTGCTGTTGTTATTCTTTGCTCAGTTTTTCTGTCTGTAAGTTGCAGTCATCTCAAAGCATTACATCAACCAAAAACCGCGAGCACTAACGCTGAATCAAATCCAACGCCTGATGCTTTGCCGAGTGGACGCGGTACGCCGGACGAAGCCAAGGCAATGTTGGCCCAGGCAGTCGATCACTATAATCAAGTTGGTCGAACGCAGGCGCTGGCCGATTTCAATCGAATGAAATCTCCATTTGGTGATCGTGACCTCTACGTGTTTTGTCTCGGACCGGATCACAAAGTTTCCGCAAACGGAGGTTTTGCTCAGTATGTAGGAATGAGTATCGACGTCTTGAAAGACGCTGAAGGCAAGTCGCTTGGGAAGGCGATCTTCGATCAGGCACAAGCGTCAGGTGAAGGCTCGATCGACTATGCGTGGATCAATCCAGTTTCTCAGCAAACAGAAAACAAGATCGCGTTCTTTAGGAAAGTCGGACAGGAAGTTTGCGGTGTCGGAGCGTACAGGGAATAGATGTAAGATTGCAGATTTCAGATTGCAGATTTCAGATTGGTGAGACCCTTGCTGCTGATTGAGCCCGCTTAAGTAGCACGGCTTTGCCACCTGTTGTGAGGAATGGCTCTGCCTTTCCGTTTAGAGGCTTGTTTAGTTTGGGCTGCGCCCTTCTCTTCGGAGTCATTACTGTTGGCCCAGGAAAGAGGGCGCAGCCCCAAAAAAGAAGATACATGTCTGCGGAAAGGCGAAGCCTTTCCTCACAACAGGCGGCAGAGCCGTGCTAATTTAACAGCGCTCAACTAATAGAAGGATCTGTTAACTAAAGGGCCAATCTGCAATCTGAAATCTGCGATCTTAAATACCACTGACCCACCCGCTACCGCGAGGTGGTACTGACTCTTTGACCACTACGACGACCTTCACAGCGCGGCCAATCTGCAATCTGAAATCTTAAATCTGCAATCTTCTCAGCTTGCTTCGACGGTCAGCTCTCTGCCAAACACGAAGTTTGGTTTCTTCCGGCCTTTAAGATACTTCGCTGCTGTTTGCGAGAGCGAGGTAATCAGAATTGGTAGCGCGATAGTTGCGTCGCAGGGCACGTAGGCAGTATGAGCGCCGCGCGCAAGTTTTCCATAGACCAACGCTTCATCAAATGAAACAGCGTTGGAGCGGCCGCCGGGATGCGGAGCGTCAGTAGAAATTTGAATCGCGTACTTGTGACCGTGATGGTGCTCTTTCTGTAAAAACGACGAGACGGTTGCCTGTTGAATAAAACTCTTGGTTGTCCCACCGCCGAGATTGATGATGCCCGAAATCCGCGCGTGGCTCATCACATTCATCATGTCGAGCACATCCTGAATAACGTCGAACATGAAGTTGTTTTTCTTCTCAAATCGACCGCCGGCAATTCCCACGGCCAAACCACTATCGGCAATAGCCGGACAGAAAATCGGCACGCGTGCTTTGTAAGCCGAAGTTAAAACACCATCTTCGGAAGCAATTTCCGCGAGTTCACGCCCCAGCAGATGGAGAAACTCGCGAGGTGAATAGGCACGCGTCTGGTCCAACTGATTAGTAAATCCAGCAATCCATTCCTTCGCTTCGCGATACTCCTCGTCGCTCGCCAGCAGGTCCCACATGCGACTGATCTGCGCTGACTCGAGTTCAGCATCGGTCATGCTGGGATGGGCCTGGAAATGGTAACGGCCAAGTGTTTCGTGCAGGTCGTGAAAGAGAACTGAACCCGAAAGCACGAGCACATCGACAAACCGATTTTTGATTACATAGGCGAGGAGTCGACGCATGCCGGCAGGAATCAGGGCGCCAGATCCAGCGACGGTGATGGTCGTGTTGTCGCCGAGCATGTCGAGCCAGATGCGATGCGCTTCGGCGAGTTGCCGGCCACCAAATCCGGTGCCTTCCATCTTTTCGAGAAGTCCCGCCACTGAACGATCTCGGTCCACCTGAACTGGACGGGTGGGAGTAGTTAGGTATTTCGATGCTTTTGGTTTTCGTTGCGTGACCATGAAGGTTGTCAACCTCTCGAACTAGAGTGTTCCTTGATTATCAATGCGTAATGATCGTGATTAGTAATCGTAATTTCGCCGGGAACGAGTTTTCACCCCGTTCACCGCCAAATAGGTATAAGCGTCGTAGCGTGATTCATAAAACTGCGCGAGTTCGGCGCCCTCAGCTTCGCTCAACTCGCCTTCTTTAACGCGCCGCGAAATCAGTCGCCGGAAACCGTCGTGAAGCCAACTTCGGTCATAGCGAGCACGTTCAGCCGCGCCACCGACAGTGGTTCCTCTGATCACTTTTTTGATCAGGTAACCTTCGTCGTCGATATGAACATGCGCTTCGTGCGGAGCGCCAAACAGGTTGTGATTGTTTCCCATCGCTTCCTGATAGGCGCCAACGAGCAGGAACGCGAGGTAATATGGCTCGTCAGGATTTAGCGCATGTAGTTCCAGAACTTGTTTGACGTCGTGCAGATCGACAAACTTGTCGACGATGCCATCCGAATCACACGTGATATCGCAAAGTGTGGTGTATTCAGTCGGCGTTTTGTTCAGGCCGTGAATGGGAACGATCGGAAACAACTGATCGAGCGCCCAATGATCCGGAACAGAGCGAAACACGGAAAAATTCGTCAGGTATTTCGCACACAGCAAGCGACGCAGCTCACCAAACTCCTCAGAAACATACTTCGCCTGTTGTGCATACTTGTCGGCTCGTTCGCATACATCCCAGAAGAGAACTTCACCCTTGGCCCGATCTTCGAGGGAAATGAGACCGAGGTTGAATAAGGTGAACAGTTCGTCACGATGTTCGAGCGCGTCGTGGTAATACTCGCGATAATTCTTGACGGTAATTGAAGCTCGCAGATCACCCAGTTCGATTACGACTTGCGGATCGTCGTCATCAATTTCGATCGGAGTAATGTCTTCAACGACGGTTTCGATTTCATCCAGGACATTCGTAACCAGGATGGCGTGATAAGCCGCTAGAAAACGTCCTGATTCTTGGATGATTGTTGGATGCGGAACATTTTCATCGTCGCAAACTTGTTTGATTGTGTAGATGACGTCGTTCGCAAATTCCTGGGCCGTGTAGTTTGCCGATGAATCGAAAGCGGTTTTAGAGCCATCGTAATCGACAGCCATACCGCCACCCACGTCGAGCAGCTCAATCGGCACTTTCATCTGGAAGATCTTTGCATAAACGCGGGCCGCTTCCTTCATCGCATTCTTGATGCGTTTGATATCGGTAAGCTGCGAGCCGATGTGGAAGTGCAGGAGTTTGAGCATGTCCAGGCGGCCGGCATCTTCCAATCTTCGGATAACTTCCAAAAGTTCGGTGGTGGTGAGCCCAAACTTGGCCGCTTCGCCACCGGACTTTTCCCAGCGTCCGGAACCTTTTGAATAAAGCTTTACGCGCATACCGACCATGGGCAATGGGCCTTCATGTTGTTCGGCAACGTTCAGAACGTGGTCCAATTCCGTCAACTTTTCAATGACGATAACGACTCGCTTACCGCAACGGGCGCCGGCGAATGCGAGTTCAATAAACTCCTGGTCCTTAAAACCGTTAAGCACTAAAAGACTTTCTATTGGTTGTTCGAGGGCGAGCGCGGCGTAAAGTTCCGCTTTTGAACCCGCTTCAAGACCAAAATCGTAGCGTGAGCCTTCGCGTAAGTATTCTTCAACAACAGCGCGTTGTTGATTAACTTTCATCGGGTACACACACATATGTGAGCCCTGATATTCGAATTCTCGAATTGAGCGACTGAACGCACGCTGAAGTTTTCTAACTTGCGAGGCCACGAGTTGCGGAAAGCGGAGCAGGACCGGTGCGGTTATGCCACGCTTGGCCAAATCGTCGATGATCTCTTTTAAATCCGCGGAACGAGGATCTCCTTCGGCAGGGTGGACGATGAGATTTCCCTTACGGTTTACATCAAAATAGCCAGCACCCCAGTTGTCGATTCCATAAGTTTCGAGCGTCTGCTCGATTACAGTTGTCAATTAGCGTCTCCTACCTTACCTGTAAAACTCTCTCAATATAGATTCGAAAGCCTAAAACGCAGTTGTACATATTCCGAATTCGTGGTTGCGGGTGTTGTTTGGGTGGAACGCTTTAGTGGCGCAATGTAACAGAAAATGGCGGTCTCGGTCTATAACTTTTTTGTTTCGACAGTCGGCCCAGCACGTGGAAAATGGGTGAAAATCAGGCGTTTTTTGCTGGAAGAGTAGGGGCGAAAGCAGTTGGGTCAGGTGGTGTTTCAGATGACTCGACGTGCGTTCCCCTCGTATCGGCTTAGCCGCCCGTTGTGAAGAATGGCTCTGCCTTTCCGGCAGCACTCGCCGCTGGATTTTGGCTGCGCTTTCTTTTTCAGTCGAGGAAGGGCGCAGCCCCAAAACTAGAAGGCCCGCTTGCGGAAAGGCGGAGCCATTCCTCACAACAGGCGGCGAAGCCGATAACAACAGGTGGCGAAGCCGATAACAGCCGGCCCGCCAACACTCGGAAAGCCATTACCCATCTATTCTCCCACTCACGCCAACACCCCAACTCCACACACAACGGGCAGCGAGCGAATCCATTCGTCATCGACATAGAAATTCTTTATCTAATCATTACCTCAAAGCCTTGACTTCAAAAGACTCGCCACTATAATGGCAGCTTTTTAACAGCGCCGTCGTTCAAATGACGCAGGGCTTTTGCTGCAGATTCGTCTACTACTCTGTCTTACTTCGCTCCACTAACATTCTCGGGGCGAAGAGCACCCCCAACACTCCCAATTCTTTCAGGAGATCACATGAACCCAAAGACTGTCTTGAAATATGCCTCTGACCAGGGCGCCAAGTTTGTCTCAGTGCGCTTCACAGACCTGCCTGGTTCCTGGCAACACTTAACCTTTCCGATCGCCGAACTTGGTGAAGAACAGTTCGAAGACGGGTTCGGTTTCGACGCATCATCGATTCGTGGTTGGGCTGCTATTCACGAATCGGACATGTTGCTCGTGCCGGATCCAGGTCGTTACTGGATGGATCCATTTTCGGAACAACCCACTCTTTGCTTGATCGGCAGCGCCGTCGAGCCAGATAACAAACAGGGTTATGCCTTCGACCCCCGTTCAGTAGCGCAGCGTGCCGAAAGTTATTTGAAATTTACTGGTTTGGCAGACACCGCTTATTTTGGACCGGAAGCCGAGTTTTTCGTTTTCGACTCAGCCAAATTTCACAATCACCAGCATTCAGCAGGTTATACAATCGATTCAGATGAAGCACATTGGAATAGCGGCCGCGATGCTGACGAATTTTCAGGCTCAAACCTCGGTTATCGAATTCGTCCGAAGGAAGGCTACGTCCCGGTTTCACCGACCGACTCGTTAGTTGATCTTAGATCGGAAATTTCACTCACGTTGGCAAACTGTGGCATCACGGTCGAATGTCACCATCACGAAGTGGCAACCGCCGGTCAGTGTGAAATCGACTTCCGCTTCGCAACGTTGTTGGGGACAGCGGACAACCTGCAGATCTTCAAATACGTGGTCCGTAACACTGCTTACCAGTTTGGCAAGTCAGCGACCTTCATGCCCAAACCGCTTTATGGCGATAACGGTTCGGGCATGCACTGCCACCAGTCGTTATGGAAAAGTGACAAGCCCCTCTTTGCCGGCAATGACTATGCTGGACTTTCAGAGATGGCGAAGCACTACATCGGCGGCCTCTTGAAACACGCTGCCGCAGTTGTCGCTTTTGCTGCCCCCACGACAAATAGTTACAAACGACTCGTCCCAGGTTTTGAAGCGCCTGTGAATCTTGCCTACTCGGCTCGCAATCGTTCAGCCGCGATTCGCATTCCGATGTTTTCAGCGAACCCGAAACTAAAGCGTCTCGAGTTTCGTCCACCAGATCCATCATGTAATGCGTATCTGGCGTTCTCGGCGATGCTGCTGGCCGGCCTGGATGGAATTCAAAATAGAATCGATCCGGGTGATCCGCTCGAGAAAGATATTTACGATCTCTCGCCGGAAGAGTTGAAAGATGTTCCGACTCTGCCTGGTTCATTGGATGATTCACTCAAAGCTCTCGAAGCAGATCACGACTTCCTGCTGAAGGGCGATGTGTTCAGTCCGCAATTGATTGAACGTTGGATCAGCTACAAGCGTGAACGAGAGATCAATCCGATGAGAATGCGTCCGCATCCGTTGGAGTTCTCGCTTTATTACGATATCTAAGGCGAGCCGGGATTAATTAATTGGACCAGGAGCACAACGAGACAGTTTTGCTCCTGGTCCTTTGTTTTTAGGTCGTTGCTGCGCGGTTCATGCGTCGCTACGCGACGCGGGATGTTGGTGTTGCTGTCCAGCCGTTGAAACGGCTGGCTAAATTCAACCGTCGCTACGCGACGCGGGATTTTGGTGTCGCTGTCCAGCCGTTGAAACGGCTGGCTAAATTCAACCGTCGCTACGCGACGCGGGATTTTGGTGTTGCTGTCCAGCCGTTGAAACGGCTGGCTAAATTCAACCGTCGCTACGCGACGCGGGATGTTGGTGTTGGTGTCCAGCCGTTGAAACGGCTGGCTAAATTCATTCGTCGCTACGCGACGAACCCCAAACTTTAAACTCAAAACTTGAAACTCAAAACTTGAAACTCAAAACTCGAAACTCGAAACTAAAACTCAAAACTCGCCCCCTTCTTCATTAAACGACGTGTAGAATAGTTGACGTGCCATCTGCCGAAGTAAAAGTTGATTTTCTACTCCGAGATCTTCCGGACCAGCACGGCGCCCGGATGTTTCTCGATCGACTGGCAACCGAGAATGCTCGCGCCTATCAAAACCTTGCGAAGAAACCGGCGTTGCTGGCTGACCTGCTGGCGATTGCTGCGTGGAGTCCCTTACTCGCAACCACCCTGGAACAGAATTCTGATTACTTATCCTGGCTCGCGCGTGAGCGTCAGGATCCTCGCGTGAGGACCACGGACGAGTTAAAAGAATCACTCGCCCGCTTTGCCTTAACAAACTCTTCGCTTAACACCCAGAACCTGTTAGCGCGTTTCCGTCGTCGCGAGTTAATGCGGACTTATCTGCATGACATCAGACGTGCTCATTCGCTCGTTGAGACGACCGAAGAACTTTCCAACCTTGCCGACGCCATACTCGACTATGCCTTGAGTTTGGCTAGACGCGATCTAGACAATCGTTACGGCTTGCCAACCAAAACTGATGAACGTGGACGAAGTGCAACCGCGGAGTTTTGTGTGTTAGCACTCGGCAAACTCGGTTCGTTCGAACTCAATTACGCCTCCGACATCGATCTGGTGTTTCTCTACTCGGATGAAGGCTCAACTGCGGGAACTGGTGAGCGAGGCGAAGTCACGAACCGCGAATACTTCGTTAAGTTGTCAGAAGCGATCGCGAAGTATGTGGGCCAGTCTGGTGGTGAAGGCGCTGCCTATCGAGTAGATCTTCGATTGCGACCACACGGTCGTGATGGGGCAATCGCCTGTTCGCTTGAAGAAGCGACGCGTTACTACGCTCGGTCGGCCCAGGACTGGGAGCGACAAGCCCTGATTCGCGTTAGACCAGCGGCCGGCTCGGCGGAGCTTTTTGCGAGGTTCAAGGAACTCGTTACGCCTTATGTGTTTCGACCTGACGTGTCGATTAGTAACGCGTTGGCTAATGTTCGACTCGCCAAGCAGAAGATTGATCGACAAGTGGAGAAAAAGGTCGGCTTCAATGTAAAACTCGGGCGCGGCGGCATTCGCGAGATCGAGTTTATCGCGCAGGCCTTACAGTTGGCCCATGGCGGTCTTGATGAGTGGTTACGCGTTTCACATACGCTGGTTAGTCTCGGTCGCCTGGCCGACCGCGGTTACATAACGCAAACCGAACGCAGTTCACTTTCAGATGCTTACTACTTTCTGCGCATTCTCGAACACAGATTGCAAATGGAACATGGTCTCCAGACGCACACTGTTCCTGAGGCAAACGGCGCCAGAGAACTCGTTGCGCGCCGGATGGGATTTAAGGGGACGGACGCGGAGTCTGACTTTAATGCTGCGTTGAAGTCGCACACAACGATCGTGCGGCAAACCTACGATCGACTATTCGGTGAGATTGAAGCTCCGAGTGCGAATCCAACTGAGAAACGGGAAGTGCAGCCGATCGATAAGGACACCGCGTTGGCCCAGGCAGCCGCACGCGTGTTTGCGCTTCACCTGATTGACGAGTCGTCTCAGGATCCTGTTCGTCTTGCGCAGATTTTGCAGGCGACAGCGCACCAGTCACTCAACTCGCATCGAGCGCTTCTCCAGGTGGCGCGCATCGCCGCGTCGTTGGAAAAGCTCGAGGAGTCACTTCAATTTCGTGAAAGACAACTGCTCAAATTAGTAACACTTTGCGGTTCATCAGATTTCTTTGCGGAGATCATCGCGGCGAATCCGGCGTTTATTGCCTCGCTCGAAGTTAATGTCGATGAATGTCTCCGTCGCGACCATCGGGCTGTAATGCGTTCCGCCATCGAGGCGCAAAATAGTTTTCCGTCGGAAATGTCAGCATTTCGATCTACCTGGGCTGGAATGTTGATCGAAATTGGAATGCTTGACGCTACCAAAGAGATCAGTACGTTTGAGGCGAATCGACTGCAAACGGAACTGGCAGTAGCGAGTTTGAATGTTGCTTATTTGATCGCACGCCGCGAAATGGCGCGTCGGGTTGGCACATTCCGGACTGGACCACGCTTGGCATTCTTTGGCCTCGGCCGGCTCGGTACTGGTGGTGTCGATTACGGCTCGGATCTGGACATCCTGATTACTTACGATTCGCTCGTGCCTTCGCCCGTGCCGGGGTTGTCTCAGGAAGAAGCCTACACTCGAATGGTGGAACTGATGATCGCGGCTATCTCAAGCATCACCAGAGAAGGTTACCTGTATCGAGTAGATTTACGACTAAGGCCGCACGGCAAGAATGGTCCATTGGTCCTCAGTTCAGATGGCTTGCTTGAATACCTTAAAGAGAAAAGTGATCCCTGGGAGTGGCTGGCCTATTTGAAACTCCGCACAGTTGGCGGCGACGTTGAGCTCGGAAAAATGGTGGAGACTCACGCGCGGCACCGCATCCATGAAAATGCCGCAAAGGTAAATCAAAATGAGCTCACCAACGAGACCCGGCGCGTAAGAGATAGACTTGAAGCAGAGAAATCAACGCAGGGAAGTCGCACCGGCATTGATATCAAATATGGACCAGGTGGAATGCTTGATGTTTATTTCGCCGCGCGCTATTTGCAGTTGCGCGACGAGGTCCCTGACGAAGGCGACGATCGCTCGACCGCATTTACGCTCGAACGATTGCAACAGGAAGGTTCCCTAGGTGAAGAGGATTATTCAGCTTTGAGTGCCGGTTACGGATTGCTCAGAGCTGTCGATCATAATTTGAGATTGATTGTGGGTCGCTCAACTCGACTACCCAGCCCGGACCATCCAACCACCAAAGATGTAGCGACCAAGATGGGTTTTGAATCGGCAGAGGCACTACGCACCGTTCTGGTCGAACAGATGCGCGGCATCCGGGAAGCGTACAATCGGATTCTGAGGGGTTAGGAGGGCCGAAGTTCAAAGTCCAAAGTCCAAAGTTCAAAGTCCAAAGAACTGACCCCCCGGCTCTGATCCCCAAACCCTGGCCCCCGACCCCTGATCCCGGCCCCTGATCTCTATGCTTGCTGCTCTGGTGGCGCCTGTTCAAACCAGCAGCGCGTGCACCAGCGATGGTGTGCTTTCCTTTCTTCATCGGAGTAGCTACCGCTTCGCGGGATTCGTTTTATGACCTCTCGCTCCTCCTCTGAGAGTTCCGACCAGGTTTTCATTCCTCGTTTTTCGCAGCGCGGGCAACCTTTTCTGTCACTCATATTAAATTATTCTTTCATGACACACTTAGTTATTTACTGGAGACTTCTCCTCGTGTAACTTAGCAATTGGTGATGCGGGCAAACAAGTTGTGGCGAGCTGCATCAACGTATCGGAAACGGTGACGGAGAACAAATGTTTCGAATCAAAGCTTCTTACGCGGATCAAATGGAATTGCGGACGACCTTGGAAAAGGCCCGCGAGTTTTTCGGCGAGCTTCGCAATTTTGCGGACCTCATGCCCGGCATTGAAGGAATTCGTAACGAAGCAAACGGAATCATGCGTTGGATGGTGCGCGCGGAAGTGCCCGTGATCGGCGCGGTCCATGCCACTTTTTCAGTCGAGAAAACTGAAGACTCGCCGGATCGCCTCGAGTGGTCACCAGCCCGGTCGGAAATGAAAAATTACCTGCGTTATGCGGCGGCCTTTGAAGAGCGCGGTCAAAAAGTTCTAATCAGGATAGTGCAGCATGTTGAGCTTCGTCGTAAGCATGCAAAAGACCTGCACCGGTTTGCAATTCTGGTGGGAGAAGGCGCCATCAGCTCCGAAATGCAGAAACGCGTTCGCGAAATGATCAAAACATTCCTCGAACGCGCCCGCGTGAAGTTGGAAGCAGAACCAGTCGGCGATCAAGAACCCATCTTAGATACACCAGCTTAGGACCGCAGGCGTCCCCGCCTGCTTATCTCGCACACAACTCTCATCAAACCTCACTCGTAATTCAAGTTCAAGTTAAATTCGAAGATGTTGCTACTCGATCCGGCAGGCGGGGACGCTAGCTTAGGACCGCAGGCGTCCCCGCCTGCTTGTCTCGCACACAACTCTCATCGAACCCACTCGTAATTCAAGTCAAGTTAATTTCGAAGATGTTGCTACTCTATCCGGCAGGCGGGGACGCTAGCTTAGGACCGCAGGCGTCCCCGCCTGCCTGTCTCGCACACAACTCTCATCGAACTCATTCGTAATTCAAGTTCAAGTTAATTCGAAGATGTTGCTACTCGATCCGGCAGGCGGGGACGCCTGCGCTCCTAACGCCAGGAACCGGGGCAGCCGCCTCGCGCTCGAAACCACGCGCTGCTGTAAGGCCAGTCACTCACTTTTGCGCAGAGTCGAGCTTTCACAGGATTGTTTTCAATGTACCTGATGGCATTGTTGTAGTGTCTGCTGTTCCGGATCATACGATCATGGTACTCCACCAACCAGAACCGCCCCTTTCGCTTCAGTATCTTGTTGGCTTCATGAGCGGTGTAAGACTTGTGCGCTTGCATGATTTCTTCAAGTTCGGCGTCCTCATGTCTTGTCAGAAGTGAGTGCTCATGATTTGGCATCACGCACCACGCTAAGAGGTCATACTTAATTCCGTCATACTTCAGCAACGAATCCTGGACCAACTTAGCGATGGGAGGTTCTTTGAGAAAGCATTCTCCATAGCCTTGATCAGCATAACGCTCAATTCTTTGCTGCATGATGATCAGTTGCTGCTGGTCGTCGAGATGGCGAAGTTGTCTACGCCAGTTTTCGATCACTTGAGTTGGCACCGAATCAGCGAGGTGAAGGGTGATTGTTTGTGGTGAGGCGCATCCGTCGAAGTGCGGTAAGTAGCCTCGAGTATGCCAGCCTGCTTCGCGAAGAAGATCTTTGTGAGGATCGTCTTTGAAACCCATGTGAGGTTATTCAACTTTCTAAAGTGAGGTTAAAAAACGCGCCGCAGTATAGCGCCGTTCTTAAATGAAACCAATCTTTTTAGGACCGCAGGCGTCCCCGCCTGCCCGGTGAGGTAAGGACGCCTATAGTTATTAATAGTTTTAGAGGAATATCGGGCGGACTTAGCCATTAAGGGCTTTGGAAGCTGACGCGAGCAGGCGGGGACGCCTGCGCTCCTAAAAAAACTATATTAAGGTGCGTGGAGGCGAACGCGGGCAGGCGGGGGCGCCTGCGCTCCCATGCTTCTTATTTGCCGTAGCTGATCAGGTTTGCGAAGAAGCGATAGCCTCCGGGGAGGCCAGCGCGGAGTTGGCGATACCAGACCATGCTCGTGTAGATGTAGTTTCCTTTCCCGTACTGCGCCACCAGTAATCCACCCTTCAACGGTTGTTCGCCTTTATCATTCGTGGTGAGTATCGCGGTGTAGTGCGAGTCCCACTCGCGCGGGAAGTAGAGCCCGCGTTCCTGCACCCAGTTCGCAAAATCCGCTTGCGTGATCTTGTTTGGCGAATTCAAAATTGGATGACGAGGTTGCAGAAAACCAATCGGCGCATCTTCTTCAGTGACACGATTATCGTTCAACAGGATCGGATACGGAGCGAGCTGCGGTCGCTGCTGGTCCGGATTCCATTCGTTCGTCTTGTGGTAGAAAACAAGCAGCGTCCCGCCGTTCTCGACAAACTTCAGCAATCGATCATTTACCGGAATCAAGTCGTGATGTGCTTCGTAGGCCCGATTGTCGAGAATGATCGTATTAAACTTCGACAGGTCTTTTGATGAAATATCCCCCACACTCAACTGGGTCGAATTAACGCCGAGCGCTTTTAACGATTGGGCCAACGTCTCATCGAAGCTCGGAATATAGCCAACTGTTAGATTAGGTGCGACTGTCGCGTCAGCATAGACAAGTGAAACGGTCCTTTTGCTAACCGGAGTTTTTGGTATAGGCAGATCGACTGAAACAACCACATCCGTTTTTGGTTGTTGACGTTTACTGACCGGCATTGTTTTGACCGTCAGATCTACTACGTCAGAACTGTGCGCTGTCATGTCGAGCTCACGTCCGGTCTCGAGATTTGGACCAGCAACGCGCAACAAGCCTTTGAAGGAAGTTGCGAGATGGTTGATTAGTCGCACTTTAAACTCGAGCGGCTGCTGCGAAGTGGCCGGAGTTGTGACGTAGATCGCCGGATCCACTTTGGCAATTTCCACGGCGGGCGTTACGTCACATTTGATCTCGGTGACGACTGAGAATGTTGCTCCTTCAAGCGCTACTTCGGCCTTTAGCATCAACGGCTGACCAAACAAAAGACCGTCGTATAAGTGATCGGCTGAAGGAACGCTGATCGGCGTTGTGGCCGGCGTGGTCACCTCAATATGGCCGGTAGTGTCAGTGTCGGGAAGCATCTTGTCCGCGGTATCGACGCGATTGTCCATTCCAAAACTGGTTACTACAACGCGCTTGATCTGGACATTCTCTTCACCTTCGTTTTGAAGCGTCGCGGTAATTCTCGTTTTATTTCCCGGAATCAGGACCGGCTCGTCACTGTCGCCCTTAAGCGCTACTCCGGCCGTCTTTGCCAACGCATTATCGAGACGCGCAGCCATCAATTTAAACCGTTGCGGATCGACCGCAACCACTTCCTTTGCGGCGGTGAAAGCGCCACGCTTACGCGCGTTGATTAGAGAGATCAAAAGCTCTTCACGCTTGTCCATAAAATCGATCAGCGGTTTGCTGTCGATGGTTGGAGCAACAAAACCTGCGCGGATGGCTTCGGGAAGTTGTAGTCCTTCGAGCGGAGTCTTCGCATCTGCTGGCAACACCGGCGCTGATTTGGCTTGTTTCACCAGGTTGTAGCGAATTGGACGCGCCCCGTTTGGCGGTACGGTCCTGGGCCATGGACCTTGAGTCGCATGTTTCTGCAAACCGGCGAGCGCCTGTTGGGCGTAAGTGACGCCGCGTACCGGATCCATCTCATTCGGATCGATTGTGAACGACTGTGCATTTGGCGTTGCGGCGTCATTGGTTTGTGGTCCACGAAAGCCACGCACGAATAGTCTTTGCACCTGCCAGACTGAAACGTCCTTTAGTTGTTCCGGAAACTGATTCGGATCGGCAGCCGCATCGAACGCCTGAAGAATCAAACGACCCGTAGCCTGATGATGACCGTGGCCGCTCGTCGTATCGTGATTGGTAATGATCACGTCCGGACGAATGTGACGAATCTGCCAAACCATGCGGCCGAGAGTCTCTTTTTCGCCCCACTTCTGAAAAGTCTCTTCGGCAGATTTTGAAAAGCCGAAATCCTTCATGCCGAGAAAATGCGGCTCGGATCCCTGGACCTCTGCCGCCGCCATCGTTTCGCGCGCGCGAATGACGCCGAGTTCTTCGTAAAGCTCTGGTCCAACTGCGTTCTGCCCGCCTTCACCGTAGGTCGAGAATAGACTCGCCGTGTGAACACCGTATTTTCGGCGCAGCACAGTCAATGTACTACCGTCTTCATCATCCGGGTGCGCGGCGACACAAAGCACGGTGAATGGATTAGTCAGATCGAGAAGTGCCTGGTGCAGTTCGGCGCGTTCAGCGCGATCGGCAAAACCTGTTTCCTGTGCGTGCTGGGGCTTAGTTGCGAAGGTTGGCAACAGCGCTAAAACGAGCGCGAAGGAAAGCAGAAGTCGGAGCGATTGTTTCAATGGCATGCAGATCCTCGGGGTATTGCAGATTTCAGATTGAAAAAGATTATATGTTAATCACTGTATGTTCTTCTCCGCGTCTCTGCGTTCCTCTGCGTCTCTGTGTTGAAAACTGCGCTCAAGTTGCGCTACTTCCATTTCAACACAGAGACGCAGAGAAACGCTGAGACGCAGAGAAAACCTTAACATCAGGAACGCCAGCGTTCGAGTTTGCCGGCGATCATCATGCTGATGGCGATGATTCCGATCAGTACAACTCCGTACGCGGCGGCGGCGCCCAGGTTGAAATCGCGAAGTTCGCTGGCGATGGCGATCGAAATCGGCCGGTTAACCGGAACAAACACAAGCACCGAAGCCACATATTCGCCCAACGCAATTACAAATGCCAGCAGAGTCCCGGCGACCGCGCCAGGCCAGACGAGTGGCAGCGTCACCTTTACAAATCGTCGCCACGCGCGCGCGCCGAGTGAACCGGCGGCTTCTTCCAACGCGGGGTCGAGTTGTTCCATGCTCGCTTGTAACGAACGCACCACCAACGGCATGAAACGTAAAAAATAGATGGCCGGCAAAATCCAGAACGTTCCCACCAGGACAAACGATCCCAGTAGCCAACTCGGTTGACCGTAAGCTTCAGCCACCGACACAGCGACCACGGTGCCCGGCAATGCCCAGGGCACAAGCACGAGTAGTGATAACAAACGTCGCCAGCCTTGCGAAAACAAACTCGCGTTGGCTGAACGTTTTGTGACAAGGATAACGACGCTAAAGCTCCAGACGAGTGCCATCGCTGAAGCTATGCCGGACATCAATAAACTATTAACAAAAACTTCGCTTGCTTGTGGTTCGCTAAAAAGTCGGACGTAGTTTGCGACAGTGTACGACGGAGGCAGCGTTTCAGTGGTCCATGATCCTTCCCGTGCAAAGCTAACGAGAATCAAAGTCGCCACTGGTAATACGAGCAGGATCGAAAAGACAACTGCGAGACCTGTTGCCAATAACCGAATGCCGCCATTTGCGATTGGTTCTCGTCGTCGCGTCGCTCCCTTTAAAGCCGCAGCCACGAATCGTCTTGTTCCTTCATAACGCTGAAACACGAGTAAGGCGCCGAGGGAGATGATCGCAAGAATGACAGTTTCTGTTACGGCCATCGTTACGTCTCCTCGTTGTCGCGCCGTGAAAATTTCGAGTGTCAACACGCGCACATTTCCGCCGAAGAGCAGCGGCGCGCTGAACGACGCCATCGATGTCATGAAGGTCAGTAGCGCTGCAGCAATCAACGAAGGAGTGAGTTGCGGCAACAGCACTCGCCTGGCGACTGTGATGCGCGATGCGCCAAGACTGCGTGCTGCTTCAGCGAGGCTTGCATCGATTCGACGAAGTCCCGCTCCAGTTAAAACATAGAAGAACGGATACATCGTGTAAGTGTGAAAGAGCAGCAGCGCCGGCCAGCCGCGCAATGTCCATGGCGACTGTTGCAGGCCGAATAGATGTTGAATGCTGCGCGCAAGTATTCCTGATTCGCCGCACAAAAAAATGAAAGCTACTGTGCCAACGAGTGGTGGTAAGACGAGTGGCAACGCTGCTAGCGCGGCGAAGATACGCCGACCGGGAAACGTGTAGCGCTCGAATAGAAAAGCTAAAGGCACGCCGACCAACGCGCAGAACAGAACTGTGAAAACGGACAAGGCAACGCTGCTGACGATTGCCTCAATAACAATGCGTTGCGAAAGCACTTCGCGATAGTTCGCGAGAGTCCATTGTCCGCTCTGTTGAAATGAAGTTGCGACGACGGCGAGATTTGGATAGACGACACCGTAAAGCAGAACGATGGCAGTGATCAGAAGCAGGAGGAGGAACGAGAGAGAGAAGTATTTGGCTTTCGATCCTGTGCTCAAGGCGCGTCTTCTTCTAGTAACAAGTTATCCGCCGATTACGCAGATGAGAAGTGAATAAGCAGTCACTTTCAGATCAAAACAATGGGATTCTATTCTTTATCCACTCTGCGTAATCTGTGAAATCTGCGGATTATTTTTTTAACTCTTCAACAGGTGCAAATGTTCGGGTGCGAGTATGACTTTGCATTCCTGGCCCACCTGCAAACCATTTGACTCAAGTATTAACGCTTCCAGCGCCAAACCGTTGGCGTCAAGATGCACCGTCGAGGTGGCGCCGGCAAAAACAATTTCACGCACCCGCGCCGGCAACACATTCGTAGTGGTCGAAAGCGTCTCGTTAGTTATACGCACGTGTTCCGGACGAATCGCCAGAAACACCGGTTGATTCAGTGGCGCCAATTCATCGTGGTCCACGCTGAAATGTAATTTGTGTTCACCATCCAGCGTTTTAAATTCACCTTCACTGGTCTTGCTCGAACTCAGACGCATGCTTCGAATCAGATTATTACGGCCGAGAAAACGAGCGACTGAAATGTCCGACGGCTGTTCGTAAAGCTCGCGCGGTTTACCCGTCTGCATTAACTTGCCGCCCACCATGACGCTGATGCGATCACACAAAGCAAACGCTTCCTCTTGATCGTGCGTAACGTAGACTGCGGTTAGACCAAGACGCGTAACCAGTTCGCGTAGTTCGCCACGGGTCGCTTCGCGAAGTGAAACATCAAGGTTCGAAAGCGGCTCGTCGAAGAGTAACAGCGCTGGTTCAATCGCAATCGCCCGGGCAATAGCGACGCGCTGTTGTTGACCGCCTGAGAGTTCATCTACGCGGCGTTTACCGTAGCCGGGAAGTTGGACCAGTTCGAGAGCGCCGGCCACGCGTTCATCCATTTCAGATTTTGACTTGTGTCGCGCGCGCAGGCCGAAAGCGACATTTTCAAAAACGTTCAGGTGAGGAAAGAGTGCGTAGTTCTGAAACACCATCCCGAACCCGCGTCGTTCTGGCGGGACATTTGTGATCGTCTGTCCAGCAAATTCGATTACGCCGCTATCGGGTAGTTCAAGCCCGGCAATCATTCGCAGCGTGGTCGTCTTTCCGCAACCGGATGGACCAAGCAGACCAAAGAATTCACCTTTACTGACTTCCAGCGATACGTCATTCACCGCCCGCGTCGCGCCGAACTGTTTGGTTAGATTTTTTAGCGAAACGAATGACATTGGGGAAAGGGTTTCGAGTTCCAAGTTCCGGGTTTAAGTTTTGAGTTTCGGGTTTAGTTTCGAGTTTCAAGTTTCAAGTTTTGAGTTCCAAGTTCTGAGTTTCGAGTTTAGTTGTGGCTCGGCAACAGTGAATTCGAAACTCGAAACTCGAAACTCGAAACTTAGAACTCTGCCTGCCTTCTGCTTACTGCTTACTTCTCCCCCGGATCTCCGTGTCCCAGTATCTTAACCACTCGTTGCCTTGTTTTCGCAACAGGTCCCAATCGAGCGGTAGGCGGGTGAATGGTTCGTTCATCCAGGCTGGAAGTTGTGTTCGGTCCAGATCCGTGCGCACGGGTATTCGGTAATACTTTTGCGCTGCGTAGGCGAGGCTCTCGGGCGTGGTCACAAATTCATAAAACCGTTTCGCCTCCGCTTCGTTTGCAGCGCCACGAACGATCGCAATGCCATCTATAATTACCGGCGTCCCACTTGCCGGCAGGTTATAAGCGACGGGCAAATTCTTTTGCTCCTTATATAGTCGCACATCGGGCATGTCCCACAACGTGATTACGCCTTCACGACGCGCGAGTTTTTGCATCAGGAGTGTGCCGTCGGCAGTGTACTCATGAACATTTGCATCGAGTTTGCGCAGCCAGTCGTAACCTTTATCGGGCGAGCCGGAGTCCTTTTGAAATTTCCAGATCATCGCGCCGAAGATAGCGCGCATTGTGTCGGACGGATTTGGGTTACGGATCAAAATCTTATCGTGCCATTTTGGATCCAACACGTCGTCCCAGTCGTGTGGCGCATCGGCGGCGGAAACGGCCTCGCTGTTATATGCGATCACTTGAGGCGTTTCGTAAGTGCCATACCAGCGACCTTGTGGATCACGCGCCGCCTCCGGGACTTTGTCGGCCCAGGTTGGACGAAACTCGGTCAACAAATTTTCTTCAGCGGCAGTTTGAAAAGTTGTGTGCGCGGCGCCCCACCAAAGATCGGCCTGCGGTCGATTTCGTTCAACGCGGAGCCGCTCAAGGATCTCGCGCGAACCCATGTCGAGAAATTGAACATCTACCTCCGGATACTTTTGCTTGTAACGAGCTACAAAATCGCGGAGTAAATCCTGACCGTGGGGCGTGTAGATCAGTAGTCGATGGCCGGCGGTCGAATTTGAACGACACGAAAAAAGAACCGAAAGTAAAAGCAGACTTAGTACAGCTAGGAAGTATTTGACGCGCATCTAAGGTTCGCTTTGGAACTGGTCCGGACTGAGTGGAACGATCAGATGCTAGCACGGGGAAAGTCGAATTGCGGAATTGCGTGGTTCAGCGCAGCACGGGGTTGGTTTCGAGTGCGCTTAGGTTATTATTGATTCGCTCGATATTCGCATTTCGCAATCTGTTCTATGAGTACAGTTAAACGAAGAATCTTAAGAGCCGGTGGTTGGGGGCTCGCCAAACGAATAATTAAACCGATTCCGATTGTCGGTTCGGTATTCGCGTTTGGATTGGCAGGTTATGAGATTAAAAGGAAGGGCCTCATCCCCGGAGTTGTGCATGTCGGCCTCGACGTCACACCATTTGTTGGGACCGCGAAAGGCGTGCTCGAAGTTTTCACTGGCGACTTAATCCCCGACAAAAAAGACCGCCGCAAAAAAGCCACAAACCATCAGCTTAAATGATGTCCGCCAGTTGTCAGAGGATTTTGCCCCACTCAATTAGGCTAAAGCTAAGCCGTCCGTTGTGAAGAACGGCTGTGCCTTTCCATTAAGCGAGCACTACATTCGACCGGTATGTTTTTTTATCTGCCTTTTGTTAATGACATGCCTAAGAGGGCATAGCCCAGAATCAAAAGGCTACTGAAACGGAAAGGCATAGCCATTCCTCACAACAGACGGCCAAGCCGCCGCATAGTTGAGTTTTTGCAGAGGCTTCTAAACCATATCAGTTACGCGCTGATTGGTGGTCGCTCGGTGAATGGTCGAGCTTGTAGATAACTGTGTGCGAGATTCAGCAGCGTCGCTTCAGACCAGTATGGTCCAAGTAGCTGGAACCCGATCGGCAGGCGATTTGACGATAGACCACACGGCACGCTCAAGCCTGGAACACCGGCAAGATTCGCAGTGACCGTGTAGATGTCGTTCAGGTACATCGCGAGTGGATCGTCAACCTTCTCTCCGATCGCAAATGCTGGAGTCGGCGATGTCGGCGTAATAATCGCGTCGCATTTTTTGAAAGCGTCGGAAAAATCCTGCCGGATCAGAGTGCGAACTTGTTGGGCCTTGCGATAGTAAGCGTCGTAGTATCCCGCCGACAAAACATACGTGCCTAACATGATTCGCCGTTTTACTTCCGGACCAAAGCCCTCCGCGCGCGTCATGCGATACATCTGCCGCAACTCGGGCGCATTTTCAGCACGAAAGCCGTATCGAACACCGTCAAAACGGGCCAGGTTGGACGACGCTTCAGCGGTCGCAATGATGTAGTAAACAGCGATTGCATAACCCGCATGCGGGAGTTCAACGTCGACAATCTCAGCGCCTAAATCGCGATAGACATCAACCACATCCTTCACCGTCTTTGCGACTTCTTCATCAACACCTTTGCCAAAAAGTGCAGCCGGAAAACCAAGACGCAGTCCTTTTAAATCTCCGGTTAGCAACTCCGAGTAGTTTGGTACAGGAACATCGGCGGTTGTCGCGTCATGCGGATCTCGCCCGGCGATGACGCCAAGAACTTTGGCGACGTCGTTAGTTTCCCGCGCGAAGATTCCGATCTGATCCAGTGAAGACGCAAAAGCCACGAGTCCGTAACGGGAGTTGCGGCCATAAGTAACTTTCAATCCCAGCACGCCACACAATGAAGCCGGCTGACGTACCGAACCGCCAGTGTCCGATCCAAGCGCAACGGGAACAATACCCGCTGCGACCGCGGCCGCTGAACCACCTGACGAACCGCCGGACACGCGGGTGATGTCCCACGGGTTTTTAACTGGTCCAAAGGCGGAGTTTTCGTTTGACGAACCCATCGCAAACTCATCGCAGTTTGTTTTGCCGATGACGATCGCGCCTGCATCGATCAGGCGCTGAATAACAGTCGCGTTGTAAGGTGGATGATAGTCACCGAGAATTCGTGAACCGCAGGACGTTTGCATACCCACGACGCACAGATTGTCTTTAACTGCGACCGGCATGCCAGCCAGTGGTCCAGTTGCCTCCTCGGCACGCTGCGGCGCGTTCTCATCGATGTAGAGAAAGGCGTTGAGAGTCTCGTTATATTTTTCGGCAGCGTTAACTGCGGCTTCTACTGTTTGACGCGACATAGGTAATTGTTCTTGTTGAAAATTGTTCTATAACACTTTCGGCACTCGGAAGTGACCTTCGGCCGGATCGGGCGCTTCGGCGAGCGCTGTCTTCTGGCCCAACGAGCCGGCAATCTCGTCCTCGCGCACAGACTTCGTCGCCTGACCTTCAGGTGTTAAGCCACCGATGGCGGGTTCGACGTTTGACGTGTCGAGCTCGTTTAACTGTTCGACGTACGCAACAATGTCCATGATTTGTGGACCAAAGACTTTTAGTTCTTCCGGTGTTAGTTCGAGGTGAGCTAGTTGCGCTACTTTTTCGATATCTGATTCGTTTATTGGCATGGCCTGTCGTTAGATTTCAGATTTCAGATTTAAGATTGCAGATTTCAGATTGAAAACCTAATTTCGAAGTCTTTTCAATCTGCAATCTGAAATCTTAAATCTGCAATTTCAGTCTTCCTTCCGTCTCAACATCCCAATCGCGGCTTGTAAAAATTTCTGCCGGAGTTGTTTGTCTTCAATCTCACTGGCGGCTGACCATAAGTCAAGTGGGACTTCGTTGTCGAGTATTTCACGTGGCTCCGGCTTTTGCACGATTGGTGGCAGAGCGTTTGGGTTTACTCGCAGTTCGATTCGATGGACTAATGATTGGCCCAATGTTGAGTTGATCCGATAAATCAGTTGACTCTGCATTATGCTAAGTTGTTGCTGCCACACAGTATCGCGAACGTCGACGATTAAAGTCGTTCCTTCGAGTTTGTCCGGGACCGCGTGTGGCCGAATGCCCTCACCTGTTGCGTGCAGCCAGACTGCCAATACCGCAGCTTCGACCGCGTCGGGTGAATTTCCGGCGGCGCGCAAAACACCAGGTAACGATTTGATCAACGACTCCATAATGTCCGGTGAGCTTTAAAGCCTCCTGCAAACTCAACCAGGCTGCGGCTGGGCCGTCTGTTGTGAGGAATGGCTATGCCTTTCCGTAACCGACTACTCCCAGATTGTTGGGCTGCGCCCTTATCCGGGTTCAATATAAGTTTCAGCTCCCACCAGGGCGCAGCCCAAAGATAATGGAAAGGCATAGCCATTCCTCACAACAGACGGCCTAGCCGCAGCCCTGGTTGAGTTTGCAAAAGCATATCGGACATTCTAAGCGTTGCTCAACAAATCGTGTAATCTAGCGCACATGGAACCTTTGATTCTTGCTTCGAGCAGTCCGCGCCGGGCTGAAATTCTTACGGCGGTTGGCTGGCCTTTCAAGCCGATCACAGCAGGCATTGACGAAACGCGTAAGCCGGATGAGCCGCCGCGCGATTATGTTTGTCGACTAGCGCGGGAGAAGGCGCAAGCAGTCGCGGCTAAACTCGAAGCCGGATCGCTGGTGCTGGGCGCAGACACGACCGTCGTTGTTGAAGACCATTTGTTGGGCCAGCCAACTGACGACGACGATGCGCGTCGCATGCTGCGTTTACTTAGCGGCAAGTGGCATGAAGTGTTGACGGGCGTTTCGTTAATTAGAATCGGCGGCGAAACAAGAGTTGAGTGTGAACAGACGCGTGTGCGTTTTGCTGAACTGACGGAAGAGCAGATCGACTGGTATGTCGTTTCCGGTGAGCCGAAAGGCAAAGCCGGAGCTTACGGAATACAAGGCAAAGCAGCGTTGTTTATTGAAGAGATCTCGGGCGACTATCTGAACGTCGTTGGTTTACCCGTCCGTCTCGTCTACAAAATGTGCAGCCTGCTTTAGCTTGTTTCTCGGCGTCTCTGCGTTGAACTGAGATCTGTGTAATCAGGCGACGATTTCAACACAGAGACGCAGAGAACGCAGAGACGCTGAGTTAATTCAGCACCGCGCCGCCATCGATGTTCAATCCCTGTCCGTTGATCCCACGACCTGCTTCACTCGCCAACAACAAAGCCAGCGCCGCTACTTCGTCCGCAGTCACTAGACGATTTTGCGGATTCATCTTCTTTAAATATTCCAGCGCCTCTTCCGCCGATCGCCCGGTGCGTGTCGTGATTCGCTCGACTCCCTGCGTCACCATGTCAGTGTCAACATAACCTGGACAGATTGCGTTGACCGTCACTCCACTTGGTCCAACTTCGAGTGCGACTGAACGAGTCAGACCTATGACTCCGTGCTTTGAGGCCGAGTATGCCGCAATGTACGGAGCGCCGGTTTTTCCGGCAATGGAAGCGATATTGATTACGCGTCCCCACCCGCTCTTTAACATTGCGGGCACGGCAGCGCGAGTGCAGTAAAAAGTTCCCGACAGATTGACGGCAATATGTTTGTGCCAGAGTTCGTCTGTCGTGTTTGCGAGCGTTGCACTCTCGGCGAGACCCGCGTTGTTTACGAGGATGTTCACATCGTCGCCGAAGGTGTCACGTACATCGTCAAACATCTTAGCGACGCTACCAGGATCGGAAACGTCACAGACGAGCGCTAACGATCGCCCGGTTTGATCGATTTCTGCGGCGACTTGTTGGACTTGTTCGAGTGTGCGGGCCGCGACAGCAACGCGTGCACCTTCACGCGCAAAGGCAAGCGCAATCGCGCGACCAATGCCGCGTCCACCGCCAGTGATGAGTGCGATTTTGTTTTCGAGATCCATAAGAAGTCCAAAGTCCAAGGTCCAAAGTCCAAAGCCGAGGTCCAAAGTCCAGCAGGCGGGGACGCCTGCGCTCCTATTCCTGCGCCTGCCTCCTGCTTTCTACCTTCCGCCTACTGTCTCAGTGGCCGGTGAAGTGGGGTTCGCGTTTTTCGAGAAAGGCCTTTACTCCTTCGTGCGCATCGTCGGATTCAAAACAACGAATCTGCGCCTCTGTTTCGTGGCGTAGCATTGTTTCGAGATCGTGTGCGTCACTCGTGTAGACCGCAAGCTTCGCCGCCGCAAGCGCAATCGGAGGAGCGGATCGTAAGCGTCCGGCAAGTTCCTGTGTCGCGCTTTCCAGTTCGCCAGGTTCGACAACCTGATTGACGATGCCCAGGCGCAACGCTTCTTCCGCGCGAATCGTTTGGCCCAGGAAAAAGAGTTCACAAGCTTTGTTTGGAGTGACGAGCCGGGGAAGAAAAAACGTTCCGCCCCAATCCGGATTGAGTCCTATTTTTATAAACGATTGAGTGAAGCTCGCCTCAGTTGAAGCGATGCGCAGGTCGCAGGCAAGAGCGAGATTGCAACCTGCACCGGCCGCCACGCCATTCACTGCTGCGATCACTGGTTTGGTCATCTGTCGGATAGCCAAAATCACGCGGCGACCAGCCCCCAGGATGCGGGCAAACTCTTCCGAGTCTCGTCGTTCCATCAACTGGGCCATCGCCTCGACATCGCCACCTGCACAAAATGCACGACCAGCTCCGGTAAGGATCACTACGCGAATCGAGCGGTCGCTACCGGCATGTTCAAGTGCGTCGGCGAGATCGCGACGCATGTGGCCCACGAACGCATTCAGTTTTTCAGGACGATTTAAAGTGATCGTCAGGATTCCGTTTGACTCGGAGACGTTGATGTTTTCGTACATGAGAGTGGGGAGCAAAGTTCAAAGTCCAAAGTCCAAAGTTCAAAGTCCAAAGTCCAAAGTCCAAAGTCCGTATATTATCGTCCGCTGAATTCCGCCTTCCGCTTACCAACGTACGCTTCCAATCCTTCTTTCGCATCGGTTGATTGGAAGAGCTGTTGTTGGAGTTCGCGTTCGAGCGCGAGGGCGGATTCAAAAGGAATCTCGCTGCCGGTTTGGACCGCGCGTTTGATGTTGCCGACGGCGTGGGCCGCCTTGCCGGGAGTAGTGAACTGGTGCGCATAATCCAGGACCTTGCTGTCGAAATCGTCCCGGCTTTCGGCTTCCAATAGTTGATTGATGATCCCGAGCTCGAGTGCCCGGTCGAAGTTGAACAATTCGCCAGTCGCCATCAATTCGATCGCTTTAGCTTTCCCGACCATTCGCACGAGTCTCTGCGTTCCACCTGTTCCGGGAAGCACTCCGAGTGAGACTTCAGGCAGGCCCATCTTACCGGCGTCCCTGCGCGCGATTCGCAGGTCAGCGGCCATGGCGACTTCCAGGCCACCACCGACACAATGACCATTGATCGCCGCGATGACTAGTTTCGGAGTCTGTTCGAGGCGATTCAGTGTTTCGTTGGCATGCAGACAGAAGTAGTACTTGAAGGTTGGCGTGACGTCGGTGAGCATCTGGATGTCAGCGCCGGCGCAGAAAAATTTATCGTCCGCGCCGGTGATGATGATGACCTGGACCGCTTCGTCCATCCGCGCATTAAGGATCGCGCGATCGAGCTGTTGCATCATTTCATAGCTATAGGTGTTGGCTGGCGGATCGTTGAGCGTGATGATGGCGATGTGCTCGTTGACGGCGTAGTTGATAAGAGTTTTTTCAGTATTCATGTTTGTAATGTTGATGTCTTAAACCGTCTTGCAAAGGTACAACTCTAGTGGCGACGAGGTCAGTACCGTAACGCGGTAGCGTCGGATCAGCTTGATTTGTG
>DATDMC010000041.1:0-15602 GCA_036518995.1 Pyrinomonadaceae bacterium | reverse complement strand
GGATCCGCAGATGAATCTGTATCCAGTCGGACGGATTTTGAGGAGTTAGTACCACCCCGCGGTAGCGGAAGGGTGAATAGCTAGATGCGTCCCTATCTTAAGTTGACCCACCCGCTACCGCGAGGTGGTACTGACTCTGTGGCCACTCTGATGACCTTAGCGAAAGACTCTCAAGCTGAAACACCGTCACAAATTCGTCCGACCAGGTCATACTCATGCGCGGCTGTGATCTCAACGTTCACGAAGTCACCTTCCGCCGGCAACATCCCTTCGGGCACATCGTTAATCAACACACAACCATCGATGTCGGGCGCCTGAGTTTCCATTCTGCCCTGCCATAACAATTCACTTTCTTTCGACTCACCTTCGAACAGCACCCGCACTACTTCGCCAACCCGGCCATTATTTCTCTTCTTCGAGATCTTACTTTGCGCCTTCATCAGACTGGTACGACGGCGCGCAGCCGTGCGAGGCGAGACCTTTGCTTCGAGATCAAAAGCCCCAGTTCCCTCTTCGTCGGAATAAGTAAACACACCAACGCGATCGAATTCTACGTTCTTGATGAACGACATCAGTTCGTCAAAATCAGTTTCAGTCTCACCCGGAAAGCCAGTGATGAACGTCGTCCTCACCGCTATATTTGGAACACGCCTGCGCACTCGCTCGATCAACTTCTCCAGACTCTTCCGATTACCGCCACGCTTCATCAATTTCAAAACATTTTGCGAAGCGTGCTGCAACGGCATGTCGAGATACTTCACGGCTTTTGGTTCTTCCGCAATTGCATCAAGAAAACTGTCACTGATGTGGGTTGGATAGGTATACATCACACGCACCCATTCGATGCCCTCAGTTTTTGCCAACTCCCTGATTAAACCCCCGAGCGCATCCTGTTTGCCAAGATCTTCGCCATAACGCGACGAGTCCTGGGCCACCAGGATCAGTTCCTTGACGCCTTCTTCAGCAAGTTGATGCGCTTCAGCCACAATCGAACCAAAGCGACGACTACGAAAGTGCCCACGCATCTGTGGAATAAAACAGAAGGCGCACGGTCGATCACAACCTTCTGCAATCTTCACAAAAGCATAGTGTGACGGCGTCGCCAAAATGCGCGGGGTCGATTCATCATAGAGATAAGTGGCGGTCTGATTGCCAAGCGGAATAACCGGCAGTGAACGAGTATTGGTATTCGGATCGCAAACCGCGAGGATGTCATTGATCTGACTCGTGCCGATAAAGGCATCGACTTCAGGCAACTCCGCTTTGAGTTCGTCGCGGTAACGTTCAACTAAGCATCCGGCCACGACCAACCGTTTCGCTTTGCCAGTTGCTTTTAACCTGGCAGCTTCCAGAATGGTGTCGATCGATTCTTTCTTTGCTGAATCAATAAAACCGCACGTGTTGACCACAATCGTGTCAGCATCTTCGGCGTTCGACGTAATTTGGTAACCACTGTGTTTGAGCTGACCCATCATCACCTCGCTGTCAACGAGGTTCTTGGGACAACCCAAACTGATAAATCCGACTTTCTTCATAACTTCTAATGTCCGATATGCTTGAGAGGCTTCTCCAAAAATCACGTATCCTGCGGCCTGGCCGTCTGTTGTGAGGAATGGCTATGCCTTTCCGTTAAGTGTGCACTACAACCTGGGCTACGCCCTTCGCCGTATATTGTTTTTCACCTGCTATTGTTAATGAAGCCCCTAAAGAGAGCAGAGCCCAGAACCAAAACGCCCATGAAACGGAAAGGCGTAGCCATTCCTCACAACAGACGGCCAAGCCGCAGCATAGTTGATTTTTGCAGGCTCTAAAACGTATCGGACAATGCTAACCTTTCCTCTTCAACCTATAATTCAGAAAATTCAGTTCAAAATTGATCGGCGTCGCGCCTGACTTACCGTTTAGAAAAACAGTCTTCGGCAACAATAACCCCTGCACCGGCGCGAGGCGAATCTTCGCATTAATAACCACCTTGCCGACTATCGGGTCATCGTTATTTCCTTCGTAACCGGTCAACACAAAACCACTCTTGTCTCGTCTCAGCACCGGCTTGACCGAACCTTGCTGCGTTGACAGTTCCTTGATCTCAAAATCCTTCGTCAACGTCAGACTCACTGCAACTTCACGCTCTTTGTAAGTCAACACTTTCTGTGAGTCCAAATCCTGAAGGACAAACTGCTCGAGGTTGTCCGGAATCAAGTAAGTCAGCATGAACGGCGCCCACGTCATCATAAAACCCGTAATCGATAAGTCGACGCCTTTAGCAATGTCGTCAAGCGCTCCCGCTGCGGCCTTCGCTGGTCTTGGACCAACGATGGCGTGCGTCACGTGAAAGTTTCCAGTTTCATCAACCTCAAGATTGAAACGAAGCCGGTTCGCCACTCGCAGTAGAGCAGCACGGTCTTTAATTGGAACATCCTTAAACGTCGCGGTCCAATTCGGAACAACCGTCGCGCGCAAACCAACCAGTCCTTGCCTCTTCAAGACGGCATACGAACTTCGCAGGTCGGCCAGATACTTCTGGTCACTGGTTTGTGTCTGTGCCTGCACACTTTCGAGCGAGAGCACGCCGATAACGATCAGTAAAACTACCGCACCAGTTTTACGCATTATTGAGTTCACTTAGTTGCTCCGGCGCCGTTCTCGATTGCTGCCAGTATCCGATCGATCTCGCGCAACTCTATCGATGAGAGCTGCTCCTTTCCATATCTAACTCGATTGTAAGCGCGCGTCACCACCGCAGCGTCGCGTGTGCCAACCTTACTCGCAAACTCCAACGGCGTGACGTGTTTGTCTTTAGTCAAGCCGCGTTGGGCCATCAAAGCCAACAAGCGTTCATAGAAAACAACAGTTGGCGTGGCCGCGTCTTCCGGTTGTGCAAAACTTAATCCACGACGCCAGCCAAATTTGAGTACTCGCCTTAACAAGAAAATCGTTAACGCTAACAACGTCAGCCCCAAAGCAACCACTACGATGGAAAACACGTTGTTAGGTACGAGGCCACGAACAAAAGCTAAAATGCTCGAGAACAATTTCGCATAATCAAATACTCGATTGTGGATCGATGTCGCTAAAGTCTGTTGCTCCTGCTTGTCGTAACCAACCACATACTGCAACCAAATAAGTTCGAGCGCTTCCGCGTACTTTTGTAGCTGAGCGGTGAAGCCAGTCCTGACTGGTTCAGTTCGACCGGCGGACGGGGTTGGATCAAACGTGACCCAGGAACGCGTCTCGGGAAAATAAACTTCCACCCACGAATGCGCGTCGCTTTGCCTGACGGTAAAAGCGCCTGCCGCATCGTTGTATTCACCGGGAAGAAAACCGTTTACCACGCGTGCAGCGATTCCGTGCGTTCTCAGCAGGATCGTCATTGCAGTCGAAAAGTATTCGCAATGGCCCGCCCTGACGTTGAACAAAAAATCTGCCAGTGGATCTGGTCCACCAGCTTTCATCTGCAGTGAATAAGCAAAGTTATTTTGCAGTTCCGACTCGATCGCTTTTGCCGCGTCGTAACGATTCAGCGCGTGCGAATCGAGAATGATCCGGGTCGCGTATTTGGCAATGCGCGGGTCAAGAGCGTCGGGCAGTTGCAGGTATCGATATTGGGCCGGCGAATATGGCCGCAGATCAGATCGCAAAGCTCCCGCGGGCGGCTCGGTCGTATCGGAGATTGCTTTGTACATCACCCGTTCATATTCATGACGTCGTGATTGCACCGAGCCCTCCGCGTCGACGCGGATGAACGGAAAGTCGCCTTGAATTCCAACTAAACGAGGTGCGGCAAACAAAACGGATGACTCGATCGGTTCAAGAAAAACTGTTTGCGTCGTTAATCGATGGAGCGCTTCCGTGGTTCCGAGTTGGAAAAAACCTCGCTCGTTCGATTTCTGATCTCCCGCGCGTGCTTCCGGAGATTTGCGCCAGCCGCGTCCGGTAAATTCATCGAGCGCGACACCGCGCCATCTCAGCCCATTCGCCGGCAGTGGATCATCCACGCGAACGTGCATTACCAGACCGTTGTCTTGTTTAAGCGTGCCGATCTCACCGAGCGTTACGTTTTCCGAGAAGCCTACGAAGTGAGAGACTCCGCCACCAGCTCTTGTTAGTGCTGCGGCCCCTGATCGCGGAGCAATGAGAAAGAGTGGCAACGCCAAAACGAAGATCAGTAACAACAAGCTCGCGGCTACGAACGGAAGTCGGGCGGCTTCGCTATTGCGACGCAGTGGGCGTCCGGTCCTTTTAAAGAGCCGCGAATCAGGCGCAACTAAAAGCCGCGTTTCAACCTGCTTGACTGTACGACGGGATTTTTGGATCTCGAACGCAGTTACCGCGGCCAAACCTACCAACAGATACAAACTAAGTGTGCCTAAAAAGATCGGACTAAAACTCAGGCCGGCAGCGAGGAGAACTTCAAAGAACGAAATCAGGTAAAGAAAGACCCAGTCGCGGTCCTTCTTCACTTGTAACAACTTTACGGCCGACAAAAAGACAATCAGATGCGCGAGTGCATTGACACCCAATCGCTCGGCTGGTTCGCCAATCGCCTTCTGGTATTGCCAGTCAAGATAAAAGAGCGGAATGGACAACAAAACGACGCCGAGACCAACGCGCTCCGGGAGTTGCCATTTCGTCTCTTCAAGTACCCAGCTCAACCCCATCAGGACAACAAAGCCGGCAGCGAGCGGATAACTAAGTCCACCCGCCAGCACCAACGCCAACATCGCCACGCCAATCATGGCGTAAGAGATAGTGCGAAAGTAAGTGGTGAATTGCATGCGCGTGGTGCTTTGGACTTTGTGTTTTAAACTTTGGACTTCGGACTTTGGACTTTGGACTTTGAACTTGACGCTCGGTGCTTTCGCCCCGGAGGAGCGAAAACCTTTAAAACACCTGGCGTTCACCAATCTCCTACTCGCCGCTTCTCCCCGTCACCAACTCATCTACTTCTTCACTCTTATCTCAAACAATTTCGGCCACAGCTTCCCGGTCACGAACAATCTTCCCGTCGCTTGATCTACTGCAATTCCATTCAACACCGCTTCCGGGTCGGGAGCCTCGCCGGGCTTTATCAAACCGCTAAAATCAATCCATGACGTCACGGCGCCACTATTCGGATTAATCGTGACAACGCGCTGGTCGTGCCAGATGTTGGCGTAAATCTCACCTTGAATGAACTCTAGTTCGTTGAGGCGATTGATCGGCTGGCCATTGTCAGTTACTGCGATGGTCTTTGTGACTTTAAAGCTGCCCGGGTCGATAAATCTCAGGCGATTCGAACCATCACTCAATATCAGTGATGTGCCATCGTTCGTCAGCCCCCAACCTTCGCCCGAATAATTAAATTCGCCAACTCGCGTAAATGTCTGATAGTCGTAAATGAACCCGACCTGATGTTGCCACGTGAGCTGATAAATTTTGCCGTTCAACACGGTCATTCCTTCGGCAAAATACTGTGGCGCTACATCGATTTTCTTGATTACCTGCCCCGAATCCAGGTCGACCGTGCGCAAAGTCGATCGGCCCTCCTGCCCCGTACTTTCGAGCAGTTTGCCGTCCAGAAAAATTAGTCCCTGGGTAAACGCTTCCGGATCGTGCGGATAGACGTGCACAACTTCGTAACTATACTTAGGCGCTTTTTCGCCTGTTTTTGTTCCACTACCGGAATTACAGGACGGGCTAATCAGACAAATTGCCGCCATCAAACTCAGTCCCACATTTCTAATTGCGCTCATAGATATATAGGCGTTAGCCATAAGGAATGTATAAGTCGAGTGATTGTACTGACTTCCCCGAGGTGATGCACCTTCGCTTCGGATTGGATGAGGCCCCATGAGATCCGACACTACCGGCGTTAGTAGCCGCCATCGCAGGGGTGCTTCGGATGGGTTACGTGATTATGTCCGGATGATTTGCTACTCGTAACGCAGGGCAATCATCGGATCAACTTTAGTAGCGCGGCGGGCCGGGAACCAACACGCGAGCAGAGCAACAAACGATAGCAGTAGCGCGATAAGAACGAACGTTATCGGGTCGGTTGCACTCACGCCAAACAACAGGTTTTTCATTGTTCGAGTCAAGGCAAACGAAGCTACTAATCCGAGAGCCACGCCGATAACGGCCAACTTCATTCCCTGGCCGATAACCATTGCCAGGACATTGCTACGTTGTGCGCCTAACGTCATTCTCAATCCGATTTCGCGCGTGCGTTGCGACACGGCGTACGACAGCATTCCGTAAATTCCGATACTCGCAAGCGCTAACGCGACGATCGCAAACACAGCCAACAACATCATCGAAAATCGTCGGGACGCCACAGACTGCGACACGATCTCGTCCATCGTTCGCACATTGAAGACCGGTTGGTTTCTGTTAAGTGCAGCAATTTGTCCGCGCACAGCCGAAGTCAAACTAGTTGGATCGACATCGGTGCGAGTTAATAAATTGATTCGCCTGGTAAGACCGACTAAGCGATCGGGTGAAATCTGATTAAAGCTGAGATAAAACTGCGGCGTTCGAGTCGCCTGTCCTTCCAAACTGTCCTGCTCGACATGTCGCACCACACCGATGATTTCGAAGACCGGGTTGAATGTCGACGACTGGGCCAAACGTTTTCCAATTGGATCTTCATTGGGAAACGTTTGTTGGGCCAACGCTTCATCGATTACGACAGCTAACGGAGTTGTCGGTGTGTCTTGCGACGTAAACACCCGCCCTTTTAGTAACTCAATCCCCATGGTTTGAAAGTAATCGCGACTGACTGTGTACCTGACTGCGCTCGGCTCAGTGCCTTTAGCAGGTAGCGGACGGCCTGCGATGAAATACAACGGATGGTTTGCCACGCCGAGTGGTAATCCATTGGAAAACGCTACCGACTTAACACCCGGAACTTGTCGCACATTGTCTTCGAGTTGTTGAAAGAAGGAAGCGATCTTGTTTCCATCAGGATCATTCACCGAGAGTTGCATAGTAAGCAGATTGTTCGGGCGAAATCCCGGATCAACCTGCAAGACCCGCCAGAAACTCTGGATCAATAAACCAGCGCCAACTAACAGCGTTAACGTCAGCGCGACTTCACCAACAACCAGCACACTGCGCAAATGTTGCCGGCGTCCTGATGAACCACGATCACCTTCCTTCAACGCATCAGTTAAATTCAATCGCGAAGCTTGCAGGGCTGGAGCAAGACCGAAAAGCAGACCGGTAACAAGAGAGACGCCTAACGTAAACAGCAGCACGCGCACGTCAACATCTGCCTCAGCCAAACGCGGAATGCCGCCGGGCAATTGTTTAGCGATAAAACTAGTCCCCCAATGGGCCAACGCGATTCCCAGCGAAGCTCCTATTAAAGAAAGTAAAAGACTCTCAGTTAGTAACTGGCGAATGATGCGCCAGCGATTGGCGCCAAGGGCAACACGCACCGACATTTCACGTTTGCGAGTTGAGGCGCGGACAAGGAGAAGGTTCGCAACGTTTGCGCATGCAATTAAAAGCACCAGGCCGACTGAACCGAGCAGAATCAACAACGGCTGTCTGACATTCCCGACAAAGTATTCGTGAATTGGAATCAACACCGCACGCCGGCCCGTGTTGCTTTGCGGATACTGTTGTTCGAGACGTGAATAGATCACGTTGAGCGCAGTCTGCGCCTGTGCTTCAGAAACGTTGGGCTGCAAACGCGCCACGACACCGATGCCGGGATCTGCACCACGAGCTTTAAAACGATCGGCGGAGAGACCTATCGGGACAGTGACGTCGGCATTGGAGTCAAACTCGAAATCCGGCGGAGTAATTCCGATAACTGTGAAGCTTTGATCATTTAGCGTGATTGATTTTCCGATGATGGACTGGTCGGCGTTGAATCGACGGTTCCAAAATGCGTAACTGAGAATTACGGAAGGAGCGGCGCCGGGTCGGTCGTCATCAGGAACAAAGTCTCGACCTACGAATGGAGTCGTACCCAAAGTCGAAAGAAAAGTTGAAGAAACAAGCCGACCTTGTAGACGCTCGGGTTCTCCGCCACCAGTTAAATTAAAGTTTTCATTTCCGCGCACAGCCGAGGATGAGACGAAGAAATTCCGATCGTCTTTCCAGTCCGCAAAGTTCGGATACGAGACTGAGCCGCCGGCAACATACTCGCCAATCATCACAAGTTGATCAGGTTGATGATAAGAAAAAGGACGAAGCAGAACGGCATTGACGATGCTGAAGATCGCCGTGTTGGCGCCGATGCCGAGCGTTAAGGTGAGTATCGCGATCAGAGTGAACCCTGGACGTTTGAGGAGTAGGCGACCGCTATAACGCAAATCCTGCCAGAGTGACTCCATGAATCCTCCTCCTCTCACTTCGTACGCCAGGTCTTTGATACTGCTCAAGTTCCCAAAACTCTTGTGGGCCAAACGTTGAGCTTCTTCTGCAGACAAACCGCGTTCACGATTAACCTCAGCTTCCATCTCGAGATGACTGCGCAATTCTTCATCGATGTCATGCAACACCGCGTCGCGCCTGAACAACGCGCGAATTCGATCGATTAAGAGGCCCATGCAGATTTAAGATTTCAGATTTCAGATTGAAAGAATTTCAAGGTGCAGCTTGAAACAGTGAGCCCTGCTTTCCAATCTGCAATCTGAAATCTTAAATCTGCAATCTAGACCGCTTGCCGCATCTTGGTGACAACTAACACCAACCTGTCCCACGATGCTTCTTCTTCCTTAAGTTGTTTCTCACCTGCTTTGGTAAGTGTATAAAACTTGGCTTTGCGTCCAGTCTCGTTATGTCCCCACTTCGACTTCACCCATTTCCGCTGTTCAATGCGATAGAGCGCAGGATAGAGCGCGCCTTGTTCGACATGCATCATCTCGTCTGACATTCGGCGAATGCGCTGAATGATGCCGTAACCATGCAGCGGGCCAAGCGCAAGCGCCTTCAGGATGAGCATGTCGAGCGTGCCTTGTAGTAGATCAGCTTTGGGGTTCGTCATCGCGTCGTCTTGCCTAAACGTTTTAGGCATCCTACCTCAACGATACCTAAGATGACAAGGCATCATTTCTCGTGACGGATGGATGGATTGTTGGATGGAGATACTGCGTCCCGCTTGAACTAAACTTGAATCCCACCGACGTGAATCGGTGGATAGTTCAGATCCGGCCTACAAAGAACCTGAATGATCCAACAGACTGCCGTCTGTGGGATTCGCTACGTCAACTGTGTTAATTATTGAACGCAAGCAGGCGCTCAAAAAATCTCATCGTAGTTGTCGATCTGGCGATTTCTCGTTCGATTAACCTATGAAGAAACAAAAACAATAACGAAGGAGACAGTAAATGCCCGCAATTAGTCCTTATCTAAATTTTAATGGCAACACAGAAGACGCCTTTAATTTCTATAAATCCGTTTTTGGCGGCGAGTTTCTGGCCGTGATGCGATTTCAGGACAATCCCCAATGCGCGGAGATGGCCGAGGAAGATAAAAAGCGCATCATGCACATCGCGCTTCCGCTCGGCGGTGGCGTGGTGCTGATGGGCACCGACGCTTTGGAATCGATGGGCCAAAAACTCACGATGGGCAACAACTTCTACATCTGCGTTTCGCCGGACAGCCGAGAAGAAGCAGATCGACTCTTCAACGAACTTTCAGCCGATGGCAAAGTCGAGATGCCGATTCAAGATATGTTTTGGGGTGCTTACTGGGGTTCATTCACTGACAAATTCGGCGTGCAGTGGATGATTAACTACGACAAGAACCATCAACAGTGAGAATAGCCAATTGCCAATCATCAGGAGGTCTGAAATGTCATTATCTGAGTCGCTACTGACCGAATTAGAACAGGAGACGCAAATTACCCGGCGCGTGCTCGAACGGATCAAAGACGAACATTTGAACTTTAAGCCGCATCCGAAGTCACGGACGCTGGGCGAACTCGCACTTCATATCGCGACAGTGCCAGGCGCGGTGGCGGCAATGGCCATCCAAGACAAAGTTCAGGCGCCCACGTTCAAAGACCCAAGTCCTAACTCCATTCAGGAAATTCACGACGCGCTTGAGAAAAGTATTGCCAGGGCAAAGGAAGTTTTAAGCGGTGTCAGTGATGAGGTGCTGCATTCTTCATGGACCATGATGCTCGGCGATAAGGAGATTTTTTCTCAACCGAAGCTCCAAGTCCTGCGCTCGATCATGTTGAACCACTGGTATCATCATCGCGGGCAGTTGTCGGTCTATCTTCGAGAACTCGACGTGCCGATTCCGTCAATCTATGGACCAAGTGCTGACGAGAACCCGTTGGCGGCTCAGGATCCTGGTTAACCTCTGCGTCTCTGCGTCTCTGCGTCTCTGCGTTCTCAGCGTCTCTGTGTTGAAATCGAGCGACATTTAATCGCATCTCAGTTTCAACACAGAGACGCAGAGAGCGCTGAGACGCAGAGAGCACATTAAGTCGTCTTCTCTTCTTTGCCGGTTTCTTTCTTCTGTCTCAACCACTCGTCGATACTCTCGCGGATAAATTCGCCCATGTCTTCAAACTCGCGCGCTGACTTTTCCCAAAACTCCTTAAACTTGCTCGGATCGAAAGCAAACGCGTGTCCTCTGCCAAATCCTCTGGCTGGCCCAAGTTCATCCTCGTAATACGCCGCGAGTTGACGCGACGCCATCGCCACCACTGTCAACGAACTACCCGCGGGTAATGGTTCAAAGATCGTCTCTACGCCGGCATCGATCTCTTTCAGTCGCGCCAACACCCGGTTGTATTGTTCAGTGCAAAACGCTGCGGCGTCATCCTTGCCACCAGTCCACTCTGACTGCAACGCCATTCGCGCCGTGCGTCGCAGCACATTGATCAACTTAACTAATTCTTTCTCTCGTTCCATACTCACTCCTCAAACTAAGCACACCGCATTCTCATTCCCCGCGGCTCGCAACAACCAACATAAAATGCCTTCGCAAACGCACGCGGATGTTCCGGCTCATCTGCTTCAAAGTAAGCCAACAACTCACGCGCAGCGATTCGAATCACTTCAGCCGACGCTGTTTCATTCAACGGCGTGAATAGTGATTTCACTGAGGGCTCAAGCTCAGTCAGTCTCGCCAACACGCGGTTGTATTGACTCGCACAAAATTGCGTCGCTTCAGAACCTGACCTGGTCCAGGCGGCATAACCCGCCGAGCGCGCAATTCGTCGCAAAACATTTAGTAACTTCACCGTCTCTTGTTCCATAAGATTTCTCCTTAATGATCAAACTTAAGCAGTTGACCCGGCTTCTTCGATTCGCGCCTTCAATAATTTCTTGCCGTGATGAATCCGCCACTTCACTGTCGAGAGTGGGATTCCCATAAATGCCGCGATTCGTTCCAACGGCATCTCATCGAGAAACTTCAATCGCAACGGCATTCCGTATTCGCTCGGCAAATTTTCGAGCGTTCGTAACATCTGCTCGTCGCGTTCCTTGTCGGCGATTGGCCTCGCAATCGCTTCGATCTTTTCCAGTAGCGCCTCATCCAAAGCAACACTTTTGCTTGAATGGTTCGATTCGCTCTTGCTGAATCGCACTGCCCGGTTACGCGTTATTGCAGACAACCAGGCCGGAAATTTTTTCGGTTCCTCGATCGCCGGCAATGCCTTGAACGCCAACAATAACGATTCCTGCGCAACATCTTCTGCGTGGTCGGCGCCCACAATTGATCGGGCCAATCTAACGACGGCAGGCCGATACCGAACTACCAACTCTTCAAATGCCTCCAGATTGCCGAGAATCGCCGCCACCACCAGCAACTCGTCCGGCGACTCAGACGAAGTCATTAACGCTCCTGTAAAGAATTGCGGAATTTGCAAAATGCGGTAATTGCGAAATTCCGCATTTTCAATCGCAATTCCAAGCTCATTTGTATAGAGACTTGTTACGAGGGAAAAGTTAGGTGAGTTTGAAAAATATTCTGTGAGAGTCGCTCATATAAAACTTCCCCCTCTGCGTCTCCGCGAACTCGGCGTCTCTGTGTTGAAAGGTCAGGTTCGAGTTGCGGACGTCAGCTTTTAACGCAGAGACGCCGAGTTCGCGGAGACGCAGAGAGGGACCGACTCAGCACAAACGACCGAACGCCGAAATATTTTGCCATTCTCAGGTTTGCGCTGACGCCAATGTGATTAGTATTCTGCCCTCAGCATTACCAATCCCCGAATTCATTAATTAGGTGTGTATGAAACCTGCCTTTAGCCAACGCCAGCAGGCGAGGACGCCTGCGGTCCTAATCTTCGTGTTGCTTAACGTGATCGCAGCCGGCGCGCAGACACCCCAAGTGCTGTTCGACGATTTCACTTACAGCAATCGTGATCAACTGAAGCAGAACGGTTGGATTATTCGTACTGCACCTGGCTGGCCTGGAGTTCCCGGCGCGAGATGGTCGGAAGAAACTGTATTAATAGTGGCCGATCCGGCCTCCCGCGGTAATCGCCTGTTACGCATGAGTTCCAGCACCGATGGCTCGGCAGCAAACACCAGACAGACCCAGGTTTGTCAGCAACGAAAATATTTCGAAGGCACTTATGCCGCGCGTGTTCGTTTTACTGACAGTCCCTTGTTTGGACCAGGCGGCGATCAAATCGTGGAAAGCTTTTACACAATCAGTCCGCTAAAAGCCCCGATGGATCCGGACTATAGCGAACTTGATTATGAGTATTTGCCGAACGGTGGTTGGGGTATCAATGGGCCAACCCTTTATTCAACAACCTGGGAAACATTTAGCCCTGAACCTAATTGGAAGAAAGACAATGTGTTTCAAACTGCGAATGGGACGCAAAACGGCTGGCATACATTAGTAACCCAGGTAATGGACCAGAAAGTCAGATACTTCGTTGATGGCAAACTCTTCGCCGAACACAGTGGCAACTACTATCCTGAAGACACGATGTCAATCAACTTCAACCTCTGGTTTATTCGCGACGGACAGGTCAAAGCAACGGAGTTGCGACAATATCAGGAAGACATCGACTGGGTTTTCTTTACTGCCAATAGCACATTATCGCCCGACGATGTAACCACCGCAGTTACGAATTTGCGAAAACAACGCATTAAATTTCGCGACACTGTGCCACCCAAAGTTCCCGCACTTAATTCACCGTGCAACTTCTGAGTTAAGTTTTTCGAGGTCCATAAGTTGCAATTCGCCACGTAAAGTAGCCGGCAACCAAAAGAATTAAGGTTGCAATAACGCGAGCCACAACACCGTGAAGAACCAGCGGACGACCTCTTCCGAAAAGGTAAAGTGTGCCGGTGAACTCAGCAACAATGGCCTCGATTACCTGTATCGCTATCCAAATTCCAAACGAAACACCGATAAAAATAAGACATCCATTCGCAGCACAAGCAGCGCCACGGTGGTGGATAGGAAGTGGTGGAATAGCTGAAGCAGCCTGACCACCTGAAAGTTTTTGCTGCAGAGTCCATTGAACGCCGTCGAGCCATTTGCGAATTTGAATACCGTAATACCCGCCGACATCAAACAACATAAATCCGGTTGGCCCAGCACGTTCGACATCCATCTCCACGATTAGCCTGGTCCCTTCAGCGGTTCTTTCTGTCCTCAAATTCGCTCTCGCGGCATGCGAAAAACTAACCCCGTCCGCAACCAGTCCTCCATTACCGTCGCTAACTTTCCAGCCGAGAGTTTGGCCGACGTATTCACGAGCAGCATCAAGTACGTCGTAGGGTTCGGCGTTGTATGTACGTTCCTGGCGAAGGTGTTTGTATTTCCAGTCCATTGAGTATGGTTGATTCCTCTGCGTCTCCGTGCTCTCTGTATTAAAGACTTGAGCGATTATGAAAACGCGATTTTAACGCAGAGACGCAGAAAAAAAGGAGAGACCCATTAGAGCCTCTCCTTTATTTGATCAAATTAGGTAAACGTCTTACGGTAAAGCTTCGACGTTCACAAAGAACTTGAACGAACCCGTTTGTTGAATACCCAACAGGAACCGCAAATCAAGTGACGCACCATTCGCTAATGGAGTTGCCAACGTCACTGTGCCTGACGACAAAGTCGAGTTGAAGCCACCACCATTCGGTTGTGAAGGTGGTTGTTCCAAAGTCGTCCCCTGGACCGTGATGTTGCTCGTGCCCGATCCGCATGGAGCACGATCAACTGTGACGACGACCGCAGTCGAAGTCCTCGGTCGCAGATCCGCGATGCCTGACGGCGCCGGGAAAGTAGTTATGTCAGTCACGTTCCAACGTAGTCTCGTAACATTGCCACCAGTGTTATTAGTGACTGTTCTACGAATATCCAATGTTCCAAAAGTCGAGTTGTTTGCCGGATCAGAAGTGAAATCCCGCACTCGATTTGGCGGCGCAGCGGCGCCGACACAAGGATCCAACAGATCGCTGGATATGCTTGCATTACGTTGAATTGGAGAACTCAGATTTTGTGGACCCGGAGCACCCAGTCGCTGTCCGGCGCCGGCTGACGTGCCATTAGTATCGACAAAAATAAAGTCAGCGGCGTTGTTGTTAGTGTCCTTAGGTGTATCAATCGTACAAGCACCAAAGGTAGTGATACTGCCGCTCTTTCCGCAGGTGTCACGATAAAACGCATAATCGATCGAGAACGGCGTCAGCGCCGGATAACCCGTTCCTTCTTTATACAATGTGTTGGCTTCAGAGGTTGATCCCACGGCATCCAACCTGTTTGCCAATATGAAATCGGCTGCGACACTCGTGTTGAAGATCGCAATACCGGCGTTGTCTGGAATATCGGTGGTGTAAGTTGCATCGCCCGTAGCGGTAGTTCCATTACCGGCCGGATACGAAGCAAGCGAATAACCAACGGAATTTACGCATAAGTAATGACCGCGATTTGGTATCACCGTACCGTTTGGTACGACGCAGCGGGCGACGCCATTTGAGGCTGCAACGGCATAACCCGTGCCCCCACCAGCCACCGTATGATCGGCTCCGCTATTGTTGTAAAGCTCAATAAACTCATCATTCGCGCCATTTGGCCCACGAACGCGAAATTCTGAAATTATCAGTTGTGCCTGTGCAACCTGTGACGCTGACAAAATCAGCATGAAGAGACAGGTGGATGAGGCGGCAAAACCAAGACGAAACAAGCACCGCATGGACACTCTCCTTAGATATTGGAAATATATTGAGGGGGAATTAAGAGGCTTTCCGGGGGGAATGTCGGGACTCGCATTCTCTAACACTCGGGCAGGACGCGTCAATCAATTCCGCAGTGAGTTTGTGTCCTATTGTTGGCATTTTCACCACGCATGTTTCCGCGTCGCCAATCTGCGAGCGTTTTGCGAAAATCCTCCCATTCTCCCAAGCTTCAGCTTGGGGACGTGGCGGTTCGAAACCTAAAGAACCGTTCAACGGTAATCGCCTATCTCGACGAATCAAGATCAACTCGTTAGTGACTGTTTGCCCCAAAGGGGCAATGCCCCAAAGCCCAGGGTTGCCGCTTCGGCTACCCTGGGACGGCGGGTGCAGAGGTTATCAACCGCAACGCGGTTGCATCATTGATTTCAGCCATTGCAACCGCGTTGCGGTTGATAGGGGGCGACAATCTTACCCAGGGTTGCCGAAGCGGCACCCTGGGCTTTGGGTCGTTGCCCCTTC
>DATDMC010000040.1:0-49387 GCA_036518995.1 Pyrinomonadaceae bacterium | reverse complement strand
AGGACAAACGCTTTAACTAGGTCATTGAACTTCATAATTGACATCAGACGAAGAGCTCCTTGTGTCGTTCCTTTCGATTTTCCCAAAGCGATGAGCAAACAGGAATTTATCGCAGAATTTCTCGCAAACCAAAGACCGCGGTAGCGAATTTTGCCAAGACTTTACTACGTTCCTGATTCAAACGCAGTTTCAAAAAGTTGTTCAAGACGTTCGCTTGACAGTATTTAGCACGCCGCATACTCTTGGTTTTCTTTTGCGAACGCTCTCTTTATTAGCATTTCACACTGATCGCGCGCAGTCGTCTGCTTGCTTTCTATAACGTTTGAAGTGATCACTTTCTTACAGCGAAGACTGTGATTTGACGCCACAAAATACAGCCACTAGTTGAAAGGCTGTCCCACTATCGCGACATTCGGCGTCCCATAAATGCAACATCATCGCTTGGCGAAGCACCTCTGGAGGACTTAGACACATGGCAGTTAAGGTTGGTATCAACGGATTTGGTCGCATTGGCAGAAATATTTATCGCACCGCGCTCGGTGATTCGGAGATTGATATTGTAGCTGTGAATGATCTCACTGATACGAAGACGCTCGCACACCTGCTGAAGTACGATTCGGTGCTCGGGAATTTAGATAACGATATCACCGCGACGGACACCGGAATTAAAGTGGGTGATGATGAGTTTAAGGTCTTCTCGCAACGCGATCCTGCTGCGATTGATTGGGAATCTGTGGGCGCCGAGATCGTCGTTGAGTCAACCGGTATCTTCACGAAGGCTGAAGACGCAAAAAAGCATCTGCACGGCAGCGTTAAGAAAGTGATCATCTCAGCGCCGGCCAAAAACGAAGACATCACCATTGTGCTTGGTGTTAACCAGGACAAGTACGATCCAGCCGCGCATCACATCATCTCCAACGCATCGTGCACGACGAACTGCCTGGCGCCGGTTGCGAAAGTGGTCCATGAGAAGTTTGGGATTCGCGCGGCCCAGATGACGACGATTCACTCGTACACGAATGATCAGCAGTTGTTGGACCTGCCACATAAAGACATGCGACGAGCAAGAGCTGCCGCATTGTCTATGATTCCTACTTCGACCGGAGCGGCAAAGGCTGTTGCGTTAGTGCTGCCCGAGTTGAAAGGGAAATTTGATGGTATCTCGGTCCGTGTTCCAACGCCCAATGTTTCACTCGTTGACGTAGTGATGGATCTCGAAAAAGAGACGACTGCAGAGGAAGTGAATCAGGCTTTGAAAGACGCTGCGAACGGAGAACTGAAAGGCATTCTTGGATTCTGCGAAGAACCGTTAGTGTCGATCGACTTCAAACGAAACTCGAACTCGTCGATTGTTGATGCTGAATATACGAAAGTGATCGGCGGGAACCTGCTGAAAGTGCTTTCTTGGTACGACAACGAATGGGGCTATTCGTGTCGGGTGCGGGACCTGATCAAGTACGTTGCCGAAAAGGGAATCTGATTTGCGCCGCCCCTACAAACTTTCAATGGCTAAACTTTCCATCAAAGACCTCGATCTTTCCGGCAAGCGCGTTTTCATTCGCGTCGACTTCAACGTTCCCATCAAGGACGGCAAAGTCGACGACGACACTCGTATCCGCGCAGCTATCCCGACCATTGAGTTTGCTTTGGACGCCGGCGCGAGCGTAATTCTTGCCTCGCACCTGGGCCGCCCCAAAGGTGCGCGCGTTGATAAATACAGTCTGCGTCCAGTTGCCGATCACCTGTCAGAGCTTTTAGGCAAACCCGTAATTTTCGCCGATGACTGTATCGGTGAACCTGCGTTGTCTAAAGCGTCCCAACTCCAACCAGGTGAAGTTCTGTTACTTGAGAACCTGCGCTTTCATCCTGAAGAAGAGAAGAACGACGACGACTTTGCAAAACAACTTGCGGCGCTTTGCGATGTCTATGTTAACGATGCTTTCGGCGCAGCTCACCGCGCTCACGCATCGACGGCCGGCATTACGAAGCACGTATCGCACGCGGCGGCGGGCTTGTTGATGGAGAAAGAACTCGACTATCTTGGTCGGGCCATCAACAATCCCGAGCATCCGTTCGTAGCAATCCTCGGTGGCGCAAAAGTCTCCGATAAAATTCCGGTCATCAATGCGTTGATCGATCGAGGCGCAGACAAGATTTTGATCGGTGGCGCGATGGCCTACACGTTTCTCAAAGCGGAAGGCTTCACAGTCGGCAAGTCACTCGTTGAAGACAACATGATGCCGACTGCACTTGAGATTAAGAAACGAGCTGAAGAAAAAGGTGTGGCGCTGCTGTTGCCGACGGACCATCAGGTCGTTGACAGTTATGAGCCGATCAAAGGCGGACAGGTCGTCGCCAAGACGATTCCAATTGAGTTCACGAACATCGGTTTAGTTGGTATGGATATTGGTGTCGAGACGGTGGACCATTTTGCTGCGGCGCTGGCTGACGCTCGAATGGTGATCTGGAATGGTCCGATGGGCGTGTTTGAGCAGCCGCCGTTTGATGAAGGAACGATTCGCGTCGCCAAGGCAGTGGCCGAAGCAGCAGATCGAGGCGCGGTGGTAATCGTCGGCGGCGGCGATTCAGTCGCCGCGGTCACGAAAGTGGGAGTCGCCGATCGCATCACGCATATTTCAACCGGCGGCGGCGCGACGCTTGAATTTTTGGCTGGCGAAGAGTTGCCAGGTGTTGCGGCGTTGAATGATAAATAGATGGTGGTGAGGGATCGTAGGGAATCGTAGATTGTAGGCGATGGATTTCACCGCAACGCGGTGATGTCGCAAAGCCCAGGGTTGCTTCAACCCTGGGAACCGCACATTCGAAAATGCCAACCTGGAACGGGTTGCGTCCGGCGTTGATGTTACAAATCCGCCGCGGCAATGATCATTTGTTTAAGTACGACGGGACGCAACCGCGATGCGGTTTTTTCAAATCGTCGCTTGCTCCCAGGGTTGAGGCAACCCTGATCTTTGGGACGTCACCGCGTTGCGGTGAAATCAATCGCCTATAATTACGATTCACTATTCATCACTGACTAACCATGCGCAAACCCGTTATTGCTGGAAACTGGAAGATGTACAAGTCGCTGAGTGAAGCTGTCGACACAGCACTCGCGCTCAAGCCGCTTGTTGCTAACGCAAACCACTGCGAAGTTGTCATTGCGCCCGTCTTTACCGCAATCAAGACTGTCGCCGATCGCCTCGAAGGCTCGAATATCAAGGTCTCCGGTCAGGATTGTTCGACTGAAAAAGAAGAAGGCGCGCACACCGGGGAAGTGACGGCTGCAATGCTTCACGACGTCGGCGCTAAGTATGTAATTGTCGGCCATTCCGAACGTCGCCAGATGTATGGCGAGACCGATTCGATGGTCAACGGGAAAGCGCAGGCGGCAATCGCCAGTGGTCTAATGGTAATCATGTGCGTTGGCGAGAGTCTGGACCAGCGCGAGGATGCCATCGCTGAAAATGTCGTTTCCGGCCAATTAGCTGGCGGACTTAGCGGGTTGACAGCCCCTGATCTCGACCGTATCATCATCGCTTACGAACCGGTTTGGGCAATTGGCACGGGACGTACAGCGACGCCGGAACAAGCGCAGGAAATGCACGCGTTTATCCGGCGCGTTTTCGCGGAGAGGCACTCCTCAGGAGCAGCCGAAGCGTTGAGAATTCTATACGGCGGCTCCGTCAAACCTGACAACATAGCCGGCTTGATGTCACAAGCAGACATCGATGGCGCTCTTGTTGGCGGTGCAAGTTTGAAGGCGGATAGCTTCGCGCAGATTGTTAATTATAAAGGGTAAGAGTTGGTGTTGTTGTTTTGATCTTTGTACTTTGATTTTTGTAACTTTGCTCTTTGTGCTTGTCGCTTGTTCACGGTTAGCTAATCCGGGAGGCTTCAGAGCAAGCCCAAAGTACAAAACTCAAAGTTCTAAGTACAAAACACCAAGTACAAAATTCTAAGAACTAAGATCGGGAGCAGTCGATTGTTCACTTACATTCTGTACGGACTATTCATTCTCTCTTGCGTAGTCCTCATTATCAGCATTCTTTTACAGCCGGGCAAAGCTGACGCCGGCGCGTTATTTTCAAGCGGCTTATCGAGCACGGCTTTTGGACCACGTGGCACGGCCAGCCTGCTCGCAAAAATTACAGTCGGCGCCGCAGCCGTTTTTATGTTGGCGGCATTGACGTTGGCGCTGCCATCGTTGAGTGGCGGTAGATCAGTTTTGCAGGGAGCGTCATCCACGACTCCAACTGCAACGCCGACACCCGCTCCGGCCACGTCGCCATTAGCTACACAGCCGGTGGCACAACCGTCGAGTTCGACAGCCCCAGCAACTTCGCCAGCAGCGTCTCCCGCAGCAAGTAAGAGTAAGTAGGTTAGTTTGTGTTTAGTATTTAGTGTTTAGTTAGTTGTTCTTTGATTAATATCTGTTCGATGTAATGTCCGATAAGCTTAGCTTATCGAGATGATCGCAACGAGTACCACGATGCTACTCACCCTCGTCGGTCTCAGTTGCCACTTGTGGCCCATCGCACTCCTCCTACGGACCGCGACCCACTGAATGTCACATCGAACACCGCTTACCCAATGCCGAAGTGGCGGAACTGGCAGACGCGCACGTTTGAGGGGCGTGTGAGGAAACTCGTGGGGGTTCGAGTCCCCCCTTCGGCACCAATACCTTCCTTAAGTTTTTGTTTGCAACCACTTAGCTTTTGTAATATCCTCTTGGTGTCTATAAAAACCACAAAATAGACACCAAGGAGGTTCCCGTGCATACGCGTTTTTCGAGCCAGCCAGAAACTTCTCCCGCATCTCAGCTTCCCGCTTCGCGGTCTTTCAAAAAACAAGTTCGCATCACCAAGAAGATTCGCACAGCGCAGGGCGTTTGGAAGTTCATTTCCTTGCAGCGTGTTAATAACCGCTACGTGTGGGACAAGCGCGAGGGGTACTACTTTATCGAATGGTGGGAGGGTAAACGGCGTTGCCGTGAGCTGGCTGGACAAACACCTAGTCAAGCAACCGAAGCTCAACGAAGAAAGCGAAACGAACTTATCGGGGAAATGGCAACCGGCGGCAGACAACGGCTCAGTCCGACTCACGTACAGGAGGAGTTTACCCGAATTCCGGATGCAGTAGAGTTCTTTACCTCGCACATACAGACGCACTCTCCAGCAAAGCCTCGGACTCTCGAACGCTATAAGGAAGTGCTCAGCCACTTCGAACGTCTCGTCGGCAAGAAAAAATATGTCGAAGCGGTCAGCCGGTTGGACATTGACGACTATAAGATCGCGCGGAGCAAAGAGAACGCAGGTAAGGTGAGGATCACTCGTTGTGTCGCGGCCAGTACGATTAACTTCGAGGTAACAGTCTTACGCGCGTTTTTTTATTACCTGATCCGCGAGCGGGGCATCAAGGCGGAGAATCCGTGCGCTCACTTCAAGATGCTGCGCTCTGCCAAAGAGCGTCTCAAGAGTAAACCGCAAACATATACTCAGGATGAGATCAATCGTCTATTGGCCGCCTGCAACCCGGCAAGCCATGCGATGTACGCGACCTTACTATTGACCGGCCTTCGAAAAGAAGAACTGGCTCACCTGTCGTGGGACGATGTTGACTTCCACCTTGGGCTAATCCGGGTCCGAGCAAAAGCGGACTTCGTACCGAAAGACTACGAGGAGCGAGATATTCCCATGCCGCCGGATCTGATACCGCTTCTTAAGAATTTGCCGAGATCGGCAGAATGGGTGTTTCCGGTTCTAAATGGGAATCGCTTCGGGCGCAATGAAATGCTCCGTCGATTGAAGCGGATAGCAACACACGCCAAGGTGAACAACGCGACCTTGCATAAGTTTCGTCACACTTATGCAACGCGACTTCTTGAGCAAGGTGCTGACATTGTCACGGTCCAACATCTCCTTGGTCACTCCGATATAGACACGACTCGGAAGTATCTGAGTCCTGGTAATGACCTCCAGCGACAAGCTGCGAGCCGCATATCACTCAAGGGTTAGCTACCACGAGACTATGAGCAAGAACAGTAAGGCCCGAAGGGACAATAAGAAAAAATCCCGCAACAAACTGAGCTGCCAACCTGCTGGTAACAGGCTCGCGGGGCTTAGTCATCATCAAGTCACGAAGGGGTTGCAAAGGCTTTTTGATCCAACGAAGTTAACAGTACCAGCAGAGCTAAACGAAGATATTAGGTCTTTTTGTCGCAGCATAAGCGAGGTCGAACCATTTTTTCTTGACGTAGAGCCGGAGCTTTGGTCGAGACAGTCCAGTTGTAATTTGAATGTTAGGGAATACATTAGACTAAACGGTGGACAGATGATCTGCGGGTACAAGATTTGGTATCACAAACCCAAGTATATTGAGGCGGAGCGACATGCGATTTGGGTCAAAGATGCCCAGTACAAAGACGTCTCGTTTAACGCGGACGGAGAAAGTAGGATTTTGTTTCTTCCGGATTCGCCAGAACGGCAAAGCGCGCTGGACCAAAACAAACACAGGTTCCGTTGGGGTAAGGATTCAACGACGAGACAACTGATCGAAGTTCAGCAATATGCCGAAAGCAACGTCTCTATGCAAAATATGAGTGAGGATGTGGCATGGAACACGGGACTGACCTATGAAGCGTGGGAAAAGGGCCAACGGATGCCTAGCATTATTACGGCATTAAGTTCATGACGGGGCCGAAGCAGTTCTAATGTCGTCACTTCCACTTGGAACACTATCTAGCGTTTGTCCTGGTTGGCATGGATCTGTAGTTTAGGTTTGAAGTTCTGCTCTTCAATCCAGCCGACGATTTGCTGCTTCACGAAGCGTATGTTTGACTGAATGCGAACATACGGAATCAGCCCGAGGGAAACGTATCGATAGATCGTTTTCTGGTCAATCTTCAGGAACGCCTCCAGTTCCTTTACGTTCAGCATTGCAAAGTCTGGCGCTCCGGCAGCAACAAATTCCTTCTTCTTTTCCTTGTTACTCATATCAAACCCCGTGGTTGAGATTTTCGAAATCTCGACCGAACCAGCGCTGATTAGTTCTTGACGCTTCAGTGTGCAACACGAGTGCCACTAGCGCCGACTCACCTGATTGTGAAGTCCGAGAGCGGCACCTCTCTTGCAGCATTGTGAAGAGAATTTGTTTATGGAGTAACCACAACGAAAAACAAGGAAATCATCAGCCGGCTGGTAAACATTTTCACCAGCAGATATTTCGCGTAAAGACACGCGTAAAGACAAAAGAGCGGCGGTTGGCTGATTCAATGACAGCGCTGAAATCATGATGGCGGATCGGGTGTTCAAATACGAATCATAGGTTCAAATACGAATCACTTGATTCGCATACGAATCGCCGCAGGGATGTATTGGCGCTAGGGGTTTCAAGAATGAAGCGCACGGAGCGTGCCCAGGACTAAGAAAATGCCCTCCGTTGAAGAAAGAGCGTTTGACTCTCTACAGATGCCACGGTCCCGAGTCAGGACCGTCAGAACATTGCGGCCTGTGCAGATTGAAGGCCCCGACCATCGAGTAGCTGAGTTGGACGCAAAGATAATAGGCGAATCACCAGTTATGCAGGCGCTCAAGCAGGCGATCCTCACCGCAGCGGGTTGTAGCTCGACCGTGTTAATTACCGGTGAATCCGGCACAGGCAAAGAATTGGTCGCGCGTTCGATCCATGAGCTTAGCCCGCGCAGAAGTCACCCGTTCCTCGCTGTTAATTGCGGCGCCCTAACGGAGTCGCTCCTCGAGTCTGAACTGTTCGGCCACGTCAAAGGAGCGTTCACGGGCGCGACTTCCTACAAGAAAGGAATGTTTGAAGCAGCTTGCGGTGGAACGATCTTCTTGGATGAATTTGCAGAAATGTCCTCAGCGATGCAGGTCAAACTATTGCGCGTACTTCAGGAACGCAAAGTTCGCCCTGTGGGCTTGGCAGGCTCCAAAGAAATCGATCTAGAGGCACGCATCGTTGTGGCGACCAATCGCGACTTAAGGCGCGAGGTTTCGGAGGGGAAGTTCCGTCAGGACCTCTATTACCGAGTCAATATCTTTCCGATTCGCTCGCCGGCATTGCGTGATCGGCTTGAGGATCTTCCGCTACTCGTCAACATCTTGCTTAGAAGAGTGTCTAATAAATCAAAAGCAAAAGGTGAATTAAGATTTGATTCAGAGGCGCTAGACTTGTTGTGCGATCACAAGTGGCCGGGAAACGTGAGAGAGCTTGAGAACATTGTTGAGAGATTAGCACTTACCGCGAGCCGAAAAGGAATCATATCCGGTTTGGCGGTGCGCGATGATCTCGAAGAAAATGGACTTGCTGACTTGAGACGTTTGAATGAACCAACTTCCGCACGCCAGGATGAGCTTACGGAGGTGCTGATTTCCAGACGCCTCAAATGCGGGAGTCAGAATGTAGAAGCTGTCGAGCAATATGAACAGCAGGAGCTAGAGCTATATCTTTCTGAAGTTGCCCAAGTCGGAGGAAGTTTGGCCGAAGCAGCTCGACGATTAAGAATGAAGCGGACCACGCTCTACATGAGAATAAGAAGACTTCAGGCAAAGGAGGATATGCGAACTTCGCTTTAAGCGAAGCCCGGCTATGTGAGCTGGCGGAGTGATTCAAGGGGACCTCATGGTCCAGCGCTTTGGGAGTCCAGCTTACCGCCTGAGCGCCGCCGGACCGGTGTACGGTCTTTCAGCAAATTGCGATGTCTTGATTCAATTATGTAAGCCAAGCCTTGATAAGACAGCGTTAGCAGTGAAGCTGCACGGGTCAACCGGCCGTTAGTCTTGATCAGTGCTTGTTTAATTAATAGCCCTTCGTATTCCAGCACTTCCTTATGGAGATCGCGGGTTGGATCAATCAGAACGTCACTGGCGTCATCAGCGACTATCAACTCGCCCCGTTTGCTGATCCGCACTTTCTTCGAGGCTGCAATCACTCTTAGCAAAAGTTCAGGGTTTTCCGATTTTGCCAGCCACTCGCTTGCGCGGTCGCAGGCTTGTTCCAAAAGCTCTAGGGGCAATTCGTCGATCTCTTCCACCAATGTCAGCGCAGCGAGCCCTGCTCTGTCGAGGGCGTCAACCTCAAGCGCAATTTCGATAGCCTTCTGAAATGTGAATTGCGCTTGCTCTTTACGTTTGAGACGGGCTAAGGCGATGCCTTGCGTAATAAGCGCGTCAGCCAGTAGACCTTGCTGACCGCTCTTCTCAAGAATCCGAACCGCACCCCCTGCGACTATTTCGGCTTCTCGAATTCTGTTTTCGGCAATCAAAACCTGAGCCTTAGACTCATCGAACTGAGCAACCAGCACTCGATCCTTAAGACTCATTGCAAGGCGTCGAGCGTGATCGATATGCTCGCGGGCTATCTTAAATCTGGAGAGCTTGTAGAAAAGGAAGCCGAGATTGTTCTTTACGTTTGCGCGAAATATCTTATTGTGAGCTAACTTGAAATGACGATCCGCCTCTTCATATTCGCTGATGGCCCGTTGAAAATAGTCTTCTCTTTTTTCTGCCGTGGCGAGATTTCTTAGAACGATAGCCAACTCGTTATGATAGTTTCCTCTTGTCGTGTGGTTGGGGATTTTATTGAAAAGGGACTCGTTATCAACAAGGATTCCCAACGCGACGTTGTATCGTGAGGCCGACCATTCAACTGTGGTCAGCTTAAGAAGTGCTCTGGCTCGTGTGTTCCCTTCGGCATACAGGATTTGAAGTGCTTTGGTGAGCATGGTTCGAGCTTCATTTAAAGCCCCTTCACGAAAATGGCAATAAGCAATCTCCGCTTGTGAGACGGCGATCATCTTTACATCTCCCACTGATTCATAGAATGCGATTGCCTCGCCGATTAAGTCTCTCGCGGCCTCTTGAGCTTTCTCAACCCCTTCTTTGCTCCCTAGCCAACTCGTCAATATCCCAACAGCCAAACGGAATTCGGCTACAACTGGAGGTTCGAGACCCTTCACGTCCGGTTGATGGCCCACTCCCTTCCACAAAGGAAGCATTGTTTCGCGCGCACCAACGTAATCACCTTTGTCTCTTAACTCTAGAGCAGCTCGACATTTCACAAGCGCTTCGTCATTAGGCATTAGGTGGGGCGTGTCTAACTTTTGCGAAGGTCTCTTCATATTGCTTCTCATCCAGATATTGATTTAGTCTCCTTCGATACAAGAAATCTTGCATCTTCACCCAAAGGAGCCAACAAAATTATGAAACGATTTTTAGCCAGTATCGCCTTGGCGTTTGTGCTTTCAGCCTCCATCTCTGCCGGCGAGGTCCCCACCAGTGGAGTAACCTCTCCGCAGCCAGGTGAAGTACCTACCAGCGGTGTTGCCTCGCCTCAACCAGGAGACTTACTTCCCGACGGGCTAATCGTCTCCACGATACTTACCGTTATTGGTTTGCTGCCCGGATAGACAGTTAGCCAACTCAACAAATGGAGTTTCTTGCGAAACAAAGACCCGCCTGTGAGCGGCGAGGATTTGTGTTTTCAACGAGCCCCCTTGCTTTCGCAGACCGCAGACCGCTGCGCTCCCACCTACGCAGCGGCCCCGAGGCACTGGTCGCTCCCAATCCCCGCCGCAGGAGGCCGTGCCATACCAGATCAAATGGAATCAGTGTGCTTCGCTTAACTCAGTATCACTATTCTCGTCCAACGCATTAGCGTTGTCGGCCTCGTGAACCCTCAAGAATCGTGCGATAGTTGTTGCGAGCGCACCGATCCCCTCCGGCTTGTGCAGGAATGCGTTTGCGCCGACATCCAGAGCTTCGCGCTCAATCGCATTTCCAGAGAGGAGAACTATCGGCGTTTCGCGGCGATGACTTATGCCGCGCGCGAAACGGATAAGTTCTAATCCGTTCACGCCTGGTAATTCGTTGTCTAAGAGAAGTAGATCGTAGTGAGCGTCGCTTGCGATCTTCTCTAACGCAATCGCGCCGTCCGCGCACGTTTCGATATTGCAGCCCTCGGCCTCAAGCGTTTCTTTGACGATGCCGGCGACTGCCTGATCATCCTCAGCATGAAGAATGAAGAATTGTGACGTTGGCCGCACATCAGTATCAGCAGTTTCGTCAGCGCTCATCGGAAGCACGAAGAGTGAATGCCTTCTCTTAACCACAGGTGATCTTGTGGCTAATAGATTGTGATGCCGCGCATTAATCACAGAAATCAAGCTCCCATGATGTTTGAAGCCAAGCAGAGGCGCGGCCCTCGTCACGATCCCGCCTGTCTCCTTGAGGGCCAGCGCGATCCAATGTGCTTCGTAGTTGCGCACCGCTTGTCGTAGTGAGAAATTGGCCCAATCAGGTGGGCCTAGAATGCCCCTAAGTGTATGAAGAAAAGCAATTGCCAACCGCTTAACTGTAGCGATGTCCTGCGTTGTTTCCAGCAGTACATTCACACGGTCGATAGCGGCGCACTCATCTTCATCGGAGAAATCTTGCCCGACTTCTTCGAGCAGGGTTAAGGCCGCCACGCCCGCGTTTTCAATATCGCCGGCCTGCTCCGCAGCATTGGCGGCCTGCCTAAACGCAGCTCGGGCTCTCTCAGGATGGTGAAGACGCGCCAGAGTGATTCCGTGAGTTATTAGAGCTTCGGCAAGCAGGGAGAGTTCATCGCCCTTCTCAAGAGTGTTCACAGCTTTACGAACAGTCTTCTCTGCCTCAATGATTCGTCCCTCTGCCAACAGGACTCGGGCACGCGTTTGATCCACTTGCGCTAAATGCAGATCATCTTGAAGTCGCGTAAATAGCATTTGTGCGCAATCGAGATGGTTGTGCGCATCTTCGAACTTGCCGATAGTGCTGAACAGGAATCCCAGGTTGTTTTCGACGCAAGCTTCGTAGCGGGCGTGCCCTGCCTGCTCGAAGTGAAAGCTGGCTGCGGTGTATTCAATCAGTGCCTTATCGATGTAAGCTTCGCGGCACTCAATCGTACTCAAGAAGTTCAGTACATTAGCGAGGCCATTGTGAAATTTCGCTCTCAACAAATGGTCGGTGACTTTCTCAAAAAGCGGTTCTGCTTCAGTATGGATGCGTAGCGCTTCATGGAATCTTTTTGCGGACATCTCCACGATCGCGCTACGCAGCAACGCCACCGCCTTCGTCTCGCTATCAACATCAGCTAAATCACTAAGCGCTTCTTGCAACATCACTCGCGCTTCGTTGAACCCACCTTCGCGCCAATAGCAATAAGCAAGATCGCTCTGAGCGGCGGAAGCTCGTTCAGCTTCACCTAGTTTTTGAAACAGAAGGATACTTTCGGTAAGAAGATCTTTTGCTGTTTCTTGTAATGATTTGATTTGACGAGTGCTGCCAATCCATCCTGTCAGCGCACCAGTGCGTAATAGCACCTCAGCCGTGAACCTCTCGCTAAGTCCATCCAGCTCGGGACGGCCCCCAATCTCGGGCCATAATTCACCCATCGCTTCGCGCGCTCCCTCATAATCGCCTGCCTCTTCCAGCCATCGGGCAAGTTGGCAACGCAGGTACGCGCGGTCATTCGGCGAGAGATTCGGATCGGCTATTTGATGGCGGAGTTCTTTCGCTACGCGCATGTGAGGTGATCCTTTTCCGATATCGAGAAGAACATTTGCGAGTGCTAGAACGCGGGTATATGGTTAGCCCTCCGGGAATCCCGGATTATTTTCCGAAATCGATGTTCGGGACGTTTGGGGAACTGACTTGCCGTTTCTCACTCATCAACCTTCCTTAAGGAGAGAACCATGAAAAAACTAAAGCTACTCAGCATGGCAGTAGTGTTGACACTCATGATGGCTACCGGCGTATTTGCCGGCATCATTCAAACCGGTGCCGCATCGCCAGAACCCCCGCCTTCGACCGATCCAGGCATTATCCAGACCGGCATTCAGACGCCAAGCGATCAGCAATACTCAGCAGGGCCGAGTGATGCGTTTGCGGAAGTCGCTATGAATCTGCTGCAAGGCGTGCTGTCAGTTTTCTGACAGTCCGGTTAGATTGATTCGCTCAGTCGCCCCGAAGTTAGTGTTCTTTGGTGGCTCGTTTGTAGTGTGCCTTGCGAGATCTCCAAAGTGCCGACATTGCGACGTTAACAACAACTGAAGCTCAGCGAGATTAAACTGCTGGCTTCTTTCGGAGCAAGAAATTTCTAAATTTCGTCAACCACATATAAAGGACTTAAGATGTCTAGCAACGGGCGTTGCGGAGAGGCGCCTACGCGGGATGCCGCATCACCTTGCACTCTGGTATCCTGTTCGCGTTTTAGCTGCGACAAACGGCTTCCAAAAACCTATTGGATAACGCGGTTCGACATCACTGATGATGCGAGTCGCCAAGGAGCAACCACAATTTACGCTCCAGGCGACGCCCAATGGCAGGTTCATACTAAAACAGAATAGTTTTAGAGACAACTTTCGACGACAAACCCTCAACCGTCAGGAGGCCGCGCCTGATGGGTAGAGCGAACAAACCGAAACCAGCGCGGCTCGCGACAAAGCTACTTGAAATACGCACCACGCTGGGATTATCGCAGAATCAAATGATTCGTCGTTTGGATCTGCCGGAGACGATACAACAGGGCAGTATCTCCGGTTATGAGTTGGGCACCCGGATACCCCCGCCTCCGGTCTTATTAAGGTACGCCGAAGTCGCTGGTGTTTGGATAGACGTTCTGGTCGATGACGACCTCGACTTGCCAAAGAAGCTGCCCAGTCCCACCAAGAGCGAAGGAATTCGGCGGCGGCGTTCGTCCCGAAGCAAAAACAACTGATAAAAACACCAATCGAGTCCTCATTACTGCTGCGGCAACCCGAAGCATTAAAGTAGTCGGTGGCAAAACCTCTAATCACAATCGACTTACAAATGATTTTTCGGAATGCGGTTAGCCAGTGTCATGGGCTTTTGGGTATTGGAACAATAGTCATGCCCGCCTTGTGATTGAGATCGTAGATCATCTGCAACGTGTGTTGCCTTGTATCTGTCCCGGAGTAACTGGCAATGGGATCAGAGCCTCCATGCAGATGCCCGCCACTCGCGCATCTTCCAGAAACACGGGGAAGTGGTTGAACACGCGCACGAAGGACTCGTGAGCCATACTTGCCGCTAAAACTATTCTGTTTTAGACTGCTGCCGAACTTCGACGCCGTTGTTTGCTTGCGATTTGTAAACTCAGCAGCGACGCCCATACATTGAACGTGATGGAGCGTGGAGCATCACGAGCTTCATTTTTCGGACGGCGCAAGAGATACGCGATAATTCGCTGCTCGCTACGGCCAGGGTGCTAACAATCTGTTCGCAGCAACAATCTTGACATTGTTTCATGCCAAGACTACCGTACGCTTGCTACTCTTATAACTTTCAGGGCTTTAGCTGGTCTCAGAGCGTCCGCTTTCACCTTTCAACTTCGGAATTGTAGGGCTCAGCCAAACAACCTTTCCGAAGCTCAACGAGCTGACGAACCGTTTCGATATAGAGGATAAGGCTGACACGATTCGGAAACGACCGCGCGATCCTTCAGCGTTCCGGTCCAACGACGTTGGCAGTGTCGCGTGCATACGGGACCTTCGGCGATTTGCATTGACTGGTTAGTAATATGAAAGCGTCCTTAATTCTTAGCACTCGATCTAATGCGGAGGCACAATGAAAAACTTATTTGTTCTGGCAAGTGTGGTGATTGTGCTTTTTCTAGCCCGACCTAACACGATTGAAGCCCAAAAACGAAAAGCTCCCAGAATCGTAGAAGGTACGATTTCCAAGTTTGAATGTGGTGACAATTGCTACTTAACAATTACCGATAAGAATGGGACAGAGCACACGGGTTTGTGCCTCGCTTCAATCTGCAATGCATGGACGGCAGAGCAAACAATGCCGCCCCGGTATAAAGGGAGAAGCGTGCGGGCTACGCTTGGCAAGGGAAAGCAGTATGACGGAGCGGGCCATGTAATGGGGACGGTGGACGCCTTTACAAGGATTCAAATACTCGAGGCTACTGCGCCACCATCAACTGCTTCAGTCCTAACAAGTCAACAGAGCCCCCCGCCGGCGATGGCGCCGCGCCAAGAGTGGAATTTTGCGGGAGAATGGTCGAATGACACTTCTCGACTGACGATCATAAGGGACGGGAACAAATACAGTGCTGTCTATCCAACCGCCAAAGATGTTGAGGTTTTACACGGTCAAGTACTGGCTAATAGCCAGCTATGGCTGAGAAACAACAGCGTTGGGAAAATTGTCAATCCTTTTGAATCATACGCTGGCGATTTCGATCGAGAGGCATGGCTCGAACTCGGCGGCGACGGCAATTTCTTAACTGTGAGGTTCAACCAGGCGAAAGGTGGACGGTCCATAGTAATGAAGCGAATAGCTGGAACCACTGCTTCACCGAATTCCGGAGGGACGAACACGGTGACGTGGGTGTCGGTCAGTGCGGGTTCTTCCTATGCCTGCGCTGTAACCACAACCGGCGCTCCATATTGCTGGGGGAACGGTCATGGCGACATCACCTCGGGCGAGGTTTTTGGTATTCCTGGACTGGTACAGGTTATCGACGGGATGACTGTCGCTATGGTCAGCGCTGGCCCCGATTCCGCTTGTTGGTTGACCACCGACGGAGTGGCGTATTGCTCTGGGGGGAATGACTACGGCCAACTCGGCAACGGTAGAGGCTCCACTGGAATACAGCACGGAAGGGATAGCGCGGTCCCGACCGCCGTTAAGGGCGGTCTGAGGTTCTCGGTCGTCAGTGTCGGCAAAAACCACACTTGCGGTTTGACTATCGACGGAGCGGCATATTGCTGGGGCGACAACCGCTACGAACAGCTCGGCAACATCGATAAGGTATGGACCACGAACGAGAGCCAGTTCATTGACAACCGCTACGGCACCAAGTCCGCAGAGAGCGCGGTGCCCTTCCCCGTTGGAGGTGGATTGCGTTTTGCCAAAATGAGCGCTGGCGCTGCACACACCTGTGCGCTGACGACAGACGGCGCGGCGTATTGCTGGGGAGAGGGCAGCCATGGCGAGCTTGGCAACGGCGCGAGAGCGCGTAGCGCAAGGCCGGTCGCGGTCGCGGGCGAACTAAGTTTCGCGTCCCTGACCGCTAGCAACACGGAGAGCTTTACTTGTGGCCTAACCACAAGTGGCGCTGCCTATTGTTGGGGACTAGTCGGTGATAATGACAATCTGCAACTCGGCAACGGCAGGACGGGAAGTAGTTCAGTGCCGGTGGCCGTCGCGGGCGGGCTTACCTTTGCGACGTTGAGCGCGGCGCATTACACGTCTGCGGAGTTACAACAAGCGGTGCAGCGTATTGCTGGGGCAAAGGTGGTTGGGGCCAACTCGGAACTGGGGCGACTAAAGATGCCTTAACGCCAGTGCCCGTCGCCGGCGCACTGAAATTTGCATCGATCAGCTCAGGCGGTCTCTTTACTTGTGGAGTCGCGAGCGGTTCCGTGTACTGCTGGGGGCCTAACAGTTACGGCGAGCTCGGCGGTGCAACATCCGCCAGAAGTAGCCTGCTCCCGATCGCGGTGCAGATGCAGACAGACGACGACGGATTCAAAGCCTTCTTTAGAGAGTTTTGTTCTGCCGTGCGAAAGCGCGATCGCACAGCCCTCGAATTGACGATGTCGCCTTCAATCAAGTTCCCAGTAGAAGTTGGGTCGCCGAGTATGGCTTTTGATTATCTGGGGTATAACGAGAGCGAGGGTTGGAAACAACTAGATGAGTCAGTAACTACGGGCACAAAGCCCCACAAGGACTCAAACCCTCAGCCAGTCTCCCGCGTTACAAATGATAACTGGGTGCTCTTCGCGCGTGGAGCCGATGGAAAGTGGCGATGGCTACGTTTTGGAATTCCTTCTGTCTTTTGACGAATGCCGCATCGATTGAACTCTGACGGTACTCGCGTCGTGGCTAGATTCAAGCGAACGCCAAAGAGTCGACGACAAGCTTTCGGAGTAAGGAGAAACAATATGAAGAGACTTCCGATCTTGTTGGTTTCGATTACCCTCCTCTGCTCGTGCAGCAACAATTTGTCCAGGCAAAAAGCAGCAGAACTAATCTCAAAACAACAGAAGCTGCCCGTGACACAAACAATTGTGCTCGGTAGTTATTTCAAGAGAGCTTGGAGTGACCCTGCTTCTGGCGCGTTCGGGATAAGTGCCGCTTGTTTGGTCAGTGGTGGTGATAAGAATTATTCGGATGTAGCCCCGAGGCTGGCTGAATTGCAGTCGAAAGGCTTAATCAGCATCGGCGAGCGGAAGGATCATAACGGAGAGTGTAACTACCTATACGCAACTACAAAACTAACCGATGAAGGGAAGAAGTATCTGGTAAAGGAGTCTGGCGGCGTACATGAATTAAAAGCTTATGATCTTGCCTTCGGTGAGGTAACAGGTATTCAAATCAATGAACAGCTCAAAACCGCCGAAGCCGATTACACCATCAGGGTAACTAACGTCACTCCCTTCGGAAACAATATTTCGACTGCACCGATAAGTAGAAAAGCCACGTTTGCATTATTCGATGATGGTTGGCGAATTAAGTAGCGCATGCCGTGTGCTGAAGTTAGATCAATAAGGAGATGAAGGATGGCGCGTTTCTCGGTAAGAGTAGTTCGCAGCAATGGAGAGCCCGCGCAGGATGTGGGCGTGATGATTAGCTACCACGGAGTCTTGGGCGGACACGACGAAAAGCGAACCGATAGTAACGGATGGGTAGAGTTTGACAACCACGACGAGAATCCGGGGACGATCTGGGTGCATGGCGAAGAGATGGGCGAACATTCCTTGGCCGATGGCAAGACATATTCGTTTACGTTGTGAGACGAAGCTGTTCGACCTAGCACGGCATTCAGCCGACCGTTCGTGCACGAGAGCCTAGTCGATAACATGACTGTGTTCGGACGTATGTAAAGGACGGGAGGAACAATGAAAACATTATTTGTACTTGCAAGTGTGTTGGTAGGTCTCTTTCTAGCCGCACCTAATGAGGTCGAAGCCCAAAGAAAAACGACCGAGCATTCATTTGAACAGTATGCAGTACCTGTTTATCGCGGACCTATCGCAAAGCCGAATTTTCGAAGCAAGCCGGGTTCTATAAGACTTAGGACCGTGATTCGTAATGGATTGAAGGAAGGTGTGAATTTTGCGGGCCATTACGCAATTGTAGGAGCTGGTTGCGGCACTGGTTGCTCATTTGCCTATTTGGTGGATGTAAAGTCCGGAAGAATTTTCGATTTCCCGTTAGGTGGGGAAAAAAATTATAGTCTGGAAACGGACTACCGTCCTGATAGCAGCCTCTTAAAGGCCCGTTGGATTGGTAACACGTTGGACGATGATAATTGGAGCGATCATCCTATGTGTGTGCGTCAGGAGTTCGTACTGACTGGAATCGCATTCAAATCCTTGCATCAAACCAAAACCCGAATGAAAACGATAGAAGCATGCTTCGCTAAACCCTAAGTTGCCTGAGTGCAGACTGCGACCAACGAGGCAACCTGTGGAGACACAATGAAAACTTTATTTATTCTCGCAAGCATAATGGTTCTTTTTCTTTCCGACGCAGTTACAAGCCAAGCACAAACTCTCGCCGTCAAAAAGCAACTCGTCGATAAATTTGTTTCTACGGGACTGCTAACACAAGCAAATGTCAACAAATGCGGTGGTGTCAGTAAGATCTTATCGATTAAGAACATTGATCTAAATAAAGACCGTAAACCTGAATTTATCGCCACTTTCGCTTGTCCTTTGGAGCTGAGTGAGCCGACCTACGTAATGCGAAAAACTGCTAATGGAATCGACATTATTTATGAAGGCGGTTACCGCGAATTTCTTACCCCACTGAAGACTTACACGAACGGCTGGCGCAACCTTCGTTCATTCTCATATAGCGCTGGATCGGGTGAATCCGGCTCCGTAACTTTACGTTACAACGGAAGCGAATATAAACAACCATAAGAAGGAGGCCAATGAAAGCTTTATTAATTCTCGGAAGTGTAGTGCTTGTCCTTTTTCTGGCAGCACCCGACAACTTAGTAGCACAGGACAATGTGTTGGGATGCGTTCGCAGCGGCCGGGATTTCCAGGCGGGGGGCATTAAGATCGTCAGTGCGAAGCTGCGTCGAAAGGGAGACTTCAAATATCCACAGATCGCCGCGCCGCGAACGGCGCAGGAGCGCAGGTTTAACGTAGATGTCCTGAAGATCGTGCGCCACGACCTTGCGGGTGGTGGAAGCTACGAGGGATACGGTTTCTCCGCGCCATATGCGACGCCGGAATTTGTGAGCGTCAAATTGTGGGTTGAATTTTGCGGCGCAAGCTGTCACGTGGGGATAACTGCCTTTAACTTCGACTTGAAAACCGGAAAGCAGATTAACAAGCTCTCTGAACTGTTTAAGCCGCAATCAAATTATCTGAAGACTATCGCCTCCTACAGCGTCGGTGAGTTGAGGAGGTGCCAGTGGGGCGAAGAAGATGACTGGTTCAAGGAAGGTACGAAACCAACAGCGAAAAACTATAACATTTGGAGTCTGACACGTGATGGGGTCAAGATAACTTTCCCGGAATATCAGATTGCGGCAGGAGCTTTTCCCGGGATAGATGTGGTCGTGCCCTACAGCCATTTACAGGGAATGGTGCGAGAAGACATTGACTGGTTAAGCCGACTAGACTAATAGCCAAAATCATCGCGACCAATCGAGATCGCGCGACCTTCGTTTGCTATCGCCGTATTCTAACTAGGAGACGCAATGAAAACTTTATCTATTCTCGCAAGCGTGACGGTTGTTCTTTTCCTAGCCGTACCTAATAAGGTTGAAGCCCAAACATCGACGAGCATTCGCATCGTGGGAATAGAGGCGAGATTTGTCAGTTTAAGCGATGGCACTCTGGGACCAAATTCAATTGATAACGGAGGGAAGCCGTTTACGGATTCGGTCTTATTTAATGTAATCATTTCTGACAAGCGCACCACGCCAATGGAAATATTTGACCTTGCTCTTTCAATCGCGAGTAAAAGCAATGGAAAGGTATTTTTTAACGACAGGATTCGCCAATTTAATACGATCCTGAATAAAAGAGCATATTTTCCATTCTTGAGCAGAATAGGCCCTTGTGACGATTTTCAATTGACAGCCACGCTAATTAATTCAAAAACAAAAAAGACACATCAGATTTTCCGAAAGGTAATGCCTTTTGATTGCGGCGATTAATCAGTCTGCGAGGATGACAATGAGATTCACAAGAAAATCGAGCTTGACAGTCCTGTTTGTGATTGCAGGCGTTTTACTTTCGACTTGTCTGGCAATTCTATTGGCTGTGCCTATTGCTTACGCACAGGAAACACAAACTGTCCTGAAGCCTAATCAGCTATTTACGTACTCATTAGCACCGAATCAAGAGAAACTCTTCGTGTTGCAGATGAAAAGGGGTGATTTTGCTGACATTCAGTCGTTAGCCCGCGAAGGTCTCAATCTTTCCTTGGAGATATGATTCGACGAGAAAGGACCTGTTGGAGAAATCTGAGGTGGGCGACGATTTCATTTGGTTTGTTGCCCCAAGAGATGGCGATTTTATTCTCGTTTGCAAACTAGGAGAATCTGCTGAAATCTCCGGTTCAGAGAAAATATCAATTCAGTACAACAACAAGCTTAAGCTCACGCCCGGAACGAAACTCAAAGCTATTAGAAAGGTCAATGGCTATGACATAAAAATCATGGCAACGCCAGAGTCCTCAGAAGACGGTGGGCCTATCCTGCTTTTTGAGAAGAATGGGCGGTTACAGAAAGCAATTAAGAGGGATACTAATTATGGTTTCATGTTTGCTGATGATATTAATTTTCGTTCGGCCAAAGAAATTCAGCTCATAAAAACCACGCAGGACAAAACGGGAAACGGGGTATCAGACATAATGCTCGATTACTTTTCGGGAGGCGCTCATTGCTGTTTCTCGACCTATTTCTTTGATCTAGGGGATACTGTCAACTTGGGCGATATTTTAGGCGGAGGCGACTCTCAACTAACCGTTATCAGGAAGAATCCAAAAGGTGGTTTGATTTTCCGAGTATCCGACTATGCATTTGGTTATTGGTTGACCAGTTTCGCTCAATCGCCTGCACCCACGGTTATCTTGGAGTTCAGAAATGGAAAACTTCGCCCAAATTTTGAACTGATGAAAAAGGCCGCGCCAACATTTGTGGTCTTGAAGAAAGAAGCTCAAGTTCAGATTCAACAGCTAAGGCTCGAACCCTATAGTGGCGAGAAGAGCGAAAACTGCCGTCGGCCCATGTTCATCGACATGAATGGCACAACGCAATATTCATTCGAGCCTTGCTTGTATAAAGACGATGCATCTGCACCTGTTTTCTGGGGACGTATGCTTGATTTGATATATACGGGCAATGAAGAATTAGCCTGGCAGTTTTTGGATCTGGTATGGCCCCGGCAAAAGCAAGGGAAGGAACTATTCGTACGGGACTTCAAAGATCATTTGTTGCAAAGCTGGTACTGGCCGATGATTTTAGAAGACAGGAAGAAATAATTTTATTTGAGGCGCGAAGTGAAACGGCTTGCCTTCCGATGACGACGCGGCTAACAAGTCATACAAATAGGCCTGCCCAAGGTTGGAGCAGGAGGAGAGAAGATAATGAAGCGATATGCTTGTTTAACCGTTTGGTTCCTTCTGGTCGCCACCGCGCTTCATCCGTCATCGGCTGCCCAACGCCGCAGCACAAGGCCCACACGACTCGCAGCATTTCTGGCGAAGTCGGGATTTTACATCCAGTTTGATATGTGTCACGCGTGCTCATACTATGGCTGGCAAAAGGATACCGTCTTGGCACTCGGCCAAGCCGGAGTTCAAGCATTTGTTTCAGACGACCCACACTCACTCACACACTACACCGAGCAACCATATCAGGTACTACAATCGCTACGGCTTCGAGGAGTGGTCGGCTCGGGACGGATAACCGAAGATTGGTTAACACCTGTCTACGCTGGACCCTTCGACTCTGAAGAGGCAGCAAGACAGGTGTTCTCACAGCTCGCGTCAAGTTTGAAGTCAGCGCTCGACGAGTCTGATAGGCGAGGCGCTCAAGTAGGAAGCGAGCCCTATTCTCGGCAGTTCAGAGATTGTAGCGGCAACCACTGTGCGCTGGCTGGGTACTCTGTTCAGCTTGTTTCAATCGCGAGGTTCTCAGTGCCATCACAGCAAGCTCAGAATGCCGAACTAAACATTGGGACGCTACCAGAGAAGGCTGATTTCTACGAAACTCCGAATTGGTGTTTCTTCAGAAGCCCCTCAGCAAAGCCCACGACATACATGTTTTGGATTAACCAGTACGACGATCCTGTCACTCTCCGGCTAAACATTGACGGAAGTGTGAAAGCACTGAAGCTCATAAGTTCAACGCATGTGCGAGGACTAAAGAAAGGAAGCAGTTACACAGAAACGTTTCGCTCTGGTGATGTAACAGCCCGAATTACTTACGTTATAACCAAGATATTTGCCGAAGGCACAGCGCATACTGCCACGGTTGTTGTGACGAAAGGCAATCGCAGCAAAACTGTCAAAACGGTTGGCGAGTGCGGCTGATAAGACAGGCCCAACGGATCGATTTGACCTGGAGGAAATCCCATGACCCAAAAGCGAATTCCAAGTATTTTTCTCGCGATTGTGGGGGCGCTTCTGCTCCTCAATCTTGGTGTTATGCTCTCTTGCTCTACCAAAGCTACGACCAAGACTCAGTACAAGGTGGTCTTAGTGCGAGTGAATAAAATGGATAACCCGAACGCCGTACAGCTAGCGTTGGATCAGCAGAGCGCGGAAGGATGGGAATATGTCGACACGTCGGACGGCGTCCTGATATTCAAGAAATAGTATTCGTTTTTACTGCAAGCGCGCGTCGTGCCCGAAGTGACACCCAACAATTCGTTTGACGCGAGCGGCGGGAGCGTGTTTCGTAACTTGATTCGCCCGGCGATGCTTGATTGAATTCGCGCCGCCGCGTCAACTCAGACGTTCGGCTTATTCGGTTGTGGGCACGAGATGACATTCAGATAGGGTCAGTGGCTTCTGGTTGGGCGAACTCAAGGAGACCGCAATGAAGAGAAATGGAATTGTAGCGATGATCTCAAGGCTTGCGCTAGCGACTGTGTTTGTGGCGGTTGCTGGGCTTGTTCTGGCTTGCGGAAGTTCCAACCCGTCAGAATCGACAGCAAGAAAAATCATGGAGGACCATCTAGCAAGGCTATTTCCACCGAACCAGGCTGGCAGTATGAGGCTGAGGAGCTTTACGAAAACTAACGGCATGGGTGATGACAAGCACTACACTCTCGAATTCGACGCGGAGATTGAAACCCTTTTGACAAAGCAAGGCTTGGCCGAAGCGAAAAGCCACGGCATATGCGCAGCAGAGGCTACAGAGGCTGACTGTATAAAACCAAGAAAAAGATCGGGCAAGATCCAGTTTGAAAAAACAGAGAACGGGTGGAGAAGCGTGAACTCCGATGAGGATATCGGGAAAGCCTTGGCTAAATAATTCTCAACCGAAAACGCCGCCGAACAATCGTTGCAGGTGAGCGCGGATGGAGTGCTTCTCAACTAAGCCTTGGTCCTGCGCGGGGTTGCGTGCCATTGCCCGCGTCACATTCAACTCTCATTGGAGGGATTTCACAATGAAGATACTCATGGTCGCAACTTGCGTGCTGATGTTTTGCCTTTCGCCTTCTCATGCATGGGCGCAAAACTGCAAGCCAGATGGTTCTGGGCAAGACAAACTATCAAAACAGCAATTCGAATATTGGTTTAAGACCGTGAGTACGTCCGGGGTCGGAATTACAGTGTTCGTTGGGAGGAGCGGATTTGCCAATTGGGTCAATGTCCAACTGGAGAAACAAGAAGCGGCGGCAACGTCGAACACAGAGTTTCAATCCCCACTGCGTGCCGAAAAAGGGAATCAATTCTATTTTGGACTTAAGAACGGCGGACCTTTGACATTCGTGTCGACGGCAGTTAGCAACGACGCTCACGTCTCTGGGTCGTTCTTGGCGGGATTCACAGGCAAGAATCTCTACACCAAAGTAGTGTTGTCTGCGGTTATTCAGGACAAGGACATGGCGACTCTAAGAGATAACCTGACTCGAAATCAGATTGATGCGGTCCGAATCGTTGTGGCAGGCGACGCAGTCATTCAGGCATCTGTTAGCGACAAGGACGGCGTAAAGTTGATGGAAAAGTTTGGGTGTTTCTATCAAGCGTTGGACAAGAAAGGGATTGATCTGACCGCACCTGATCCCCCACCTGTAGCTCCAAGTGACCCTTCCATATCAGGAAGATACATCAGACGAAACAAGGCCAGCGATTACATTGTGCTTAAGCCTGACGGAACATTTTCCCTTGAGTTTAACGGTGCCGGGTACGGAGGCAACTACAAGGTCCAAGGCGATACCCTCAGCACCCAAGTCTCGCACGGTTCGGCGAGTACGGCGCGTGTGAATGGCAATACCCTGATGTTTTCCGACGGAAATGTATACGAGAGGCAAGCCGAGGGGCAGAAAGCAGAACCGCAGAAAGCGACTGCGGCAGCACAACTGACGATTGATCAGATCATCCAGATGGTCGCGGCGAAACTACCGGACGATGTAATTATTGCGACTATCAGGAAATCGGGCTCGACGTTCGATCTCACCCCGGATGCCTTGATCAAATTGAAGACGGCTGGTGTAAGTGACGCTGTCCTCAGAGCCATGATGCAATAGAGCAAAGATTGAAGATTTTCTTTCTAGCCTTCGAGGTCGAGATACCTCACGATCATCGGGAATCCGTACTTGCCGCATTCGCATCCTTTTCTAGCTCACAAAAGGACAATGCAGCCACATTTAGGCCTGTCGATCCTCCCACCAGTCGGAATAGAGTAGCAGACGAAATGCCTCTAACTAAGACGCAAGCAGTGGCTTCTAGTTTGAACTAAGGGCTCGGCTTCATTCCTCTGCGTTCCATTTGAGCCGAGAGACTCTCTCTTTCGTTTCCCCTCGCGCTACATTGTCCTCCGACAGCCCGCCCGCGCAACTTTCCGCTTCGCTCTAAGTCCTCCACTCCGTTGCGGCACACGTGTGCGCGTTCAAGCACCCAGTCGTTTTCCAACTTTCGCTTACGAGGGGGAAGCACTTGTTTTTAAGGCCAAGACCCCGAACCACTAAACCACAAAGGAGCGAAAGACAATGGAGCGCAACACACAATCACCGGACATTCCGAAATGGGCAGCGTTACTAGTTGAAGCGGTAAACAAGCCCGGCTTGATCTTGGAAGCCTATTCCGCTTTTAGAAACTACAGTCTCGGCAATCAACTTCTCGCGCTCGTGCAGTGCCACTTGCGAGGGATTCAACCCGGCCCGATTAACACCTTTCCCAAATGGCAAGAACTTGGCCGATACGTCAAACGTGGCGAGCGAGCCTTAACGCTGTGCATGCCGATCACCCGCAAACGCCGAGACGAAGTACCAGACACCAACGACGAGACAAACGGAGAACATAGCTATACGTCCTTTGTTCATCGTGCGCGTTGGTTTGTCATCAGCCAGACGGAAGGACAAGAACTTGCAGCAACCCCAATTCCGCAATGGGACGCAGAGCAAGCGCTGGCAACTCTCAATATTGAGCGGATCGACTTTGACAGCACGGACGGCAACTGTCAGGGGTTCGCTCGAAAAAGACAAATTGCGATCAATCCGGTTGCGCAACTTCCATACAAGACACTGTTTCATGAAGCCGCCCACGTGACTTTGGGCCACACGGCAGAAGGCGATTTTGCGGACGGCGAAACAACACCGCGAAGCTTGCGCGAAGTAGAAGCCGAAGCGGTTGCGCTTCTCTGTTGTGAATCGCTGGGCTTAGACGGAGCCGCGTATTGCAGGGGTTACATACAAAATTGGCTGTCTCAGGGAGTCGGTTACAACGCCGAGGCGATCCCAGAGAAAAGCGCCCAGAAGATATTCCGCGCCGCCGACCAAATCATCCGCGCCGGACAGACGCAGCCCGAGCAATCGACGGAAACCGAGCAATAAGAGCAGCCGAAAACGAAACGGGTCAGGAAAGCGCTGTAACGCTCGCCTGACCCATACACCAACACTTCATCCGTGCAGGAGAAAGATTGATGCTAAGCCAGAACTCTATACCCACGCGCACACCACAAGCAACCGATCTGGTTATCGGGACGCATGAGCTTATTGCTGAATTGCAAGAACGATTGAACGCGGGAGAGTCTTTTGACAATCCGAAACTAAGAGAGATCGCCGATCAGAGTTTCGGTGGCTCACGCGCCCGAGGCAGATACACGTCGCGCGATGCTTACGACGCTTTAGAAATCGCGGTCAACAAATATCTCGACGGCCAGGCGCGACAGCTAATGCGGATGGACGTGAGCGAGGCGCTTGTTTCTGTCTTGCGCCCGTTAATGAAGCGACTCGCGCGACAATGCGACCGCACGTTAGAGCAAACCGAGCTACAACAATTCTCGACACCGCCGACACTCGCATACCTTGCAGCCCGAATTCTAAATCCACAGAGTAATGACATAGTTTTAGAGCCATCAGCCGGAACGGGAAGTCTCGCAATCTGGCCTCGTTCTATCGGCGCACAAGTTATCTGCAATGAGATCAACCCGCGCCGTTATGCGCTACTCACGCAAGAGGCAAGGTTTGAAACCCACCAGCTTGACGCCGAAATAATTGACGACCTTTTACCCGCCGAGATTCAGCCCACAGCAGTATTAATGAATCCGCCATTCAGCGCGACAGGTGGGAGAGTAGCGAAGCATTCAGCACACTACGGAGCGCGACACATCGAGAGCGCGCTTAGACGGTTGCAGCAAGGCGGGCGTTTAGTTGCTATCACCGGCGAAGGAATGCGTTTTCAAGTGAGCGCCTTTAGCGAATTGTGGCAGCGCATCGCAAAGACCTACAACGTCCGCGCCAATCTTCACTTGAGCGGCAACGAATATGGAAAGTACGGAACGACTTTCGATCTGCAAATTCTGGTCATTGATAAGATCGGAGAGACACCCGGCGACAACTGGACAGAGCAGCTTAAGAACATCGTTTGGAGCGATGCTGCCACCATCGAAGAAGCATGGACAGCCTTGAGCGGCATTGCCGAGCGACCCGAAACCGCGACCGATCAGAATGAAACAGCAGAAGAAGGGACCAAACTCTATTTGTCTCTTACGCACCCGCCAAGTTGAGAGGCGGCAAACCGCATCCGGCCGTTATCGTTGAATCATCATCGATGGGCGCAGTCGTACCGCCCGACGTTACCTACAGGCCACACCTTGCAACAGAGCTCATCACAGAAGGCCGACTGTCCGACATTCAGCTTGAGCGGGTTATCTACGCGGGACAACGACACGCGCAGCGACTAGCGGACGAATCACGAGCAGGCTTCTTTGTTGGCGACGGAACAGGAGTCGGCAAAGGCCGCATTCTCGCCGGCATCATCGCCGACAACTTCAATCAGGGACGCGAGCGGGCTTTGTGGCTTTCAGTCAATAACGATTTGTTAGAAGCAACGCGCCGCGACCTAACTGACTTGGGACTTGAGAGCATCCCGCTTGCACGCGTTAATGACTATCCGGCAGCGGGAGAGATCAGCTTACCGCGCGGCGTAATCTTTAGTTCTTACTCTTCCCTGATCTCCGCAGCCAAGAGCGGCCAGCGACGCATCGAGCAGATTCAGAAATGGTTAGGCACCGATGCTGTAGTCATATTCGACGAGGCACACAAGGCCAAGAATGCGCTTGCAAGTGGATTCGGCGAACCAACGCTAACCGGACAAGCCGTTATTGATCTACAAGACCCCGAACGCAATCCAGATTATCGAGTCGTTTATTCATCAGCGACAGGAGCGACCGACGTTCGCAACATGGCCTATATGACAAGGCTTGGTTTGTGGGGCATCGGCACAAGCTTTCCGGGCGGCTTTCAAGAGTTTATGCAGGAAATCGAATCAGGCGGAGTTGGCGCAATGGAAATGGTCAGCCGCGATATGAAGGCGCTTGGCATGTACTTATCAGGTTCGATCTCTTTCGGCGTTTGCCCTCAGAGTGGTAAGGCCGTTGAGTATCGCGAGCGCATCCACCGGCTCACACCCGAGCAAAGGGAAATGTACAACCACGCAGCCGCAGCATGGCAAGCCGTACTCCGCAACATCGATGAGGCTTTGCTAATCACGAACGGCGGACGCCGCGCCCGCGCAATTGCATTGAATAGGTTTTGGGGAGATCACCAGCGATTCTTTCGGCAAGTGATCTGCGCTTTCAAAGTGCCCGCTGTCATTGCCGAAACCGAGGCCGCGCTTGGTGAAAGTAAATCAATAGTTATCTCGCTAGTGGGAACCGGCGAAGCCAGGACGCGCGAGCAAGTTGCGAAAGCCGCCGCCAACGGAGCAACGCTTGAGGACTTGGATTTCTCTCCGCGTGAAGTGATCGCCGCAATGGTGGATCGTGGTTTTCCAACAACGCTCTACCAAGACGTGACAGACCCCGCCACTGGCAAAACAATTCAGGTGCCAGTTAGGGACGGAGAAGGCAACCTTGTACAGAGCAAAGAAGCCTTACGCATGAAGCAGGAGTTAATCGATGGACTGTCAGCCTTAGAGCTTCCCGAAAATCCACTTGATCAACTTGTCAATCACTTCGGAGAGAGGAACGTTGCCGAACTCACCGGCAGAACGCGCCGCCTAATCCGCGACTTGCGCACTGGACATATTCAATACAAGAAGCGAGCACCCGAAGGCGTAGCGATGGACAGAACCAACCTCTACGAAATGGAGCAGTTTCAATCAGGCAAGAAGCGCGTTGCGATCATTAGCGATGCGGCCTCAACGGGAATATCGCTTCACGCTTCCAATCGCGCAGAGAACCGGCAACGCCGCGTTCACATCACGCTTGAGCTTGGTTGGAGTGCCGACAAACAGATGCAGTGTTTTGGCCGGACACACAGATCAGATCAAGCAGTACCGCCAGAATACGTTTTGCTTTCAACCGAGCTTGGCGGCGAGAAGCGTTTTAGCTCCACGATCGCGCGTAGACTTGGCAGTCTCGGAGCATTGACCAAAGGCGACAGAGGCGCAGCCGATAACGGCGACCTTGCTAAGTACAACTTTGAAACCGAAGAAGGCCGAGCCGCCTTGAGCTTGTCACTGCGGCGTATTATGCAAGGTCAGAGTGTCCCAGGACTGGACAACCCAAGGCAGACTTTGCGAGACATTGGCTTGCTATTAAGAAACCGAGACGGCGGCGAAGAAATACGTAAAGAAGATGAATACAACGTGCCGAGGTTTCTAAATCGAGTCCTCGCGCTGGAAGTTGACCAACAGAACGCGCTCTTCGATTACTTTGCTGACTTGTTTGATCAAACCGTTAGTTACGCGAAGGCGAACGGAACGTTTGATGAAGGCGTGACCGACATTAAAGCCCTTGCTGTGAGAATTGCACAGTTCCCGCGCGTGGTTCACACCGACGAGATCACCGGCGCACAAACGACTCACTACACGCTTGAAGTTGACTTGCCGTCAAAGGCAGTCAGCTTTGCAGAAGCCGAACAGGTGCGGAAGCGCAAAGGCGGAGCTTTTCTGCGCCACCGCAAGAGTGGCAACTTTATTCTAGCCCTTGAATCAGGACGCCATACCGATCCGGCGACCGGAAACAGCTATCGGACATTCGCGATATGGAAACCCGAAGCTCCGCATGCGAACTACATTCACGACGACGAGCTTAACGAGAAGTACAAGGCCGTAGTGCCAGAAAGCGCTCGCGAATGGTGGACACAGAAGCATGCCACCATCCCGCCGATTGAAACCATCGAAACGCACATCATAGGCGGAGCAATTATTCCGCTTTGGCAACGGCTAAAGACAAACGAGGATGCTTGTCTGCGCGTGGTAAGAGTAACCACAGAAGAAGGACAAAGGATCGTAGGCATTCAGATACCGCCTGATAGCGTAGGAACGGTTTTGCGTTCGCTCGACTTAAGCCGCGATCTGCGCGAGCCGGAAGAAATCTTTTACGGTGTGCTTGAACAAGGCGAAGAAATGACACTGGCCTCGAATCTCACGCTTCGCCGCGGATCGATTCACTCCGAGCCGGCCATCGAATTATGCGGAGCCGACCCATACAAGTTTGCCGAGCTTCGCGAGCTTGGTTTGATCAACGAACAGATCAATTGGAAACAGCGCTTTTTCGTTCCGAGCGACGAGACAAGCGGCCTCGATATTCTGACTTCATTGCTTGCTCGCTATCCGGTTCTTGCTCCCGACGAAGCGGAGAGTGAGATTCAATCCGACGCACCGAATACGGTGTTAAAGTCGGGTATTGATAGGGCGAACATTGTTGACCTTGAAGAATGGATCGTTGCGATTGAGAAGGGAGTCGTAGGTAACGAAACGGCGAATCATATTAGCCCGCAACTTTACGCGGAAGGGCCTTCGACGCAAGCGGCCGCAGCGGAAGAAGGTTCGGCAGAGACAGCGATCTTTTCCTTCGGACAAGAAGTCGCTTCGATGCCTTGGCTAAAGCAGCCCGTTTTTGAAACGCAGTTAGCTTTTGATTTTGCTTGAAAGCAGGTGTCTTGCAAAATACTTGCGGCTTATGCCGCGACCCTACGGCATACTACAGTTAGGTTTCTCCTGCTGTAGGGTAGGCGAAGAAGAAGGACAAAGTTATGGAGTGTTCACGTTGCGGCTCACAAAACATGAAAACATTTGAGATGGCCCATGCCTCATACAACATCGGCATCAGTTCTTGGGGTCGCTTTGTCAAACTAATGATCTTCGGTCCTTTAGGTCTGTTCATAAGACCCAAGCGAAACAGTGTAGTTAACGCAACCTCACCACCGGAAAAACCCTTTCCTGTGTTCGCGATCCTATTCAGTTTTCTTTTCCTTTCAACTCTGCTGTGGCTCTGGAGTATCTATCTGAGGAAGGGATCAGATTATGGCGAAACCCAAATAGCTTTGCTTGTGAATGGCATGATGCTAATCGTCGTTTTTGCGATTGGCAGTTGGGATATTATGCGGTGTACAAAAGCTAGAAGGAAATACCCCGAGAGACTTGATAAATGGACGCATTCATGGATATGCCTACAGTGCGGAACAACGTGTGAGGTTCGTGATTTACCGCGCGCGTAATAGGTGCTTCTATTCCGTGCGAGTTTACTCGCAAGCTAAACTGACCTACTAAATGTGAGAATTTTTCCGAACTCCGTTCTGTTGAACGGAGTTCGGATTATCCAACCAAGTGCCGGAGCGCCAAGGCAAACACACACATACTCCCTTCGACGATTGCATCCTCAGTTAGTAACGCATCTCCATGCCCCTTTCAATATCCTGCGCTAGCTTCGATCCCAGGCGACTTACGATCATAGAGATCGCCTGGAGCTTCGCGGAATCGACTGCCGCTTGATGAGTGATTCCGGCGCTACCCATCCGGCCTGTGAATTCAACCTGAGTAGCTTGATTATTGAGTCCCAGGGCTGTCTGATGTCCCGCGATCGACGTGCCTGCGGCAGCGTAGGCCGCTCCGGCGGATTCTCTGCCTTGTTGCATGGAGATCGCCGCCATCCTGTCGCCAGTTTGGCGTTCCACTTTTTGAACCTCACTGAAGTTTTTAGTGGCGTTGGCGTTCATGCCAGCAGTAGAGTCGATGCGGGCGGCATCATAGCCGCGCTGATGAAGAGTCAGCGGCAACGCACCATATTTGCCGCCTGATGCAGAAGAAACTGTTCCCGCGACTCCTTCGCGGACGAGGTCGATAGGACCACCAAATAATGGAATGCTGCCCAAGCCTCTTGACCACTCTTGTTTGCGCCCAACTTGCGAATCCGTGTTAGCTTCACGCGCTTGGCGAGTGCTGATCGTATTGTTATCTCTAATGGAACGGTCGGTGCCTATCTGCGACATCTGCTCGTTGTACCCGGCAGTGCCACGGCTCGCACTGCCAAACATGGTATACGCCTGATTTGCGCCACCACGAGCTGCCGCCATAGCAGCGCCGGCACTAGCTTGTGCCGATGAGAGCGCCGAGGCTCTACCCGCTACAAACCCTGCCTGATTGCGGAGCATACCGGATTCTTTATTGGCCTTTGCTTCGGTCGCTTGTGCATCGTATGAACCTTGAGCCTGAGTGTTCTGCGCAGCCTGATTTATGGAGGCCGCAGCCGTGGTGCTATATGCCTCAACGCCGGTTCCAATGATCATCGCCGCGAACTGAGACATCGCTGCGGAAACGCCCTCATAGATTTGGCCCATCGAGAAGCGATAAGCCAGATAAGGTGAGATCCACAAGCAGCCGCCGGCAATAGTCATCATTAGCGCTGCAATCGCTACGGTATATACCGGCGAAGCGAAGTTGCTCTTAATGGCATACATCGAAGCGTAATCCCAGTTGTAAAGCGGTTCGGAATCGCCCAAAGCCATTGCCATGTTGCCGAAGAGGTAGGCGAGCGCACGAATGAAATAACTCACCGCAGGCCATATCAAAGTCAAAACCACCGTGCCCCAAACAAACGGATACGACACTTTGTGCGCGAGCTTCTGATCGATGGCGACAGCCATCATCAAAGGAGCGGCGACTTTGAAGACCAGGACGAGCACACCGCCCAATAAGATCAGCCAAAAATCGCCCGCTTCCAGAATCGTGCGAGAAGCGTTTAGCCAGTTGAAGAGAGTCGGCAACGTATAGGAAGAATCGTTTAGCTTTTTGTCGAGGTCTTTGATCGTCCCCTCGTTATCATAGAGCACGCCGACGAACGTGCCGGTAGTCGCAGTGTTGGGCCGGACGGTGAAATCCCGATCGTCAACCTTGACGGTAAAAGTGCCCATCGTCGTCTTCTCGTAAGACTCGTTGAAACTGTCCCGTTGCGCTTTATAGAACTCAAAAAGCAGCGACCGACCAGCCCCGCCGCTGATTTCGTTGCCTTCGGCAATCTCTCTTCCGGTTGCGGCCATTTGGCCGATGATCCAGACGCTTGACCCGACCAGCCCGAAGAAGAAGAGCGAACGGAGAAAGAAGAAGATCAAATTGGAGCCGCCCCCGGAGTTTTCGCGCCAGAGCCGGAGAAAACTGAATAAAAGGACGAGCACGGCGGCAGCCAGGGCAATGCCGTAGACCCAGTCCTGAATGTGGCTGAGAACTTCGCGCTGTAAATAGGGGAGAAGTTGAGACGCTTTGATGCTTAACCGCGCGATGTGATCCGCAAGTGTTGGCCCACTGGGCGCGGGCGTCTGTGCCTGAGTAGTCAGGCCGCAGCAGAGAAGGACCATGATTGAGTACAGCAACCGGAATATGCGTTGTTGTTGATGCTTTGTGATCGACATTGGTTCTTTCCTCATCCTTAAGGCTGTTGTGACGGATGGGTGTTGATAATGAGATCGGTTAGGGCGCGTTCGATCTGCTCTTTTGTTTGCTGCAAAGTTAGCCAGCCGTCGTTGGCGGTCATGATTGAGAAGGCGAAGTTCTCCATGTCCTGCAACCGCAAGCCGTACTTAGCGGCACGCTCTGTAATCTTGTCCTGCAAGGCCGCGTGTTCCTTCTCCAAATCGGCGATGAGTTTCTGTTGTTGGAGAATTACGTCGTTAAGGTGCGCCACGTTGGATTGATCGACATCCGGCTTATTCTTTTCCGCTTCCAGTTGTTCTTCAGCTTGGTTCAACGTCGCACGAGCGACGGCCAAGTCCTTCTGGATTTGGGTGCGCCGCACACACCAGCTTTCGAGTTGACTGTCATTGCGAGCCAGCTTATCGAGACGTGCGACCGTTTCGTCTGCCGAGCGACCGATGGTGAATTTCAGATAGTTTTCCAGATCGTTGAGATCCTGTTCTGGATCGAAGAGGCCGTTCCGCAATCGATCATCAATGCTCTTGAGCATCGCGATGCGGTAATGGATCATGCCTTCGAGTTGCCGTTTGAGCTGGTATGAACCACGCACGATCTGGCCCACGCTGCTAACGAATCGCACCAGCCGCACATTGCGCGCTAGTTGCTCGTCGACATTCCGCAACACGCCCTGCATCGTAGTGAGTTGCTGCACGGTCTTGTCGACCATCGTGGCGTAGTGTCGAATAGTTTCGAGCCAGCGATTGGCCTCTTCAATCTTCTTCTCCAGTTGCAAGGCGTAGTTCGTTGGGTCCCAAACGGTAAACTGCGCCTGCACCGGCGCTGCCGGTATTAGCAGCAGCCCGAGAAGCAGCCCAACAACCAGGTAGCGCGATAGATGAATTCCGATCATAGCGACCTCGCTTTCATAACTGATGCGGCTCACTCTCCAGCAAAGATTCATCGAATAACAGGCCGGAAGAAACCAGACCCTGCGGATATTGCATTGCGAGCCAGGCAATGATCTCAGCAAGCGGCCAATCAGGACGAAGAGCAGCAGCTCGTGCTCGTGCATTCGCTTCGTCAGGATGTGTGGTGAACGTCCAGAGCAAGCCAGGACTCAGGTTGTTTTGCACGGTCTCGACTTGCTGGTAATCACCCGAGCCCAACACCATGACCCACTGCGAATAGAGACCGTCAACGTTCTTAAGCGCTCCGATTGCCTGAATGGTCCGAGCGGATAGTTTGGCGTCGCGCGCAAGTAGAGATAAGTCACCCGTTTGTTTCCCGATCAGTTTGACGCCGGCGGTACTTGTCACGTCGTGCATTCCCTCGAAGTCGTTATAGGTGTGCGTCATCATCATGGTGACGACGTTATGTTTGCGACCGTGACGAGTACCTTTCTTGAGCACCGGGATCAGCCCCGGAAAACTCTCGCGATACTCATGGACCTCGTCGAAGACCAACAACGTGGAAGCACGCGTCCCGTCAGACTGCTTCTGCCCGATCGCCCGAATGACCCGCGAGCCGATCCGGTTTGCTAAGGTTTGCTTGATGTCAGGCTGAAAGGCGTTGAGAGAATCCAACTCATATACGTCGTAAGGTGAATCGATATGAAAATCGGGATGCGTGGGCGCATCCAGCCACGGGTTATCGAGATATTTCTCCAACGCCAGGGCGATCTCTTTAGCGCGCTGATTTAGCGCCTCGCTGCCGAAGTCATAAGCTTCGAGCATTGCGACAAGATCCGAGTGAGTAGGTTCGCGCCGTGGCCTGTCAGGGCCGTTACGCGGCGCGATGTTTTTCAAGACCTGAACGACGGCCTTGGAGAGCAGATCGCGCGCGAGTGGATCGCTGGCTTCGGCCAGGCTCATGGCGTCCATCACGATCAACGAGATCTGTTCGGTGATCTTATTCAGTTGCAGATCCTTGCCGTAAACCAGCTCGGGAAAATCCCAGATGTTGATGGCCTTTGGTTCTGCCGGGTTGAAGCGATGATAACGCGCGCCGGTTACATGGGCGTGCGGCGCCAGCGAGCCGCCGTTGTCAAGAGCATGGACGCGCAGATGAGGCATCGTAGCCAACGCGTCATTGATGATTCGCACACCGCAGATCGTCTTGCCTGTACCCGGCTCGCCGAGAATCAGGACCACGGGCGACTTGATATTCGTGCGACTCGATTTGTCCCACAGGTTGAGACCGATCAACCGGCCAGAAGCAGTTGTTAGGAGCGTATGTGGGCGGTGTGAACCACCCCAGGAAGATTCAGCGGGAATAAAGGCAGCGAGAGAGTGAGCGACCTCAGTCAACTCTCGACCGTTTGTGTCGCTGGACGCCTCACCAACCAGAGTGCCGGGATAGAGGCAGTGAAGTGCCGCAGGCTCTTCGCGCCCTGCTTGAACGCCATCGAGCGCTTGAAAGGCACTTGCCAACGTATCGGCATGGATATCGAGTTGCTTCAGGGACTTCTGCAACTCGCCACGTGTGCGAGCCGGATCTCCGAAGATAACGGCATATTGCCGCATCTTGACTAACGCTTCGCGCGAGCCGGTAATCGCTTTGCGAGTCTGCTTCAAATCGTTGAAAGACGCTTCCGCTTCGGGAGTCAGTTGGTAGCGCCCATCGGCGCGTGTGCCCGAGCGCTCAACATGCTTGATGTGCGAATCGAGCTTGGCTTTCGCTTTCTCGCGGTCAATGCTGATGAACTCAGTGATAATAGTATGGGGGAATGACAGACCGGGATGGGCGGTTAACGCGCGCATCGCGTCCGCCGCGATGAAGTCTTCACCGGGTGCAAATAGTGAAACCAACGTCGCCGGATAGATGCCGTGCATCACGTACCAGCCGCGATCTTCGATGGTTTCCGCACAGAGATAATCTCGAAGGTCCAACCCATCGTATTGCGGAAGGCTCGGAACGGAAGGCGAGGCCATCACATGGCTTTGATGAACTGCGCGCCAGAGTTGCTGGCGGTCGAGCCGTCGCAAGCTAACAGGGCTTTGCATTTCCAGTAGCCGGAAGACTTTTTCAACGGCGCGGATGGTCTCTTCTTCATGCTCACGAATACGTCGCACAATGCTGTCATTGCGCGAGTTGGACCAGTTCGGAGCAGCCTTGCGCCGTAGTCCGCTGAAGCCGGATGCTCGCCAATCAGCCGCCATCGAGGAAACGAAGGTGTTGAAGCCGTGGGAGGAGCGATCGGCTTCGTGGCGGACTGGCACGCGGACGAACAGGGAAGCACGCTCTTGCCTAAAAGCGCGCGCGTCCGCCATTGCCTTGAAGAAATCAATATTCAGATCATGCAGACGAGCAGCGGGAAAGTATGCTTGCTCGTAGTCACGCGCGCGCAAGTGCTCGGCGATAGCGCGTCCCGGATCGGGACCGACCGCATAGCGGTACTGCAAGACGGTTCCGGCAGGCAGATCGACGGTCAGCATGTCGGCCAGGCCATCAACAATGCTGTCCGCCACGTCATCAGGAGCGAGCATCGTGGCTTGTAGCGGAAAATCGTAGCCACGTGTGTAGGAGCCGTCCGTATGACGGAGCAGATCCCCGTACAGACCAATGATCGATGAGTCGCGCTTACGTCCCTTGGGTCTTATCGCCTTCGGCTGACCTTTTTGTCGTCGATGCCGCCCAGTCTCAAGTTCTCCTGCAGGACTGTTAGACCAACTGTGAAGATCACGACCTGCTTGCAATGCGACTGGAACAAGGCGCACACCGGCACCGACTGCTAAGCCTGAAACCGCAGCGGCGGTCAGTCCGCCAACAATAGTAATTGGTTCCATGATCACGTTCTCCTACCGTTTGTGAACTTCGTCTTAAGGAGCCAGGACTTCAATTGTCTACGCGCACGATCGCCGGGCAGTGTGCGTCGGGCGATAGAGCCGTCGAGCAACGCTCTACTTGAGTGCTGAAACCAGTAAGATCTGCGCCCAACCTTGGTGTAGCGGAAAAAGCCGTAAGATAGTGCGGCAGTGCCAATCGCAGTAACGAACCAAAGCGGCACGACGCCAATCTTTAAGCGAAAGAAGAAGGGGATTAGGTAGCCGGCCAGCGTCGCGCCCAGGATGTATTTCCAATCGGCCACAACTACCCCGAACCGGATTACCGGTAGATAGATGTTTGGTCGTATAGGTCGAAATCGCATGACTTCCTCTCCAAAGGCATAGTGACCGACTGATCCCTCCGGTCCACGAATCTTCCAACCACCGACTATCCCTTCCGCGCCCTCAATCAGAAGTTGGGTAGATCCGGGCTGCGTCCGTTTGCGTACTCATTCCAGAGCGCCACGATGCCGCCAAAGCCGAGGCATGCTGTACCGAAGATTAGTTGCGCTCCCCAGGATTGTCGTCGCATCCCATTGACGAGCGCCCAACCGATTCCACCGATGCCCGCCGCGATCAATAGCCAGACACCGAGTGTGACCAGATTCTGAATCCCCGTGATCGGGGCATTGGGATTACTGCCAGTGATGATCGGTCCACCTGTTTGCCCAGCGACAGGACAGACCACTGAAAGTGCAACAAGGATCGCCGCACTGGTGAAGACCAGAAGGGGTTGGATCAAGCGCAAGAAAACCGCCGCTTTGAAACATACCCGCGCCATCCGCGCTGCGCGCGACTGATCAGAAAGATTGTCGAATTGGCCGAAGCCAAGGGTTGATTGGTCCATCTTAGTTCTCCTTACAAATCCAAGCGTTCAGTGATGAATAAAATTACTTCCAAGCTCAACGGCGCTGGTCCATTCCAGCGCCGTCGAGCGCCGGACACTGACATCCCCCCGCGCCGCTGCGGTTCATCCTTGCGCTCAGCAACCGAAGCGGATGTATCAGTGTGTCGTGATGGCGACAAACAAGAGGCGTGCCACGAATTCTTGAGACGGTATTAAGTTTGCGAGTCTCAAACTTACTCGTGCTGGAGGGTATGCAGATTATGAAACTCAAGACGATTGCACTTTGGTCTCTCTTAATGTTCCTGCCTGTCGTGTATGCCCATGCACAGCAAACGGAGGACGACCAAAAGTTGCGTGTGCGGGCCAGTCTTTACGAACCGCTCATTGCCTCAGCCGCGCGACGGTATAGTGTCGATCCGCGCTTGTTGTGGACCATCGCGTATTTAGAATCACGGTTCAGACGAGAGGCAATCAGCTACAAAGATGGCAGGCCATGCGCCTACGGCATGATGCAGTTCACCGCGCCAACCGCCGTGCGCTATGGCCTTAAGAATCCGCACGACGCAAAGGAGGCGATAGACGCAGCAGCTCGCTATGTGCGCGATCTGCAAGCGCGCTTTGGCTCACGCGGCGATCTGATCCTGGCAGCCTATAATGCAGGCGAAGGAACGGTTGAAGCCTTCCGCGCTGGCAAGAGATTGGTACTGCCAAATATGAAGATCATCAATCCCGGAGGAATTCAAACCGACGGCATACCGCCGTACCAGGAAACACGTGAGTATGTAGAACGCGGCAAGATCGTCTATCAAAGCATTAGTCGCGCGGGACTCTTTCGGATGATTGAAGGCATAGCGTTGGAACGCCCGGCCAATGAAGTCGCGGAAAGCACCACCGCTCTTGACGATAAGAACAAAGAGGACAGCGTCTACAGTTCCGAGCCGGGAGGAAAGCGGCCGACTCAGTCGACAGTGAAGAGTAAAGATACTGCTCGTTCGATCTACGTCAATTGACGCAGGTCTCCTAGAGTTTTTGAGTCCAACTTAGTAAGGGGCCTATGAGGTATGAAGAGAACCTCATAGGCCCTTTGATTTTATGAACCCGGCGATGAATTCGGATTACCGTCAAAAACGTCAAAAACGTCAAAGCTGTGACGCTTTTGACGTTTTTGACGCTTCGCTCGATCCATCACTGTATTTGCTAACGACCCGCTCGCTCCGAGTTCTCTCTTACGTACTTGCGTTTTCCGAATGGCACATCAGTTGTTTTCCTGCCTTGCGAGATTTGAAACACTTGACTTTGACCTTTTGTAGATGAGGACCTGGACATGAGCCGACGCTGCACACTGGATGAATACCTTGAAGGAGTCGTTGATGAGCACACGGAGTCTGCGGAGGAAGAGATGAGGTTGCTTGTTACCGACGCCCAAGTGCATGCCGTTGGCTTGTTTTTCATCGATGGAATGGTGGGTCTGATCCAATGTCTGCGAAACGAACGCGGAACCGCACTGCCGCGAGAAACAAAGGACGAGCAAAGCGACGTGGTTACTGATGAGGTCGCCACCGACCGGGACGATTTCATCAATTGAAAAAGGAGCTGTCCATGAGCGCAATAGTCGAGACGTTGGAAATTTCATCGGATTTAGCTGTCGCCGAAGCGGAGACCGCTGAGATGAAAGAACAGGAAGCGATCTACTACCCGATCATTCAGCGCGATCCGAACGATGTGCGAACGATCCTGCGTTTGGCAGTAGCGGCGCTCGCATTTGCGGCGCTCAGTCTCGCGCTGGCGGGGTTGTTGACCTACAAGCTCACACGCAGCGCGTCACTTATCGTTGTTGAACGGACATCGGAAGGTGATCGCGTCGTCGGCGATGATCAGCACTATGTTTTGTCCGGGTCCGTTCAAGTGCGCCCGGACAAACCCGGCGACGGCGACAAGAAATACCTCGCCGCGAAGTGGGCGGAAAGTTTTTTCCAGATTGATCCAAGAACACGCCGCGCGGACATCGTACGCGGCCTCAAGATGATGACTCCTGATGGCGCGGTTGCGCTCGTCAATCAAGTCAAACAATCAGGCGAATGGGAGACGCAACAGCGCGAGGAGTGGCAGGCCGTATGGAAACCGCAGGTTGTCACTATTAGCACCGACGATCCTTACAAGGTGCAGCTTGTCGGCCAGCAGGAGATTAGTAAAACGATTGGTGGGGTCGAGCAGCACAATAGCCGGCAACTAATCTTCACACTGGCGCTCAAGCCGGATACGGCCAAACGGACCGAAGATAACCAGAACACAGGTTTCCGCATTGCTGGAATTGCTGAGATGAAAATCCTGGCCGACCAGTCTATTTCAGGAGCCGATGCCGGTCCTCCCCCCGCGATTTCCGTCGCAACACCACAAACAGCGCGGTAAGGAGACGAGATGAAATTGCTTCGATCCATGAGAACAACTTTGGCACTGATAGCTCTGTGTATGGTCAGCTTCCCGGTTGGCGCACAAGAGACAGCTAAGAGCCAGACAAGCGATATCGCGAACACTCGGCAAGGTCCGGCTTTGCCACGACGAAACAAACCGGCGCGACGCAAGCCACCGAGCAGCCGTTCTGTGATCCCGCCGGTGACGTTGTTGAACAATCCAGAATATCTCTCTGGTGAGGCAAGCGTTTCGGTAGCCGCCAACTCGAATCCGTTGCTCCGGATTGGCATGGCGCAGAACGGAGTTACTCTGATCGAGTTCCCCGCGACCGACAAATTCTTTGCCATCCATGCTGGCAACTCAGACTTGGTTACGGTTGAAAAATCACCGAGCTTGAAGCGAGATCACCACCTGGTGCTGCGCGCGGGCAGCGGCTTCCTTGTACCCGCCGCACGAACGCGAGGACCACAAGCCATCGCCCCGGCAACTTCGATCATCGCGCAAATGGACAGCGGCATGGCGATCACAGTGATGGTCTATCCCGTGGCCGAGCTTAAAGAGCAGGCTCACCGAGTAGTAATCAAGTACAAGCCGGAAGAGGTTGTTAGCGCCCGCCGGGCTGCGGGATTGGCGACCAATTTGGTGGGACCGGAAGTTAGTTCGCAAGCAGAACCCGTTAACGCAATGCCGGTCGGCGAGTCAGCACTGAAGACATCAATCCCGATCTCGCTAAACGAGCCTGTGGCGAATGCGCCACGACCGAAACCCGACTTCAAGGAGCCGGTCGAAACGGCGCTAAGCGAGGCCGTCAAAAATCCCGCGTGGTTCAAGAAATGGAACAAGGAGCGACATGGTTTAGCGATCTCCACGCTCCCACCGCGTGAGCTGAGCGAGAGCGCGCGACTGGTTATCTTCGCCGTCCGTAATACCAGTCGCGAACCGCTAAGGGTTATCTCAGGCTACCCCGATCTCTACGTCGAAACACTCAATGAGAAGCAACATCCGGTCGAAGCGGGGACAAAAGTCGAAAAGCTCAATCTCGCGTCCAGCGCCGATGACAACTCGATCCAACCGGGTGCGAGTTGCTATTTCGTGCTGGCTTATGAAGCACCAATTCTGGGCGCACGGCAACACCTGAAGATCGTAGTTGCGCACATGAGCGCAGCCGACGAGCCGGCGATGGCCGATCTTACGGCAGTAGCAAGATGAAGGAGTAAGTGATGAAGACCAGTAACGGCAACGGCCAGGCAAACGGGACGTCCTTTAGCACGGCAGTGATCGAGGAGAACCCTTATCTCCAGCGAACTCCGAATGAGCAGCAAGTGCGAGCGGATGTTGAGGACGGGATCTTTGACCGCGCCCAGCAGGATGAGGAAGGTTCTGCGATAGACCTCGCAGATGAACGCAAGAAAGTCAGACAGCGCCGTCGCAGGCTCGCGCTAATAGCTGTTGCAGTGTTGCTATTGGTGAGCTTGGTAGGCGTTCTCGCACTCTATTACCGAAGCAGCACCAAAGTTGAATATGGCCGAGTGGCGAAACCGTCGCAGGTTGTACCACCCGCGCCGAATGCTTCTGCAACTACAGGTCGAGATACCAGGACCGAGCAAGCCATTGAAGAAGCACAACGGCTAACAACGACCACAGGACAAACACCCATCAAGCCACCCGCGAGAACTGATGAGGCACAGAACACCGCGAGCAACCCTGATACGCCTTTCAGCGTCCCGACGAACTTCGCAGGCACAGTAAAAAGTAAGTCTGATCCAATCGACTCAGGAGCCAGGACGGATACGAACGGCTTCAACGCGAGAAGTTCTGAAGACTCAACACGGCCAGCTTCTGCCAACGGCACATCGAGCGACAGGACAGTTCGCTCACAGCGCAACTCCGAAAGTTCGTTCTATACGACAGACCGGGCCGAGCAAAGAAGCCAGTCAATATCTGCCAACGGTGCACGAGGAAATAACCGCACAGTCTCAGTGAGTGAAAGTAGGCCAGGAGCAACAGCAGTGCTGCCATCGTTTGGCAGCATGCTCCCGGTTCGGACGATTGGCGGACTCTACACGCTGCGTAGCGGAGCGCTCACGCGTTTGGAACTAACACGCGACATGAGGGGCAATGGCTGGTCAATGAAGCGGGGAACGATCCTCGTCGGCGCGAGCAGAGGCGGCGAATACGATCGGGCTTATGTAAGCATCGTTGGCTTCATCGATCCGCAAAGCGGCAAGCTGGTGAAGCTCGGAGGCGACGTCCTGGGCGGCGACGGTGGAGCCGGCCTTAAGGGTAAACGCAGACAGCTCGATGGCGGCTGGGCGCGCATGCTGGGCAAAGTCGGGACGGCGGCGCTGAACGTCACCGGCGCGCTTGTCGGCGGACGCGGAAATGGCACTGTGATTATTTCCGACGGGTTGCGCACGCGTGCGGTCAATCCTGTTACAGATGAGATCAGCGGAGTGATTGGCGGAGAGTTGGATCAGAAACAACGCCGAGGGTTCGTCGAAGTGGAAGCCGGAACGTCTGGCTATGTGATGGTGACGGATCTACCGACCTCCATTAAGGGCACGGAGGCCAGTCCCGATCTAAACGAGGAGACTCTAGCTGCACTTACTGATGTAGACGCGGCGCGACCAGCTACGGGGCTAAGCGAGCGAGATCTGGCCGACCTGCTTGCCAGTGGCTCGCCTGAAGAAATAAGAGCTGCCATGCCTCGAATGACTCCCGAGATGCGCAAGATCGCAGCAGCGGTTCTTGGTCAATAACCAAAGGCAAACCAGTGGAACTAAGAGACGCAAATAAACCAAGCATTGATCCTCGGCGACTGGTGCGCGAATGCAGCAAGCAAGCCCTTGCCGAAGTCCTTGCCGCTACCGGCTACGTACCTCAGTTGCACACCCTAAGCGACGTTGCCCTCGCTCTGCGTCAATACCATCCAATCCTTTTCGGAGGACCGCGCGGTTCAGGCAAAACGTCGCTTGGTGAGGCACTCGCGCAAGGCTGTAACCTCACTCTCTTTTACGTTCCTGGTGTCCAAGGACTGACTGCGAACGAGGTGCTTGGCGGCTGGCGTGAGAGTGCGCAGGAGCGAGCCATTGAGCAGTCGATCCGCTGCGGCACTGAGGCGACGTTCGCGCGGACGCTCGTTTGGACCGAAGAGTTTTACGAACGCGGAGAGTTCCTCGAGGCGTTTGCATACGCCAGGAAAGCCGCAGAGCGTAACGAGCCGCCGCCCGTGCTGATTGTGGATGAGGTCGAAAAGCTTGAGTTGAAGATTCAGAATCTCCTGTTGCAACCATTAGCGCGCGGCTGGGCGAACGTGCCCAAGCTGGAAGGCGTGATCGGTGTTCGGGAACGCGAACACATGCCGATAGTGGTGCTTACGAGCAACAACCTCAAACTGCTTTCAGAGCCGCTACGTTCCCGCTGCTTTGTCACTTGGATGGAACTGGCTCGGCCCGACGAAGAGGTGCGAATCCTTCGCGCGAGAGTGCCACAGGCTAGGCCCTACCTCGTCGCTGCGGCGGTCAAGATCACGCAACTCATTAAGTGGGACATGCCGCAAGTTAGAGACAAACCGGGACTGCGCGAATCCATCGACTTGCTCACCGCACTGGTCGACGACGGGGTGACACTTCTGACCGAAGGGGTGATCGCTGAGTATCTCGCTTGTCTTGGCAAAGAACAGAAAGAACTGTCCAGTCTGCGCAAGGCGCTGGCCCGACTTGAAGAGGCGGCCAACGAAGACCACCCCGAAATTGACGCATGGATCGAAGCAGCATTTGCCGCAGGACAGGAGACTATCGCGCTTCCGGTTGGTGAGATGCTGGAGGTCGGAGCATGAGTAAACAGCGACACAACACGCGGATGCTAATCGTGGGAATAATCGCAGCCCTGATCGTTGGAACGCGATTGCTTTCGATAGCTCTGCCGGAGAGGAGTGGCAATGTCGATCCACGGGTGACGCTGACGGAGAGCCAGGCACAGCAGATCGTTGAAAGACAGCGGCAGCAGCAAGCGCGGGCATTCATGGCGGCTTCGGACGGAGAGGTCGCGCGGACCGAAGAACGGATTCGCGAAGCGACCGGCTTGGCTACTGCGTCCAGTCTATTCGCGGCTAGAGAATCTCTCGACAAGCGCGTCCCGGCGAGCGTCACCGCTCTATTAGCAGGAGTCAATGACGCTGGTCTGCTGCCGCCAGGAATGCAACTAATTGACAGTCCGGGTGTCGTTGGCTCCGCGCGCGGCCAGATCTTTGTACGTTATCGGGCTGAGCCACTTGGCATTGAAGTGGTTTCCGTGGGAAGGGAGCGAAGGGACGGTCCAGCATTGTTAGTCCGCGTGCCCGATGATGGCATGAGCGACGATGGAGCGCGGCTATTTATCGCTACCCGATTGGACCAGATTACCGTTCCCACACCGTTTGCCCACGAGGCAGAGGTGATTGCCTTGGGGTTTGCGCCAGAACCATTGCGGGCGGTGAAGTTGCCAAATCAAGATGCAGGCAAGTGAACGCAGTTGACGCAGGCAGAGGAGGAATCATGGCAAGCAAAACGGAACGAACGAGAGTTGAAATCAATGAGTCAACCACTGACGGTGTGCGGAAGTTCAACATCACTCTGACAGCGCCGGCTAGTGACTTCGCGCTGACCGACCTCCTTAGGCAAAGGGGTGTCATCGAGGCGCTGGATGCCGGGCTGAAGCAGGCAGTCAAAGAAGCGACGGCCAATTATCTCAGCAACGCCGAGAGCCTGATTGCAAGACTAACCACGGAGCCCAATCCAGCACAGAAGTCTCGCTCTAACGGCAGAAAAATTGGGAAGGACGGCAAGAACGAGAGACTGAGTTCGGCGCCACAGTCAGAGCCACAAAGGACATCAGCGAGTGAACCTGTTGCGAGCACGGCGACAAGCTGAATCGAGCGCCCAAATGCAATTTCGAGATGCAACCGAAAAAGTGTGGAAGGTTAAGGAGGTGCTCTGCACCTGATTTTTGGTGACACGTCACCCCTGAAGGTTTTCATGCAAATGTGCACAAAGCGCACAATTTGTGCACACGGGAAATGAAGGATTCGAAAGTAGTTAGCCAATTATTTGTACACATCGTGCACGCATTGTGCACTTTGGGCACGAGTTCAGGTGGGCCAAGAGATTAAGGAAAAAGCACATGGCGCAACCAAAGAAGTCGCAATACATATCCTTTCGAGTCACTGAAGAACAACTGGAAAAGATCGAAAGCAGGGCCACGGACGCCGGGGTTAAGACCCGCGACTGGTGTCGCAGCGTAGTGCTGGAGAGGATTGGACATGAGCGCCCGATGACCAGGATGGAGCGCTTTTTGTTTGAGCAATTTGCGTGTGCGCAGTATCTCGTGACGCACGGTTTTCAGCTTCTTGCTGAGGACGATCTGACAACCGAAGAGTGGAAAAAGATTCGCGTCACCGCCAACGAGAGAGCGTCCGAGATCGCCGATGTGGCGCTCACGATGCGCACCAAAAGCGCCGGTCAGCGAGCTAAATAGAGGACTTGATTGTAAGCGGATGACGAGCCGATAAGGAGAGACCGATGGCGAGCAAGAACGCCTTTACTGAAGAGGGACGGACCCGCTTTAGAAACTTTCAGCGGCGTATCATGACCTACCTCGTGCTCTGGATTTTCGTCGGCATCGGTTTCACTATCGGCGGTATATATCTCAAGACCAGGTATGGCTACCGACCGCTACAGAGACTCTACCTAACGCAGTACATCAAAGCCTCAATTAAGTCATTTCTACCGCTCAAGAAACCCTCTAAGTACACCCTACTAGTTCGCGTGATTGATGATCCGGCTACTGGCAAAGAGCAGGTTCTGGGCTGCACAGACGATCAGGTGACTCCCGTGAGGGACGAGGCTGGCCGAGTGAAATTCGACCCGAAGTTGGGGCCATTCTTTAACTTGCACGAGGAGATGCCTCGCAAGTTTTTCTACTGGCGCGCGGTGTGGCAGATGGACAAGCAGATGTACCCGTGGCTGAAGAATCAAATCTACGAAGGTAGGTCGCTTGTCGGGTTGTATTGGTTCTGTTTTCTACCGCTTCCGATCCTCATTGCGCTCGGCATGCTTATCTCGATCAAGTTGGATCTGAAGATGAATAGCGACTATGAAGCCGGGGATCTATTGCGTGGGATTCGAGTGCTGAACCCGAGGGAATACGCGCGAGAGATCGGGCAGCGAGACACGGGTGTTGGGATACCGGCTTTCATTCCAAGGAGGGCGGAACAGTGAACGGCAGATTGAGGCGAAAGACGAATCCTGGAGCGCGTTTGGTTGCGAGTCTCAGAGACTACTTTGGGTTTGAAGAGCGCCCGACGTGGATCAGAATGCCGCGCACTGAAGAGACCGAGCACGTCATGCTGCTGGGCGATCCAGGGACTGGCAAGAGCCAAACGATCCACCACTTCCTTCTGCAGATCGCCTCTCGCCAACCCAGTGAAGCCGTCGTCATTTATGACCCGGCCTGTGAGTTTATCAAGCGGCACTTCAATCCCAATCGCGGTGACATAGTTCTCAATCCGCTCGACGCGAGATCCCCCTACTGGTCTCCGGCAGGCGAAGTCCGTGTCCTAACGGACAAGAAGCTAATCGCCGAGAGCTTCTTGCCGGGTAAGTCAGATGCGAATCAAGCTTCGACTTCGGGATTCTTCTTGAAAGCGTCACGCGCCATCTTTGGACGGATGCTGGAATTCAAGCCGACGCCGGCGCAGATGGTTGCTTGGCTCAGAAGCGCGGAAGCCATCGACATGATCGTTGAAGGAACCGAGCATGCGCACCTCATTCCGAAGAATGCACACGGGCAGCGTGCTGGTGTGCTTGGCGTACTCTCGGATTTGGGCGAGACGTTGCGCTTGCTTCCAGAGCGAGATGCCTGCGCCAAAGAGATCAGTCTTTCAGAATGGGCCGCACATCGTCGAGGCTGGATCTTCATTACCTCGACAATGGATACACGAGAAGCTTTGCGCCCGTTGCAGGCAGTGTTCATCAACGTCTTGATGAAACGCTTGATGTCGGTCTCAGCCGAATGGGGTCAGGCGCACCCTTGTTGGGTGATCGTGGATGAGGTTCATTCGCTGCACCGCCTCCCTGCGCTCTACGAAACCGAGACTGAGGGACGCAAATACGGACTCAAACTGATCCAGGGAACCCAGGGCAAAACACAATACGAGGAGTATTACGATCGGCTGGCGAAAGCTATGTTGGCAGCGCCTAAGCTAAAGCTCTTTTTCCGCTGCGGTGAGTCTGAGTCAGCTCGTTGGATAAGCGACACGATAGGAGAATACGAAGTCGAGAAACCGAAGATCGGGACGACTGCCAGCGTCGAGGACAAGGGCCGTGATGCAGTCAACTACTCGACAGTCACGGAGCACAAACAAGCCGTCAGCAAGGAAGAGATCATGTCTTTGCCTGACCTTCATGGCTACTGGAAATACGCTGATGTCGTGGTGCCGTTTCGCTTACCGTTGGCCCCGGTAAAGATCAGAGCGCGAGGATATGTCGCGCGCGCAATGACGCCGACGGAAATCCAGCTTCCGACGCGCCGCCAAGAAGCGTTAAGTGAAACTCACGAAGCATCGGATGGACAGACCTTCGGCCGAAAAGCAACGCAGGACGCAAGCGTCAGCATAGTAACGCCCTCAAGAAAGAAGAAATCAAAGCATGCGGCGAAGCACGACCGGCGGGACGCCAGACAGCATGAGCATTTGATTGCCGAGCGAGAAAACCGTCTTGAAACCGCTTTAGGTATGAACGTAGTTGAGGCGGCTTCTATGGAAGTCCCTAACCAGGATGCGACGCTTGATTCCGACATTCCAGTGAAGTCCGAGAATAGGCCCATCGCGCTGGAAATCGGCGAGGTCGATGAGGAACTGGAACATGCCCAGATTGTGCTTTGAAGTGGACGACGCTGAATGATTCGGACTCTCTTGACTCAACCCGCAAGACATAGCCATGTTGACGATCAGCAAGCCACTGAGCGCAGGCCAGGCCAAAGATTACTACCAAGCTGAATACACCAGTACACAAGAGAGCTACTACACCGAAGACGAGAACGTTAAGGGTAAGTGGTTCGGCAATCAAGCTAACGCTTGGGACCTTGAAGGCGAAGTGGAGCAGGAGCCTTTCCAGCGTCTTTGTGATGGTCAAGACCCGCGTACCGGACTGCAACTCGTAAGGCATGTGCCGGCAAAAGAGTACGAGAACGCTTATGGTGAAATGGTTCAGAGCAGTGAACACCGCGCCGGCTGGGATGCGACATTCTCAGCGCCAAAGAGTGTCTCACTGGTCGCGTTAGTTGGCGGCGATGAGCGGCTCACAAAGGCGCATGCCAAGAGCGTGGATGCGGCTCTCGGGGAGCTGGAGAAGTACGTCCATGCGCGTATCGGCGGCAACAATCCGGTGGAGAGGACAGGAAAGATGATTGCCGCCAAGTTCGAGCATGATGCCGCGCGCCCTGACCGTGCTACCGGCTATGCGGCGCCCCAGCTTCACACGCATGTAGTTATCTTCAATCTCACGCAAACGGAAGACGGCCGGACCAAGCCAATCCAACCGTTGGAGTTGTTTCGCAGCCAGCAATACGCTACGGCGATCTATCGCACGGTCTTGGCGACGGAGCTACAAAAGCTCGGCTATGAAGTGACAGTGGACGCGCGCACCGGGGCGCCGGAGATCAAGGGCTTCAGCAAGGAGTACCTAGCTGCCAGCAGCCCGCGCCGACAGGAAATCGAACATGAAGCCGCCGAGATGAAAGAGCGTCTGGCTACGCAGGGAATCACGGTTGAGGATTGCGCAGGCTTGCGCCAGGCGGCTGCGAAAACAGATCGCATGAGCAAACAGTATGACCATGAAGAAATGCGCGCACGCCATGTGGAAATGGACTCCAGATTTGGCAGACAGGCGCTGCGGGTCGTGGAGTTAGCACAG
>DATDMC010000039.1:0-30653 GCA_036518995.1 Pyrinomonadaceae bacterium | reverse complement strand
TTGATCTGGATCAGCGGGGGTAAACCGCCCTTCCCAACTGCGCTAACCAAAGTAGCTACATTAACGGCGACCCAGTTTTGATCAAGTCGTTAAATTCTTAAGCGTGCGCTAGAAACTCAGCTTTCCGGAAAACTGAATGCGTCGAGCATTGTTGGTGACCGTGTCGTTGATCCGGCCAAAGATGGTCGAGGTCACAACAGCAGTCGGGTTATCGAATGACGGTTTGTTCAGCACGTTTCTGGCATCGACTCTGAGATCAAAAGCCCATCGTTCGGTGATCTTGAATTTCTTCGCCAGCGACGCGTCCCATTGGAAATAGACTGGAGCGATAAAGAAATTTCGACCAGTGTTGCCGATTGAACCCGGCACCGTCGTGGTGAACTTCGCGCGATCGGCAGCATCGAACCAGAAGTTCTTGCCACTTTCGATCACAAGACTGCCCATGTGTCGATCGCAACCGCTGCAGGTTGCAGTGGATTGCACCACGTTGCTGAAAGTGTTGAATCCGGAATAGACAGTGAACGGTCGACCGGATTGTTTAATGACTGTTCCTGAAGTAAACCAGCCGCCAAGAATCTGATCAAGAACGCCGGAAGCATTGCGACCGAACCTTTGTCCTTTACCAAACGGCAGGTCGTAGGTGTAGGTCGCCTGGAACACGTGGCGTCGATCAAAATCGGACCACGCATAGTTCAAACTACGATCTCGCAAATCAAACGGCGTGCTGGAAGCAGCTTGAACCGAGCCAGTCGAGACTGTGCTTAGCGAAGGGTCCCACGAGCGATTGTCTTTCGACTTCGACAACGTGTACGCCATCTGGAATCCCAAACCGGCGCTGATTCGTCGTTTGAAGATCAACTGCAGTCCGTCGTATCGCGAGTAGTCGTTACTATCAAAAACATTTAGCCCACCCGAGTACTGCGGAAACGGCTGGAACAGAAACGGATTGTTTACTGTTCGGCCAATCAACTGTCCTCCGGTCGCAGTGCAGATACCGTTGGTCACATCTGCCTGCTGGCAGAGTCGTTGTGAAACTGCCAGAGCTGCTGACGCAACGTTGCCCTGCGAAATTGAATTCGTCGTGGCGACACTGCGGAACGTAGCTGTTCCAGCGTTGTTCGCAGCGTTGCCAGTAAAGAGCAAATTCATTAACGGGCTGTTGTAGGTAATCGTGTTCGCGCCGTTTGCCGCGATATCAGCGCGGATCAGATTGAAGGCCTCGAGGAAATTCTGACCGGCGCCAGGCGCGGTCGCAAATATGTTTACCTGGTTTACGTTGTAGGCGCCTTGCAGGTGAACACCGTGCTTACCAATGTAATTGACTTCAATCACATTGTTTTTGATCTCGCGTTGGAAACTGATGGACCATTCGTGAATTTGCGGAAACTGCAAATCCGGATCGATCACACTTAGCGAGTTCGTACTGAATGGCGGTGGCTGTTGCAACCCACTCGGGGTCGAACCTGGCACGAGATTGGCGATTACTGGTCCAATATTTCGATAGAGCCCGCCGCCCTGGCCAAAAGCCGAATTAGTCACCGCTGTATTGTTACCTGGCGTGCTTTGATAGATCGAAGAGCCAAACAGGAACGTCGCGATTCGATCCGAAGCCATGCGATAGTTGCCGCGAATCGAGGTCTTGCCACTCTTGAATGGGTCCCACGCAAAACCAACCGAGGGAAGAAACTTTTTCAGATCGCTTTGATAGATGTCACCTTCAACCCACTTAAGTGTGTTTGATGGAGCGGCGCCGAGTTTGACCGGTTGATTAGGTATCAGACTTGACCTGGTCCCACCCACGTTTGGCGACAACTTCGCTTCCCAACGAACGCCGAGATCAAAAACAAGATTTGAACGGAAGCGCCAGTTGTCCTGGAAATAAAAATCGAGTTCAGGATAAGTGACTTCACTCAGCCAGCGAGTTCCCGCGGGAGCGAAAGCCGAACCATCCGAAACAAAAGCACGCGAAACGCTGGAGATTTTTCCGAGTTCGTCGACGATCGTGTTTTGCAGACGAGTCAAGTCGTTCGAGTTGATACTCGTCGCGCCGGAAGACGGCAAACCAAAGCCGTTAAAGAACGCGCCACCTGTTCCACCAAAAGTGACGATCGGCTCGATAGCTGAACCGGCAACTGAAGAGCGATCGTCGTTATGACGATTGAAGCGGAAGTTGATCCCACCTTTCAGCGTATGCGATCCCCTCACCGACGTGATGTTGTCGATAAACTGTAGTGTCCTGACACCCCGAGCGTTATACGAAAAGTTCGTATTCGGCGTGGCGGGGTTGATAAACGCGAATGGCAGATTTGGATCGGGACTTGGCGTCAGGAAATTAAAGAAGAATTTACTGACACCAAAGATGGCCTCGTTAGTCAGCGTCGCCGTCGGAGACCAGCGCCAGTTGATCGCAAGATTCTTCGGCGTGCGATAAGTGTCAACAAAGTTTGGCGTGTTGGGAAAGATTGGTCTACCGGAATTGCCAGAGTCACCCAAACTGGTTTGCGACCCCTGCGCGTAACGCACGTAGAGCAAACTCGAGTTGCTCAGATTGAAGTCAAACTTCGTGACGAAATCGTATTGCTTTTCGTGTTGGGGCGAAGCGAAGTTGAAGCCCGCCGTGTTAAGACCGTCACCAACCGTAAAGTTGTTTGGCAACGGCATCGCATTCAGGTAGCCCATCAATGTCGGATCCAAACCGATACCGGTTGGATTGGTAGCGATATTGTAAGTCTGGGTGCAACGAAAGCCAGACGGAAACGGACTAGGAAGTGGACTCGGACACGCGGCAAAAACCGGATTACCTGACGCATCTATCGAAGGTGTTCCTGTTCCACCGACTGCAGTGTTCTGCCCACCAACGACATAACGGAAGAGACCCTGACGGGCAGCCGAAGTATAAACAGTGCGCGTCACCAACGCGGTGTCGTAGGCACGCAGGAGTTGCAGGTTGGTAAAGAAGAAAGCCTTGTCGCGCAGCCACCCCATCTTCGTGCCTTCGCCAAAACCAGGATTGAAAAGTGGACCACCGATGCTGCCGCCATAGATGTGCTGCACGAATTGATCTTTCGGCAGGCCGGCAATCGTTACCGGATAACTCTTCGCATCGAACCTCGGCGTACGGTAATACTCAAAGAAGTTGCCATGAAAATCGTTCGTCCCGGAGCGCGTGACGAGTGTCACCTGCGCGCCGCTGCTGCGACCGAGTTCGGCAGTGAAGTTACTGGTAACAATTTGAAATTCCTGCACCGAGTCAGGATTGGGACGGAGCGGAGTAAAGTTTGAACCACCCGACGTCGACTCGTTGATATCAATTCCATCGAGCGTGAAGTTGAAAGCGCGATCGCGTGAACCATTCACATTCACCGCGCCACCGGTGTTGCCACCAAACACAACCCCTGGCTGGAAGTTCAATAAGTCGAGCGGATTTCTACCGCGCGTACCAACGATCGGTAACGACTCGAGCGTCTTCTGTTCTACAGTGCTGCCGAGATTGCCCGACGTCGCTGTTTGTACCTGCTCGCCCGACGCCTGCACAGTCACTGTCTCAGCGACGCCACCAGTTTCCAGCGTCGCATTGATCGTCAGCGGCTGATTGACGTTGAGCGTGTTTCCCTGGCTCAGGTATTTTTTGAAGCCCTGCTTTTCGATCGTGACGCTGTACTTACCAATCTGCACCAGGTCGAAAGCGTAGACTCCGCTCTCGCTGGTAGTGGTGGTGAATGAAATGCCAGTCCCCTCATTTGTCAACGTAATGGTTGCACTAGCGATAGGTGATCCGTTAGCGTCCTGTACATTACCGGTCACACGGGAAGTTGTTCCCTGACCAAAGGTGATGGCGCAAAGTGAGAGAAGTAACGCGGTACCGAGCGAGCAATTTAGAAACGTTTTGAGGTTCATCATGGGGAGTTCCCTTTTATTAACTCAGACTTTTAGGAAGCCATAGAACTCGACCTGGCCCAACTGAGGGGACCAGGTAGGAAAATTCCGATTAGCTCGTCCAGCGTTACGGTCCACGATCCTGGAGAACAGAACCCAGAAAATACTGTCGCTAATTGTCTTGAAATATATGGCGCGTGACCCGATGCCAGAGTCAATTTCGCATCGATGGCGCAGATTATAGTTTTAGCCGAGAGATAATGGTAGCTAAAGATTTTTATCCTTTTAATAAGAATTGCTGATATTTAAAGTCTCTAATTGGCCGGCATGATCACTGCTCTTTTTGGGTCAAATGATAAACCGACAGATTGGTCGGGGACGTTTTCGACTCCGACAAAAACGTTCGTAGCGACGCGTTTGGAAGAAGTGCTTCCCCTCATCGAAAGCGCGGAACGAGAGGCTCGTGAGGGTAACTTCGTCGTGCTGCTGCTGAACTACGAAGCAGCCCCCGCTTTCGATTCGGCATTAGTGACGCACTCTAATGGCCCGTTGCCATTCGCGTGGGCCGTAGTCTTTCCGGAAGTCGCGCCGAACGGAGATCTTCCTCCTGCTCCATTCTCCGCCAGTGAGTGGAAACCACAAATAACCAAAGCAGAATACGACGACAGTATTCACAAGATCCGGGAATTAATCGCGCGTGGATATACCTACCAGGTCAATTATTCGTTTCCCTTAACAACAACCTTCTCCGGCGGCGCGCTCAGTTATTACGAGCACCTGTATCGTTCACAAGGCGCGGCATATTCCGCCTACCTGGATCTGGGTCGATATAAAGTGCTCTCGCTTTCGCCCGAACTCTTCTTTAAACGGCAAAGTGATCGTGTTTGGACCAGACCAATGAAAGGAACGATCAAACGTGGCCGCTGGAGTGAAGAAGATCGGGAATTAGCGACCCGACTGGCGAACTCTGAAAAGGACAGGGCCGAGAACGTGATGATCGTGGATCTTCTGCGTAACGATCTAGGAAAGGTATCGGTCGCGGGAAGTGTCAAAGTGGAGTCGCTTTTTCAGCTCGAACGATTTGAGACAGTCTGGCAGATGACTTCGACTGTTGAGTCGCAACTCAAACCCGGCACGAGTCTCGTCGATCTATTGTGCGCGCTTTTTCCATGTGGCTCGATCACCGGCGCGCCTAAGATTCGCACGATGGAGATCATTCGCAACCTTGAACCGTTTCCTCGTGGTCCATATACGGGCACGATTGGACTGCTTCGATCAAATGGCGACTGCGTTTTCAACGTCGCGATTCGGACAGTGGTAATTGATTCAGAAACTGAGTTGGCAACGTTTGGCGTGGGCGGCGGAATCACGATTGGCTCAACTGCTGAAGGTGAATATGAAGAATGCCTGGTGAAGGCAAAGTTTCTCGAGGTCGAGCCTCAACAATTTGATTTGTTCGAGTCGCTGCTATTGGAAGATGGTGAATATTTCTTATTGGACCGGCATGTTGAGCGTCTCAAGCGTTCGGCCGAGTTTTTTGGGTTTTGTTTTTCAGACGCAGATGTCAGCGAAACTCTCGCCACATTGAGGAGTGCCCACAGCTCAGGAAAATGGAAAGTAAAGATCGTCCTGACGAAGACGGGCACACTCTCGACTGAAATCTCTGAACTCGGTTCAAGAGGAGAGACAACTTTACGAATCGCGTTGGCCCAATCGCCAGTTGATTCAAGCGATCGACTTCGCTTTCATAAAACAACTGCGCGCGATTTCTATACGTTCGAACTTGCAGCGCGACCTGACTGTGATGACGTCATCTTTTATAACGAACGCGGTGAAGTAACTGAATCAACGATCGCCAACGTCGTCGTCAAAGTTAACGGACAACTAGTAACGCCACCTCGAACGGCCGGCCTGCTCGCCGGAACTTTTCGCGATCGACTCATCGCTGATGGAGTACTTACGGAACGCACAATCACTATCGCTGAGCTGCAGTCGGCAGATGAAGTTTTTCTTATTAACTCGGTTCGAAAGTTGATGAGAGCGAGACGAATTTAGAATTGAGGGATTTTTCCTCTGCGTCTCTGCGTTCTCGGCGTCTCTGTGTTAAATCGGAGTGTGTTAATTCGGATCTAATTTTAAACACAGAGACGCCGAGGACGCTGAGACGCAGAGGAAGACCCAAGTCGGTAGTACGCAATTCCGCTAGTTATACAACAGCACTTCGGCTCTCGCTTTTCGGAAAGCTTCCAACTGCGTGGCCCATGAGTTGACGATATCGCGTGGCGCATCTCCTCGCTTCAAACGCTCCAAAGTGTTCGCGTTCGCTAGTAACCGAAGATAGCTGTCAATCTTCCAGTCAGCCGGATACAACGTCCGCAAAGCCGAGGCGATCTCGATACCCGTTGGTAGCGCGCGAAACGCAGCACGATCGGTAACGATGATGTTTATGCCGCCGCAATCTTCATCCTTAAAAACCGAAGCGTTGGGTTTGAACCGAACCGGCACAAAACGCACACCTGAAATTCCTCGCTGGTTCAGGTAATCGGCAAGTTTGTCCGCCTGAATCCACGGCGCGCCAACGACTTCAAATGGCGTGTCAGTGCCGCGGCCCACGGAAACGTTTGTCGTTTCAAGTAATCCAACCCCGGGATAAAGAGTAGCTTCGTTCAAACTTCGCATATTTGGCGAAGGATTGATCCAGGTAAGACTCGTTTCGTCGAACCACATCGAACGTCTCCAACCATCCATCTTGATCACGCGAAGATCGGCGCCAATGTTTCGTTGCTTGTTGAAGAGTTGGCCCAACTCGCCGATAGTCAAACCATGACGAGTGGGAATCGTGTGATAAGCCGTAAACGAAAGTTTGTCAGCATCCGCGATTGGACCATCGACTTCAGTTCCACCAATCGGGTTAGGTCGATCCAATACAAAGACCGGCAGCTTTACTTTCGCAGCTTCTTCAAGCACGTTACCGAGCGTCGAACTGTAGGTCCAAAAGCGCACGCCAATGTCCTGAATGTCATAGACGAGTGCATCGAGATCTTTCAGTTGTTCCGGCTTTGGTCGCCGCGTCTCGCCGTATAACGAATAGACCGGCAAACCAGTTACTCCATCTTTCGAGTCGGAGATGTTCTCGTCTGCCACGCCGCGAATTCCGTGCTCCGGTGAAAATAAAGCAACGAGTTTTACTCCCTGGGCTTTGTTCAGAATGTCGATCGTTGGTCTACCTTCACGATCACGGCCAGTCTGATTGGTGATTAATCCGATTCGCAGTCCGGCAAGTTGCTTGAAGTTATCGCGTTCGAGCACATCGATACCCGTCAAAACTTTTGCAGTCACGACTGTCTCGTTCGAAGTTTTCTCCAAGGCTTCAACGATGTTGACGTAATAAGCGGTGAACTCTTTTCGCGCCTTATCAACGAACGCGCTATCGGTGACAGCGCCGGCAACTATCGACGACACTCGTCCCCGCACTGGTCCAACATCGCCTTTGCCGTCTGGATGAACGCGATTGCTCAGGAAGATGAGAAACATATCGCTGGCCGGATCGATCCAGATCGACGTTCCAGTGAAGCCAGTATGGCCAAACGAGCCGAGCGGAAACAGTTCGCCACGATTGCTCGAATAACTGGTGTTGATGTCCCAACCAAGTCCCCTGGTCCAACCCGAACCACTAACCAACCGTGGTCTCGTCATCTCGGCGACTGAAGCAGGCGATAGGATCCGAACGTTGCGATATTGCCCGCCGTTCAGGATCATCTGGCAATAGATCGCCAGGTCGCTTGCCGTGGAAAACAATCCCGCATGTCCCGCCACACCACTCATTCGATACGACGTAGGATCGTGAACTTGTCCACGCAACCAATTGTCGGCATCGACTCCGGCATTGTTTACTGAATCGCCCAGATAGCTAAGCTGTCCGCGACGTTTCTCGGTCGGCGCTATTCGCGATCGCAAACTCGCCGGCGGATTGAAGCCCGTATCACGCATGCCGAGCGGAGTAAAAATATTCTGCTGCGCAAACTTATCGAGAGGCATGCCGCTCACGCGATGAACTATTTCGCCGAGGGTGATGAAGTTGATATCGCTGTAAACAAAACGACTTCCGGGAGGATTGCGCAGCGGCTCCTTTATTAAATGTTTGATCGCCTCGTCGTAACCAACCCACTGTTCGCGTAGATCAAAATCGGGCGCGTAACCTGATCGATGAGTCAACAAAAGTTCGACTGTGATCTTCTCGCGGCCTTCACCTTTGAGTTCCGGAATGTAGGCAGATACTGGATCATTGAGCCGGACTTTGCCGCGCTCAACTAAGATCATGATGCTCGTAGCAGTGGCAACAACTTTGGTGAGACTGGCGAGATCGAAGATCGTATCGACTGTCATCGTCTCGCGCGCCGGCTCGAGGGCGCGCGAACCGTACGCTTTGTTCCAAACAACTTTTCCTTTGCGAGCAGCAAGGACGACCGCGCCGGGTAATTTATGTTGTTCGATAGCTTCGTTAATGATCGCATCCATCAACGCGAGCCGCGTAGCCGATACTGAAACAAGCTCCGGTTTGGATTGCGGCAGTTGAGCCGCGAGCGACTGGCAGACGAACAGAACAACAACTAGAGCGAAGCGGGTGCGGTGAACGTGATTCATCGTACTGTGTTTTGCTCTCTCTGCGTCGCTGCGTTCTCTGCGTCTCTGTGTTGAAAATGGATGCGTTATACGTTACATCGATTTCAACACAGAGACGCTGAGAACGCAGCGACGCAGAGACAATTCAGTGCTTTATTTGTATTCCCGTACCGCGTGGGTATAGACCAGGCAACGAGATCGGCAACTTACCAACGATATCAATCTCGCCTAACAAGGCCCGCGCTGTCGCCTGTTGCAAACTCGGCATATCACCATAGGCAACCAGGTAAGTTTTGAGCCCCGGAAATTCCTGTAGCAAATACGGATTACCAAAACTGATGCCAATCACCGGTGTCTTCCCGCCCAGCACGGCATTCAACACGCTCGCTCCGGCGTCAGGCAGTCCCACGCTTCGCGCCTGCCCCGAACGAACTCGACCATACAACGAAGCTATTACTAAATCCGCCGACTTCGCCAGTTCGATAACTTTCTGCACCTCAGCATCGGTCGAACGATCGTCAAGCGCGACTGTTTCCACTTTCCGACCGGAGCGCGCGACCCGGCCCACAAATGGACCAGCAACGGTGAGTCGATCGTCACCATTCGTGATGGCGATATTCAAGACCTTCGCGTCAGGCTTCAATCCGGCTAGCGGTACTAACTTCTCTTCATCACGCACCAACGTAATCGCATGCTCCGCAATTTCATTCGCCAACGCTTCAGTCTCTTTACTTGAAACTGTGCGATCGATCGTGTCGATTGGCGTGATGCGATCTTTGACGAGTCCGAGATCATACTTCGCAGTCATGATCTTTCGCGCCGACTCCTCAATACGTTTCTCAGTCAACCGGCCACTCTTCACCGCGTTCAAAACACCGCGAAACGCCGCATCAACATCAGCCGGCTTGAGTAACATATCGGCGTCAGCTTCGAGCGCGCGCACAGCCGCCTCTTCCTGAGTGAAATAGATAGTCAGTCCACTCATGCTCAACGCGTCAGTCACGATCATTCCCTGAAACTTGAGATCGTTTCTCAGAATGCCGCCCAGCACCGGCGACATCGTGGCCGGCATCGTCGCCTTTTCATCGACTACTTCATTAGCCTCGTCAGTGTCAGTCGGTCTTCCCTTCATCGTCTTCGGTAATGGTTTGACTTCGGTCGGATCGATCTTTGGTAACGCAATATGGCCCACCATTACCGAACCGATTCCGGCGTTGACTGCGGACTCAAATGGGACCAACTCAACTGAATTGAGTCGATCACGCGTGACATCGATCTCAGGCAAACCGCGATGCGAATCAACAGCAGTGTCGCCATGACCGGGGAAATGTTTCGCAGTTGCAATCACCCCCGCATTCTGTGCGCCTTGTGTGAATGCAGCGGCGAAACGCGCGACCTCAGTTGGATCTTCGCCATAGGACCGAACGTTGATGACGGGGTTTGCAGCGTTGTTGTTCACGTCTACGACTGGCGCAAAGACGTGTTGTATTCCAAGCGCTCTTGCCTCCCGCGCGGTTGCTTCGCCTTGCCGTCGCGCGTAGTCAGGATCGCCGGTCGCACCGACGGCCATGTTCCAGGGGAAATTGACCGTGTCGTCGAAACGCATGCCGGCTCCAGCCTCGAGATCGGCGGAGATCAACAATGGATACTTCGCTAACTGCTGCATGCGGTTGACAAGAATCACTGACTCGTAAACTGGACCACGAAAAAGAATTAGACCACCAACATGATTGTCTTCAACGTGGTGTTTGAGAATTTTGTAAGCGTCGCTATCCTGGTTCAGAAAGGTGGCGTTGATGCCGACGGAAATCAGTTGTCCAATTTTTTCTTCGAGCGACATTCGCCCGAGTTCTTTGTTGGCCCATTTCAGTGCTGCCGATGATGGCTCGCGATGATATGGACTGAACTTCTGAGAGTCGCTGTCCTTGATTGTACGATGCGGAAAAACGGGCGCCGCACAAAACGACAGGCACAAAATTATCGTAACTACAAATCGAAACATCCCAGACATATTCCTCAACGATCTTCGGACCCACCTGCAGGCGCAAGTTCATCTCGCCTTGAAGCGGGGGCCGGACTAAACGCAAAACTTGCTAACCACGCAACGATTAACGTTATCAAACTGCCAAGTAACACATACCAGGTCCACGCGATCTTCGTGGCGAAGAACACATACAACATCGCCAAAATACTCGCGAGCATGCCAATCAACGCCGGCGGTTGGCTTACGCGTCGCAAAAATGTTCCGACCAGAAACACTCCGAGCACTGGGCCATTGATGAGGGAAGCTATCGATAAAGCCTGGCTCAAAGCGGAACCAGCCATATTGCGCACAATGAGCGCAACGCCAATCTGCACGATGCCCCAGACGAGGGTCAGCACATGCGACACTTTTAGATAGTGCTTATCTTCCCGATCCGGACGGAAAGGTTTATAGAGATCGTTGACCGCAGTAGCTGCGATCGAGTTGAGCGATGACGACATTGCGGCCGCGAAAATTGCCGCCACAACGAGTCCTGACAATCCGGTCGGCAAGTGTTGCGTAATAAAATCAGGAAACACCCGGTCGCCACCCGTAAATGGGAACGCCGTTGACTCTGCAGTGGCATAACCCGCATTCGTAAACGGATGATAGAAAGCAAAAAGCAGCACGCCGATAAAAAGAAAGCCAATGAACTGGACCAGCACGATTCCACCGCTCGTTAACAAAGCGACGATTGCGCGGCGTGGTCGATCAGTACACAGGTAACGCTGGACCAGGTATTGATCAGTTCCGTGAGTACTCATCGTGAGAAAACATCCGCCTAACAAGCCGGACCAGAACGTAAAGGTCTTCGTGAAGTCGAGTGAGAAGTCAAAGACCGAATATTTTTGATATTGAATTGCGAGAGTGTTAGCCGCAGCGAAGCCACCATCGATTGAAGAAATCAAGACCACAGCGGCAGCGACGGCGCCGGCGATGTAGATGCCGAGTTGCACAACTTCGACCCAGATAACCGCTTCCATTCCGCCAAAGTAAGTGAACACGAGCATTGCGAGACCGATCAAAACCACTGATGCGATAGTTATAGTTTCAACGTTGGCGCCTGGTTGGAACGAAACATATACAGCCGCGAGAACGATTGCGGTCAACAGCAGTCGAATACCGTCAGCGATGTTTCGCATTACTACAAACAACGACGCCGCCAGCATTTTGATCTTGCCGCCAAAGCGTCGATCCAGGAGTTCATAGACCGTCATTAAGTCGCCGCGAAAGTATGAAGGAATGAAGAGCAGCGAGATGACGATGCGGCCGAGCAGGTAGCCAAAAACGAGTTGTAGAAATTGAAAGTTGCCGCCCCGGGCAAAAGCGATTCCGGGCACTGAGATGAAGGTGATGGTGGAAGTCTCTGTCGCGACGATCGAGAAGGCAACGGCCCACCACGGAACAGAGCGATCGCCCAGGAAGTAGTCTTTCGTGGTTTCCTGTTTACTACCAAACCAGGTACCGAAAACAACGATACCGATCAGGTATCCGAAGATGATGATTAGATCGAGAGCTTTCATTTGCTTCGCATGTATTAAGCAGGATTAAACGTGAACGGAGTCATGTCGCAATCTGGCCTGTCGCGTAGCGACATGTTGAATTTAGCCAGCCGTTTTAACGGCTGGTGTCGGGGTGTTTTTCGTCTGCGTCGCATAGCGACGTCTGAATTTAGCCAGCCGTTTTAACGGCTGGGGCCCGGTGTGTTTTTCTTCGGCGTCGCGTAGCGACGCTTGAATTCAGGCGCCTTAAATGAATTCACCATCTCAACATGGGAAGCCCATTCATGCGTCGCTACGCGACGCTCATTCTCTTCGCAACCGCTCTCCCGGCGCTAAAGCACCGGGCTAAATTCATGCGTCGCTACGCGACGCTCTTTCTTTTCGCACTCGCTCCCCGGCGCTAAAGCGCCGGGCTAAATTCAGCCGTCGCTACGCGACGCTCTTTCTTTTCGCAACCGCTCTCCCGGCGCTAAAGCACCGGGCTAAATTCATTCGTCGCTACGCGACGCTCGTTCTTTTCGCTACCGCTTCCCGGCGCTAAAGCGCCGGGCTAAATTCATTCGTCGCTACGCGACGCACGTTCCGATAACCGCTTCACCGCATCGTCGACTTTGCCATTCGACTTACTCAGCGCTTCAACCGCGCGTTCACGATCGCTGTCCGCTTTCGTCATCACGAGGGCCACGCTCAAGTTTTCACCGGCGGCCATAAATACATTTTCAGCAGCAGCATCGCTCAATCCCGTTTCCGCCATCATTATCCGCAGGGCACGCTCACGAAGCTTGATGTTCTTCGCTTGAAGATTCGACATACGGTTGCCGCTTACATAACCAAGTTGGACCATCGTCGCGGTTGAAAGCATGTTAAGCACCATCTTCTGGGCAGTGCCCGCTTTCAAACGACTCGAACCCGTTACTACTTCTGGTCCAACAACCGGAACGATGCTGACTTCCGCGGCTCCCGTAATCTTCGAACCGGGCACGCACGTCAAGCCAACCGTAAATGCTCCTAGCTGGCGCGCGAAAGATATCGCTCCGACTGTGTATGGTGTTCGTCCTGAAGCCGCAATGCCAACTAACGCATCAGCCTCGTTGAAACGTCGAATTTGAAGATCAGTTACACTCGCTTCAGCGTTATCTTCTGATGCTTCAACCGCGCGATGACACGCGTCGTAACCGCCGGCGATTACGCCCTGGACCAACTCCGGCGAAACACCAAATGTCGGCGGGCACTCGGAAGCGTCCAACACTCCCAATCTTCCCGAAGTTCCCGTGCCGATATAAAAAAGACGTCCACCCGCCTTTAGCCTGCTAACGATCTGTTCGACTGCTTGTGCGACTTGCGGCAACACACGTTGGACCGCTGCCGCAACCAGCGCATCCTCGTCGTTCATTAAACTGACAATTTCAATTGCCGAGAACGAACTAAGATTTTTTGAACGCGGATTATCTTGTTCGGTGATTGGTAATGGATCGCGGTTATCAGGGTTCATTTGCTTGCGCTAGACCGCGAGAGCGATGTGATTGATGCGTTCGCGGGCCATTCTAGCGGCAGCCACGGCTGGAGAGAAATGTGGCGGCTCAAAATAAGCGCGCGGCGCAACCTTCGCAACCTGGGCGGAAATTGGCTTGAGTATCAGGTCGCCGCCCGCCCGAAACACGCCACCCACATATGCTATCTGAAAACGCTCGCGTTCCATTTGCAGGTTTTTGATCACCGCAACAGCCGCCAGGCCGAGTTCAGTTGCACCTTCAAGAACAATCTCTGCAGCAACTTCGTCCTTGCGTTTTGCTGCTTCGACGACGTCTTTACCAAAACCGGCGATACGTTCGTTCGTAATGCTGGGCGCGTAGATGGCGGTGGTTAAGTCGTCAACCACTGAGACGTGAAAGTAATTGCAGGCCAACTCGGTCAAAAGAGTTTCCGGACCACGCCCGTCAGACGCATACGCCACTGCTCGCAACGCGCGCCGCGCGAGCCAAGCGCCAGCACCTTCATCGCCGGCAATCGGTCCCCAACCACCCGCACAGATTTGTTTGCCACGTGCATTCACACCACAACAGATCGAACCAGTGCCAGCGATCACGACCAAGCCGGGCGCGCCGTCAGTTGCACCATGTAGGGCGATGTCGGCGTCAGTTACGACTTCCAGATTACGAATGTTGAGCGGCAACAAAATTTCTCGCATGCGTTCGCGTATTTCGCTGCGACGCGCGCCGGCAAGTCCGACTTCAGCGGCATCGAGGTCGGTGCGTCTAAGCTTGGCCGCCGCGCAAGCCTCGTCGATTGCTCCCTGCACCGCCGCGGCAGCGCTGGTTAAACCTACCCGCAGCGGATTAGAAGGACCACTCCGTCCTTCACCGATGACGCGCAGATTTTCATCAAGAATGACGGCTTCAGTCTTGGTCCCACCGCCGTCCACACCGACGACCGAATGGTGCGCACGCACTCTTCGAGCGTTCAACAATTCGTTCATGCGGCGGTCAGTGGTCACAGTCTGGCTGGTTCGGGATTCAATGTAGTCCGTACGAATTCGTGGTTGATTATTCTAGGGGCGGTGGACTTATAATGGAAACTAAAAGATTTTATTATTCCGATAACCCATCTTGATATGCGGAGACACACGTGGAAATTCGACAATTGAGAGCCTTCGTGGCTATCGCTGAATCAGGAACGTTTACCGCGGGCGCGCAACGCGTTCATGTGACGCAGGCGGCGATTAGTATGCAGATTCGCCAACTCGAAACCGAGATCGGCGCCAGGGTCTTCGTTCGTGCTCCACGTCATGTGATTTTGACCGAAGCGGGTGAGCATTTACTGCGCCGCGCGCGCCAGATGTTACGTGAACATGATGCCGCAATCGATGAGATTGCCGAGCTGGCCGGCGCCGAACGAGGCCGGCTGCGGATCGGCAGCGCTTCGGCAATGGTCCTAACCGATGAACTTCCTTCAATCCTGAAAGAACTCCGCAAACAACATCCCCGCGCCGAAATAAGTGTGATGTCAGGGACCAGTGAAACACTGGTGGACCAGATCCTCGCAGGTGAACTCGACATAGCATTCGTCTCGCTTCCAGTTGACGCGCGCGGCATTCAGACCGAGCGCTTGAGTGAAGATCAACTCGTGGCGATTGCTTCACCAAGACACAAATTGGCAAAACAGAAAACTATCAGTGCGTACACACTCGCGGGCGAACGTTTGATACTCGGCGAACGCGGCGGCAACACGAGGCGGTTAATCGATCAGTTTTTTGCCCAGGCGGGCGTGAGTCTGCGTGTGGCGATGGAATTGAGTCGCCAGGCAGCAATCCGGCGGATGGTTGAAGAAGATATGGGAGTCGGAATTGTTCCGCTTGGATCGGTCAAAGAAGATGTCGATAAGGGCAGATTGGTTAGCTGGTGGATCGAAGGTGCCGAGATCAATTGGGAGTTGGGACTGGCCCAACTGAGCGGCGGCTACGAATCACCGATTATGCAGAAGTTTGTATCACTGGCCCATAAGACATTTGAGAGCGCTGCAACTGCACCAACTGCCACATCGAAGAAGAAAGCAACTAAGAAGAGCAAGCCAAAAGCTCGAAAGTAGTCTCGCCAAGTTTGGCTTTGCCGACTGTTGTGAGGCATGGCTATGCCTTGCCGTCTAAATGGCCCGTTAGTCTTAGGCTGCGCCTTCCCTTTCAGCGCTCCTTTAGCGCTTCAATCAACATCTCTACGTCACCCTCATTATTAAAAAAGTCAGTCGCCACTCTAATTCCCTGCGGCTTCTCGGTCACCAAAACTTTCTTTACCGCCAAAGCGGCCACAGTTCCCGCCGGATCGTCAACCGCCACCAACGTCTCAGCAGATCGATGAGTTTCATCTTCCAACGGCGACAACACTCGATAGCCAGCTTCAGCCAGTCTCTTAGTCAAATATCGATTCAACTCCAATGCGCGCGTCTCGATCTCTTTCAGTCCGATCGACAACATCATTTCAACTGAGGCGCCTAACGCAAAGATTCCGGCAAAGTGAGGACAACCAAGCTCCGCCCGCGCAGAAACATCGTGCCGCAAATGGATCTCGTTATTCATATCACCCCACGGATCTTGCACACTCAACCAACCGATCGTCCGTTGGCGCGCCTTGCTTTGCAGTTCGCGACTGATAAAAACAAAACCTGAACCATAACCCGATAGCATCCACTTGTGACCTGTCGCACACAACGCATCAATCTTCATTCGCTTGACGTCGATAGCAAACGTTCCGGCAGCCTGACTGGCATTCACTACCAGCACGTGTCCACCCTTTACTTCACCCAACTGGTCCAGGTTTGTTCTGAAACCGTTTGAATACTGCACATAACTCGTTGAGATAATTCCAGTGCGGGTGTCCATCGCGCGTTCGATATCGTCAATCTCAACCACACCCGCAACTGACTTAACTATGTGGACAGGAATTCTTCGGTACATCCACGGAATAGTCGTCACTGGAAACTCGAGATCGCTGGAAATCACTTCGCCGTGGTTCTCTAAAGCGTCGACGATAAGGTTCATTCCGCTGGAAGTATTCGTAGTAAATCCAATCTCATCAGTCTCCGCATTGATAAACCTTGCAACCTTCGCACGCACTTCTTCACGTTTGGCGAGCCAGTGGTCCCAATGAATGTCACCATCATTCATCATCTGCTCGTAGTACTCGGCGGCTGCTTGTTGCGTCGAACGCGCGAGTGGCCCCGCGGCGGCAGTGTTTAGATAGATGGAGTTTGTAGTGACAGGAAATTGATTGCGGATGTCAGTCCAGTTGGTCATGGTAAATTTCAGCAAGAAGTTATGCAAAGAAACGCTGAAAGCGTTTCGTCTCAAAGCCCGGGGTTGAGCTTTGGCAACCCTGGGATAACGGGTAAGGCACAATATTCAACGCTGAAGGAGTTGCGGCCGCAGCCGGGAGTTAAGAGATCAAAAGGTTGTTGAGGAACTTAGAAGTAGGAATATTCGAGGGGCACAACTCCTTCGGAGTTGGGCTGTTCTCTTCGTCCGATTACCCAGGGTTGCCAGAGCTCAACCCTGGGCTCTGAGACGAAACGCCGTCAGCGTTCCGAACATCGTTAAGCTTCAATCCGCTCAAACCACAGCGTACTAAACGCCGGCAAATCAACTTCAACCGAATACTCTCTTCCCAACGCTGCAACATTCTCCGCCTCAATCTCTTCAACAACTTCAACTCCACTTCCCGCATAAACTTCAGCATCAGTATTCACTAACAACTGATACTTCCCTTCTCGCGGCAAGCCGACTCGATATCCTTTGCGCGGCAGGGCGGAAAAGTTTCCAACGCAAACGATTTCTGGTCCACCTTTTGGCGATTTCCGTAAAAATGAAACGATATTCTCCATCGCGTTATTCACATCGATCCATTCAAAGCCCTCAGGCTCTCCGTCTGTTTCCCACAACGATCGACGAAAACTGTAAACACGATTCAGATCGCGAATAAGATTCTGCACACCTTTGTGCAAGTCATTATCCAACAAATGCCAATCAAGACTCTCCGTCTCCGTCCACTCACGCCATTGTCCAAACTCGCCGCCCATAAACAACAACTTCTTGCCCGGATGCGCCCACATGTACGCATACAGCGCTCGCAAATTCGCAAACTTCTGGGCATCTGTTCCCGGCATCTTGTTGAGCAGCGATCCCTTCATATGGACCACTTCATCATGTGAAAACGGCAGAATAAAGTTTTCACTCCACGCGTAGATCAGCCCAAACGTCAACGCATTGTGATTGCCGGCGCGAAACAATGGATCAGTTTGAAAGTATTTCAACGTGTCGTGCATCCAACCCATGTTCCACTTGAAATCAAAACCTAAGCCACCGGCGAACAGCGGACGACTCACTGACGGCCACGCGGTCGACTCCTCCGCGATCATCATCGTTCCCGGACACGTACGATGAGTAACTTCATTCAACTCTTTCAAAAATGAGATCGCTTCCAGATTCTCGCGCCCGCCAAACTTGTTGGGAACCCACTCGCCTTCTTTGCGGCTGTAGTCGAGATAAAGCATCGAGGCGACCGCATCGACGCGCAGCCCATCGATATGAAATTCCTTGAACCAATAAAGAGCATTGGCGACGAGAAAATTGCGGACTTCGTTGCGGCCGTAGTTAAAAATGTAGGTGCCCCAGTCAGGATGCTCGCCTTTGCGAGGATCGAGATGCTCATACAGAGCTGAACCATCAAATCGTCCCAGGGCGAAAGCGTCTTTTGGGAAATGCGCCGGGACCCAATCCATGATCACACCGATACCGCGTTGATGTAGATGATCGATCAAGTAGCGTAAATCGTCTGGAGTTCCGTAACGCGCCGATGGAGCATAGTAGTAACTGACTTGATAGCCCCACGATGGTCCATACGGATGTTCCTTGAGCGGCAAAAACTCAACGTGAGTAAATCCCATTTCCGTTACATAATTGCCGAGAGCTTCGGCCATTTCACGATAACTGAAAGGCTTGTTCTCTTCTTCCGACTTGCGACGCCACGAACCAAAGTGGACTTCATAGATCGAAAGCGGCTCACGGTAGTGTTCGCGGTTTGCGCGCGTCTTTATCCATTTCGAATCGCGGAATTTATATTTCGACTCGTAAACGATCGACGAAGTGTCAGGCGGCACTTCCGCAAACTCGCCGTATGGATCGGCTTTTAAAAACGGCAAACCATGTGGCGTCCGAATTTCAAACTTGTAAAGCGTGCCAACCGTCAGTTCCGGAATAAACAACTCCCACACACCGGAACCACTCAACATCCGCATCTGATGGAAGCGGCCATCCCACCCGTTGAAGTCACCAACAACGCTGACGGCTTCTGCCTGCGGAGCCCAAACTGCAAAAGCCACGCCCTTCACGCGGCCGATCTTTGTAACGTGAGCCCCGAGCTTCTTGTAGATCTCTTCGTGTTTGCCTTCGCCAAACAGATGCAGATCGAGTTCACCGATAGTTGGCGGAAATGAATAGGGGTCGCGAATGGTGTTTACCTCGCCGCTGGGCCAATGCACTTTCAGTTTATAAGAAGAACTTTCTGTAGCAGCCGCTATGTCGGCCTCAAACAATCCCGCCTGGTCCAACCGCTTCATTTCAACCGGTTTTGCTTTACCAACGACGACTTCGATCTTCGTCGCGTTCGGCACAAACGAACGAATCGTCAACAGCTCGCCATTCTGATGTGGTCCAAGCAATTGATGAGGATTATCGTGCTTAAAGGAGATCAGTCGATTCAGATCAGCCTTGAGTTGTGAAGTCGATTCAGCCGGCCGCGACGCACCGTTTATCTTTCCAGCTTTCTTTGTAGTCGCCTTCTTCATTTAGGTACTTACCGGGCCTTTTGCAGGACCTTTAAGTAGCGCAGTTGGGAAGGGCGGTTTACCCCCGCCTGATCAGAAACAATTATTGTCTACGATGACTTAACTCAAAACTGAGCGGGGGTAAACCACCCTTCCCAACTGCGTTAAGACACGTTTCACATTTAATCTGAATTGCCCTTAGCACTACTAACCTACTCCGCTAAAACTTCGCGTAAGAAAATCTCAGCGCCGTTGCCTTTTGCCTGATCATTACTCTTCGCTTCAGCCAACATCTCGAGAAAAGTTTTTTGTGGAGTCTCCAGGCCTAACTCTGTCTGCAGATCAATGAGCCGCGCGGCATAGCGCAGGATCTGAATCGTCTCGATGCCGGCGAGGTCAGAAAAGAACCAACCGCAACTCGTGAACATTAGCAGCGCACTCTTTTGAATTTCCAGGAGCGTACGCGCGCGGTGTTCGTCTTCTATCGTAAATGAGTGTCGTTGATGTCTCTTCAGAAACTCTTCCCACGGTTCTGAATTCAACAACACCCGAACATATTCGTTGCGTGCGGCCCAAACATCTTTAAATAACCCGGCGCCTGAATTTTCATAATGAACCGCGGCATTGTCGCGCAAAAAATCGAGCGCAGCGCGTAGTGGTCCACGCCATCCCTGGTTCCAACCAGCTTCTCCTCCGGTGTGACAACCGCAGTCGCGAATCCAACGACCAACTCCATGCGCGCAGCTCCACGAAGAACCCTCACCCAATGGACCAAGATTCAACTCAACTTCATACTCCGGCGGATGCGTGTCCAGAAACTCACCATAGTTGGTGATCCAAAAGCCGGCTTGTTTCGCCTCAACTTCAAGAGCGTGCGCAAGACAGAGATCGCCAAACTTAAAATGATGCCCGTAAGTTTCACCATCGGTCGCAACGTTCACCAACTTTCCGCCCTGGCCAACATGCACGAACCGATCGACTAATCCCTGACTTGACGTCAGTGCGCGTTCAAAAGCAATCGCCCGCGCCAGTCCACCATGATAGAAAAACACGGCGATGGAACGTCCCGAGCCGTCTTTATGCGTATAGCGATAAGCCTGGCTCGTATCGATGTCTCCGGGAGTTAGCTCAATCCACTCACCATCGTTTCTTAGTCTTACTTTACCGGCTTGTTCGGGAGCGAGAATTACATAGCGCAGACCGAGTTCGATTAACAACGACATCGTTGCGTCGTTGCAGGCAGTTTCCGGTAACCACAACGATTCTGGTTCGCGTTGGAAACGAAACCGAAAATCTTCAATTCCCCAAACGAGTTGAGTCAGGCGATCTTTTTGGTTGCAGAGTGGGAGTATTGCGTGTCCATAGGCCTGGCCGATTGCGTTTCCGTGTCCGCCACGATCGCTTGCGCTTTCGTGATCGGCATCGAGGATTCGTTGATAAGTGCGTGGTTGGTGCCGGGCGAGCCAGGAAAGCAAAGTTGGACCAAAATTGAAGCTGATGTTTTTGTAGTTGTTAACTACGGCATTACTTCCGAGATGAGCAAAGGCGTTTGGACCATAACATTCACTGTGAATGCGTTCGTTCCAGTCGTGGTAGGGCGCCGCACCTGGTTCAACGGGGACCTCGTCAGTCCAGGGGTTCTCACGCGGCGGTTGATAAAAGTGTCCGTGGATAACTAAGGCCGTCATGTGGCGACATGATAGCAGCAAACGAGGCGGGGTTAGATTGAGAAACGCTGAAAGCGTTTTGCCTCAAAGCCCAGGGTTGAGCTTTGGCAACCCTGGGTAAAACGACGAACACACAACCCAACTCCGAAGGAGTTGCGATGCGATGTGCGAGAATTAGAAATGTTTAATGCGTATCTGAAAGGTAAGGGCCGCACTTAACCGCGGGCGCAACTCCTTCGGAGTTGGGCTGTTTTGTCGTTTTACCCAGGGTTGCCAAAGCTCAACCCTGGGCTTTGAGACGAAACGCTTTCAGCGTTCGGCGGTTGTGCGTTTACAGCACGTGGTTTACAAACGCCAATTGCGCGGCGCCTAACAATCCGGCGTTGTCGCCGCACTCTGCGGGCTTGACTTGCACATTCCGCGACAACGATGGAAACGCCCGATCATGGATTTGCTTGCGCATGTTCGGTTCAAACAAGTCCCACGCGTTCGCGCCGCCACCACCAATCACAATCACTTCCGGACCAAGTAAGTTGATCAGATTAGCCAACGCCACGCCAAGATAGTCACCGACTTTTCCAAACGTCTCAAGCGCGAGTGCGTCACCAGCTTTTCCGGCATCGTAGATCGACTTCGCCGTCAGACACTGTCCTTGCAAACTCGAATCGGGAAAACGATCCAACGCCTCACGTGTCATACGCACCATCGCAGTCGCCGACGCATACATTTCCAGGCAACCGTAGTTGCCGCACTTGCATTGTGGTCCACCAAAAGGATCGAGCGTTGTATGTCCGACTTCACCTGCCGAACCATCAGCTCCACGCCACAATTTCCCGTCTAGAATTATTCCGCCGCCAACTCCGGTCCCGAGCGTGATGCAGATTACATTTTTAGCGCCCCGGGCTGCGCCTAACCACATCTCACCCACCGCCGCAGCGTTTGCGTCGTTTTCCAAAAGCACCGGCAAATGAAACTTGTCTTCGAGAGCGGCTTTTAAGGCGAAATGATCGAGGCTTTGCAGGTTGGGCGCCTGGATAACAACTTCTGCGTTATGGTCCAACGTACCGGGAACGAGGATTGACGACGCCTTGAAATGTTCGTCACCCAGCCGGCGCTCGCATTCAGCGGCCGCGTCAACCAATGCGTTAACGATGAAATCGGGTGAGTCACCTTTCGGAGTCTCCTGTTTTAACTGAACGTGTATCGTGCCACGTTCGTCGACAAGTGCTCCACGTAGATGAGTGCCACCTAAATCTGCGGCAAAAACGAGTTTCGGTTTCGATCCGTTCTGCTCAGTCACTATCGTTCTATTATTCTCTTCAGGCTGGTTCATCAGAAGGCCCTGGTTCCGATTCACCAACAGTTTTCCATCCTACTTTCGAAAGATTCCACGAGATTACCAAACCAGCGCCAATAGCTACAGCCAGATAGAGTAATCCGGACAAGTAATCTTTAAAGATCAGTTTGCCAATCCCAAACAGCGAGCCGTAAATCATCAGGCAGCCCAGGAACCAATTAAAGAATTGCGTTGCCAGTCGGCCTTCCGCGTGCGCGCCCGCAAAACCTGCAACTGCCGCGACCCGGTTCCATCCCGGTCCTTCCGGTCTGACTCGTTTATAAAACGCTGTCAGCTTATCAATTGGTTCCGCTGGAGTTGCTAAAGTTACAACAACCCAGACGATTGTCGTGACTCCGACCGTCACCAGCATCAAATATGCAAATTCACGAGGGTTGTCAGTGTCCCACTTTAAGACCAATTGCAGAAAGAGGGAAACGACGGCGGCAGTGATCATAGCCGACACTTCCGACCAGGCATTGATTCGCCACCAGAACCAGCGCAACAACAACACTGTACCAGTTCCCGCTCCTGTCACCAGCAAAAGTTTCCACGCGCCGCCAATCGACTCCATATAGAACGTAACTACTAATGACGCAATCATCAGCGTTACCGTCACAAACTGCGAAACAATAACGTAGTGTCGTTCACCCGCCGACTTCGATATAAACCGTCGATAGAAGTCGTTGATTACATACGACGCGCCCCAGTTTAGTTGCGTTCCAATCGTCGACATGTAAGCCGCAGCAAAGGCAGCGAGCATGAAGCCACGTAAATAAGTGGGAAAGACGTTTGGATCGAGGAGCGTCTTGATATAGCCGGATTCTTTGTCGACAAGGTTTGGATAAAGGATCAACGAAGCGAGCGCCGTCAAAATCCAGGGCCAGGGACGAAGCGCGTAATGGGCGATGTTGAACCAGAGTGTTGCCAGTAATCCGTGTCTTTCGTCCTTGGCTGAAAAAATTCGTTGTGCGACGTATCCACCACCGCCCGGTTCAGCGCCGGGATACCAACTGGCCCACCAGTTCACGGCGAGAAACACAAACAACGTAATCGCCGGCATCCAGACTGAATTATAGTCTGGAAAAAACGCCAGTCGAGATCCCGTCTGGCCACTAGCCGCATCGAGTGCATTTATCTTCGTCTTTAACGCATCGATTCCACCAACCGCATGTACAGCGAGAATGGCCAGGACAATCACCATTCCCATCTTCAAGGCAAACTGAAACAGGTCAGTGACTAAAACTCCCCACAGCCCCGAGATCGCCGTGTAGAAAGCCGTGAACAGAAGCATTCCGATTACGACAAGAATGGCGCCGCGTTTATCAAGACCGAGTGTGATCTCGATAATCTTCACCATCGCGAGGTTGACCCAACCCAGGATGATGCAGTTGATCGGTAGTCCTAAATATAGTGCGCGGAAACCACGAAGAAACGCGGCGGGCTTACCTGAGTAGCGCAGCTCTGCAAACTCGATGTCCGTCATTACTCCGGCCCGGCGCCAGAGACGCGCATAGAGAAACACCGTCATCATTCCGCTCATGACGAAGTTCCACCAGAGCCAGTTGCCGGCAATTCCATTGCGAGCGACAAAGCCGGTTACTGCGAGAGGTGTATCAGCGGCGAAGGTAGTCGCCACCATCGATGTGCCCGCCAACCACCACGGCACGTCTCGTCCGGAAAGGAAAAATTCGGTAGTGCTTCCTCGTGCCCGGCGCGAGTAATAAATGCCGATACCTAAATTGAAAAGGAAATACGCAGCTATAACTGACCAATCGAGCAGTGAAAGTCTCATGGTTGATCTAGGCGGTACTCAGTGTAAAAGTCCAAAACCGGCACAGAAGCAAAGGCAGGAGCTAAATTAAGATCAACGAACTGTTGGATTTCTCGGGGCTACTCTCACGGCAACGGGCGAATCTGTCAAGTCGAAATTTTTCGGGTGCTGTGCAAAATTCGATTTCAAGGCTAACATCTCGCGGATTTAAGATCGCAGAGGTCGATTGCAGATTTCAGATTGCAGATTGCAGATTACCACGTGGTCACAGAGTCCCTACCACGTGGTCACAGAATCAGTACCACGTGGTCACAGAGTCAGTACCACGTGGTCACAGAGTCCCACAGAGTCAGACCGCGTGGTCGCAGAGTCAGTACCACCCCGCGGTAGCGGGTGGGTTGCTTATGCTAGACGCTCCATTATTCCAAGTGGACCCACCCGCTACCGCGGGGTGGTACTGACTCTGCGACCACGCGGTTGTCACTAAATCAATGGCCCTATCTATTTGCCAATCTGAAATCTGCAATCTGCAATCTGAAATCTGAGTCCTTCTCTTAATCGATGCATATCATCGGCCTAATTCTCGGCATCACATTAATCACAGCGATCCTTTGGGACACATTCGAGACGGTCATTCTCCCCCGGCGGGTCACCCGGCGGATTAGACTCACCAGTCTTTTTTATCGTTTAGCCTGGATCCCCTGCTGGTTCATCGCCCGGCGTATTAAGACCGGGCGTCGACGCGACCAGGTTCTCAGTCTTTTTGGACCACTCTCCTTATTTTTCCTGCTGGGCATTTGGGCAACAGCTCTTATCGTCGGCTACGCCCTCATTTTTTGGGGTAGTAAATCGGCGTTGTTGATCGCGGGCGAGGCAAAAACTTTTTGGACTTATCTATATTTGAGTGGTGTCACTTTCTTTACCTTAGGCTACGGAGACGTTGCGCCCGTGCAACCCTTCGCCAGGTTTCTATCAGTAATCGAGACAGCAAACGGGTTTGGACTCTTCGCCGTAGTCATTAGTTACCTGCCCGTACTCTATCAATCGTTTTCGCGACGCGAAGCCAGTATTTCGCTTCTCGACGCACGGGCCGGATCACCATCGAGTGCAGTCGAATTAATAAGGCGACATGGCGCAGACGGAACTCGTTCCGATTTAAAAACGCTGTTGGGCGAATGGGAACACTGGTCAGCGGAGTTGCTCGAGAGTCATCTTTCTTATCCCGTGCTCTGCTTTTTTCGTTCGCAGCATGACAACCAGTCGTGGCTAAGAGCACTAACGACTGTACTTGATACCTGCGCGTTGGTGATGGTCGGCTTGAAAGATGGCGAAGCATGGCAAGCACGAATGACCTTTGCGATAACGCGCCATGCTGTAGTTGATATCGCGCAAGTACTCAAACGCAAACCAAGCAGCAGGATGCCCGAGGATCGCTTAAACGAAAAAGACTTTGCGCGTGTCAGGGAGTTATTGGCAAACAACAAGCTGGAACTTGAAGGCGATGATCGGATGAAACGGTTGCGCGAACTGCGTGATATGTATGAACCGTACGTTTTCGCACTTTCGGAGCAACTCCTAATGCCCCTGCCGCCGTGGATCCTGCCTGAAGACGCTATCGACAACTGGAAGACCAGCGCGTGGGGAAGGATCCAGTAGGCGGAAGGCAGAAAGCAGTAGGCAGGAGCAGAAGGCAGTGGCAATTCTACTGACCACTAACCCCTGCCCCCTGGCCCCTGACTACTGCCTTCTAAGGGCCCACCTATCAAGGAACCTGCATTTGGACCAGAAGTTGGCCCTAACTCCTCAAATCCGGCCTGGTCTATCACGACAAGTTCACGGTGGTCTAACCTTTTTCATACTCAACGAAAAGTTGTTTGACACTCTAGATCGCGCTGCATAGAATTGGAGTACCCCAAAGCCCTATCCCTTAAAGTTCGATTTGCCCCCTGGCTCTGAAACTCAAGCGAGGAGCAAGATGGTTAAACTAAACGTTCGTGTCAATCGAAAACGCCCTGAGTCTATGACCAGGCAAATTCGTGAACAGCTAAACACTCTTATCGATGCCGGCGAGCTGGCAGCGGGAACTTTGCTGCCCAGCGAACGCGAATTGGCAGATACTTTAAAGGTGGCCCGCAATGTGGTCCGGGGCGCGTATGAGCAACTAATGGATGCCGGAAAACTGCGGAGTGAGGGTCGTAAGGGCCGCTCGGTCCATAGCGGCGGCGGTGGTGGTAAGAAGAGAGCAGCGGCTGCTTCCAAGTCAACCACTAAGACCAGTAAAGCCACTAAGACGGCCGGCAAAGCACGCAAGAAGTAGAGCGCCGAAACTCGCCCACATCCCCCGCTTTGCCTTAGTCAAAGCATGGTCCAGTTAGTTGCCTTCGCGACCGAGGGCGAGTATCTCGTTCTTAATGGCCTTACGCTCTGCCAGTAGTCTCACGAAAAATCTTCGCCTCATGAGGAAGAACAAGAGGACCCGAAGCCCTCCTACCGACTCGTCCAACTCTTCAAAAAACATAATGGCGACATAACCGGACAAAGGAATTACGAGTAGCGTGCCAAGCGCTGCAATCCAACCAAACAACAAATAAGAACATACCGACACGACCAACCAGGTCAAGGGAAACAACAACATTGCCGAGATGATCTTAATAGTGGAGATCACATCTTCGGAGTCTTGCGAGAGCTTGGTCGCCAGATAACCACCCAAAAAGTAAGCAGGATAATGAATAACAGTTCCCACTGCTGCCGGCCCAAGCATAAAAACGAAGATCAGCAATCGCTTTAGAATTTTCCAGAAGACGTCGAGTGTCGACGACGGCGGTGCGAGTTCTTCCGGATCGATGCCGGCTTGTTTGAGTTCCTCATCGAATCTGATCATCCGCACTTCAAGTCGTCGCAAACGGGCCGGCTGTGTGTGCTGCAACGCTGAATAGGCTTTGATGAATCGTTGCTGGAGCTGGAGTTCATCGCTCAGCTTCTCTTCTCCACTGAGTTCAGTATCCGAGGTAAAAATTCTTTCGGCGCGTGCGATAGTTTGCAGTGCTTCCTGTTGTTCTGCGTCGAGGATTACTTCACGAAGCGACTCTTCTATCTGGTTCGAAAGTTCGCGAACTGCATCACGCGGTGGACTACCATCGGCCTCCAGCGAAACTGGTTCGACCTTGATCGGTTCACCAAAGTTGAGTAAAGCCGAACTACGGAAACTTGTTTTTGAAGTGTAGTAGAGTCCCGCGGGAACGATTTGCAAGTCGTTGACTTCGTCGCTTGAAACGGCTGCCAGTGAAATTCGGGCAGCGCCGGTCTTGATCGGCTTTAGACCAGGATCGTCATGCGAAACTCCTTCCGGACAAATCCCGATCGTTCCACCTTTCGCTAATAACTTACGCGCCGCCGCAAAAGTCTCTTCATTCTTTGAAACGTCCTGGCCTTCGTCCTGACGACGATAGACCGGCAACGAATCGAGTGCGCGCACGAGGTAGCCGATGACGGGCATCTTAAACAACGGCGCTTTGGCGAGAAACGAAACCTGACGTGGCGCCAGTGAAAGCAGAAAGACAGGATCCACCAGCGCGTTTGGATGATTCAAAACAAAAATGACCGGAATGTCGCGCGGGACATTGTCCAGTCCGGTCACCTCGATGTGTTTGAAGTAGATTCTGAGCGCGAAGCGAACAAGGGCAACGATGATTCGTCGAACCATAGAGAAATTAGGTCGCAGAGTAGCACAAATTAACTCTGTGTCTCCGTGTCTCTGAGCCCCCTGTGTTAAAAACCGACTTCACTTAGCCAGGCCCAGGCGTAAACACAAAAGAACTCAGAGTCACAGAGTCAGCGCTTTTCGCATCGGCCTGATTTGATGTCATAATGTCGGCGCTTTCCCAACTCGTTCCAAAATCAAACCTCTCGAGGAATTTCTATGAAGCGTTTTTCTGTTCTCAGTGCTCTGCTCTTGCTCTTCGTAAGCACGGTTGTAAGTGCGCAGCAACGCACCTATACGATTGAAGATCTACTGAAAGTCCGCCGCGTTGCTGATCCGCAAATTTCACCTGACGGCACACGCGTCGCCTTTACGATCGGAGACGTCAACTACGACGCAAATAAGGTCGTGAACCAGATCTATGTCGTTTCAATTAATGGTGGCAACTTAAAACAACTTACGAATGGGCAAACTTCATCATCGTCGCCACGATGGTCGCCGGACGGCAAACGAATCGCGTTCGTTACCGGGCAACAGCTTTGGACGATGGAAAGCGATGGCGATAACAAGGACCAGGTAACAAAAATCTCAACTGGCGCTGCTGCGCCCGTGTGGTCTCCGGACGGTCGATGGATCGCGTTTTCTTCGGAAGTCTATCCGGACTGCACCAACGACGACTGCAATAAGAAAAAAGATGAAGCAGCCGAAGCGAGCAAAGTCAAAGCCCATATCACCACGCGTCTGCTGTTTAGACACTGGGATGAATGGCGCGACGTGAAGCGCACCCACGTCTTCGTTGTTTCGAGCAAAGGTGGAACAGCGCGTGAGCTGACGCCTGGTGATTACGACTCGCCACCATATGCAGCCTCGTCTGGTGTCGACTTCGCCTTCTCGCCTGATTCGCAGGAGATCGCGTTCCTTCGAAATCCGGACAAAGTGGAAGCGACTTCCACAAACAGCGACATCTATGTGATGTCTCTTTCTGGTGGCCAACCGAAGAACATCACCACAAACAATCATGGCTACGATGCGAGCCCGGTGTACACACGCGACGGGCGCTGGATCATTTACCGTTCACAAGCCACTGCCGGTTTCGAAGCAGATCGCTGGCGCTTGATGGCTTACAACCGTGCTTCGGGCGTAAGCACTGAAATTACGAAACAGTTTGATCAACAGGTCGAAGAGGTAGTGCTGTCACCCGATGGCAACTCTGCTTACTTCACCGCAGGTGAGCGTGGCAAGTCGCCGATTTTCCGAGTGCCACTATCCGGCGGCGTGCCGCAAAAAGTAGTCGCAGGCGTTTATGCGAGCAATTTGGGTATCACCAGCAGCGGAAACAAATTAGCTTTCGTGGGCAGTTCAAACGCATCACCGGCGGAAGTCTACACAGCAAACTCGGATGGCAGCGGAGTCACTGCCCTGACGTCGGTGAACATGCAGTTGATGAATGCGGCAAATCTTAAGGCTGCCGAAGATGTCGAATGGACCGGCGCACTCGGCCGGAAAATTCATGGCTACATTATCAAGCCTAACAACTTCGACGCTTCGAAAAAGTATCCTTTAGTCGTTCTTATTCATGGTGGACCACAAAGCGCATGGGGCGACAATTGGGGTTACCGCTGGAACCCGCAAATTTTTGCGAACGCTGGTTATATAGTGTTCACTCCGAATCCGCGCGGTTCAACTGGCTACGGTCAACAGTTTATTAATGAGATCAGCGGAGACTGGGGTGGTAAAGCTTATGTCGACATCATGAATGGTGTCGCCGATGTGCTTCGCCGCAGTCCTTATATTGATCGGAGTCGAATTGGAGCGGCGGGTGCGAGCTACGGTGGCTACATGATCAATTGGATCGAAGGTCATAACAACGATCCGCGTTTCCAATTCAAAGTTCTCGTTTCACACGACGGCGTCTACAACTTGACCAGTATGTACGGCGCAACTGAAGAGCTTTGGTTTCCGGAATGGGAATTCAAAGGAACACCATGGACCAACCCGGCGATGTATAACCGCTGGTCGCCACACAACCATGTCAATAACTTCCACACGCCAATCCTGATCATTCATAGCGATCTCGACTTTCGTGTACCAATCGGCGAAGGACTGCAGTTGTTCACGGCAGTGCAACGCAAAGGAATTGATTCGAAGTTTTTGAGTTTCCCTGACGAAGGTCACTGGGTGCTCAAACCACAAAATTCGAATCTCTGGTACCACACCGTGTTGGATTGGTTGGACAAGTATTTGCAGTAAGAGCACGGGGGGGCCGGGGGTTAGGGATCAGGGGCCGGGGGATCAGGCGTCCGTAGTTCGTAGTTCGTCGTCCGTGGTTTGACGTTTTCACCGCAACGCGGTGACGTCCCAAAGCCCAGGGTTGCTTCAACCCTGGGTAACAACGTCAACCATTACCAACCCCGAAGGGGTTGCGTCCATCGTGGACCACCTCAATCCCGATTTATGAATGGTTGGTTTGGTTGTTTATATTGGCGCGATGCGGACCTATTTTGATCGCCGGGACGCAACCGCGTTGCGGTTGATAATCGATGATCTTCGTTTCCCCAGGGTTGAAACAACCCTGGGCTCTGCGTCGCAACCGCGTTGCGGTTGATAATCGATGATCTTCGTTTTCCCAGGGTTGAAACAACCCTGCGCTCTGGGACGCAACCGCGTTGCGGTTGATAATCGATAATCTTCGTTTCCCCAGGGTTGAAACAACCCTGCGCTCTGGGTCGCAACCGCGTTGCGGTTGATAATCGATAATCTTCGCTTCCCCAGGGTTGAAACAACCCTGGGCTCTGGGTCGCAACCGCGTTGCGGTTGATAATCGATAATCTTCGTTTCCCC
>DATDMC010000038.1:0-47677 GCA_036518995.1 Pyrinomonadaceae bacterium | reverse complement strand
AGGACGTTGATCCACCTGTAGTGACTATCAACGGTGTACGACAGGGAAGTGAGCTGCGGGTCAGTGTAAACGCGACAGATGCTGGTTCCGGAGTGAAGCGGATATTTTATTCACTCGATGAGACCCATTATCAACTCTATACGGGTCCCCTCACGGTTGATCCTAATCAAACGTCAATTATTCGCGCTTTCGCCGATGATAATCTCGCAAACCGATCGAGTGTGATCGTCTTTTATCCCTCACTCTCAAATAATCCGGCGGACAACCCGCAGTTTTTCGTGCGCCAACACTACTTCGATTTTCTTAATCGCACACCGGATTCTTCCGGTCTAAGTTTTTGGGCCAACGAGATAACTTTGTGCGGCACAGATCAAACTTGTATTGAACAAAAGCGGATCAACGTCTCGGGCGCCTTCTATCTTTCGATTGAGTTTCAGCAAACCGGATACCTGGTGGAACGTATCTACAAGGCGGCGTACGGTGATTCGAATGGAATATCCACCTTTAATGGCACTCATCAACTAGCAGTTCCGGCGGTCCGCTTCAACGAACTGTTAACCGATTCCCAGTCTATAGGTCAGAATGTGGTGGTGGGTCAAAACGGCTGGGAAGCGCTGCTCGAGAGTAACAAGCAAGCGTTCCTGGCGGCGTTTGTACAGCGCGCGAGATTTACCGGCGCATACCCTGGTTCGCTGACACCAGCCGCGTTTGTAGATCTCCTCTTTAGTAACAGCGGACTTGTCCCTTCATCTTCAGAACGACAGGCGGCGATAGACGAATTTGCAGGAGCATTGACGTCCGCGGACAACGCGGCCAGAGCTAAGGCGCTAAGGAGAGTTGCCGAGAATGCGACTTTAGTTCAACAGGAGTACAACCGCGCTTTTGTGCTGATGCAGTACTTTGGTTACCTCCGCAGAAATCCAAATGACGCTCCCGATGCAGATTACACGGGCTACGATTTCTGGCTGACAAAATTGAATCACTTCGACGGGAATTTTGTTACGGCGGAAATGGTAAAGGCATTTATTGTTTCCAGCGAATACCGCCAGCGTTTTGGACCGTGAGCGGATCCCGCCGGCGAGTTTGACGGTTGTCGCCGGACCGTTTTATACGGACAGGTGCGTCATAATAGGTAGGCATTAAGCGAGACTGGGGCAAATTTGGCCCGGCGCCTCGTCATTCCTTTATAAAACCCCAACATTAAGAGCAATTGTAGCGGCACCCTGCTTGCTACAGCTCTGTTCGGCGCCCTGCGCCGTAATTACAGGCCCTAGCTTCAACTAATCAGTAGCTGCCTCGCAGTCTCTCTGGACCACGTTACGACTAAATTCTCGAATCTCCTTACCAAGATGCCCTTCAAAACAACGTTCATCAATCAGGCATTAGCGGATCATACGTGCGTAAGTACCCCTTCATCGCAGAAGGAACTGAGCACTCACAGAATTCTGGTTGTCGACGACTCTCCAGTAAGTTTAAGAATGATGGAGAGAGTCCTGGACAAGAAGTATGAGGTACTCACCGCCGGCAATGCCTTTGCAGGACTCGAGATTCTCAGGACCAATAAAATCTCGCTACTCATTTCTGATCAGCGTATGTCGGAAATGAGCGGCACCGAATTGCTACGCCAAAGTCAGTTAATAGATCCTGATCTGGTTTGCATGTTGGTGACGGCAAACACTGATAACGACACTTCGGCCGAGGCGATCAATCACGCGGGCGCTTTGCGGGTGATTCATAAACCCTGGGATGCGGAATGGGTCCTGCACTTCGTCGCGGAAGCACTTGAGCATCGCGAGACATTGCTCGAGTGTAAGTACGCAAACTCGGAAATCAAAAAAGTCATGGAGGACCTGCGTCCGACTCAAGCGAATTGGGCGCCCGCGAAAACGACGCCGGCAACCGAGTTTATCAATGAGAGCCCCCAAATTTTTCTGGCCTCAAGCGATGCGTCTTTAACGGCCCTTTTTAAGGGCACAGACGAGATCAACAATCGTACAATTCTTATCGACGATAGCAGGAAACTCATTGCAGATTTAAAAGTCTGGAACAAGAGCGCCATCGTCCTCCTCAATCCTCATCTCAGCCAACAAACAATTGCTCAAACCTGTCAGCAACTTAGAGAATCGTGTCAGCCTAATCCCGTTTACATCATTGCGATCGGCACTTCAGAAATGAATGAGCGAATAAGCGGGGTGGACGACGTCCTCAATGTTCCAATCAACCACAGCCAGCTTGAGGCCTGTATAGCTCGGGGCGAAAAGTTTCTCGCTGTCGGACGCGAACTCACTGATCAGAAAAAAGTTTCGCAGGATATCTATGAGCATCTTCAAAGCGCTGTAAATACAGTTACCCAACTAACCGGAAAGTTATTTAAAGAGATCCAGGAGCGTACGCGAGCGGAAGAGGAACTAAGACTACAAAGAATTCTTTTGGAATCGCAGAGCGAAGCCTCGCTTGATGGGGTCCTCGTCGTCTCAGTCGAAGGAAAGATCATTTCCCACAACCAACGCTTCCTCGATATCTGGGGACTCAGCGAAGAAATGGCAAATTCGGAATCGGGTGACTCCGTTTTGCTGGCTATCGCGGAAATGCAGAATCAACCCGAAGAATTTTTGGCCCTGGTCCATCATCTTCGTAAACATGCCGAAGAGCGAAGCGATAGAGAGATCACCCTCAAGAACAGTCGCATCATTCATTACTACAACGCACCGGTAAAGAATGCCGATCATGTACTTTACGGTCGGGCCTACTATTTTCGCGACATTACCGAACGCAAACTTTTAGAAAACCAGTTGCGACAAGCACAGAAATTGGAGTCGGTGGGCCAACTGGCGGCCGGCATTGCGCACGAAATCAACACCCCGACACAGTATGTAAGTGACAACACCCGGTTCCTGATAGATGCTTTTCAGGATCTCCTGAAAGTCCATGACGCTTATGCCGAACTCGCCTCCTCGGCGCGCGCCGGCACTACAACGCCAACCCTCCTTGCCGAAGTAGACAAGTCTATTAAGGATGCAGACCTTGAATTTCTCACTGAGGAAATCCCGAAAGCCCTCACGCAATCGTTAGAGGGTACACAACGTATATCCAAGATTGTGCAGTCGATGAAGGACTTCGCCCATCCCGGCGTTGCCGTGAAACAGGCTTGTGATCTGAATAGGGCCATCGATAGCACGATTACCGTAGCTTGCGGCGAGTGGAAATATGTGGCCCACCTCATTACGGATTTTGATCCGATGTTACCCCTCGTTCCATGCTTACAGGGAGAGCTGAACCAGGTGATCCTCAATATGATCATCAACGCCTCGCACGCGATAGCCGACGTGGTTGGTGACGGCTCAAAAGGAAAAGGAACGATTACAATCTCAACTACTCTTGCTCCGCCCTGGGCCGAAATTAGGATTCGTGATACTGGCACGGGAATTCCCGAAAAGTATCGTAGCCGTATTTTCGACCCATTTTTCACTACTAAGCAGGTAGGCAAAGGAACCGGCCAGGGCCTCGCAATATCTCACAACGTCATCGTGGAAAAACACGGCGGCACCATCAGCCTTGAAAGCGCGGAAGACACAGGAACTACCTTCATTATTCGTCTTCCCTTGCAGGAGACCTCAACGGATGACTCATACTCAGACGATCAAAAGAATCTTATTTGTCGACGATGAACCAAAAATCCTGGAAGGATTGCAACGTATGCTGCGGCCCATGCGCGAAACTTGGGAAATGAACTTCGCAATTAACGGCGAAGCGGCCCTCACCCAACTACGCGAAGGAAAGTTCGACGTCGTTGTTACAGACATGCGAATGCCGGGTATGGATGGCGCCGCACTATTATCAGAAGTGAGGGTTGAATACCCACACATGGTAAGAATTGTACTTTCCGGTCACTCTGATGAACGACTGATCCTCTCGTCAGTGGGCCAGGCCCACCAGTATTTATCAAAGCCATGTGAAGCAGACTTACTCAGGCACACCATCGGTCGCGCCTGCGCGTTACGCGATCTACTTTCCGATACCTCACTGACGTTGCTGATTTCTAAAATGCAGTCTTTGCCGAGTCTGCCATCGCTCTATGCGGAGTTAATGCAGGAACTCGAGGCCGCTGAACCGTCAACGAAACGCATCGCCGCAATCATCGGACAAGATCCAGGAATGACGGCGAAGATTTTACAGATGGTGAACTCGGCATTCTTCGGCCTGCGTCGTCAGATTTCCTGCCCGGCCGATGCGGTCAGCTTGCTGGGTATAGATATCGTTAAGTCGCTCGCGCTCTCAATACAAATCTTTTCGCAATTCAAGTCGATACGAATACCAGGGTTGTCGCTTGAAGACCTCTGGGAGCACAACCTCCAAGTCGCAACTTTGGCAAAGGAGATCGCCAAGTGCGAAAAGCAAAGTAGCGAAGTCGTTGAACAGTCTTTCACCGCGGGACTTTTACACGAATGTGGGAAGCTTGTTTTGGCGTCTCATTTACCTGCCGAATATGGACAGATGTTGGAAAGGACGAAAGTCGAAGGACTAAAACTAATTGAGGCGGAGCAAAAAGTGCTGGGTGCAAGTCATCCGGAAGTTGGCGCATATCTGCTCGGGCTTTGGGGTTTACCTGATTCGATCGTCGAGGCGGTGGCTTTCCATCAAAATCCGAACTCGTGTCCGGCAGAGGAGTTCAGCCCGCTTACCGCGGTCTGTGTTGCCGATTATTTGATCGATGAGACAAATTCAAGTGAGTTGGAAAAATCTGTGGGGATCGACGAAGTGTCCAGTTTCCTGGAAAGATTGAAACTCGAAGGGCGTTTTGCTGTCTGGAAAGAATTACGGAGCAACAACAATGATTGAAAAAATACTCTGTGTAGACGACGAGCCAAATATTCTGGAGGCTTACAAGCGTGCATTAAGAAAAGAGTTTGTTATTGAGACAGCGTCGAGCGGTGTTCGCGCGCTTGAGATGATGGAGATCGATGGGCCATATGCCGTAGTTGTTTCGGACATGCGAATGCCCGAAATGGATGGAATACGGTTCCTGAAGCGTGTTGGCGAAGTCGCTCCCGAGTCAGTACGCATGATGCTCACCGGGAATGCCGATCAGCAAACGGCTGTTAATGCAGTCAATGAAGGCCACATCTTTCGTTTCCTTAATAAGCCGTGTCCTCCCGAAGTTTTAGCGAAGTCGTTAGCTGCCGGTATTCAACAATATCGCCTCGTGCGTGCTGAAAGGGACTTACTGGAGAACACGTTGAGCCGCAGTATCCAGGTGCTCAGCGAGTTGCTGGCGATGGTCAATCCGACAGCTTTCGGTCGGGCGTCGCGAGTGCGACGACTTGCTCTTCAGTTATCGATACTGATGGAAGTTGATAACGACTGGCAATTGGATCTGGCGACGATGCTTTCACAGATCGGCTGCATTGCAATTCCGGAAGGGACGTTGCACAAGGTTTACGAGGGAAAAAGTCTGACACCAGATGAATTGCGGCTGCTTCAGACTCATCCTCAAGTGGGCCAGGAACTCCTCGCGCGTATTCCGCGTCTGGAAGTTGTTGCTCAAATCATTGGTCATCAGGAAGACAAGTACATGGCGGCCCCTGATGATCCGACGATTCCCATCGGATCGAGGATTCTTAAGATCGCTTTAGATTTCGATAAGCTGGTCGAGGTGAAACTTAGCAGTCACGACGCACTAAATGAAATTGAGCGGCGGACCGGTTGGTATCATCCACTGGCAGTGGAAGCCTTGCGAAAAGTTGTGGCGGGTAGCCGTCAGTGCTTCGACTCTGCCTACGTTAAAGTGGCTGAACTCGAACCGGAGATGATCCTCGCGGCTGACGTATTGTCCGTTAGCGGATTTCTTCTGGTTGCTAAAGGACAAGCAGTCACAGCGGCGCTGAAACAGCGGCTGGAAAATTTCCTGATGAGTAGAGGTATTGAGGAACCGATCAAGGTGCTGATTCCGCTTAATGTACCCGACTACCGTGATGATATGGTCGAGGATTTGCAAACCCCATCGTTGGTTGCCTAGCAGAAGTTTATCTTGGGCGCTCTTCTGTCGGAGCGCGGCCGTCTCGGCCGCCCCGTTCGAATAGAAGTATGTGCGCCGACTCGGAACTTCATCTGATCGCTTCGCGGGTTGTAGGTTAAAGGGGCACAGAAGTGCGTCGGAGTTTCGTGGGACGATCTTCCGGAGTCCTATTCGACTAGCCGTCCTTCATCTATGCTCATTCATAAGTGTACAAATTTTGTAAATTATATTTGTGGCAATGAAGTCAGTACCGTAACGCGGTAGCGTCGGGTTAGTTTGATTTTTCACGCCTTATTAAATTAGCGAGAAGTTGAAACTCCACCGACATAAAGTCGGTGGTATCTTGATGTACGCTCAAGCATAGCCTCTTAGCGAGAAGTTGAAACTCCACCGACATAAAGTCGGTGGTATCTTGGTGTACGCTCGAGCATAGCTTCTTAGCGAGAAGTTGAAACTCCACCGACATAAAGTCGGTGGTATCTTGATGTACGCTCGAGCATAGCTTCTTAGCGAGAAGTTGAAGCTCCACCGACATAAAGTCGGGGGTATCTTGATGTACGCTCAAGCATAGCTTCTTAGTGAGAAGTTGAAGCTCCACCGACATAAAGTCGGTGGTATACAGGACGATCAAGAAACAGACAGGTGTGAGTAAAATCATGACGCAAACATCACAAGCAAAAGCAGACACAATGCGGGCGATAGCTCTCGATAAGTTTGGTGGACCAGAAACTCTCAAGATCCAGAACGTGCCGGTTCCTGAAGTAGACGCAAACGAAGTCTTAATTCGCGTTGAAGCGGCGGGTGTGGGCGCGTGGGACCCGATGGAACGTGAAGGTCAATTTGTGGAGATCATGGGAATCAAGCCGAAGTTTCCCTACGTGCTCGGAACCGATGGCGCAGGCACGATCGCCGCGCTCGGGACCGAAGTCACCCAATTTAAAGAAGGCGATCGCGTTTACGCGGCTGAGCTCGCGAATCCCAAGGGCGGCTTCTATGCCGAATATGCGGTAGTCAAAGCGGAAAATGTTTCTCGCATTCCCGGTGCGTTATCGATGGAGCAGGCGGCAGTTTTACCCAGCGATGCGTTAACGGCGTTGACTGGCTTAGACAAAGTGCTGGGTTTGAAAGCTGGCGAGTCGGTGCTGATCTTCGGCGCCAGTGGGGGCATCGGACACCTGGCTATACAACTTGCAAAACGACTCGGCGCCAGCGTGTTTGCAATTGCTTCGGGTGACGACGGTGTTGCCCTCGCTAAAAAACTTGGCGCTGACACCGCAGTCAACGGACGTAGCGACGATATTCTGAAGGTTGCCAAAGAATTTGCGAGTGAGGGAATTGACGCTGCACTTGTTACCGCAGGTGGCGACAAAACAAATGAAGCCTTAGCCGCGATCCGTAAAGGCGGGCGAATCGCATATCCAAACGGCGTGACTCCCGCACCGCAGGCTCCCGAAGGAGTTTCGGTCGAAGCTTACGATGGCGAAGGTGGTCGTGAACTGATCGATAAACTTAACAGCTTGATCAATGCTGGTCCATTTGTGGTCCATGTAGACCAAGCTTTCGCTCTGGAAGACGCCGATAAAGCGCACAAAGCGTTGAAGGAACACCATCTTGGCAAGATCGCGATACGCATCTGAAACTCGATAGGCGGAGAAGTTATCTCTCCGCTAGTTGGTTTGAAGTTATCTCTGCGTCTCTGCGTACTCCGCGTCTCTGTGTTGAAAATATGATCCGATCATCCGCCTGCCAATTAACGCAGAGACGCAGAGAATTCTAATGACTCGATAACTCCTCGTCGTCTCCAAACGATTCTGAACCGAAATAGATCCTCGTAACATCCGGCGAGACTTTTTTCACTTCCTCACGCAGTCGCTTCACGGCCGTCCTTACGCCCACGGTGGAAAGTTCATTACGAAAACTCAGATCAAGTGTTAGGAGCACTTCGTGTGGTCCAAAGTGCATCGTGAGTATCCGACTAACGTGGGCCACACCAGGATCGGCTTCGACTACCGCTCGAAGTTTGGTGACAGTTTCAGGATCGACACCTTCGCCGATTAAGAGCCCCTTACTTTCGTAAGCGAGGATGAACGAAATAACGCCCAGGAGTAGTCCAATAATGATTGACGCGACGGCATCGGGGTAAGCGGTATGAAACAACCGTCCAAACAACACACCGACAAAGGCAACGAGTAATCCTAATAACGCCGCTGAATCTTCAAAGAAGACCATGAATATCGATGGGTCTTTAGTCTTGTGAATTGCTTCAACAATCCCTCTTCTACCTTTAGCAAAACGAAAAGCCCGCCAGCCGAAGATCCAGGAAGTGCCTTCAAAGATGAAAGCGAACGCAAGAACGATGTAGTTCCAAAACGGATCACCGATTTCGTGAGGATGAATTAAGTGCGTGACGCCTTCATAAATCGAAGTTGCACAACCAATCGCAAAGATGGCGATCGCCACGATGAGCGACCAGAAATAAAGCTCCTTACCATGACCGAATGGATGTTCAAGATCCGCCGGCTTCTGACTCGCGTGAATGCCAAACAGCAGTAGCCCGCCGTTGCCGGTATCAACCAACGAATGAATACCTTCTGACAGCATCGCAGAGCTGCCGGTGATGAAGGCCGCGATGAACTTTGTTATGGCGATTGCGACGTTCGCGAAAATTGCTGCGACGATCGCTGTTTTGGATTCTGCTTGCTCGTTATTCGGCATCGATCTCCAAATGTGAATCTCGCAAGTGCTTTGCGTCTGCGCGTTGAACTTCTTTTACCGACCTGAGACCGCGAAGACACAGAGTACAAAAGAGAAGCGGAAGGATGAAGGCCAATTGCCTTACCCTTCCGCTTTGATCCTGGCAATCCGGTGCGCTACTTGGCCGGGTTCTTCAGAATTTCCGTCAACGCCTGGACGCGTGCAGTATCGGCAGCGCTGGTTGAAGTTGACGAAAGCGATGTTGCGAGTTCATTCAATTTGGCAACGTCTTTCTTAGCCAGCTTCGATTTCTCTGCGCTTTGGATACCTTGTCGCAGAGCACTGATGCGATCCGCCGGAAGAGCTTGTGACCGTTCCAACTGATCGACGTAGGCTTTCGCCACGGTTAGATTGCGTGGCCAATCGATCCTCTGCTGGTTTTGTACGTTCAACTCAGCCACCCGAACTGCGCGAGCTGCGTCGATTTCGTTTTGCGTCAAGAACTTGGTCGGGGTCAGTTCGAAAACATCCAGGCCACGCGCGATTTCAGAGGCGTAGATATTGCCGTTGTACCAGTAAGCCGACCAGTCGCCACCAAGCACGAGCATCTTCGGATCAATTGGACCACGATCGAAGTACGCGATTTCGGTTGGATGTTCCGCATCGGTAAAGTCCACCAGTGAGATGCCGCCTTGATACCACGCTTGCACTTCGATATCTCGTCCGGGCACCGGAACAAGCGAGCCATTGTGCGCTACACAATTTTCGGTATCGCCTTGTGCGGCGGGAAGTTTGTAGTAGCTGGCAAACCGCAGTTTGTTGTCCTGCAGATCGAACACTGCATCCGCACCCCATTTGTTCGGATCGTTTGCGCGGCAACGGGCGCCGAGTCCGCCACCCCATTCGTCGGTGAAGAGCACTTTCTTGCCGTCGTTCGAAAACGAAGCCGAGTGCCAGTAGGAATAGTTTGGATCGTTTACAGCATCAACACGCTTCGGGTTCGCGGGATCTTTAATGTCGAGCAAAATTCCGTTACCGGAACAGGCGCCGGCAGCGAGACCGATCGCTGAATAAACCGTGATGTCGTGACATTGATTGGTATCGGCTGGTTTAGCCAATCCTTCTTTTGCATGCGTGCCGCCGTTGTTCAAACCGTTAATTGCACCCGTGCGCGGATCCATAAATACGCGTGGGCTGGAAACGATTTTCGCATCTTGCGGCGTCGCTACTGGCACCTTGATGACGTCGATGCGGAACAGCGCGGTGTTTGGATCTTTGTCTGGAGTATCACCTGAACAACCGGCCAATTCATCATTGGGACGGACAAACGAAGTACCCGAGACGTAAATGTAAACATTGTCTTTGTCGTTGGGATCGACAACGAGCGTATGAGTGTGCGAACCGCGACAGGTTTGTACTGCGGCCACCTGCTTCGGTTTCTTCACGTCGCTGATATCAAAAATTCTAACGCCGCGGAAACGATCTTTTTGGACGGACGGCGGAGCGGGTTGACCAGCAGTTGGCGGAGGTGACGGCGGAAAACCTTCAGCGCTGCAATCGAGACGGCCATTTGGCATCTCTACCGACATGAACATCAAGTTGTTGTAAACGGAAACATCGCCCTGGCCACCGGGGCACACCATCGAAGTCAAAAGACTTGGTTTCGCGGGGTTCGCAATGTCGTAGATGTTTACGCCGTAGAAGTTTCCCTGAAAGACTTTATTGCCCTGGAACGCGAGATCGGAGTTAGCGAAGGCGAGCTGGGCCAACACCAACTGCGAGCCTTTGGGAATTTTTGAGGCGTCGCCGATTCCCAACAGGCCCAAAGTCTTTTTCACTTTTGGATTGTCAGGATCATCAGAACCGAGTTGGAACGCATCCGGTTTTTTGACGAGCATGAGATGTTTGATGCCCATGGCCGTTTCGCCGGCATCGAAGACGCCGGGCGACAACTTGGCGCGTGGATCGTTCGCGTCAGAACCTGTCATTCCAGCAGGCAGCGGTTGCGCTGGTTCCGGAGCGAACGGATTTGCTTCTCCATCGCTCTTGGGTGAAGGCGACGGCGATGCCGCAGGTGTTTGGGCCATCACCGAAACACCGAGGCATGAGCACAAAACAAATGAAGCGATTAGTAGACGAAAAGCAAAGTTATTTACTCGAATCATCGTTTCTCCTCAGTACAAATAGCTAAGATTTAGAGCGGTCTAAACTCTACGGCAGTTGAAAATATGAGCTGCTCAGGGCTTTTCCCCAAGCATGTTTTGCATAATCTTGATCTCGGCACGTTGTCCGCTGTCGACGTCGGTGACGAAGTTGAAGAGTTCAGCGTCCTGGCCTGCGCCGCTATTATCAAACAGATCCTTCACCATTACTAATGCGCCATTATGGTGCTGAATCATTCCCGTTAGAAACAGATGGTCAAATTCATCGCCTTTAGCCTTCTTCAACTCTTCCATCTGTTTGGCGGTGAGCATTCCCGGCATTAACATTTGGTGCGACGACATATCCATACCAGGCATGTCCGCCATCTGCATTGATGTTGATTCACCACGCGCTGTCAGCCAGCGTTTCATGAAGTTCATTTCGTCAGTTTGCGAGTGGCTGATGCGTGCACCGAGCAAGCGCAGGTCTTTATTGGTGGTATGCGATTCGATGAGCGCGGTCATTTCAACCGCCTGTGCATGGTGCATGATCATGCCCTGCATAAACTGCACATCAGCCGGCGAGCCTGGGGGCAAAGAACCTTTAGTTGACGGCGGCAGCGTTTTTGTAGGTTGACCGGGTGCGCCAGGCTGTACGACGACCGGTTGTTGCTGCGCAAAAACAGTAAACGAAGCGGACGCGGAAAAGCTTAGTGATAGCGCGATAAAAAGTAGGGGCCTCATTTGTATTCGTTCGTGAAAACCTTACCATAAATGGGGCTCGTACCATAAGTCGGTAGTATGCAATCGAGGAGGCGGAGCCGCAGAAACCATTAAAATGGTTTAGCAAAGTTCCGGAACCATTTAATGGCAATCAAAGTTGCCCCGAAGGGGCTACGTAACGAAGCCCAGGGTTGCCGCTTCGGCTACCCTGGGTAAGATTGGCTAATCCCTACCAACCGCAACGCGGTTGCGCTGGCTGAACCTCAATGACACAACCGCGTTGCGGTTGCCACGGCGCGAAAACGTCTTCACCCAGGGTAGCCGAAGCGGCAACCCTGGGCTTTGGGTCGTCGCCCCTTCGGGGCAAAGTCACTGCTGAATTGATCTTGATTCGTCAAGTATGTGATTACCATAATTAGAGGTGACCCATTAGGCAAGATATTTTGAATTCGTTATCGTGTCATTCATCCCTTGCGAGCATCAATGGTTTTAAAATTGGTAATCGGAAATTAACCCGCAATGACTGACTTACTCGCAGCACGCTCGCAGATGGCAATGTCACTTGCCTTCCATATCATCTTTGCCGCCATCGGAATTGCGATGCCACTCTTGATGATCATCGCGGAGTGGAAATGGCTGCGGACTAAAGACGAAGTCTACCTGACCCTCGCTAAACGTTGGGCCAAGGGTACTGCGATTCTCTTTGCCGTTGGCGCCGTGTCAGGCACCGTACTTTCATTTGAACTGGGACTGCTCTGGCCCGGGTTCATGAAGTTTGCCGGCGCAATCATCGGCATGCCGTTTTCGCTCGAGGGATTTGCCTTCTTTACCGAAGCGATCTTTTTAGGCATCTATCTCTACGGTTGGGACCGCGTTCCACCTCGCGCTCATCTGTTTGCAGGCGCGATCGTGGCTTTCAGCGGAATGCTTTCGGGAATCTTTGTCGTAATCGCCAACGCCTGGATGAACACGCCCACCGGTTTTCGACTAATCAATGGCCAGCCTGTTGATATAAATCCAATCGCTGGAATGCTGAACCCGGCTGCGTTTGCCCAAACCGCCCACATGACGCTTGCCGCTTATGCTGCAACCGGATTTGCGGTAGCGGGGATTCACGCTTTCATGTTGCGTCGTGATCCGAAGAACCAGTTTCATCAAAAAGCTTTGACGATTGCTTTGTTAGTCGGTGGCGTAGCCGCGTTTTTGCAGCCATTGAGCGGTGATCATCTGGCGAAGATGGTGGCAGAAAACCTGCCAGTTAAACTTGCCGCACTCGAAGGTCAATTTGTAACAGAGAAGGGCGCTCCTTTACGTATCGGCGGTATACCGGATGAGCAGGCTGGTGTTACCCGTTATGCGATCGAGATACCTTACGGACTTAGCATTCTGTCTTACAGCGATCCAAACGCAACGGTAAAAGGACTGAACGACTTTCCACCTGATGAACGACCTCCAGTCGGGATTGTTCATTTGTCGTTTCAAGTGATGGTAGCGTGTGGAGTGGCTATGATGCTGGTTGCCGCCTGGTCCATCTGGCGGTATTGGCGTGGTCGGAAGTCGCAGAAATGGCTGAACTCAAAATGGTTTCTACGCGCAATCATAGTCGCGACTCCACTTGGTTTTCTGGGAATCGAAAGCGGTTGGATAGTGACTGAGGTTGGACGACAGCCATGGATAATCTATGGCGTGTTGCGCACTGCCGAAGCTGTTACTCCAATGCCCGGACTGGTTGTTCCTTTTCTAACTTTCACTGTCCTCTATTTGTTTCTGGCGGCAACTACAATCTGGTTGTTGCTCAGACAAGTCGCCGCGAGTCCGCAAATTCAACCAAGGGAGGCTCGCAATGCAGCTTGAAGTGATCATTGCCGGAGTGATGATCGCATCGCTGATCATTTACGCGTTGCTGGCCGGGGCTGATTACGGTGGCGGCGTTTGGGACCTTTTTGCTTTCGGGCCGCGCGCAGCGGAACAACGGTCACTGATTGCTAAAGCGATTGGACCAGTATGGGAAGCAAATCACGTTTGGCTAATACTCGTCATCGTCCTTTTGTTTACGGCGTTTCCTCCCGCCTTTGCCGCTATCTCGATCGCCCTGCACATTCCGCTCACTTTGATGTTGATCGGGATCGTCTTGCGAGGCACAACGTTCACGTTTCGCTCCTATGATTCACAACGCGACAACGTACAACGACGCTGGAGTTTGCTCTTTTCAATCGCGAGCATTATTACTCCGGTTCTCTTAGGCACGATCATGGGTGCAACAGCGTCCGGCTCAATTCATGTACAGAATGGTGTGGTGGTGTCGGGCTTTTTCGGATCGTGGTTGGCGCCGTTTCCGATCGCGGTTGGATTCTATGCGCTCGCTTTGTTTGCTTTTATTGCCGCGGTCTATTTGACAGTTGAAGCAGGGAGTCGCGACTTGCAGGAAGACTTTCGCCTTCGTGCTTTGATCGCTGGAGTTCTCGTTGGAGTTTTGGCGTTGCTGGTATTTCTTCTGGCGGGAACTGGCGCGCCGACCTTAAAGGCTGGTATTAGCCGAACCTGGTGGGCACTCGGTTTACATTTCATTACGGCGCTGAGCGCGCTCGGCGCATTTGCCACCTTACTCACTCGTCGCTACAAACTCGCGCGCGTCTTTGCTGCTGCTCAACTCACGCTCATCCTCATGGGCTGCGCATTGGCCCAGTTCCCATATTTAGTCGAACCAGACATTACGATCTACAGCGCAACCGCGCCGCAGCTAACTTTACAGTTGTTACTAATCGCTCTGTTTGCCGGCGTGCTGGTCCTGTTTCCTTCTTATTACTATCTCTTCCGGATTTTCAAAAGCATTCGGTGAATCCAACTGGGCCGCTCACTATTCCTAAAAGAATTGGCCTTTATGCCATCTGGCATATACAATTAGGCCATATGCCACCAACTAAGCGAAACGCAAAAGCAGGAAGACTTATAATGAGAGGCGAAGCTGTAAAGGCCTCAACTGCAACTACCAAAAGTGGCCCCCATGATTATACGAAGCTAATTGGGTTGAAAGTGAAGAACTCCGTAGATCTAGTGAAACACGTAGAAAAGGGGTTGGCATTTGCGGCGGTGGAATCGCTCCAGAACCAGATGAAGTTAGCTTCAAAAGAAATGGCGAAGTTGCTCGATATCAAGTACCGCACCTTTGTACGAAGGAAGGAGACTGGTCGTTTACAGTCAAGTGAATCGGACCGAGTACTTCGAACGTCACGATTATTTGCGCGAGCAAAGGACTTATTCGAAGGCGATGAGAATGCAGCCCGCGACTGGTTGCTCAGCCCGGCGCGTGCACTGGGTGGAGCGGTTCCACTGGACTTAGCAAGAACTGAAGTCGGAGCTCGTGAAGTTGAAAAACTTATCGGGCGACTTGAGCACGGCGTCTTTACCTAGTTATGCAAGCCTGGCGAATATTCAAAACGCGCTATGCAGCGGAGGCTTTTAAAGGCGAGGGTGCGCGATTATATGGAGGCCGTTGGAACAGTGTCGGAGTCGCAATGATTTACGCCTCGGGTAGCCTTTCATTAGCGACGTTGGAGCTGTTGGTCCATTTAGATAAGACTACGGTGCTAAGTTCTTATTCAACCTGTATGGTTGAGTTTGACCGGTCGCTAGTTAGATCACTTGATGTTAAAGAGCTGCCGCCGGACTGGCAAGAATCGCCCTCCCCACACTCAATTCAACAGATCGGTGATGAGTGGATTTCGAACGCAAGCTCGCTGATCTTGAAAGTTCCCAGCGCTGTGGTACCGCAGGAAAATAATTACTTAATCAATCCTGCACATAAAGATTTCAAGAAGCTGAAACGAGGGAAGATAGAAGCTTTGAAATTCGACTCTCGTCTATTCGTAGCATAAAAACCACCAACGGACCGACCTTCGCCGTTCCAATGCTCAAGGTTGTATTCCATTGTTCGCTTGTGATAGATCCCTGCTCCACCACGCACAACGAAAACATTTCTGGAGGAAGTCGGTAATGAAACCCCATCGTCTCGCTTTGCCTCTTGCCTTTCTTTTTGTTCTGACTCTAATCACCATCGGACAAGTCACACCCGTTACGGCTGAGGACGAGAATGCCGTTAAGCCGGGTCCGGCTGAACCGCGCGCGAAGAACGGAAAGAAATTGTTTACCGCGTTCGACACAATGAAGATCTCGAATGTCGGCTCGCCGCGGATCTCGCCAGATGGCAAACGAGTGGTCTATAGCGTCAACGAAATAAAAACTGAGAAAGACAAAGAGTGGAAAACCGGGACACAAATGTGGGTTGTGCCTACGAATGGCGGGGCGGCGCGACAGTACACGCGTGGCGAAAAAAGTGCGAATGCGCCGGAGTGGTCGCCTGATGGAAACATGTTGGCCTTCCTGACTGATCGCGAGAAAGATGGCGAGCGCCAGGTCTGGATGATGCCGGCTGATGGCGGCGAAGCGTGGGCCGTCACGTCACATAAAGGTGGGGTCAGTTCGTTTCATTTTTCGCCGGATGGCAAACAGTTGGTATTTGTCGCAACTGATCAGCCCGGTAAAGAAGAGGAAGAACGCAGGAAGGTCAAAGATGATCCGATTTTGATCGATCGCGATCTCAAGATGTCGCATCTCTGGGTTTGGAACATTGATAAGAAGGAAGAGAAGCGACTCACCGAGGGCGACTTTGCTGTCAGTGATCCGCAGTGGTCACCCGATGGCAAGCGCCTCACATACACAGCGCGACCAACATCAAAGGCAGATGATGGAAATTTCAGTGAAGTCTGGATAGTAACGATCGCTACGGGTGAAAAGAAGAAGCTTGAAGACACTTCGACATCCAGTGATACAGCCCGCTGGTCGCCAGATGGAAGATGGATCGCTTACACAGGAAGCACCGATCCACAAAGTGGCGTGTCGACCTCATATCTCTACGTGGTTTCCGCAAATGGTGGCAGTCCAAAACAAGTGACGGCTAAGTTCGACTTGAATGCTGGTGCTCCTGTTTGGACGCGCGACGGCAAGAGCATTTTATTCAACACAAACGTACTTGAGGCCAATGAAGTCTTTTCCGCTGACGTTGCTACCGGAGCGGTCACCCAACTCTCCAAAACAGGCGCAAGCATTAACCTCGCCGAAGTCAGTGCCGACGGAAACAGTGTCGTTGGTACCCTTACGCAACCGACGGCGCCTGCCGAAGTCTTCAAAGCGAACTTGAAACTGAGCCAACCGGTAACGCTGACGAGTCATAACCGCTGGCTTGCTGACTACGAACTGGCCGATACGGAAGTTGTGAAATGGAAAAGCAAAGACGGAATGGAGATCGAAGGACTATTAACAAGGCCCGCTGAGTATGCCGGACGAACTAAAGTACCGCTCTTGCTAAATCCGCATGGTGGCCCAACGGGCGCTTCGGTGAATAGTTTCAATTCCACGATTCAGGTCCTGGCGGCAAACGGATTTGCCGTCCTGCAACCAAACTTTCGTGGCTCGACAGGCAAAGGACTTGTTTTCACTCAAGCCAACAAGAACACCTGGGGCAAAGGCGATTACGAAGATTGTATGACGGGTGTCGATGCGATGATCGCGAGTGGGGTCGCCGACCCTGATCGTCTCGGTGCGTTTGGCTGGTCCTATGGCGGCTACATGACGTTTTGGATCCTGACGCAAACTGATCGCTTCAAGGCGGTGTCGCCAGGCGCGGGTTTGTCTAACATCTATTCAATGTATTCGCAGACAGACGTGCCGCGCTATCTGCAATGGTTCTACACCGACAAAGCACCCTGGGCAGCAACCGATCTATATTGGGACCGTTCGCCAATGAAGTATGTGAACAACGTCAAAACTCCCACGATGATCATGCATGGACAAGTTGATACACGTGTACCGATTGCCCAGGCGCAGGAGTTTTATCGTGCCCTAAAAGAAAGAAATGTGCCGGTGGAGTTTGTGGTTTATCCACGTGAGAACCATGGCTTCACTGAACCACGCCATCAGATGGATCGTGTGCAGCGTTACGTAAGGTTCTTTGCGAAGTTTCTGAAGGTGCCGGTGATCACTGAAGCGACGGAGTAGAATTATTCACGAATTACGCAGAGGAAATAATGGAGAAGTTTACAAGTTTTTAGTTTCTCTATAACTCGAAAAAATTCATAAGCAGATAGCGCAACCACTACATCCGCACGCCCGTATACTCGTCAGGCTTGCTCGTAACAGATCTGTAGTTACAATAGCCAATCAATCACACTCAAAGTTTGCCAGCGAGGATAACGATGAAACTGTTCCTTTCCATAGCTGTACTCTTTCTATTGGTCGCGCCGATCACTTCGTACGCCAAAGTTTCGAATACCGATGAACTGATCGCGGCGATGCAGAAGAAGTATTCAAAGTCGTGGTACAAGACCTCGACGTTCGTTCAGGAGACGACCACCTTCCAACCCGATGGAACGTCAAAGGTCGAGACCTGGTACGAAGCGATGGCAGTGCCGGGGAGTTTGCGCATCGATTTCGCCCCGAGCAGTTCCGGCAATGGGATCCTTTTTACTGACGGAAAGATTTTTGTGTTCAAGGACGGCAAGGTCGATACCACGCGTCCATTCGAGCATCCGCTCCTCGTCCTGGGCTTCGATATCTATCGCGCGCCTGCCAGTGAGATCACGACGAAATTGCACGGAATGAAGTTTGACTTGTCGCAATTTCGAGAGGATACGTGGCAGGGAAGGCCCGTCTATGTCGTGGGGGCAAAGGCCGGAGACTTGCACTCGCCTCAATTCTGGATCGATCAAAAGAACCTGTATTTCGTCAGGATGCTTCGTCCGGCCGGCATAGATGGAACGCAGACACAGGAGACGCAGTTCAATAAGTATCAGAAACTGAACGGTGGCTGGATGGCGCCGGAAGTGATCTTCATGGTCGATAACAAACTGGTGACGACCGAAAAGTATTCGGAGATTCGAGGGGACGTTACACTCGATCCAAAGCTTTTTGATCCGCAGTCGTGGACCACCGTGCACTGGAAAGAGTAGTGACGGCATCCACTGTGGGAGCGCGTCCGTCTCGGTCGCTCCCTTCGAATAGAGGTTCCTCGAAATGTCTACGATCAAAATCGCCCTCGCTAATCTGAGATATCCATCAACACCGGATGAGTCAATTACGATTGCCGAACAAGCGATTGCTGATGCCGCTCGACAGCAGGCACAGATTGTTTGTTTCCCGGAGTGCTATGTTCCGGGTTATCGAGCTCACCTGAAAGATGTTCCCGCGCCGACTTCCGAGTTTCTAAATGAGGCCTGGGCCAGGATTGCAAAAGCGGCAGCCGCGGCAAACATAGCAGTCATCCTCGGAACCGAACGTGTCGTGGATGAAAAACCCTTGATAACAGTACTAGTGATAAATGGTGACGGAACAATCGCGGGCTTTCAAGACAAAGTGCAACTCGATCCGTCCGAAGACGACATGTATTCGCGAGGAGAAGGGCGCAAGATATTCGAAGTTGCTGGCGCGAAGTTTGGAATAGTTATCTGTCACGAAGGATGGCGATATCCGGAAACAACTCGCTGGGCTGCCAGACACGGCGCCGAGATAGTGTTCCATCCTCATTATTCATGGAAAGAAGATGACAGTTATGTGCCGGCGAGTTTTGCCGATCCGCGGAACACTTTTCATGAAACAGCATGTTTGTGTCGGGCAGCCGAGAATACTTGTTACTTTGCTACTGTGAATTATGCGGGAGATGGCTCACCGACAACTTCAGCAGTGATCAAGCCTGATGGGACGTTGTTGAGTTTTCAATCGTACGGGACAGAAGGTTTGCTAATTGCTGATATTGATCTGGCGAAGGCTACGAGGCTTTTGGCAAAACGTTATAATCCCGTCGACAACTAAGTTAAGAGAAGGGGACTAATCATGGTTACAGTAGGTTTATACGTACGCCTCGAAGCCAAGCCGGGCAAAGAAGCGGAAGTTGAAGCGTTTTTGAAAAGTGGACTAGCACTGGTTGAAGAAGAACCGGAGACGACCGCGTGGTTTGCGATCCGGATGGGCCAGTCGACGTTTGGTATTTTTGATGTGTTTCCAGACGATGCCGGCAGACAAGCCCATCTTTCCGGCAAAGTAGCCGCAGCACTTATGGAAAAAGCGCCCGAGCTTTTGGCCGAAGCCCCGGCAATTAAGAAGATTGATGTGTTGGCCGCAAAGCTCTGAGGAATTTAAGCTGCAACGTCGACGTAGGAAGAATACGTGAGAGGTTCGGGAAGGGGAAAACCCTCTTCCCTTAAACCTTCGAGATGAAACTGGAGGGCTTCCCGAATGTTTCGTTCCACTTCTGTCTTGGTTTTTCCGGTCGAACCACAACCCGGTACATCAGGTGAATAGGCAGAGTAACCTGTTTCGGTTTTCTCGACCACGATTAGATATTTTTTCATGGTTTTAATCCCGCTTGCTTCAAAATGTTGTTTAAGGTTCCGACAGCCAAGTCGTCACCTCCTCGGCCAGGGACAGTAACTAGACCCTGCTTATTCGGATGTTTGTACTGATGATGGCTTCCTTTTGTTCTTACCAAATACCAGCCATCATTCTCAATCAACTTGATAAGATCGCGGACCTTCACCCTACGACAATAATTCCTAAGATAGATCAGGTCAACTCACTGTAAGATAACAACCGACGTGACAACTTACTGCTTGATACACGGTAGCGGACAAGGACCAGCGGGTTGGCAGTTACTTGTGGACCAACTGCAGCAACGGGGCCATCGTGTACTGACGCCAGGCTTCCAAATCGACAAGATAGAAGAGGGAGCGACATTTCATGCGAGCACAATCGTAGCGTCGCTTAACGTTTCAGGAGAAAATCCGAAAGATGTCGTTTGCGTGGGCCATTCTGCAAGTGGGATGTATTTACCCTTGATCGCTGAAATGTATCAGCCTCGGCAGATGATATTTCTGGCAGCTCTGATACCAATTCCCGGCGTTAGTATGTTTGAACAAGCTCAGATTCAACCAATCTTTAATCCCGCCTGGTCCGGCAAAGACCCAGGCGACGAGGAGGCTGCGCTTGAGTTTGTATTTCACGACTGTCCTCCCGAGCGTCTGGAATGGGCGCTGTCGACGCGAATCTGCTTTTATGCCAAACAGACGATCATCGAGCCATGTCCATTGAACACCTGGCCTGATGTTAAAGCTGGCTATATCGCCTGTGCAGACGATCGGACCATAACACCTGAATGGCAAATGAAGGCCGCCCATGAAAGATTGTCAGTGGAACCGATTGTATTGCCGGGTGGACATGCACCGCAAGTAAGCCGCCCGTTGGAGTTGGCTGATGCGTTGGAGAGTTTGACGAGGTAGCTGAGAAGGTTTTGTTGGGACGACCCCATCCGTTGACATCCGGACAACGCTGAAATGAGGGCAAGAATGAAGGATTGCACATTGATTTGATGGAGAAGACTGTTATTGATCGAGGAGAAAGAACTCAGACCTTTTCGATGCATGACGTGTTAAGTGTTTTGACGTTATGCTAGAGCCATGGAGCGAGATGAAATTATTCGCGTCTTACGAGCATTTGAAGAAGCTGGCTTGGAGTATGTCTTAATCGGCGCTACAGCGATGGGTTTTCATGGTGTAGTGAGGGCGACTGAGGATGTTGACTTATTTATCCGAGCCACCGCCGAGAATATCGATCGACTGCGGTCCGCCCTGCGAAATGTATATGATAATGATCCACACATTGACGAAATTAGCGATACGGATCTATTGGGCGAGTATCCGGCTGTCCGTTACTTTCCGCCAACAGGAGATTTGTATTTCGATGTTCTGACTCGACTGGGAGAAGTCGCGAGTTTTGAAACGGTCGAGGCAGAAACAAAAGATATTCAGGGGACGCGAATAAAACTTGCTACACCCATAGCGCTCTACAGACTTAAAAGAGGAACGCTCCGCGCCCAGGATCACGCTGACGCCATGCTTTTACGAGAACGGTTCAATCTGCAAGATGAGAAATAAAAGACCAGTCCAAAAATTCCGTTCCATTGAAGAGATGAACAGAGCGGTTGCGCAAGAGATTGGTGAAGCGGACTTCGAACGTTTCTTTCGACACTGCGCACGCTATTGGGCAATTTCTCCAAAGCGCTTTCCGCGCGGAGTCTTTAAGTTTAGAAATATTGAAGAAGCGCAAGAAGCCCGTCGTAATCATCTTCTTAAGGATCAAGACGAGAAGACCTAAGTGATTCGCAAGCGTTGTGAGCCCGCTCACGGGACTATAGCTTTCTAGCACTCAGGTTATAAGTTGGTAACGGCTTGGCATCATGATTTAGCTGAAACCTTGCGAATAAAAGTAGGGTGGCCACGAGGGGCCACCCTACAACAGTTTGGATCGCCCGTTCTAATCCGGGATTTCAGCTTCAACCAGTTTCCCCAGCAGAATCAACGATTCGCTCCAGCCTAAATAACAAGCTTCAGCGGGAATCACACCCGGCACGCCTTCCTGGACAGCAGTCAATTCGGTGCCGACCGATACTTCTTTGATCGTGATCGTCGTCATGATTTCTCCCGGCATGTTCGGATCATCGAATTTGTCCGTGTAACGCAGGAGTTCATTTGGTTTCAGTTCGAGATATTCACCACCAAATGAATGACTCTTACCACTCGTAAAATTCGTGAACGACATCTTGTACGTTCCGCCCACCTTTGGTTCCAGATGATGGACCGTGCCGGTGAATCCATTGGGCGGCAACCATTTGCATAATGCTGCCGGATCGAGAAACGCTCTATAGACTCTCTCCGGCTTCGCGCGAAGCACCCGGTGTAATTTGATTGTATTCGTGTTGCTAGTCGTCATATCCCTTCCTTCATTCGTTAATCATTTCGTGAAAGCTGCCAGGCGAAGACCTCTTGTACAAATATCTTAACCTCCGGAGTTGGCCTTCACTAATAGGTCGAACAGGGAACGCCGAAATCGACACGTCGTGAGAAAATTTTTGGATTACCAATTCTCCGCTTGGAAGGGGGGCGTAGCCCAAGAGTCTGGTAAGTTCAACGGCAAGGCAGAGCCATGCCTCACATCGGTTGGCGAAGCCACACATCAACAGTAATGCGAAGAACACCAACACAATCATTTTATCTTTGTGTTCTTAGTGCCTTCGTGGCTAATTCTTTCCGGTTAGTATTACACTCACCTGTTCTACACAGTGGCGGCGCGGCGTTTCTTACGGAATTGGGCGGGTGGATCGCCGAACTCTCGTTTGAAGGCGCGATTGAAACCGGCCTCTGATTCGTATCCCACTGCCACTGCAACTTCCGCCGCGCTATCGTCAGTCGATTGCAAGATGTCTGCTGCGAGTTTCAAGCGCCAGCGAGTCAAATAGGCCATCGGTGACTCACCGATAAAGTGGGTGAATCGTTCCGCCAGACGCGTGCGTGATAGTCCGACTCGTCGTGACAGTTCCGCTATGGTCCATGGTTCACTCGGTTCTTTGTGCAGCAGCGCGAGGGCCCTCCCGACTGCTTCATCACGCGCACCGGCCAGCCAGCCGATTTCTTCCGACGGCAATGCGTTGATGTAACGTCGCAGCGTTTCCACGAAAAGCAATTCCGCCAGCTTCGTTGTAACTAACCCACTACCGGCGTTTAGTTCATTGGTCTCGTCAACCGAGAATCGTATCGATTGTGCGAGCCACTGGCCTGACGGTTCGTCAAGCACGTTGACCTTCAAAATTGGCGGCAGCCCGGCAAGAAAGACTTCACTGAGTTGCGGTTCGCATGCGAGAAAACCGCAAACAAATTTTGTTAGTTCGCCGCCGCCACCAAACTTCACCAACCTAAGACCTTCGCCCGCTTTCGAAAACGTCTTAATGGAATCGATCGGTTTCACATGCGATCCGTTACCAAGAAGGTGCGCATCACCGTGTGGAAACACAACGATGTCGCCCGGCGCAAGTTCCATACGTTGCCCGTCCGGCAAACTCGCGTAGGCCGTTCCATCTGTCAGGAAATGATAGATGATCAGATGTTCCGGATCCGCCGTAACGTGAGGCGCGAGTCCGGCCATTCCTGAATTATGCAGGCACCAGGGAGACGAAAACTCGCCGTTAAAAAAGAGTGCGCCCTGGAGTTTTACCGATCGCAGTACTTCCGAAAGTACATCCATAGTTTTTACTCAACCGTTGTCGCTGATAAGAATACGGGACGATCAATCAAGCACTCAAGACCGCATTGGTCCAGAATGACCGTGGATCGAGAATAGGTCCGGTCCAACAGAAGAAGGAGATGTTATGCCGCTGATTCAAGTAAAGGTGCTCGAGGGAGTTTTCACTAGAGAACAAAAAGAGGAAATGATCCATAAACTGACTGAGACGATGGTGTCGATCGAAGGAGAAAGCTTTCGACCCGTGACCTGGGTGGTGATCGAAGATGTGATAAGTGGACAGTGGGGAATGGGTGGAAAGCCATTGACTGCTGAAGACGTCAAGGCGATGACTTCGCTCCGGTAGTCCTGGAATCAGGAGTCTGCGACAAAGAAATGGGACGATCGGTCAAGCACGAACTTGCCGGCAACTGCATACTGCGTCGCCGTGGCCGTTGATGGCCCATAACTGAAAGGATGAAGAATGTACTCAGAAGACAATCTACACAAATTGCCGAAGATCGGTGAGCTGGCTCCCGACGCCATGTCGACGTTCCAGGCTTTCGACAAAGCCGCATTGGCAGATGGAGCTATTCCGAAGAGGTACAAAGAGTTGATGGCGATTGCAGTCGCGCTGACGACGCAGTGTCCTTACTGCATTGAGATTCATCGCAAGCAGGCACTGAAGGCCGGCGTGACCGAACAGGAACTCGCCGAGGCAGTGTTCGTCGCAAGTGCGTTGAGAGCCGGAGCGGCGTTAACGCACGGAACGCATTTGTTTGTGTCCTAGAGTGAGTAATTGGCGTTGCTGAGACGTAGAAACCACCAACTTTATGTCGGTTTGGAGTCTCAACTTTTCGCTAACCCGGTGTTGTTGATGAGACGTAGACACCACCGACTTTATGTCGGTGGAGGTTCAACTTCGCCCTAGCCAGATGTGTTGATGAAGCATAGAGACCACCGACTTTATGTCGGTGGAGTCTCAACTTCTCGCTAACCAGGTGTGTTGATGAGGCGTAGATACCACCGACTTTACGTCGGTGGAGTATCAACTTCGCGCTAACCAGGTGTGTTGATGAAGCGTAGATACCACCGACTTTATGTCGGTGGAGTCTCAACTTCGCCCTAACCAGGTGTGTTGATGAAGCATAGATACCACCGACTTTATGTCGGTGGAGATTCAATTTCTCGCTGGGTTGCTGGTTGCTGTGTTGTCAACGGCGGCTGTTGTTCATGGTAGCGAGAAGTTGAGACTCCGACCGACATAAAGTCGGTGGCATCTACGCTTCATCAACAACATCTAGTTAGGGGGAAATTGAGACTCCAACCGACATAAAGTCGGTGGTGTCTATGCGAGTGCATGGAGCAGCGGGTTAGGGAGAAGTTGAGAACTCCCACCGACATAAAGTCGGTGGTATCAACGAGCGAGTGCGCCTTCGATCGCTTGCTTGAGTCGAGTCGCGCTTGTAGCGGATGAGTAGCCGGCCCAGTGACTCAAAATCCGACCTTCACCGTCGAGTACCAGCGTTTGCGGAATGGAGGCTTTTCCGTCCATCAGCACCCGCGCCAGATCGAGATCGGCCCATCCTAAGCGGAACCCAAAATTCAACTCGCGCACAAACTTATTCACTTTATTCAAAGCCGTACGTGGATCCTCGGCAGTTAACCCGATGAATTCTACATTGCGTCCGGCATAAGCCCGGCGCACCTTGTCATACTCCGGAACTTCATGTCGACATGGACCACACCATGAAGCCCACAGGTTTATCACGACGACTTTGCCTTCGAAGTCAGACAATTTGAAACTGGTGTTGTCGAGGGCCTTGATACTTTTTTCGCGGAAACTTTCAGGAATCGACAAAAGTGGACCAGACGCCTCTCGTGGCGCAGGTTCCGGGTCGGGAGTTAATGGCGCTTGTATCGGCGCCGTTGTCGTCGTTCTGGTTGTCGCGCCCCGACGTCCGGACTGGGCGTTTGCAGAGATCGCAAACGTCGTTACAAGGAGGATGAGGAAAATGTCTTTCATGGAAAAGTTTCAGACCTGATCGAATCTTCCGGTACTGTCGCCGAGATTATCCTGATGCACGTCCATCCGATCAAGTAATGACAGGTAGAGGTTGGTGATCGGCGTGCCGACTTTCGCGGAAAGATGCTGACCCGGCTTTAAGCTGCCACCACCACGGCCCGCAAGTAACACCGGCAACGCTTCATGAGTATGACTATTTCCGTCGGCGATACCACTGCCATACATAATCATCGAGTTGTCGAGCAAGTTGCTGTCACCTTCCGGCGTTGCTTTTAGTCGTTGCAGCAAATAAGCAAACAATTCAATGTGAAGCGTGTTGATGCGAGTGACTTTTTCGATCCACTCAGGATTGTTGCGATGGTGCGTTAACGGGTGATGGGGATCGCTGATACCAATTTCGGGATAGACTCGATTGCTTCCTTCACGCGCAATGACAAGTGTAACAACCCGCGTGAGATCGGTCTGAAAAGCCAACACCTGCAGATCGCACATCAACTTCACATACTCCGGAAATTCAAACGGAATTCCCGTCGGTTTATCGATCGGCGGTGGAACTTTGCGAGTATCGTTTTCAGCACTTTGAATTCTTTGTTCAACTTCACGCACTGAAAACATGTATTCGTCCAGCTTACGGCGATCGGCAGGACCTAAAGTTTTGACGAGCGCCTGCGTGTCGTCGCGCACAAAGTCCAAAATGCTCTTGCGATATTTCAAACGACGCGCTCTTGTTTGTGGATCAAGATTGAGATCCTCTGCCGATCCAAACAGCCGCTCAAATGCAGCCCGTGGATTGACTTCAGGTGGCATCGGTGTTTGCGGAGTGCGCCACGAAAGACTGTTTGTATAAGCGCAACTATAACCAGAATCGCAATCGCCGACCGTACGCGAATCTTCACAACCCAGTTCGAGTGAAGGGAAGCGCGTAACACTTTTCAAACTCGTCGCCGCAACTTGATCAACTGAAATGCCACCGCGAATGTCCGCACCCGCAGTCTTACGACAGTGAACGCCAGTCAAAAATGAGGCGCCGGCGCGAGCGTGATCACCTGGTCCATCACCGAGCGCGTTGCCGGTGTTTGAGTCGAGATTTGAAACAATGAAGAAATCGTTGCGAAGCGATTCGAGCGGTTTCAAAATGCGGGTTAATTCGAATCCCTGGCCTAACGTTTTGGGAGTCCAGTCTTTCATCACAATGCCGTTTGGCACATAAGCAAAAGCCAAGCGAACTGGCGCTTTCGCATCGATTGGAGTACGCGCGAACGCCGGAACCATCGCATCGAGCAAAGGCAAAGCGAGCACAGTTCCCATGCCCTTAAGAAAGGTCCTTCTCGGCAGTCGCTTTCCGCTAATGATCATTTAGAACTGGCTCCTCTTCGTTTCTGAAACGGTTCGCTGTTGACGATTCCAAGGATAACACTTGAGAACCGGTAATTGTCGGCGGTCACATTTTTAACGATCGACTTAACAGCCTCGTCATCGGCTGATTCAAGTCCACGCCCAAGTGCATAGATCATCAACTTACGAGTCAGCGTATCGGTGAACGCATTCGGCGCTAACTTCAAAACGTCTTTTAATCCTTGTGGACCACTGAACGTGCGACCATCCGGTAACGTGCCTGAAGGGTCGATCACGAAGTCGCCGTCTTTGACGCGCCACCCGCCAATTGCGTCGAAGTTTTCAAGCCCGAATCCCAACGGATCCATCCGCGAATGACACGAAGCACAAACTGCGTTTTTGCGATGTTGCTCCAACTGTTCGCGCATCGAGGATGTCTTACCAATCTTCGCTTCGTCAAGATTGGGCACGTCGGGAGGCGGCGGCGGCGGTGGCGAACCAACCAAATTCTCCAACACCCAACGTCCACGAATTACGGGTGATGTTCGGTTTGCATAAGACGAGATGGTGAGAACGCTGGCCTGACCGAGCAAGCCACCACGATGCGCATCCTGCGAAAATACGACTTTGCGAAAGCCTGGTCCCTGTACGTTAGGAACGTTATAAAAGCGGGCGAGCCGTTCATTTAGAAAGGAGTAATCAGCATCGATGAAGTCGAGGATGCTGCGGTCTTCGTGCATGATGTTAGCGAAGAACATCTCTGTTTCGCGCGACATCGATAGTCGTAAGTATTCATCGAAATCAGGAAAACGTTTTGAGTCTGGCTTTACTGACTCGAGTTTTCTGACTTGTAACCACTGTCCGCCGAAGTTGTCGATTAGGGCAGTCGCCTTTGGATCGAGCAACATCCGCTTCACTTGTGCGGCGATCTGCGCCTGAGTGCTCAACTTATTTTTGTCAGCCGCTTCGAGCAGCGCATCATCAGGCATGCTGCTCCAGAGAAAATAAGAGAGCCGCGACGCTAATTCGTGTGGCGTCAATTTTGGGGTCGTGGCTGTCCGTCCCCGCTCAAAACGAAAAAGAAATTGCGGCGACACGAGCATCGCCTGAATCGCAACTGCGGTTGCTTCATCGAAGGAGTTGGTTTCTTTTTGCACTTCCTGGAACAACAGCAGCAGCGGCGCGATCTCTTTTGGTCCAATCGGCCTCCGGTAAGCACGATGGGCCAATCGCTCCAGATTCAAGCGCGCACATGAACTCGTGTGATGACCGTTCAAGTGACCACACGCGTAAATCTTCTTTTGACTTTCAAGTGACGTGCCTTTGCTTTGCGCGTATGGACCACCCAACTCGAGCGAACTGACGCGCGCGCCATTAGCGGGAATCTTTTCAGCCCGCTTTTTCTCAAACTCTTTGCGGCGTTCCTCAATCTCTTTGGGAGTCAGATCCGGTGGTGGCCTAAACTGGCGCGGCGGCGGCACTGGTCGAGTTGATGGATTTGGTCCGTTATAACTTGCCGGTAACCCTTCATAAAGATGAGGAACACTGACCGCGATCCAGTGATCGCCGGCCGTCATCTTCACTTTGAATTCCTGTTTGACCGACCAAAGCTCCTGCGGTTCGCTGGGCAACGCAAATGAAGCGAGCGTAGCCGGATCGACCTGGACGGTTTGGGTTTGTACACCGTCGACCCAAAGCGCCAACTGGAAAGCCGCTGAACCTGGTGGCCGTACGCCTCCGAGAGTGGCGCGGATAACATAGTCAGCGTCGACTGGAAAACGATATGTAGTGTGAATCGCGTTTGGCAGACTCAGTCCACTCAAATCGTAGTCAGTTAGTGGCGTAAACTGCGGGGGCTGGGCGCGATCTCCGGTGCGAAGCCGAATCAACGTCGGCTTCATCGTGTCGACACCGAAGACAGCCGTGCGTGAGATCTTTTCGGCAGCCGCCAGGTACTTCTCCATCAAAACAGGTGACAACGAAAGCACGTCACCGATGTTGTCAAAACCGTAGCCTGAATCGTCCTGCGGAAAGTTCTCAGACAAATGAAGATCGACGCCGAGCAAGTCGCGAACAGTGTTGTCATATTCGGTACGGTTTAAACGACGGACCGTGACATGCATCGGATCTTCACTTGTTGTTGCTGGTGTCGCGGTTGGCTTTGGAGCTTGCCCGAGTTGACCCGAAAGCCAGTCGATTACTGCGTGAAGCTCTTCAGGCTTTGGCCGCGGCGTTTGGGGCGGCGGCATCTCTCCCGACTTGAGCTTGTCCAGAATCAACTTCATCGTTGCTCGTTCTTTAACGAGCGAGGCGGTTGATTTGAACTGGCTAAGATCCAGGTTGGCGGTTTGCAAATCTTCGTCGTGGCAGGCGAAACAATTATTGACGAAAAACGGTTGAACGACTTTGGCGAAATTGTCGTCTGGTTTCGGATCCTGAGTTGGCGTACCGGCGCTGCGCACGTGTTGCTCGACGACGAGCAGACAGCCGACGAAGCCGACAAGCAACAATAATCGGGAGAGACTGGTTAGTTTCACTACAGTTCGTTTTGGAAATCCCACTCAGGTTTGACCAGAGACAATATAGATTATTCAGTAAGGTTCTAAAAGACTGCTGATGGTTTGCGGCCCGCGGAAATATTTATAGTTGTATTTACGAAGCGAATGTCCCATAGGCTTTAGAGACTCTTGCAAACTCAACCACGTTGCGGCTTAGCCGTCTGTTGTGAGGAATGGCTAAGCCTTTCCGTCTCGATGGCCCCTTCATTTAGGCTGTGCCTTCCTTTCTAACTCAAGAGAAAAGGCAGCCTAAATTTAAGAACTACCCATGCGGAAAGGCAGAGCCATTCCTCACAACGGACGGCCAAGCCACGGTCTGGTTGAGTTTGCGAGAGTCTTTAAAGCGTATCGGACATTCAGAGTTATGATAAAGTCCGAGCCATGAAAATAGACCGACGAAAATTCATCGCTGCATCTTCTTCAGCATTAGTTCTGGCTAAGAGTGGTTTGTCGTTTGGCGCCGAGGCAAGAGAGAATCACGAGTCTCCGCAACCCGTCACGCTTGCCCAACAAGCCAAAGTGTTTACCACTGCCGAGAACACGCAACATCGACTCGCTGCAACAGACACGGTCGAGTTCAAGCAGATGGGCCAGCCGCTGGAAACGCAAATTTGCGTCTTCGTCGATCCAACCAAAACTTTTCAGAGCATCCTCGGTATCGGCGGCGCTTTAACGGATTCATCAGCGGAAGTCTTCGCCAAACTTCCCGCCGCGAAACAGCGTGAAATCTTAAACGCCTATTACGACGCAAACACGGGAATCGGCTACACGCTCGCCCGAACGAACATTCACAGTTGCGATTTTTCGAGCGGCAGCTACACCTACGTCGACGAAGGCGATAAGGAGCTGAAGTCGTTCAATGTCGCTCATGATAAACAGTTTCGAATTCCGTTCATCAAACAGGCCATGGCGACGGCGGGCGGAAAGTTGACGATATTCGGTAGTCCGTGGAGTCCACCTGCATTCATGAAGAGCAACAACAACATGCTGCACGGTGGTAAGTTAAAAGCCGAGTTTTATCAATCATGGGCCAACTACTTCACGAAGTTCATCAGGGCCTACGCGCAAGAGGGAATTCCGATCTGGGGTGTGACAGTTCAAAACGAACCGATGGCGACTCAAACCTGGGAGTCGTGCATTTTTACGGCTGAAGAAGAACGCGACTTTCTCAAAAATTATCTTGGTCCAACGATGAAGAAGGCGGGTCTTGGCGACAGGAAGATTATCGCCTGGGACCACAATCGCGACCTCGTCTATCAGCGGGCCCACACGATTCTTTCCGATCCGGGCGCCGCGAAGTACGTTTGGGGAATCGGTTTTCACTGGTACGAACCGTGGAGCGGTGGCGATCCGATGTTCGATAACGTCAAACTCGTTAATGAAACCTTCCCGGGCAAGAATCTGATTTTTACTGAAGGCTGCGCTGATTCTTTCGATGCCGGCCGACTTCACGACTGGAAACTGGGTGAACTGTATGGTCGCTCAATGATCAACGACTTCAATGGAGGCGCGGTCGGCTGGACGGATTGGAATGTGTTACTTGATGAAGAAGGTGGTCCAAACCATGTGAAGAACTTCTGTTTCGCTCCGGTCCACGCGGATACAAAAACCGGTGAACTCACGTACACGAATTCCTACTATTACATCGGACACTTTTCGAAGTTTGTCAGACCGGGAGCTAAGCGGATTGCCAGTTCACCAAGCCGCAGTCAGTTGCTTTCAACGGCGTTCATCAATGCGGATGGAAAAATTGCTACGGTGGTGATGAACCGCAGCGACAAGCCGGTGACGTATTTCCTGTGGATTGATGGACAGGCAGCGGAAGTGAACGCGTTACCGCATTCGATTCAAACAGTGGTGGTGTAACCCACAAGCGGCCTGTATTCGATGGGGGCGGCCGGGACGGACGCGCTCCGACAGAAGAGCGCTCCCTGAAAGTCGCAGAACCTATTGCCGAAAATCAGAGAATGCGGGTGAACAGGCGGAACCTCTTCGGTCGGAGCGCGCCCGTCCCGGTCGCCCCCGCAACCCACCACGCCCCGTTCTCCGAACTGCTATTACAAACCCAGGAAGAACTTTACCCGCGCTAATTCGGCTTCAAGCTCACGTTTAAAAACGCGGTCGCGAGGTTGTGACGATACAAATCCCAATTCGGTTTGTAAGCTTCCCTCTTTCACCGACAGATTCGCCCAACCAATAACGCGGTCCCGCCAAAGCAGTGGCAACGCGTAGTATCCAAGCTTCCGTTTTGCCGCCGGCGTATACGCCTCAAAGCGATAAACCCATCCCCACAACAGTTCAAATCTGCTTCGATCATGGACGAGCGGATCGAACGGCGCCAGCAAACGAACCCGATCGACTTCCTGAGTTTCAACCTCTTCTGTAGGCCAGTACCAGGTAACATTTTCGATGACTTCGTGCTGAAGCCGTTTCCTGGCCCGTTCAATCGCGGCTTTCAACTCTCGTTGCCACTGCGGGACCGCAAAGCGCAATCGTCTTAAGTAGTAACCCAAACTGCTCGCAGGTAAGGGTGCATAAATATTCACTACCACATCAACAAGCGTATCAATTCGCGCGCGCCGTTCGGCCGCACTCAACGATCTCGGTTCCTGTTCATAGATCTTGTAAATGCGGATTCCTTTTTCCCGACGCGCCACGCGCAACATGCCGCTGTAGTGCATCGCATCGAGTAAGTGAGTGGATGCGTTTGACGAACCACCCCAGTAGTTGGTTACCTTGCCATGGGAGAAACGCTCGTCGACCTCCCGCGGATGAGCTTCGCCGCGTTCATGAACAAACTCGAGTAAAGACTTGACGCGCTTTTTTTTCGCGGCGGGCCACGTCCGCGAAAGGTCGAAGGCGGAGGTGAGTGAATTGGAGCGCGGATGCATCAACGACTGCAACGTCCTCGTTACATAGCCATAGTTGATGAAGAAATCTTCTTCGATGTCGAGCGACGTGTATTTCAGTTCGAGATCACCGGCGCGATAATCTTCGACTCGTTGACGGAGGATTAGATCCTGGGCCCGGGCCGGCGCGCGAATCGGATCAGCTTGAACGAAGCCCATGTGTTGCAGAGACGCATTTAGAGATGTCAGTGCGGGAAAGTTTCTGATGACAGTGTAATGACGAAGGGCGTCGAGCGTTGTTGGCATAAGATAAGTGAGCTTAGTTTAACTTTTTGTTTGCTCTGCGTCTCAGCGTACTCTGCGTCTCTGTGTTGAAAGTGGGTTCAGCTAAATGAACGCCGATTTAAACACAGAGACGCTGAGAACGCGGAGACACAGAGAAGAAGGGGACTCTCGATGTTGAGTGCGGTTGAAGCTGCGCGCGAACGAATTTCTAAACACGCGATCAGGACGCCACTCGTTCGTCTACATATCGACGATTCGCCGGCTGAGATTTATCTAAAACTGGAAAATCTGCAACCGATCGGATCGTTCAAAATACGTGGCGCTGCTAATGCGATTACCCAGTTATCCAGTGAACAGTTAAAGCGTGGTGTCGTCACTGCATCAGCCGGGAACATGGCCCAGGGCGTTGCCTGGATGGCCCGCCAACTCGAAATTCCGTGCACCGTGATCGCTCCGGATACCGCGCCCGAAGTTAAGATCAAGGCAATCGAGCGACTTGGGGGAAAAGTTATTAGCGTGACGTTTGAAGATTGGTGGAAAGCATTCGAGCAACGCACATTTGCTGGCGTTGACGGCGCTTTCATTCACGCATTCGATGATCGTGAAGTGATGGCCGGCAACGGAACTATCGCGCTCGAAATTCTGGAAGATCTGCCGGACGTCGATGCAGTGGTAATTCCGTGGGGCGGCGGTGGCCTGACTTGTGGCATTGCCTCTGTGCTCCGTGAGCGAGCCGGTATCTGCAAAGTCTACGCGGCTGAAGTTGGCACTGCAGCGCCACTCACCGCTTCGTGGACTGCTGGTGTCCCGACTCAAGTTGAATACACGCCTTCGTTCGTCGACGGCATTGGCGCAAAAGGAGTTTTCCCAAACATGTTTGAGCGCGCACGCAAGTTGATTGATGGTCCACTCATGGCGTCGATTGATGAAGTAGCTAACGCCGTAAGAGTGTTGATGCAATATGCTCACGTAGTCGCTGAAGGCGCCGGCGCAACATCGGTGGCTTGCGCGTTATCAGGCAAGGCGGGCAGCGGTAAAGTTGTTTGTATCGTTTCAGGTGGAAACATCGATGCGGCCAAGTTAGTGCAACTCTTATCGACTTAGATCGTATGTCCGATATGCTCTACTCTGCGTCTCTGCGCTCCTCAGTGTCTCTGTGTTGAAATCGACGTGGCATTTAGCTGGATCCAAATTTCAACGCAGAGACGCTGAGGAGCGCCGAGACGCAGAGTAAGACTAATTGGACCAGTTGCCTCGATACGCATGTCGCGGTCATAATTAAGGCTCCGACATTAAAACCCTGACTCAAATTCGATGAGATACGAAATTCGTCGCAGTACATTTTTATTCCCCGCCTTGTTGCTTGTCGCGGCGTGGGCGCTGATCGGTTGTGCCAAGAAAGCTGCGCCAGGCAACTTCGAACGTCCACCAGCGCCCGTAACTACTACACCCGCGCTCGCCCAGGATGTGCCAACCTACATCGACGCGATTGGCAAAACAGTCTCGCGAGAAGTGGTGTCGATCCAGCCGCAGGTATCCGGACGTATAACCAAAATCCATTTCACTGACGGCGCGAACGTTAAAAAAGGCGATCTGCTTTTCACGATCGATCCGAAACCATTTGAAGTGGCGTTGAGCCAGGCCCAGGCCAAGGTCTCGCAAGACGTCGCCCTCAAGAAACAAGCGGAAGCAAATCTTGCGTCGGAGATCGCGAAAGCGAACTGGAACCAGGTGCAGGTCAATCGCTATCGAACACTTGTCAATCAAGGTGTCGTTTCGCGCGAACAGTATGAAGAATTGACGGCGAGCCAGAAGTCACTCGACGCCAACGTCGGTTCAGCGCGCGCGGCCGTGAACAGCGCTGAAGAAACGATCAAAGTGGATACGGCAGCGATTGAAGCAACGAAGGTGAGTCTGAGTTACTGCACAATTCGTTCTCCGATTGATGGACGCGCCGGGCAGCGTCTCGTCGATATCGGCAACGTGGTTAATCCGGGCGGCACTTCTAATAACAACACGGCCTCGGGAAGTAACAGCACACCCAGTCCGAATTCGCTATTGGTGATCGAACGTATCGATCCGATCTACGCTGATTTCACTATTTCACAAAACAGTCTTGCTGAAGTGCAACAGCAGATGCGGGGCAACAAACTAATCGCCGAAATCAGACTGCCGGACCAGGGCGACGATCCGGTCGTCGGCCAACTGACATTTCTAAACAACTCGGTCGAGAACACGACTGGCACCGTCAACTTGCGCGCCACCGTTTCCAACACGGACCACCGCTTCTGGCCCGGTCGCTTCGTAAACATACGGCTGGTCCTGAACACAATTCATCAGGCCGTTTTAGTGCCTGCGACCGCGCCGCAGATGTCGGCTAAGGGTTCGTTTGTTTATGTCGTGAAGCAGGACCAAACCGCTGAGCAGCGTCCAGTCACACTGGGCCAACGACAAGGAGACCTCGTCGTAATTGAAAGCGGTGTTAATGCCGGCGAGCACGTTGTAATAACCGGCCAGCTTGGTGTTACGCCTGGAGGAAAAGTTCGTATCGATCAACCGGCCACGGGCAACAGCACACAAGAAGCAGCGAAGTAATGAATTTCTCGGAACCATTCATTCACCGGCCGGTAATGACGGCAGTGCTGACGCTCTCGGTAGTACTTTTTGGAATACTGAGTTATCGACAACTGCCTGTTAACGATTTGCCGCAGGTTGATTATCCGGTTATTCAAGTGCGGGTCGGTTATCCGGGCGCTAGCCCCGATACAATCGCCAACAACATCGCGACGCCACTGGAACGCCAGTTCATGCAGATCAATGGACTGGAAGTTGTGACTTCATCGAGTAAGCAGGGCGTGGCAACGTTCACCCTTCAGTTTGCTCTCGAAAAGAACATCGATGCAGCCGCCACCGATGTGCAGACAGCAATATCGCAGGCGATAGGTAACTTACCTGCCGATCTTCCTTCACCGCCAACTTACTCAAAAACAAACCCGAACGATCAGGCGATCATGTACATCGCAATTACCAGCGATTCGGTCACGTCTGGTCAGCTTTACGATTACGCGAGTACGCAAGTCGGTCAGCGATTGAGCATTCTGCCGGGTGTTTCACAGGTAAACGTGTTCGGCACCAAGTCGGCAATTCGCATCAAGGCGAAACCCGAAGCGATGTGGGCCAGGGGAATTTCGATCGACGACTTGAGCAACGCGATCAAGAGCGGGACCAGTTACACCGGTGCGGGTCAGTTAGACAGTAGCTCCGGGACCTCGATCCTGCGGCCGCAGGGTCAACTTGAAAACGCGGATCAATACAGCAACCTGATCATCGGCGGAACAAGTAACGCGCCAATTTATTTGCGCGACGTTGCGGAAGTGAAAGACTCGGTCCAGGACGAACGCGTGAATATGCGTTTCTGGGTCCGCGGAATTGATATCCCATCGGCTACAGTGATCGTCGCGGTCAATCGTCGCGCGGGCGCGAATGCAGTTGAAGTATCGAAAAGCATTCACGAGATATTGCCGCAGTTGGCTAACGAACTGCCCGGTTCAATTCGAATTACACCCATCTACGATCGCTCGCTCAGCATCGTGCATTCCGTCGTCGATGTGCAGACGACTCTGGTCATCGCCTTTGCCCTCGTCGTCATCGTTATTTTCGTCTTCCTGGGACGCGCGACCGATACGCTGATTCCGACCGTCGCATTGCCGCTCTCGCTGCTCATCACCTTCATCGCCATGCACGCGCTGGGCTACAGTCTCGACAACCTTTCGCTGATGGCGTTGACGCTGGCGATCGGATTTCTCGTTGACGACGCGATCGTGTTTTTAGAGAACACGGTGCGCCGGATGGAGCACGGCGAACAACCATTTGAAGCGGCTGTTCACAGTGCCAAAGAGATCAGTTTTACGATCATGTCGATGACGATCTCACTGGCTGCAGTGTTCATTCCGCTCGTCTTCATGACTGGTCTCGTCGGTCGCATCTTTCGCGAATTTGCGATCACGATCGTCATTGCGATCTTTGCTTCAGGTTTGGTCTCACTCACGCTGACACCGTTGATGTGCGCGCGATTATTGAAGGCACGGGGCGAAGGCGCCAAAAAGACGTGGATGGAGCGCGTCATTGGTGGCATCGAAAAACATGTGCTCAATCTTTATGGCGGCTCGCTCTGGTGGTTTCTGAGGCATCGATGGATCTCGGTAATCATTTGGGTGGTCTGTTTGGCTGGCACCATCGGGCTTTTTATTCTCGTTCCCAAGTCGTTTCTGCCGCCCGGTGACAGCAGTGTGATCTTTGGCGCCTTTATCGCGCGTGAAGGTTCGTCTCCCGAACAGATGCGGGCGTTACAAAATCGGGTTGATGAAACGCTGCATCAGGATCCGAATGTCATCACTGACTTCACTATGACCGGCGCCACGGGATTTCTCGCCGCGAACCAGGGCATCACCTTTACTTTTATCAGGCCACCTGAAGAGCGTAAGCCAATTCAGGAAGTCACTGCCGAGATGATGGGTAAGCTCAACTCGATTCCGGGTGTGTTTACTTTTCTTCGCCCGTTTCCCGTACTTGAAATCAGCACTGGTGTCACAAGCCAGCAGCAGGGCCAATATGGCTTTGCCGTCTCAGGTGGAAATCCGGCCGAGGTCTACGACGTAAGTGAAAAGTTAATGGCGAAGTTGATGACCTATCCGGGATTCCTGACCGTGTCGTCAGACTATTTTCACAACACGCCAAACGTAAACATCGATCTCAAACGCGAGCAGGCGAAAACCTATGGGGTGTCTGAAGCGCGCATTCTTTCGCTCTTGAGAAATGCCTATTCGCAAAACTATTTGTACCTGATCAAAAAGCCTGAAGATCAGTATCAGGTAATTCTCGAAATTGAGGATGAAGCGCGCGCAAATCCCGAAGATCTGGCGAAACTTTACATCCGTTCCGATGACGGTAAGCGCCTGGTCCCGCTCGGTGAACTCGTAACGTGGAACACAACGCTTGGTCCACAAGTCGTTAATCACCTGAACCAGTTCACGAGTGTCACCCTGTTCTTCAACCTGAAGCCGGGTGTTGCACTTGGCGATGCGACCAACTTCATCGAAAAATCCGCCGCTGAGGTCGTGCCGACAAGCGTGCGCGCTGAGCTGGTTGGTGAAGCGCGAACCTTCTCGGACACGGTCTCGAGTTTGACTTTCCTGATGGCGCTCGCGGTCTTTGTGATGTACGTGATTCTCGCGATCCTTTATGAGAGCTACGTGCATCCGTTGACTGTTCTATCGACTTTGCCGACAGCGCTCGTTGGCGGGTTGTTGACGTTGTTGCTGTTTGGTCAGGAAGCGTCGCTTTACGCTTTTGTCGGCATGTTTATGTTGATGGGCATCGTGAAGAAGAACGGCATCATGATCGTCGACTTCGCACGCCAGCGTGTAGAGGCAGGCGAAAGCGCGGACCAGGCAATTCACGATGCGAGTATGGATCGTTTCCGTCCAATTCTAATGACTACCTTAGCGGCAGTATTTGGTGCGCTGCCGATCGCGTTGGGATTTGGCGCCGATGGTTCATCGCGTCGACCGCTGGGGTTAGTTGTAGTTGGCGGACTGGTGATTTCACAGTTCATCACGCTCTACATCACGCCGGTTATTTATCTTTATCTTGAGCAGTTCCAGGAGAATGTTTTGGATAGGACGGCGTTCTTTGGATCGCGGAAACGTAAGAAGAGCGAAGCGTTACCGGATACGGCGGGAGACTAAGAGCGATTGGCGACTGCCGAGTGTTGATTGCCGAATTGGTGCGAGGCTTCGCCGTCTGATGTGAGGAATGGCTCAGCCTTTCCGTATATGGCCCTACCAGTTTTTGGGCTACGCTCTTCTGTTGCACTAAAAAGAGAGATTTTTGGATTACTTGGCAGAACAAGGGGCGCAGCCCATGGGCTAGGTTGTACTTAACGGAAAGGCAGAGCCATTCCTCACAACAGGCGGCAAGCCGAAATAAGCAATTCGCATTAAAGAAAAATCATTCACATCGAACCCCAAGGCTATTTCTGTCGCATTAGTAGCACCACATGGAGCAATAGCATCAACACCGCCGCAGTAATCACCGCGAATAATCCAGTTCTAACATCTCCGCCAACCGCACTCGAAACGTAACCAACGGCGGGTGGGATTACTAGCAGACCCGCAAAGCCGACGCCCATCACCAGGCTCATTGCCGTGCCGGCGATCTTTGGATTCATGATCGATGCGAGTCCTACCGAAGTCGGGAAAATTGGTCCCATGCCAAACCCCGCAGCGATTAGACCGAGGCGAACTGTTCCGGCCGAACTCGCAGTAAACGACAGGACCAACGAGAGTGCTGTTATTAACGATCCCAGGGTGATCAAAACAAAACTATTCAGCTTTAAAACTCCCAACAACAAACTGGAAACTAATCGCCCCACCAGCAGTGCGATCGCAAAGAGTGACAACGTCCACAAGGCATAGCCGGCGATTCCAATTCCCAACGCATCTTTTTCGAAGAAGCTGGTCAATGCTTCCGGTGACATACTCGAGATCGCACCGAGTTGTGCCGGCGCGATTCCCTGGCTTGCCAAAATTCGCGGGTCACGTTCCATAAACGTCACGACCCATTTCCCGACTGACACTTCGGCGCCGACATACATGAAGAGCGCTGCTGCCAACAGCAGGAATGATGGATTGCTGAAAAGCGAACCGGCCTCACCTGCCGTCGATGAGTGACTTTGTAATGGCGCGGGAAATCGGGAAGCCAAAATCACGACTAAGAGAAACAATGAAAGCGCGCCCAGCGACCAGAAGATCAACGGCAGACCACCGCGCGACTGTAATGTCTGCACGACTAGAGGAAGGGAAGCGAGGCCCAGTCCAAAACAGATGTCGAGTAGATTGAGCGCCGCGTTTCGCCAGGTGTCGGCCGCGTCAGCCATCAACGCATGACCTGCAGCAACAATCGCGTTGGCGCCAAGACCAAGCAGGAACGAACAAAGAAAGATCAAAAGCAAAGCAGAAGCGGCCTGCACTTTACTGACGATAAACGCAAACCCGGCCATCGCCGCCAGAATAAGCACCGTGCCGAAAAGTAAAGCGAACTTCTTGCCGAGCCGATCGATGAGTGGACCACTAACGACGTAAGCGAGGACGGCGCCGACAGCATTGATTAAGAGAAACGTTCCCACCGCGCTGTCGCCGGGGAGAAATTGATTTCGTTCGAGAGTTGGCAGAACTGAACCCGGCAAAGCAGCGAGTAAGCCGTAGAGGAAAATACCGAGAAAGGCGATGAACATCAGCAAAGGAGTTCGAATGTTTTGTTCGCTCACAGTGGGATCCCCAATCGGGTTGCATTATTGGCCTTGCAAAGGTCCATTTTGTGGCAATGAGGTCACGGTAGCGTCGGGTCGTGCAATAGATTTAAGCCTACAAAATCAAACTTACCCAACGTTACCGCGTTATGGTACTGACCTCATTGCTACTACAGCATGACTCTGCAAGAGGCCCAGGAGTTTATCTGGCTTTCCACAAGCCTTGTGCGACGAGTGGAACGTAAGTTTCGAGCCCCTCAGGTTTGAAGGCGATGGTCCGTTCCTGTTCAGCGCTCATGTAAGAAGTCATCAAGAGCTCGGTGATTTCCAACCCGTCATAAAAACTCTCTTCCGGTTGTTTGCCATCGAGAAAACACTGCACGAAGTAACGGTTCTGAGCTTCATAGCCATACTCCGCCGCTTCGTTCCCAACAATCGGCATTAGTCCCTGTTCAGCATTTTGCTTCTCGACTAAATCCTCGCCCGCATTGCCCTGAACTTCACGACTCATAAAAAGTTTCAAGCCACTGTCGAGCGAATTCATCGCCAGCGAATACTCCGGGCCTAAGACTTCAAGACTAAGTCGCAACCCGGCACCCACGTAACTCCACGAAGTTGTCACTTCGACGATAAGTGGATTGTTATCCTCATCGAGGTAGTTGATGGTTGAACGCGCAAAATCCTCGGCCGGTCGATTCTGATAATCAACCGCATTTCCCATATTGGTCCGAAGATTTTCGACGTATTCGGGCCGCGACCACTTCAAACTCGCAATCTGTGCAGACACTTTCACTGGTCTAATACTCGAACGCGGCGCGCCTGGTTTGGTCAACATGAACCGCGCGACTTCGATGCTGTGACACATCATGTCGTTCAGCACACCGCCGCCTTGCAGTTCACCTTGCCAGAACCAGGGTGAATGTGGACCACTGTGTTCTTCCGCAGCGCGCGCCAGGTAAGGTCTGCCTGTCAGCTTCGCCGCCCGCGCCCACATAATTTCTTTACCGCGCGTTAGACCAGGCGCAAAAATCTGGTCCTCGAGATAGCCGTGTAGCAATCCCGAATCTTCTATAAGTTGGACCATTTGCCGTGCCTCGGCAACATTGCGGGCCAAAGGTTTTTCGCAGGCGACGCCAATCAGTTTTCCTTTGCCGCCATTAACCGCGTCATAGATCGCCGTCATGTTTTGAATGCGTTGATGATTTGGTCCACAAAGCCAAATCACGTCGATCTCGGGCGCGGCAATCATCTCTTCAATCGAGCTGAACGCGCGTGCATTGCCAACGCGGAGATCGCGGGCGATCGCTGCAGTTTGTTCGGCGTGTTCTTTGTTTGGACTGTAGATACCCAGCACATCGGCATCACGCACACCACGCCACGCCTGCAAGTGAAACTTGGCGACAAATCCGCTACCGATAAAACCAACGCCTAGCTTGTTAGACAAGACTTGATCCTCCGCGATTTTTACAACGAAGAACTTTTAACCACTAAGACACAAAGGCACGAAGGCGCAAAGAGGAAATTAAAAAAAAGGAACCGTCAACGCTCAATTATTTTGTGTCCTTCGTGTCTTTGAGTCTTCGTGGTTAATTCTTTCTTAGAATTTAACCGTCTCGAGATACTTAAGGCTCTGTGGTATCTGCGTTTCCGATGTCGGCGATTCGTCTTCAATGAAGTACCACTTCACTCCGGCTTTCTTTGCCGCGCGGAAGATACTCTTGTAGTCGATCACGCCCGTGCCGAGTACGACGTTGTTTGTTATGTCCGAATGCCCGGTAAAACTGGCCGGCGTGCCCTGCTTCATGTCTTTCACATGCATCAACTCGAAACGCTTTCCATACTTCTCAAACAACTTCACCGGATCCTGACCGGGATTCACGATCCAATACACGTCCATCTGAAAGTGCACATACTCGGGTTTTGTCTCGGCCATTAACAGATCGAACAACGTGCCATCTTTGTATGGCAGAAATTCATAGCCGTGCGTGTGATAGAAAAACTTTAGTCCGTGCCGGGCGAGGACTTCGCCGGCGTGGTTGAAGACTGCGGCTGCGGCGCGACAAGTTTTTTCGTCAAACGGATCCTGATGCGGTATCCACGCACAACCGACATACTCAACTCCAAGAATCTTCGCTTCCTTAGCGATAGCTTCCGGATTATCGCGACACTGTTCGTAAGCGAAGTGACCGCTGACGGCCTTTAGTCCGCGTGCGTCCAACATCTCGCGAAATTTCTCGGGCGCGACGCCATAAGTTCCGGCTGTTTCGACATATTTGATGCCCCAGCTTTTGATCTCATCGAGCGTCCCGGGCACATCTTTCTTGAACTGTTCGCGAAGACTGTAGAGTTGTAGACCAACTGGTCCCTTGAAGCTTGGTCCAATGCCGGCAGAGCGATCTTTTGACTGGCCGGCAAACAAAGCGGTTGCGCTTAGCAGACAACAGAGGATGGAACGTTTCATAGATGTAAGTCTCGAAGTTAAGTGACCCCACCCGCTACCGCGAGGTGGGTCCGGTATTGATTTATCACCGATCGACAGCGAGCGACCGGATTCGTACATTGCGAAACCAAACATCGTCACCGTGATACTGCAACGCGATATAGCCTTCCTGATTTAGTGCGAACCCCGGAAAGCCTTTGAACTTACTCTTCGCGATCAAGTCTTTCAGCACCAGTCCGTCAAGATCATACTCGAGCACCTTATTGCCATTGAGCCAATGTTCGACATGGCCCAGGTAAACAACAACGCGAGCGCGATTGTATTCACCAACTGGTCGCAGCATTTTGTTCGCCGGTGCGATCAAATCAAACAGGGAACCCGCAGACGTCGAAGGCTTCTTGCCGTCAGGATGTTTTTCGTCGTCGAGTACCTGCATCTCGAGTCCGGTCTTCCAGGTTTGGTCCTGATCTTCGGAGAGTAAATAAACGATGCCGCTGTTAGCGCCCGGCGCGACCTGCCATTCAAGTTCGAGTTCGAAGTCGCGATACTTGTCTTTGGTGATGATGTCGACCTGGTCTGCTTTGTCACAGCCACCGACTGTCTTAATTGCGCCGCTCTCAACAACCCAGCATTTGGCAGGAAAACTTTCACGACGAAAGCCACGCCATTCGGAAGTGGATGTTCCGTCGAACAAGATTTTCCACTTTGGTTTTGCTTCCGTGATTGCGGAGGAGCAAAGTAAACAAAATAAGATCGCGATTATCTTCAGCATCTGTTTTAGGAGCGCAGGCGTCCTCGCCTGCTTTGCGATTACAAGTTACCAATTGCCAGGGATAGAACTGTTCTTATTCGACGTCGGCAGGCGAGGACGCCTGCCCTCCTAAAACCTGAATGCTTCGTTCAGGCCTTCGAGTGATGAGCGTAATGATTCATTGGAGTTATCGTGTAACGCCATTACTACATCGCTGAATAAGAACTGCATATCTCTTGCGAGATCGTCTGTTGGCGCAAGACGAACTCCGAGTTGGACCTCACTCAGATCCACGTTGATGCCTAAGGCACGATTGTCGATGGCTGACAGCTTGAAGTATAGAACACCAACAAACGCCAATGCCTCGGTCGATTCAACTTCCGGCCGGCCTGATTGATCGTAACGGGGCGGTTCAAACGAGTGCAGCCCGGGTTGTAGATCTGTCTCAGGACCTTTTTCCTGTTCAAGTTTTTGATCCGACGTCGCAGTCTGTGCTGTTTGCGCAGTTCCGGCTAAAAGCTGGCGACGAACCGCTGACGTTCCAACTCCGCCTTGTGTCGCCAAGAGTGTTGCAGTAATTGGATCGACGTAACGAGCCGGTTGCATTGGCGACGTGAAACCCATTTTTCCGGTAAGCACAAGTCGCCGGTCCTTGACCTCCGCTTTAACCGGAACAAAGTTAACGCGAACAACTTTGCCGTGTGCTTCAAACTGCCCATCAAACACCCGTCCACGGATGACTGTGTGAAGCGTGTGCAGCTTCGAATGTTGTCGAATGTTAATTGCCGTAAACATCAAGTCGAAGTTTCTTCACTCCTCTGGAGCGAAATGCATTATCGCAAGCCACTCATAAATTCCCGCGCTTGTATTCATCCACCAAATACTCACACGCGCGCATCGTCAACGCCAATATTGTTAACGTCGGATTGTGGTTCGCCGACGACACAAAACTCGCTCCGTCGGTCACAAAAACATTCTTCACGTCATGCATCTGGTTGAACTTATTCAACACCGACGTCTTTGGCTCGTTACCCATACGCGCGGTGCCTAACTCGTGAATAATTCGTCCCGGCGCAGTCATCTGTCCACCGGTCGATAGAACTTCAGCTCCTGCCGCTCGCAATATCTCCTCGCTCGTCTCCGCCGCGTCCTTCGCCATCTCGCGTTCGTTGTCGGAATACTGAATGTGCATCCGCAACACGGGAATTCCCCATGCATCAACCACACCATCCGGATCAATCTCAGCGAAGTTTTCAAAGCGCGAAAGCATCGCCGCGCGCACTGTCAGACCGACAGGCGCCGTGTAATAACGTCTGACTTGCTTCTTATATTCAGCGCCAAAGCCACTAATCGCGCGCCGCGCCATTCCCGGAAACATTCCAGTCGCCGAGCCACACTCGAACCCATAACCGCGAATGAATTTGTTGTGCTTGCTCGAAGCGTCGAGATTACGAAAGCGGGGGATAAAGATACCCGTTGCCTTGCCGTCTTCGTTAATTGGATCGCGACCGGCAAGAACAGGGAAGTACCCCGAGGCGCCAATGCCACCAAAGTGGTCCACCAGATAGTGACCAAGCATGCCTGAACTGTTTCCGAGACCTCGGGGATGATGTCGTGATTTCGAATTAAGCAGAATGCGCGTTGACTCCAAAGTCGAAGCGGCAACGATAACTACTTTCGCAAACGCTTCGCTTTCCTGGTGTGTAACGCGATCGACAAATGCGACGCCGCTGGCTTTGCCTGTCTTTGGATCGGTGATGATGTGACGGACAATCGAATTTGGCCTTACAGTCAAACGACCAGTCGCGGCTGCCAGTGGCAGAGTTGAAGCAACGGAATTGAACATTGCGTTGACATCACAACCGTCGCCGCAGTGACCGCAGTAGTGACACTTCTGCCGTCCCTTCATGAACGACTTGGGCTTGGCCGTGAGCATTGCGACGCGCATCGTGATCGCACGTCGACCAGTTTTTTCAGCGCCTTTCCGCAGTAACTGTTCACCGCAGGTCATCGGCATGGCAGGCATGTACTTACCATCTGGCACATGAGAGAGTCCATCGTTGTTGCCACTGACGCCGATAAACTCTTCTGCGCGATCGTAGTAAGGAGCAATTTCGGAGTAGCTGATGGGCCAATCGTCACCGAAGCCGTCGTGTGTCGCGGCTTTGAAGTCGAGATCCGACAGACGCCAACTCAAGCGGCCCCAGTGCAGAGTTTTGCCACCCATAATGCGGGCGCGGACCCACATGAATGGTTTACCGGGATCGGTAGTGTAAGGATTTTCAGAGTCTTTAACGTAGAAGTGGCGACTGTAATAAGAAGCAGTGTCCTGCATCCACTGCTCTTGTTGTTTCCATCCGGGCGGGCCAAAACCGCGATACATCATTTGGTAAGGCCACGTGTGAGTGGAAAAATCGCGTTGGGGATTGACGGGTGGACCGGCTTCGAGAACGAGAACTTCGAAACCGCGCTCGGTCAATTCCTTCGCCGCCATGCCTCCGGATGCACCTGAGCCAATGATCAGCGCGTCGTATTTCTTTGCAGAACGCAACGGCACTCCCCGCGAATTAATTTGTTTGATTACAGAATGAAGAGGTCGCAACATAGCATACGAGCGCAGGGTCGGCAATAAAATTAGCGCTGCCGTGTTGTGGATTTCATCGCGTAGCGATGTTGGGAATGCCACCCTGGATTTATTACGTTGCGATGTTTGGAAGTGCCGCGGTATTCATCGCGTAGCGATGTTTGAATTTAGCCAGCCGTTTTAACGGCTGGAAACGGACGCGATCGTTTCGCGTCGCGTAGCGACGCATGAATACGTCACGTTAATCGCGCCCATTCAGGCGTCGCTACGCGACGCGGACGCCTGTCGTTGCACCCCAGCCGTTAAAACGGCTGGCTAAATTCAGGCGTCGCTACGCGACGCGGACGCCTGTCGTTGCATCCCAGCCGTTAAAACGGCTGGCTAAATTCAGGCGTCGCTACGCGACGCGGACACCTGTTGTTGCACCCCAGCCGTTAAAACGGCTGGCTAAATTCAAAACGTCGCTACGCGACGCGAAACGATCGCCTCCGTTGCTATCCTTAAACGGCTTAATTCAAACATCGCTACGCGATAAATTTCATTGACTTTTCCTTCGTGTCATCGGAATAATCGCCGCCGTCACATCCGCAGTTCCCTAAACATTTCGAGAAAGCGACAAAAATGTCGGACGAGCAAACAATCAGTCGGAGATCTGTGCTCAAGATTCTTGCCGTGGGCGTCGCCGGCGCCACACACGCGCTGGGCCAAACTCCACATCCGCACACCGGCGTCGAAATGGTCGCGCCACCTGAACCGCCGCGTGAATTTGTACCGCGGTTCTTCAATGCGACGGAGATGTCAGCCGTCACTGTGATCAGCGATCTGATAATTCCTGCCGACGACCAATCACCTGGAGCTAATGAGGCCGGTGTTCCCGCGTTCATCGATCTAATGATCAGCGAATCATCGGTCGAGACAAAGAACCTTTGGCGCAATGGACTCACTGCCGTCGAGAGATTAAGTCAAAAAGAATTTGGCAGTTCCTTTAGTGTTGCAAAAGCAGAACAACAGTTAGCTCTACTAAAGCAGATTTCCAGGAATGAATATCAACCACGCAAAATCGAGGAACGATTTTTCATCGCCATTAAAGGTCTGACTGTCGACGGTTACTACACTTCCCAAATCGGCATTCATCAGGACCTTCGTTACAAAGGCAATGCGAATTTGAAAGACTTCACCGGTTGCACGCATCCGGAACATACAAGTTAAAACGAAATGTTTTTTGAGCCTTTGTGTCCTGGTGGTTAGGTAAGAATTAACCATCAAGACACAAAGGCCCACAGAAAACACGGAGAATGGAGATCGTTAAATGATCAAGAAAATGACGCGTCGCACGTTTGCCAAAGTGGCCGCCACTGCGACTATCGCTTCCACTGCTTCAACGACGTTAACGCCTTTGTCTCAGGCAGAACCAATAATGCAGGCGACAACATCTGGTCGTGAATTTCCGAAAGGATTTTTATGGGGTTCGGCTACCGCGTCTTATCAGGTTGAAGGCGCAGTTAAGGAAGACGGTAGAGGTCCATCGATCTGGGACACCTTCTCGCACACACCCGGCAAAGTCGTTGAGAATGCGACGGGCGATATCGCCGACGATCATTATCATCGTTACAAAGAAGACGTGCAGTTGATGAAGTCGCTGGGTGTAAAAAGCTACCGCTTCTCAATTGCCTGGCCTCGTGTGTTTCCGCAAGGAGCTGGATCGCCAAATCCAAAGGGTCTCGATTTCTACAATCGACTCGTCGACGAATTGATCGCGAATGATATTCAACCGTTCGCGACGCTTTATCACTGGGACTTGCCACAACCACTTCAGGATAACGGCGGCGGTTGGGAGTCGCGCGACACCTCAAAGGCGTTCGGCGAC
>DATDMC010000037.1:0-38568 GCA_036518995.1 Pyrinomonadaceae bacterium | reverse complement strand
GCTCGTCAGCACCACCTGTATATCTTAGGTCCCCTGACCTTCGGAGACTGCGTGCCCCGACGGGGCACCGGCCCAAAGCCCAGGGTTGCTTCAACCCTGGGATCAGCCGGGGATGAAGTTCAACCGCAACGCGGTTGCGCCGTTCTTGAGTCTCGAGCCCACGCGACGCAACCGCCTTGCGGTTGCTATTCGCGAAAAACTCTTTACCCAGGGTAGCCGAAACGGCAACCCTGGGATCATCCAGGGCCGAGATGGCAACCGCAACGCGGTTGCGCCGTGCTTGAGTCTCGAGCCACACGACGCAACCGCCTTGCGGTTGCCATTTGGTGAAAACTCTTTACCCAGGGTAGCCGAAGCGGCAACCCTGGGATCAGCCGAGGATGAATTTCAACCGCAACGCGGTTGCGCCGTTCTTGAGTCTCGAGCCACACGACGCAACCGCCTTGCGGTTGCTATTCGCGAAAAACTCTTGACCCAGGGTTGCTTCAACCCTGGGATAAACCGGGAACGAATTTCAACCGCAACGCGGTTGCGCCGTTTCTTGAATCTCGAGCCACACGACGCAACCGCCTTGCGGTTGCTATTCGTGAAAACTTTGACCCAGGGTAGCCGAAGCGGCAACCCTGGGCTTTGGGATGTAACCGCTTCGCGGTGAAACCATAATCATCGACCCACCCGCTACCGCGAGGTGGTACTGACTCTCCGCCAACCACTACCGTTAGGTGGTACTGACTCTCAGCAACTCAAGCTTCTTCAACGCATCGCCTTCATCGATGGCTCTAGCGGCCAGGCGCGCGGCTGTCTTCAAATCGCTGACTACATCACCGACAACCAATGCTGCCGCCGCGTTCATCACGATTAGCGAATGGGCTTCGTCTCTGCGCTTGCCGGTAAATACATCCTGGATGATCGTCGCATTCATTTCTGCATCACCACCACGCAGATGTTCGAGTGAGGCCACATCCAACCCGAAATCTGAAGGACCGATTTCAAAAGCTCTTACTGTTCCCTCATGCGCCTCAGCGACAAACGTTTTGCCCGTCAAAGTGATCTCGTCCAACCCGTCTTCACCGTGAACAACCCAGGCGCGCTTGGTACCGAGTGAAGTAAGTACTCGCGCGAGACGATCAGTCAGTTCTCTGGCCCATACACCAACAACCTGACGCGGCGCACCGGCAGGATTACTCAATGGACCAAGCAAATTAAAAGTTGTGTGGACGCCAAGTTGTCTGCGGATACCGGCCACGCGGGCAGTCGCTCCGTGATAAAGCGGCGCAAACATAAAACAGATGCCGATTTCGTTGAGCGCGGCTTCAGATAAAGCGGGTAGCGCGGAGACATTGATACCGAGAGCGGTCAAAACATCAGCACTGCCGGATTTACTACTCGCAGCTCTATTGCCATGCTTCGCAACCGGCAGGCCCGCCGCAGCGATGACGAAGGCGGCCGCCGTTGAAATGTTGAAAGTCTTGGCCGAACTCGATCCGGTGCCGGCAGTATCAATGAACGTGCGATGACAACAATTTAACGGAATCGCCCGCGAGCGAAGTCCGGAAGCGAGACCTGCCAACTCGTCAATCGTTTCCCCCTTCGTTGCGAGGGCAATCAACGTTGCGGCGATCTGTGCATCAGTCACTTCTTCATCGAGCAACGCTTCGAGCAAGTCCTTCGCTTCATCACGACTCAAGTCTTCGCGTTGGACCAGTCGTTTTAAAAATATCTGGAGGCGATTCTGACTCATGGAGGAAGGTTGATTACAACTTCAGAAAATTGGCCAGCAGTTTCTTGCCGTCGACGGTCAGGATCGACTCCGGATGAAACTGCACGCCTTCAACTTTTAGTTCCCGATGACGCAGACCCATGATCATGTTGTCGGCAGTGGAGGCGGAAATTTCGAGACAGTCGGGCAGCGTTTCTCTTTCGACGATTAGCGAATGATAACGCCCGGCAGAAAACGGTTCATCCAGACCCGCGAAGATGGTTTTACCGTCATGACTAATTTCAGAAGCCTTACCATGCATCAACTCCGGCGCGCGAATCACTTTGCCCCCAAACACCTGACCGATCGCCTGATGGCCCAAACACACTCCCAACAACGGAACTTTTCCCGCAAACCGTTCAATTACTTTCAGCGTGACACCTGCATCATCAGGCGTTCCTGGCCCAGGTGAAATCACAATTCGCTCCGGTCGCAACTCGTTCTCGATCGCATCAACACTGATCCGATTATTGCGCCGTACCTCAACATTCTCGCCGAGTTCACCAAGATACTGAACGAGGTTGTATGTAAATGAGTCGTAGTTGTCGATTACCAACAGCATAATATTTAACCGGGCAGGCGAGGACGCGGGACTCCTACTGCCTTTTCGCCGATCTCAAGATTTCAACCGTCTTGATTCGTTTGTTTTTCACGGCCCAATCCAGCGCAGTGAGCCCGTCTTCATCTTTCGCGGACGGATCGGCGTGATGCTTCAACAAAGCTTCAACGGCCTTCTCATTTCCGTAGACGGCTGCCCACATCAAAGGTGTGCCGCCTACTTTGTTTCGCGCGTTTACGTCCGAACCTTTGGCAATCAGCATGTCGATAATTTCGACGTTCCCTGTTTCTCCGGCGCCGTGCAATGCAGTGTCGCCATCGTTGTCCTGCGCAGAAACATCAGCGCCACGATCTAAAAGACTCTTCACAATGTCGGCGCGGTCGCGCCACACAAAACTCATTAATGCAGTAATGCCATTTTTTCCCCGAGCGGTCAGATCGAGATCGGGTTGCTTGACGATGAGTTCAGCAATTTCATCATAGCGAGCATCAAGCGCATGAAAGAGTGCGGTGTAGGCGCTATGGTCCCTGACGTTGATATCAGCATGACCGTCAACCAGCACTTTTACGATTGTGTCATCACCACGTGCCGCCGCGGAAATTAAAGCTGTTCGACCATCGCGGTTGTCCTGCGTATTCGGATTAAAACCGCCGATCAAAAATGCATTAACGACCTGAACGTCGCGTGCCGCTGCAGCTCCAAAGAACCCCTGTTCGTTAAACTCGTAACCACGCAGCTTCACAAATCGTTCTGCATTCGCAGGCGTGACTGGCCCATCAACTGATTGAACGCAAGCGATAATCAGTGGACCAACACAAATAAGCACAAGTAAAAGTCTAAGTCGCATAACCTCACTTTTTACAGAGGGCCACCACAGCTTTATTTATCCTCACGGGCTTCTGCGGTTTTTCTCCATCCGCCGGCGCCTGGTTGATTTGATCTGCGAGTTCAATGCCTTTTGTCACTTGTCCAAAAGCAGCAAACTTACCATCGAGATGTGAACCGTTCCCGACCAAAATAAAGAAATGCGTCGTGGCGCTGTTTGGTTCATCGGTGCGCGCCATCGACACAATGCCGCGTACGTGTTTGATGATTCCAGGTTCGTCGGGAACTCGTTTCTGCATTCTTCTCGACAACTCGGCGCTCCATTTCTGGCTGGTCGAAAGATTTCCACCCTGAATAACGAAGTCCTTAACAGTGCGACTAAAGGTCGTTGTGTCGAGCGCGCCAGTGGCTGCAAGATTGAGAAAATTGCGCACTGATTCAGGCGCAACCTCCGGCATCATGGCAATCTCGATGTCACCCAATTCGGTTTGTAACGTCACACATTGCCCGACCATCTTTTCAACCGGCACATCATCAAACGGTTCCGGCGCGGGAGTAGGAGTCGCCTCCGGCCCACGCGCATTTGCCTTCTTCGGCCCCTCAATTGGACCATTCGGCTGCCCCTGCGCCTGCACCAATGACACAGAGCACAACAACATCAACACAAAAATAGCCAGCTTCGATAACGACATACAAATTTGGCAATTCAAAATCGGCAATTGGAAATCTTTAGAGTCCTTTTTCCGCCATTTCAATCGCGCGAAACATCGCCCGCGCTTTGTTCACCGTTTCTGCATACTCATGCTCCGGAATTGAATCGGCAACCACCCCAGCACCAGCCTGGACAGTTGCATCTTCACCACGCAACACCATTGTTCGAATCGCAATACACGAATCGAGATTGTCGGCATAGTCCATATATAAAACTGAGCCCGCATAGATGCCGCGTGGATCCGGTTCGAGTTCGCGAATAATTTCCATCGCGCGAATCTTTGGCGCGCCAGTTACGGTTCCGGCTGGAAAACAGGAAGCCAACGCATCGAAACGATCGAGTCCGTCTCTTAATCGCGAGCGCAGCGTGGTTTCCATGTGCTGCACATGAGAATAGCGCTCGATTGTCATCAATTGTTCGACCTTAACTGAACCATAATCCGAAACGCGGCCCAGATCATTTCTGCCGAGGTCGACCAGCATCATGTGCTCAGCGACTTCTTTCTCATCTGTTTTCAAATCTTCGCTAAGCATCCAGTCTTCAGTTTCGGTGGCGCCGCGCTTCCGCGTGCCGGCAATCGGACGATAGTCGAGACGCTGTCCGTGACAACGCACCAGCATTTCAGGCGAAGCGCCAATCACGGTTTCATCACCCATACGCAGGAAAAACATGTAAGGCGAAGGGTTGATGGTGCGTAAAGCTCGATAAATCGAAAGCGCTTCTCCTTTGAACTTCGCGGAAAATCTTTGGGACAGCACCGCCTGATAACAATCGCCCGCCTTGATATATTCCTGAATCTGGCGCACGCCTTCTTCGAAATCACGACGCGACCAATTTGACTGTAACCCGTTTTCCTTTGGCTGAACTTTCGTCTCCGTAGGCTTCGGCGTAGGTAAACTAGTTTCGTAGATCTTGTTTTCCAACTGAAGCGTGCGCGCAACTGCAGCGTCGTATAGGTCGCGTAGCTTTGCGTGACTTCCTTCGGCTTCTTCGGTCAGGACTATCGACATGATCTCCATGCGCTGCTTGACGCGATCGAAGGCGATGACATTGCGAAAGAACATCCACACCGCATCAACAGGTGCGTTCAGTGCCTGAGTACGATCGTCTCTCAACGCGGGCTCAAACCACTGGGCCGCGTCATAACCAAGATAACCGACCGCGCCGCCGGCGAAAGGCGCGAGACCAGGACGCCGCGACAATATGCGTTCACGAAAATAATCACGCACCCACTCAGTCGCGGGACCGGGTAGAATTTCAGTCTTACCGTTTCGTTCAATTACCGTCTGCAGACCGCGACCCCGCACGATCATTTCAGGATCGGCGCCCAGAAATGAGTAGCGGGCAATACGTTCGCCACCTTCAACTGACTCTAAAAGAAATGCATAAGGTGACGTGCCGGCGATGTTCATAAACACACCAACCGGAGTGTGTAGATCGGCAAGCACTGTGCGAACGACAGGCACGACATTTCCGAGTCGCGCTTGTTTTTCAAATTCTTCGAATGTTGCTGGTTGCAGGTCTAGCATCTTGTTGTCTGTCTCAGCTAACCGAATGTCCGATATGCTTTAAAACTCTTGCAAAGTCACTACAGCGACGTGGCGGCTTGGCCATCTGTTGTGAGGAATGCCTTTGCCTTTCCGTTTCATCGGCCTTTGGTTCTGGGCTGTGCCCCTCATTAACAATCGAGTAACAAACCCACAGTTAAAGGGCGTAGCCCGATTGTAGGAAGCGCTCTAGCGGAAAGGCGTAGCCATTCCTCACAACAGAAGGCCGAGCCGTTGAGTTTTGCAAGAGGCTCCAAAGCATAAACTCGCCGATCCTCTTACAAAACTCTATTGGCCAGCCATTGTCCACCATCAACGACTATCGTTACGCCGTTGATAAAACTCGCGGCGTCAGAACACAGAAACACCGCGGCAGTTTCGATGTCAGCAATCCTGCCGAAACGCCCCAACGGAATGTTGTGTTTGAGTCGTTCTTTGACAGGTTCGGGAACGAGTCGCTGCATACCTTCAGTGTCTTCAATCGGACCGGGCGCGATTCCGTTTACGCGAATTCCGTAACGTCCCCATTCAACCGCGAGATTACGCGTTACCGCGTCAACCCCAGCCTTCGCCGCCGAGACATGCAACTGCATCGGCGTGCCGAGATAGTGAAGTGTCGCGCTGATGTTCAGCACCTGACCTCGATTTTGTTTCAGTTGTTCAAAAGTGGCGCGACAAACATTGAACGTGCCCTTGAGATCGATATCGACGACAGTGCCAAAGCCATTTGGCGACAGCTCTTCAGCTTTGCAGAGAAAGTTTCCCGCGGCGCCGTTGACGACGATATCGACCTTGCCAAGCTGCGTGACTGTTTCGGCAACTGCCTGGGCCACCGCTTCGGGATCTCGCACATCGGCAACGATCGCGATCGCTTTGCCACCATTCTCATTAATTGCAGCCGCAGCCGGCTCGAGATGTTCAAGCTTGCGACTCACTAATGCGACCGCGGCTCCAGCTTCTGCGAAAGCGCGGGCGACACCGCCAGTGATCCCGGTCCCGCCGCCAGTAATAAACGCAACATGTCCATTCAGGACGCCGTCAACAAAAACTGATTGAGTCATATTCTTAAGTGGCCACAGCCAAAGCTTCTTCAAGGGTGAAACGACGTTCGTAAAGCGCGCGTCCGACGATCACACTATCAACGAGGGGTTCGTTTAGCGTAGCGAGTTGTTCGATATCGGTCAGACTTGAAACACCGCCGGAAGCTGTCACTTTAACTTGCGCGGCTCGGGCGAGCGCAATCGTCTGTTCAATGTTTGGACCAGTCAGCATACCGTCGCGTTTAATGTCCGTGTAAATCACGCGCTCAATGCCCAGCTTTGCGACTTCAGTTGCAAATTCAATGGCTGAAAGATTTGTCGCCGCGGCCCAGCCATGTTTCATAACGACGCCATCACGCGCGTCGATGCCCACACAAATTCCGTTTCCAAATTGATCCAGCAAAAGTTTAAGTTGATCGATCGATTCGGTTGCCAACGTTCCGAGAATAACCAGCGCAACTCCGCTTTCCACCAGGGCCTCAATGTCTTTAACGCTTCTGACGCCGCCACCAAACTGCACAGGCACGCCAACACTTGCGACGATCTCTTTTACGACCGCACGGTTTGATGATTCGACGCCGCTGAATGCACCATCGAGATCGACAACGTGAATTCGGCCGGCGCCCGCCGCTTCAAAACTACGAGCAACTGCAATCGGATCATCGCCGTAAGTCGTGGCCGAATCCATCAGACCCTGTGTTAATCGAACACAACGCCCGTCCTTCAAATCGATTGCCGGAATAATCTGCATAAATAATTGCCCCGCAGGGGCTCCGTCACAAAGCCCGGGGTTGCCGCTTCGGCTACCCGGGGTGAACCGGTCTTTACGTTACAACCGCAAAGCGGTTGCGGCTTTAGCGACGCGAACCCAGGTGACGCAACCGCTTTGCGGTTGCCCTACGTTTGCCTTTTGTACCCAGGGTTGTCGAAACGACAACCCTGGGCTTCGAGACGTTGCTCCTTCGGAGCAAAATCGAGCGATTTCGTAACGCTCAGCCACGAACTCCAAAACGCCTCTTGATGCGTCGTTCAATTCAGACACCTAATGCGCTGGGTTAACCACTGACATCACTTCTTCAAACACTCGTCCATTCGTCGCGATCGCATTTCCACCCGAGATGGTTCGCTCACCACGCCAATCCGTAAACGTCCCGCCTGCTTCTTCGATTATCGGTAACAACGCGGCGCAATCCCAAAGATTCATCACTGGATCCAACATCGCTTCAGCACGACCAGTCGACACCAGCACATATCCATAACAGTCGCCCCAGGTCCTCGTGGCCTTCGCACGTCGTTGCAGTTCGTCAGCCGCTGGTCCAAATCCAAAACGATGTGCGGCGGCAAAATCTGTAGCTAACAAAAGACCTTCATCAAGCGTAGCAACCGAAGAGACACGCGTTGGTTTGTCATTCCAGAAACAGCCCAGGCCTTTCGCGGCGTAAACAATTTCATCCAAAGCCGCGATGTTGATTACGCCAATCGTTGGTTCACCATCAACTTCGACGCCAATCAACACGCCATAGAACGGAACGCCATGAACAAAGCTGAACGTCCCATCAATTGGATCGACAATCCAACGCCGGCCGCTCGTTCCCTGCGACTCGCCGTCCTCTTCACCCAAAATTCCGTCATCAGGAAAGCGCTCCTGAATTCGTTTGCGCAAATAGGCCTCAGCTTCGCGGTCAGCAATGGTAACGAAACTACCGTCCGCTTTCTTGCTGGTCTCCGGATCTTTGCGAAAGTAACTCAGCGTGATCTGACCCGCGCCGCGCGCCAGATCGACCGCGAAATCCAACAACTCTTTGTTATCAATATTCACCTGGCAGCCCGCCTCTTTGAGAGTTCCTGTTGAATCTGGTCCAAACTTACCCCGCGCGCGACCAGCAAAACTATTAAGTGATATAGAAGATCAGAAACCTCCGCGACGAGTGGACCAAGCGATTCATTCTTCGCGGCAATGATCGTTTCCGCCGATTCTTCACCAACCTTCTTTAAGATCTTGTCGAGGCCTTCATTGAAAAGATAAGTCGTGTACGACTTTTCCGGTCGCTCTCTTTCGCGCTCTTCAACCAGGGCATACAACTGGTCCAACACTGCACCCAGGTTTTCGTGAGTGTTTGCTGGATTGTGAAAACAAGAAGTCTCATTTTTATGACACGCTGGACCTGTTGGTTCAACTAAAACGATCAGTGCGTCACCATCACAATCAGTCAGAATGTCAACGACCTTCTGTGTGTTACCCGACGTTTCGCCTTTGTGCCAAAGCTCGTTACGTGATCGCGACCAAAACCATGTTTCCTTAGTCTCCACCGTTCGTTTGAGACTGGCGAGGCTCATATAAGCAAGCGTCAACACTTCGCGGGTCTTAACGTCCTGCACGACCGCCGGAATTAGCCCGCGTTCATCAAACTTTAAGTTATCAGGATTAACTGTCATCTCACTAATACACCGCGCTCTGACAAGTAAGTCTTTAGCTCGGAAATCGAAAGTTCGCCAAAATGAAAAAGTGAAGCCGCGAGCACGGCGCTTGCGCCACCAAGCGTTAGCGCGTCATAAAAATGTTCGGGCTTGCCGGCGCCGCCTGACGCGATGATGGGAATTTTCACCGCATCAGCAGCAGCCTTCGTCAGTTCAATATCGTAACCATCTTTCGTGCCATCGCGATCCATGCTGGTCAAGAGAATTTCACCTGCCCCAAGCTTTTGCGCCTTTACAATCCATTCGAGCGCATCCATTCCAAAATTCTTACGACCGCCGTGCGTATAAACGTCCCAGCCAATTTCGTCCGTCTCTTTTCGACGACGCGCATCAACAGCAACCACGATACATTGGCTGCCAAATAATTCCGCGCCTTCGCTAATCAAATTCGGGTTCTCGAGTGCGGCAGTATTGATTGTCACTTTGTCTGCGCCGGCGCGAAGAATCGCCCGAATGTCTTCAGCGGTTCGTAAGCCACCGCCGACAGTAAATGGAATAAAGACTTCGTCAGCGACGTGTCGGACCAGGTTCGTCACGATGTCACGACGATCGGACGAGGCCGTAATGTCAAGAAACGTCAACTCATCTGCGCCTTCGAGATCGTAGCGCTTACCCTGTTCGACCGGATCACCGGCATCAACCAGGGAAACGAACCGGACACCCTTAACGACGCGCCCGTTATCGACATCAAGACAAGGAATGATTCGTTTCGCCAGCATGTTGCTAGTGTCCGCTCTGTAGTGGACAAGGAGTCAGTACCACCTCGCGGTAGCGGGTTGGTAATCTCAGCTAAAAAGAACCCTTATCACAGCTAGACCCACCCGCTACCGCGAGGTGGTGCTGACTCTTTATCACCCGGAGATTGCGAAGTTCGCGAGCATTTGCAGACCAACCGATTGACTCTTCTCCGGATGAAACTGCACTCCGCAAATGTTTTTACTCGCTATTACTGACGCATACTCGACGCCGTAATCAGTTCGACCCGCCACAACCTCCTCACTCGACGGTTCACAAAAATACGAGTGCACAAAATAGAAGAACGAATCGTCAGCGATCTGATCAAAGAGCGGATGTGCCTGCGTCTGTCTGATACGGTTCCAACCAACTTGCGGAACAACTAAATCGTCGGCAAACCGCCGCACTCTTCCCGGAATTAGACCAAGCCCTTTCGACCTGCCAAATTCTTCGGATTCATCAAACAACATCTGCATGCCGACGCAAACACCCAGCAACGGCGTACCCGCTAATGCTCGTTCACGAACCAGATCAACCAGCCCATGTTCTTTCAAGGCATTCATACATGCAGCAAAGGCGCCCACTCCCGGAAGCACCAAACGCTTTGCGGATTCCAGTTCACTTTTATCACTACTAACAATCGCGTTATGGCCGGCAGCGGCAAATGCCTTTTCTACCGAACGGAGATTGCCGACGCCGTAATCAATTATCGCAACCTCAGCCATCAGTTATAGAGATCCTTTCGTGCTGAGCACTCCAACAACACGTGGATTGAATTCTACGGCTTGCCGCAACGCGCGCGTGGTCGCTTTGAAAGTTCCCTCGAGCATGTGATGAGTATTACGACCGCGCAAACAATCGATGTGGAGATTGAACTTCGCAGTCTCCGCAAACGATCGCCAAAAATGTTCGGCCAACTCGACTGAGAAGTTTCCAATCTTCTGTCGTTTAGTTTGAACTTCGTAAACGAGATAAAAGCGTCCGGAAAGATCGATCACCGATCGACACAACGCTTCATCCATCGGCACCGTCGCTTCACCGTAGCGATTGATACCGGCCTTGTCGCCCAGCGCTTCGGTTAAAGCCTGGCCGAGAGTGATGGCGATATCTTCAACCGAATGATGATCATCGATCTCGAGATCGCCTTTGCAATTAACTGCCAGATCAAATAGACCATGCTTCGCGAAAAGATCGAGCATGTGATCAAGAAACGGCAGACCAGTTGAGATCTTTGAGCACCCCGAGCCATCGAGATTTAACGAGACATGGATGTCTGTCTCTTTAGTCTTGCGCTGGATGGAAGCTGTTCGTGGTCGATTTGTCATTGTTAGAACTCTGCGTCTCTGTGTTTAGCGTGGCTGGGACGAATATCAACACGGAGACACAGAGAGAATCTCAGAGGCACAGAGAGGAGATTTCCTTTAAAGCCGTAATCAACTTCTCGTTCTCTTCAGGCGTTCCCACATTGAACCGAAAATACTCACTCAACATTGGATAACTACTAACATCACGCACCAATATGTCGCGTTTTAACAACTCCTCAAAAATCTTTTTTGGTCCAAGCTCCGTCTTAACGATCATGAAATTTGCCCGCGACGCTACCGCACTAAAGCCATTAATCTCTTTTAACTCCGCAAACAAACGATCGCGTTCATCGATAATCGCCCGAACTAACGGCTTCAACTCGGGTTCATAGAGTTCCACGGCAACCTCTGCTGCAGTTTGCGAAAACGCGTTCAGGTTGTAGGGCAACAACGCTTTCCTGATTTCGGTAACAAGCGCAGGGGCCGCCAACAGATATCCGACTCGAAATGCAGCCAGTCCCATTGCTTTGGAGAACGTTCTGAGAACAACGAGATTCTCAAACTCATTCAACAACGGCACGACTGAATGTTCAGAAAACTCGTGGTAGGCCTCATCAATGACGACCAGACCTGTCGATAGCAAGAGAATTTTCCTCAGCTCGTTATCATCTATCTGCGAACCCGTCGGATTGTTTGGCGAACAAAGAATAATTACGTCCGGACTGGTCTTATCGATAACCTGGAGCAGCGCCTCAACGTCAAATTGAAAATCACTGGTGAGCGGAACACTCAACACCTTGCCGCCTAGTACGGTAGTTACCTGTCGATACAAGGCAAAAGTCGGCTCCGAGATCAGCACGCGTTTTCGTTCGCTGACACTCACCATCAAGAGCGCTTGAATCAATTCATTCGAACCATTGCCGGCCAACACACCGTCAGTTTTCCAACCGGCAAACGCAGCTAAACGATTTTGCAGTTCGACTGGAATGAAGTCGGGATAACGCGACCACTTTCGATCGGACATGCGCTTCAGCGTCTCTTCTTTGATTCGCGCGGGCGCATCCCAAGGGTTCTCATTCTGATTGATCTTTATCGAAGCAACGTGTGGCGACAGCGAGTAAGCACGAAGATTTCGCACTGTAGACTTCACCACTTCAAGTCCTTTTTCCTCGGCTCGACTCATCGCGACTCGATTCTGATCAATGCGGAATTAGCATGTGCTTGTAGTCCTTCGGCTTCAGCTATGGCCGCGATCTTTCGCGCCGCATCGTTCATCTGTTGCGGCGAGTAAGAAATCAGACTACTACGCTTAACGAAATCGTAAACACCGAGCGCTGAAGAAAATCTCGCGGTCCTCCCAGTTGGTAAAACGTGATTTGGACCAGCAAAATAATCGCCGACTGCTTCGGGTGAATATTCTCCTATGAAGATTGCGCCAGCATGTTTGATTTCGCTACTTAGAGCTTCGTTTTGAGTGGTTAACAACTCGACGTGTTCGGGCGCCAGTTGATTGACTAGTTGCGCGGCGCTTTGAAGATCTTCAACCAGCACAATCGCTCCAAAGTTCTGCAGCGACGCATGCGCGATCGTTTGTCGCGGCAAATTCGCCAACTGCCTTTCAAGTTCAGCAACAACCTTCTTCGCCAGGCTTTGACTTGTCGTAAGCAAAATTGACGAAGCGTCCTCGCCATGTTCGGCCTGGGCCAACATGTCCGCAGCGACATAATCCGCACGAGCTGAGTTATCGGCAACGATCACGACTTCACTTGGACCAGCAATCGAGTCGATCCCCACAACTCCAAACACCAATTTCTTTGCAGCCGCAACATACTTATTTCCTGGGCCAGTAATTTTGTCCACGGCCTTAATAGTTTCGGTGCCAAACGCGAGCGCGGCGATTGCCTGCGCGCCCCCAACTGCATAAACCTTTTCCACACCTAATTCTAAAAGGGTCGCAGCAACCGCCGCGTTCTTTCGTATCGTTTCAGGAGGAGTCGTCACCACAATTCGCTCAACGCCGGCAACCTGGGCCGGCACAACGTTCATGATTACTGACGACGGATAAGCCGCAGTTCCGCCCGGCACATATAGACCGACTGCTTCGATGGGAGTAATTCGCTGGCCCAGCACACTTTGCTGAGTGGTGGTGATGGTCCATGAGTCTTCGCGTTGACGTTCGTGAAAAATTCTGACGTTTGCGATTGCTTCGCGAAGTGCGTTCAGAACTTCGTCGCTGATGGTGGCAGCCGTTTTTTTGAGAGTTTCAGCCGAAACGCGCAGCTCTGCGGCAGTCATTTCAACGCGATCGAAGCGTTTCGCATAATCGATCAGCGCTGCGTCTCCACGCTGACGGACTTCATTGATGATATTTGATACGAGCGCTAGTAAGTCAGCATCGATTCCCACCGATCGAGCAACGAGCCGCGAAATCAACTCTTCACGACCGGCTACATCCGAACTGGAAATGATGCGAATCACGCGACGTTTATCCCTTCGACAACGTTACTCAAAGCATTTGTAAGCTGCGAAATCTCAGTAGCTTTAAGTTGATAACTGGCGCGGTTAACGACGAGTCGGCCAGTGGATTCAGTGATTACTTCGACAACTGAAAGACCGTTTTCCTGTAGCGTCCGGCCCGTTTCTACAAGGTCAACGATCACGTCTGACAAACCAAGCACCGGCGCCAACTCAACTGAACCGGATAACGGAATGATCTCAACGGGAATGCCGCGCGCGCCAAAATGTTCACTTGCCAGGCGCGAGTATTTAGTGGCGACACGCAACATGCCAAACGTTTTCGCGATCACGGTGGGATCCATCGCCGCCACCACCATCCGACAACGTGCGATTCCGAGATCGAGTGGCAACAACACGTCAGCTTCCGATTCGAGTAACACATCACGGCCCACGATGCCGCAGTCAGCAATTCCATGCTCGACGTAGACCGGGACATCTGCAGGCTTCACAAAGATAAACCGGTACTGACCACTTTCGTCTTCAATCGCCAACTTACGCGATGCGAGTGCCGCAGGACTTAGCCGCACGCCGGCGTGGGCCAACAATTCGATGGCGTCGTCCTGCATACGTCCTTTTGAGATCGCGATAGTGATCATTATTAATCTTAGCGTTATTCTGCGTGTTACCCGTCGCGTAGCGACGCTTGAATTTAACCAGCCGTTTTAACGGCTGGAACGTTCAATAAAAATAACCTGCGTCGCGTAGCGACGTTTGAATTTAACCAGCCGTTTTAACGGCTGGAACGTTAATGAGAATAACCTGCGTCGCGTAGCGACGCGTGAATCGTGCGTTCCAATAATCAAATGGTCTTCAATAATCATCGTCTTTATTCAAGCGTCGCTACGCGACGCTCAACATTCGGTCCGCACTTTCCCGGCCCTAAAGGACCGGGCTAATTTCAATCGTCGCTACGCGACCCTCAAACATTCGGTACGCACTTTCCCGGCCCTAAAGGACCGGGCTAAATTCAATCGTCGCTACGCGACTCATCACACTTTCAATTCAATGCGAATCTGCTCGTTGGCTAATCTTCGTTTAATCGCCTCTCCAAATGTAATCGACGCATCCCCGGCACCGATCGAATACCTGGTCTGGTTGTCATGGTGATTGCATTCTTTTTCGCGGCCCAGTACTTCAACCAATGAATCCAAATTCAAAACAAAACCAACGGCCGGCTCTTGCTTACCAAAACTCGCAGTCAGACCATCGTAACGACCACCTCGGCCGACGCGATAACCAACCCCACGAACAAAAACTTTGAAGCTTAATCCGGTGTAGTAATCCAAACTCGAAACATCAGCCAGATCGATCTCAAAGAGATTTTCCAACTCGAGCGACTCAATGACGCGCCAAAGATTTCTGAGTCGCTCGATCCCGGCCAATGAGGACGCATTTGCAGTCAAACTTTGCGCTTCATCAAGCACAGCGCGTTTTCCAGTAAGCTGAGTAAAGCGAAGCAACGACTGTTGCACCGACGTGGGGAACGATTGCTTAACAACAAATCGCTGTAGCTGAGAAGCATCGCGAGTATCGAGTAAACGACGAAGTGTCTCTCGCTGACTTGTTTCGAGATTTAGATCAGCAACTAAACCGTTGAAGATCTCAACATCGTTGAGGGTTATACAGAATTTGTTAGCGAGGCCGATTCGATTCAGAATTTCCGCAGCGAGGATTAGCACTTCGAGATCTGCCGCGCCTCCACCCGCCCCGATCAATTCGCAACCAAGCTGCGTATTCTCACGTCGCCACTCGGCATGCGATTGCTGTTGCTGACGAAAAACCGGCGCTGCATAACAAAGTCGTAACGGTCGTTCACGTTCAGCGAGCAGGGTGGCAGCGACGCGAGCAACCGAGGACGTGACGTCAGGACGAAGACTCAACATGCGACCGTCGTTGTCAGTAAAACGAAAACTGCTCTGTGCTTCAGTTGAGCCCATCCCTTGTTCGAAGAGCGCGTAATAATCGACCGATGGCGTGAGTACCTCTTCGTAGCTCCAACCTTCAAAAACAGACATGGCCACGTCCTCAACTGAACGTCGCAAACGCGCCTCAGCCCCGAGGTAGTAGCGCATGCCAGATGGAAGATTCGAGAGAAGCATTTTAATATCCGATATACGTAAGAGCCTCTGTCAGTACCACCCTCGCGGTAGCGGGGTGGGTCGGCTTGATTTTATGGCCCTAATCTCTTGATCGACCCGACGCTACCGCGTTACGGTACCGACCTCATCGCCACAAAAATCATCTTTGCAAAAACAATAAAACCCGCTGCTTTCGTTTAGCAGCGGGTTTGTCGAATTCGTTTTTGCGCTTTAGTTAATTCAGTTAGTCAGCGCAGGAAACATGTTCGCCAGCCCGCCACCTGTGTGGTGGTGATGCCAATAGTAAGCGTGGCTGTGAACATTGGTCCCAAACATTGTGGATGGCTTATAACCGACGACGACTTCGGTTGTCAAACAATAAGTACTATCTTTACTTAAGCCCTAGTGAGTGATATAAAGTTTTTCAAAGGTGGTTTTAAATGCAGCCTCAATACCTCTCCAAAAAAGCGCACGAGTTCGACGACTTACCTGAGCCGGTTCCCGGAATATTCGAGAATTTCACCTGGAACTTTCTAGTTCCCACGCTTGGCATGTTACTCGCCATGTTAATCGCTGTAGTGGGAACCACTCCTTCGTCCTCTACAATTTGGGGCTCGGCCTACGCCAATCGTCGCCCTCTTTTATTATTTGCGGGAGCTGTACTGTCGTATCAATGGATCGTCACAATAGTGATTTTGAAATTGAGGCAGCCGGGTAGCAGACTTAATAGGTTGAAATATTATCTCATCGGCTCATTTCATTTAGCGATAAAGAGGAGACACTGACTCCAAACCTCTAATCCTCACTACTACGATGACACCTAAGCTTCCTCTCGACTTAGAGCAAATTGCTAAACATGCGGACAGGAATCTTCGCTCAAGGCTTGAGCTGTTTTCACCAAACGCTTTAACTCGTCTGAATAAGCGAGTGAGAATTTACACTAACGAGCTAACAAGAGAATCGGTAAGAATCGCTAAACGCCATCAATCGGATTCCGTTTCCGCAGCTTATGTCGACCGCGCCGCAGAACATCTTGGAATTCATCAGAAAGGAAGATGGCAAAAATTAGCGAGAGTCTCGGGAGCATTATTTTGGGTACGGGTGTTGGCGTTTTCGTCTCAATGATTCAAACGAGCGAATACACGCCAACCGGTACTATTTTGACAGTGGTCTGTTTTGCGATTGGTTTGCCTGCTATTTTCTTACATGCGGTAAAGGACTAATTTCTGACCTACTGCGAGGTGGTGCTGACTTTTTCTCACCCGCCCGGTATATAAGGTCGCGACTGCACAATATAAATCTGCCCCTTCATATACGCCCATTCAATATCCTGATCACGACCGCCAAATACACGTTTGATGTTGTTACCTGCGCGCACTAATCGCTTAATTACATCGTCAGTCAAAACCACCCGATCACCCGTGATCGGCACTTCCTTAACGCCGCCGTTCTCGTCAAACGTCAAAAGACTATCTTCGGCCGAACGCGTCAACACCTGAGTCGCATTCGTCTTCGGGCTAAAAATAACTTGTTCGGCGATGCGCTGGCCTTCAACCACTTTGATTCCCAAACCACGCTTGGCGCTGATGTAGATCGCCCCAACATTTTCCTTGTCGTAAGGATCTGTCGTGATCATCACGCCCGAGCTTTCGGAATTGATGCCTTCCTGTAGCAACACCGCCATGAAGATTTTTGAGTGGTCCACATTCGCCCGTTCACGAAATTCGTAAGCTTCAAAATTCCAGAGCGAAGCCCAGACAGTTTTGATAGCCTCGATCAATTCTTTCTCGCCCCGAACATTCGGAACAGTTGTATATAGACCAGCACCACTAAACTTCGGCAGGTCTTCCGAGTTTGATGAGCTACGAACAAACAATCCTTTTCCGGGATATTCGCGCGCGACTTTCGCCAGTACTTCCTTCTGCAATTCAGGATCAAACTCACCCTTTTGGATGTGATCACGAAGCTCTGCCAGTTTCGCCCTACGATAAGCCGGGTCATGAACGAACTTTTGATCGTTTAGGAGCGTGAAAACTTCATCGTCGATATTGTTGCGCTTGATGAACTCATCGTAGTAATAGAACGGAATCGCGAAGCCGTTGGGCACTGCTATTCCCGGCAACTTTGCACTCATTACCTCGCCAAGGTTGGCCGACTTACCACCAAAGGCAATGCTCGATGCTTTACGCTGTTGCGAAAGATTTAGTAGTCGTTGTTCAGCCAAATCAAACTTCGGCTTCAATACATTCAAACGTTCTTTCAACCGGCGTTCATATTCATGAAGCTGATTCAGATCGGCACGCTTGATGGTGTAGTTCTCACGCGTCGTCTCAAATGCGACCCACCAGCCGTCGTACTGCTTCAACAACTCTTTCGCGTTCTTGATATACGCGTTCGGGATTCCCCAACCTTTGGCGAGCAGATTGATATGTGAAAGAGGTGTCGAAGGTTGTGACGTGATGATCCCGGCGACAGGGGGCAGTTGAATCGGCACTTCATCGAGTACGAGGATTTCGTTGAAACCAATCTCGACATGATCGTCCAGCTTGTCGATGATGTGAATGCGGCCAAGTCCTTTGGCCATGTTGAGCGCCTGATACTCTTGTTCGGCAGCAATATCACTTTGCAGCACGCGTGCGATCCCACTCAGCGAACGAGAGGCATCGTCCTGTCGTAACGAATTGGGTTTGAAAGCAACCGGAACAAAGAACGACTTGTTGATGATTTCGCCGGCAAGTTGAATCTGGTCAGCCGGAATTAGATCGCCCTCCCAGAATTCATAAGTCCATTTTTTAATCGGAGTTTGATACGCGATTGTACCGAGAATAAAGCGGCGGTTTGCCTTCAGGTAGTTATTCTCGAAAAACTCCTTGCCGCTTTCGAGCGAAAGATAAGTGCCGTTAACGAAGTCTTTATGAAAACTGTAGCGCTTCTTGTTGACGTAGTAGATCTTGTTTTTGTCCTTGCGATCGATGACAAACAGGATGTGCGGCAGCGCGTACGGTGTGTTCTGATCGTAAGTGACTGAGAGTAAATCGAATTGAGCTTGCGAGGTGATGGCCGGTAGTGAGCGCGGACCAGTCTGAGCGAAGACTGTTAAAGCACAAAACAGGATAAAGGTGATGGATAAAAGTCGAGGCATGATTATTAGGCAGGGGCGGTCACGGAGGACCGCCCCAACAAAAGTAAGTCTACCAGATCATCGATGTGGCGTTGCTCGGTCAGATAGCTATTGACGTTCACTCGCATCGCGCGACGACCGTGAAGAACTGTGGTTGTGAGCCAGGCCTTTCCGTTTTGTTCAATCCACTGTTGAAGTTGTTGCTGCAGGCGATCCACCTCCGGACCGGATAGATCGCGCGACGATTCAGGCAAATAACGGAAACAACAAACGGCCGTTTCAACTTCACCGAGCCGCTGAAAGTCCGGCAGCGAATCCAAACGTTCGGCCAGGTATTTCGTGAGTTCAATGTGGTGCTCAACTGTTTTCGCATAGCCCGCGCGGCCCATATACTTCATCGCCATCCAAAGCTTAAGGGAGTTGAAACGGCGAGTTCCCATTTGACCATAACGGAAGAAATCAAACTCTACATCTGCGCCACCACGATCTTCACTCAAATACTCCGGCGTCATATCGAACGCCTCACGCAGAACGCCTTTCCCGTCCTTAACCAGAGTCGCGCCACACGAGAATGGCACAAACATCCACTTGTGCGGATCGAAGGTAACGGAATCCGCCAGCGCGATGCCTTTTAATCGGCCTTTGTGTAACGGAGAAAACGCGAGCGGACCACCATAAGCGGCATCGATGTGATACCAACATTCAGTCTCACGCGCGATCTCGGCAAGCTCTTCCAGTGGATCGATCACACCCGTGGACGTTGTACCCGCCACACCGACGATGCAGCACGCAATCGCTCCAGCTTCCCGATCATGTTGGACGGCTTCGCGCAATTCAGCTACGCGAATATGAAAGCGTTCGTCGGTAGAAATCTTTCGCACCGCAGCACGACCTAAACCGAGGAGGTCGGCACTCTTATCGATCGAATAGTGACATTGTTCTGAAGCATAAATAACCAGATCACCAGGCGCTGTTCGCAATCCCTTTTCTTTGATTGTCTTGACGGCACGATCGCGGGCGCATTTCAAGGCAAGTAGATTTGCTTCAGAACCGCCACTCGCCAGCGTGCCAAATGAAGCTGGTCCATAATCGATCAGGGCGCACAGCCAGCGCATCACGCGGGCTTCAATGATTGCCGAGGTTGGACCATTGCGCCACGCTCCCGCGTTTTGATTTAAACACGCAGCCAACACGTCGGCCCATACTCCGATGGGGAGCGGCGCCGGATTAAACTGTCCAAAGTAACGAGGACTGGGAACCAGCATGGAATTGGGAGCAACATCATTGCGATAACGGTCCAGGATTTCTTCCAGACTAATGCCCGTTTCCGGTAATTCCTCGTCGAAAAGTCTTTCCATTTCGGTTGGGCCTGGTTCCGGCGCAACTCGACGCGTATCAAGAATGGAAACGTGTTCTACAATGAGTTTGGCAACAGCCTGGCTAAGATATTTGTGTTGCTCGATGATATCGTCGATCATGTTGCTTAGAATCTCATGCACGAGGGAACTCCATCAACTACGATGGACCTCGTCTTAAAGACAAAAGCTCTTCTGTCGGAGCGCAGCCTTCCTCAGCCGCCCCGGTCGAGTAAAGCTTGTGCAGTGTCCGTCAGAATGGCTTTAGCATTTAGTATTTAAGATGTGCGAATGGGGCAGCCGAGGACGGCTGCGCTCCGACAGAAGAGCTTATGTGTTTAGTCCGATTAAGTATGAATAACGTTGAAGCTACGGAGAAATTAAAGAACGCGTTGTCACGCAAGATGCGCGAGTATGCTATCGATCTTTCATCAGAGACTATCGAACAACTCTCGGTTTATTACACGCTTTTAACGCGCTGGAACGATCGTCTTCACCTCGTCGCTCCTTGTTCTCCAGAAGAATTCGCGCAACGTCATATCCTCGAATCACTCGTATTGCTGAGATTCTTTTCAGCGGGCGCGAGTGTTGTTGACGTCGGATCCGGTGGTGGTCTACCAATCATTCCCTGCTTAATAGCACGTCCGGATCTAAATGCGACGTTGATCGAATCATCACCAAAGAAATCTGTATTTCTACGGGAGGCGTTGGGCCAACTCGGAGTGTCGAGACAGGCGATGATTGTTGCGAAATCTTTTGCAGATACAACCGCGCCAGATGTTCAGTTTGTAACTTGTCGTGCGTTGGACGAGTTTATGAGCAAAGTCGAGGGGTTGGTGAAGTGGTCGCCGTTGAAGGCAACGATGTTGTTGTTTGGCGGTGAGACGTTAAGACAAAACCTTGAGTTCCTTGAACTGCGATATACAGAATACCTATTGCCACTCTCGGAAAAGCGATTCTTGTTTGAGGTCAACCAACACGATATCGGATCTTAGCGTTAGCAGTCGCGGTCTTCGTCGCATAGCGACGGTTGCAATTATCCAGCCGTTTTAACGGCTGGACAGCCACACCCAAGCAGCCCGCGTCGCGTAGCGACGCCTTGAATGTGGACGCGTATTCAGGCGTCGCTACGCGACGCTTAATTTTGGTATTCGACGTCCCAGCCGTTAAACGGCTGGCTAAATTCAAACGTCGCTACGCGACGCGACCGTTGCTTCGTCTATCCTAAACTGGCTCTTCCCTGACTACGTCCTGCGCTTTTTTGTCTTCCCGCAAACCCTGAAACGATGGATGCCGAATGACACCTTCATCGGTCCACTCGGTAAACGCGACTTCGCCAACCAACTTCGGCGCGACCCAGATGGCCCTCTTCAAGCCTGGATCTTTCGGCAACACTCTGATTGGCGACGAAGCACGAACGATCTGATCGAGTTTCTTTCGCAAATCAATACGTTGCTGAAGGCTGAAGCCAGTACCCACTCGTCCTGCGTAGATCAGTTCTCCGTCTTCGTAAACGCCCAGGGCAAGAGCGCCGAAACCCGGAAGACCTTTTTCCGAAATTGTGAAGCCGGCGATTACAAATTCCTGGCGCTTGATGCACTTCACTTTGATCCAACTTCGGCTGCGCGTTGACTCGTAAGGTGAATCGGCGAGTTTGGAAACGATGCCCTCAATCCCATGCTTGCAGGCCTGCTTAAAAAATTCGAGACCATTACCTTCGATATGATCGCTATAACGAAGCGGGCTTTTTTCGGGAACAGATTCGAACAGTTTGGCAAGCAGGAGCTTACGTTCGCTAAGTGGTGTTCCTTTGAGACTGAAATCGTCCAGATAGATGAGATCGAACACGTGAAAAAGTAGTCCAGCGTCGCCGGCTTTCAATGCTTGTTGGAGTCTCTGGAAATTCGCGTGACCCTTTGCATCCACCGCCACCACTTCGCCATCGAGAATCGCCTTCCGCGCAGGAAAGTCCTGCATTGCTTTACCCAGTCGCGTGAACTTGTGCGTCCAGTCTTTTTGATTTCTGGTCCAGAAGCGGACCTCGCCGTTGTCGAGATGACAAAGCAAACGGTAGCCATCAAACTTCAACTCATGGACCCACAAATCACCTTCGGGAGGTTCTTCATGGAGTGTCGCTAATTGCGGTGAAACAAACTCCGGCATCGGGGCCTTGCGGGCGCCTGGAATTGCGGATTTCGAATCGCGAATTGCGGATCTTTTTTTCGTCGGCATAGCAAGCGACTCTGCGTCTCAGCGTCTCTGCGTTTAAAACATCGTACGAATGGCGACAGTCTGTTTCAACACAGAGACGCAGAGGGTTACTTAATAATCGTAAACGGTGGACGCTGAATTTTGTCGGCACACGAGGTGTCGAGCCCTTGCGTCGTCCCTTTGTCGATATAGTCAGCAATAAAGTTCTCAACACACTCATAACTTGAATGCGTTGCGTTAGGAATAATAACCAGCTTGCTGTTTGGCAATGTCTTCGCCACTTCCCGGGCCAACCACGGCGGCGTAACTGGATCGAGCGCGCCTGACACTAACAACACTGGCTTATCACTCTTCACGGGATCGAGAAAACTCGCGGGCACTTTTGCTTTTGGCCATTCAGCACACGCCTGTATGGTCGGACGCACGCGCGCGTCTCCATAGAAACTATTCGCACTCGTGGTCTTGATGTCATCTTCAGTGATGAACGGCGTGTCTTCCGCACAAACAACCGAAAACTGCATACCGCGCGCGATAAGCGAATCGATCTGCGACATGACCTGAAACGCAGTGCCAACTAATGGTCCAAGATCTCCACCTGCGCCGATATGAATCATTGCGGGCAAAGCCGCAGCGGCAGCCGGCACGTAAAGAAGTTGTCTGATGCTGTCGGCAAAAGCGTCGCGAGTAACAGTGACTTTTTGTGCGGTGCGCGTGTAAACATTGGTCGCGGTTACTTCCACCGGACCTTTATCGAAGAGCGCGACTACTTTCTTGAAATCGCCACTAACATCAGGATAAGCCGCATTACATTCTTTGTCAGCCGCACAATCGGCAAACAGGCGATTCATAGAATCCTGAACACCCCTGGAAAATGAGAGGGGGATCTTTGCGTTCGGGGGCGCCACGCCAAAGATCGCGACTGACCTGACGTGATCGCCATGTTGACGAAGATACGCGAGCGACGTCGTCGATCCATACGAACCGCCATAAATGTCGACCATGTTGTAACCGAGTGCATCACGAACTTCATCGAGATCATCCATCGCAATCGAAGTTGTATAGAGCGTTAGGTCGGCAATCTTTTCCAACTCGGCGCGACAAGCGCGCACCCGTTCAAGCGGAAATGGATCGCCGAAGAAGGGCCGCATGTCTTCGCGACTGCTCGTTAAAAGACAATTCAACGGGTTCGACTCGCCGGTCCCTCTCTGATCAACCAGGACCACGTCACGGTTGCGACGCAGGTTTTGAATAAACTGTTCCGTCGCATAACCAGTCGCTGCGCCACCTGGACCACCAGCAAGATAGAACAGCGGATCGGGCGCTGGTTTGGGACCTGTTGCCGGCAGCAACATCACTTTCAAGCCAATGCGGCGACCGGTTTTTGTCGCGCGATTCTCGAATACTTCATACTTCGTGCAAAGAACATCACTGGTAAGGTTCGGATTCTCGCATGGCTTCAATTCCACCCGGCCGCGCTTCACCACTGCGGTCGATTTAGTAATGCCATCCTTGTGAAAGATGAGTGGTGACGGAGTTCCACCTTGCGTAAATGTACCTACGATTTCGGAACCATCCTTGCTCAACGTGCCTTCGTAGGCGATCCGCAACCGGCTTATTTCGAAGTGGAGCACATTGTTTTGAAACGTGATGGTATCGACGCCGATGTTCGCGCCGTTGGGTTGATCAAGGCTATCGAGCGCCGCCCTCAGTCCTTCCGGTAACGAAGTGACGCGCAGACGCAAGCGGAGTGTCAAACTACTAAGAGTCAAAACTGAATTCCAAGCGCCAGTGATACTCGAGTCTTTCGTTTGAGCACCTGCTACATGATTTGCGAGGAACAGCAACGAGATGAGAAGGGCTGCCAGGATCTTGGATTTGGTTGGCATCGAGTGCACCTTTAAGGAGTGATGATATAACTGACGAAACAATATGCCTTGCCCCGAAGGGGCTACGCAACAGAGCCCAGGGTTGCTGCTTCAGCTACCCTGGTATCGAGGTTCTGGATTTGGCAACCGCAACGTGGTTGCGCAGTCTTGTGTTTGAACGCAACCACAACGCGGTTGCCGAGCATCGAGACTTCTTTTCCCCAGGTAGCCGAAGCGGCAACCTGGGGCTTTGTTGCGTAGCCCCTTCGGGGCAAGCAATGGTTTCATCCCGCCAGATACGTTATTACCGATCGTACGACGAAACAAAACGAGCCCGCCGATGATATCGACGAGCTCGTTTAGCTTCTAATTAACAAGAACCGATCCTACTCTTCCGGTTCCGACTTGGCGTTGTTTCCATCACTGGAAGCAACCACAAGCGGTTCGCGTGACGGTAATGGAATCTCGTGTCCACCAACAATGTCCGGGAACTCTTCGAGATCGCGTTCGCGTCCCTGATCGACTGTCTCGTCGCGTTCTAATTCAACATTGCGATAGAACTCCATACCCGTTCCGGCAGGAATCAAACGTCCCATGATGACGTTCTCTTTCAAACCACGCAGGTAGTCAACGCGCCCGGAAATCGCCGCTTCAGTTAATACGCGGGTTGTTTCCTGGAACGAAGCCGCCGAGATGAATGAATCGGTTGAGAGCGAAGCCTTCGTGATACCCAGCAAGAGCGGTTCAGCCTGTGCCACTTCGCCGTCTTCCTGACGTACTCGTTCGTTCTCATCCTGGAAGCGGAAGCGATCAACCTGTTCCTCGAGCAGGAACTCGGTATCGCCAACTTCCTTGATCTTCACCCAGCGCAACATCTGACGAACAATCACTTCGATGTGCTTGTCGTTGATGTTCACACCCTGCAGACGATAGACCTCCTGAATTTCGTTCACGAGATATTCCTGCAAGCGACTCATACCGAGTACGCGCAGAATATCGTGCGGATTCAATGGTCCATCCATCAAGGCCTCGCCGGCACGAACACGATCGCCATCCTGCACGTTGATGTGCGTACCACGTGGGATGTCGTACTCGCGCTCTTCACCGTCGTCGCCGGTAATGATCAGTTTGCGTTTACCCTTGGAGATTGCACCGAGCGTAACTGTTCCGTCGATTTCAGACATGACCGCGGTTTCTGCAGGTCGACGTGCTTCGAAAAGCTCGACGACGCGCGGCAGACCACCGGTGATGTCCTTCGTCTTCGTAGTTTCACGCGGAATCTTCGCGATGATGTCGCCCGGCTCAACATCTTCACCGTCGTTCACCATCAGGTTTGCGCGCACCGGCATCTGGTAAGTCTTCAGCACTTTGTTGCTGGCGCTGCGAATTTCAAAACGGGGCTGTTTCTTTTCGTCGGGCGAGTCTTTAACGACCATGCGCGACTGTCCCGTAACTTCGTCTACTTCTTCGTCGAACGTCACACCTTCCTTCAAGTCCTGGAACTTAATGTGACCCGCGACTTCAGTAAGAATGGCGAAGGTGAACGGATCCCAAGTGGCCAGGAGTTGATCCTGATTCACTCGACTACCGTCTTCGACCAGGATGTGCGCGCCATAAACAATCTGATAACGCGCAGCTTCACGGCCACGATCGTCGATGATTATTAATGAACCGTTGCGGTTCATCGCGATGCGTTCGCCCTTACGACTCTTAACCGTCTGCAAGTCGAGATACTTGATAGTGCCGTCCTGACGTGCTTCGTGTTTCGACGACTCTTCAAGACGAGCAGTACCACCGATGTGGAAGGTACGCATCGTCAACTGCGTTCCGGGCTCACCAATCGACTGGGCAGCGATAACACCGACTGCTTCACCGATTTCAACCGGTCGACCGGTTGCGAGGTTGCGACCATAGCACTTGATGCAACAGCCGCGGCGTGATTCGCACGTCAGCACTGAACGAATACGAACGCGTTGTACACCCGAACGCTGGATCTCTGAAGACAAGTCCTCATCTATCTCCTGATTGGCCTCAACGATTGGTTGACCTTCAATCGGGTCGACAACTTCTTCGAGGGCTGTGCGACCTACAATACGGTCACGCAACGACTCAATCTCCTCACCACCTTCAATGATGGCGCTGGCGGGAATTCCGCGCAGAGTGCCGCAGTCGTCTTCGCTGATAATCACGTCCTGGGCAACGTCGACAAGTCGACGAGTCAGGTAACCTGAGTCAGCGGTCTTGAGAGCGGTGTCAGCCAGACCTTTGCGAGCGCCGTGTGTTGAAATGAAGTACTGCAACACGTTCAAGCCTTCGCGGAAGTTTGCCTGAATCGGGGTTTCGATAATTTCACCCGACGGGCGCGCCATCAAACCGCGCATACCTGCGAGCTGACGAATCTGCTGGGCACTACCACGAGCGCCGGAATCGCTCATGACGAGGATTGGATTGAGTTCGCCACTGGCGCGTTCTCGATCGTCCATCGCCTTGAACATTTCCTTCGCTACCTTGTCGGTTACTTCAGACCAGATCGCGATGACCTTGTTGTAGCGTTCACCGTTAGTGATAACACCGTCGAGATATTGCTGCTCGACCGCAATCACGTCCTTGTCGGCTTTATCAACCAGGCCCTTCTTGGATGGCGGAGTAACCAGATCGTCGATACCGATCGAGATACCGGCCTTGGTTGCATACAGGAAGCCGAGCGTCTTCAGATCGTCAAGCATCTTGACGGTCATCTCATGACCGAGCCGGATGTGCGAATAGTTAACGAGCGACTGCAGACCTTTCTTCTTCAACGTACCGTTGATAAAAGGCAGGCCAGCAGGAATCGAATCGTTAAAGATCACGCGACCGACGGTCGTGTTGATAACGCGACGAACATCGTCCTGGACAGTGGCGCGCAGAATGTCCTGCGGATCGTGTTCCTGAACGAGGTCAATCAAATCACCGTGAATACGAAGTTTGATTGGCGTCTGGGTGGTGACTTCAGTGGCATCGAGCGCGAGCAACACTTCTTCGAGCGAAGCGAAGACCCGGCCTTCACCCTTTGCACCCGGACGGTCACGCGTCAGGTAGTAACAACCCAAGACGATGTCCTGCGATGGAACGGCGATTGGCTGTCCACTCGCTGGTGACAAGATGTTGTTACTCGAAAGCATCAACACCGCGGCTTCGATCTGCGCTTCCGGACTCAGCGGAATGTGGACGGCCATCTGGTCGCCGTCGAAGTCGGCGTTGAATGCGGTACAGACGAGCGGGTGAATCTTGATTGCCTTACCTTCAACGAGGACTGGTTCGAAAGCCTGGATACCAAGCCGGTGAAGCGTTGGCGCGCGGTTCAGAAGAACCGGATGCTCGCGAATCACTTCTTCGAGAATGTCCCAAACAACGGGTTCCTGACGTTCCACCATTTCACGCGCTTGTTTGATGGTAGCAGCGTGACCTTGCTTCTCGAGTTGGTTGTAGATGAATGGCTTGAAAAGTTCCAACGCCATCTTCTTCGGTAGACCACACTGATGAAGCTTCAGTTCTGGTCCAACTACGATTACTGAACGGCCCGAGTAGTCAACACGCTTGCCGAGCAGGTTCTGACGGAAACGACCCTGCTTACCTTTGAGTGTTCCGCTCAACGATTTCAGCGGACGATTATTGACACCGCGCAGCACGCGACCGCGCCGACCGTTATCAAATAACGCGTCGACCGCTTCCTGAAGCATGCGCTTTTCGTTACGCACGATGACTTCCGGCGCGCGCAGTTCCATCAGCTTCTTTAAACGGTTATTGCGATTGATTACGCGTCGATACAAGTCATTCAAGTCAGACGTCGCAAAACGGCCGCCATCGAGTGGCACCAATGGACGAAGCTCAGGTGGAATAACTGGAATCACGTCGAGGATCATCCACTCAGGACGATTGCCTGACTTCAAAAAGCTGGTCGCGACTTTGAGGCGCTTGGAATACTTCAACTTCTTCTGCTGCGAAGTCTCCTCTTTCATGCGCTTGCGCAGATCAGTGGAGAGCTCTTCAACGTCGACCATCGCCAACAATTCCTTGATCGCTTCGGCGCCCATCTTCGCCACAAACTGGGCTGGATAATCACGAACGAGTTCACGATAGCGCTCGTCAGTAACCAACTCACGCTCCTTCAAACCGGGCACATCACCTGGATCGATGACGATGTACGACTCGAAGTAGAGAACTTTCTCGAGTTCGCGGAGCGGGATGTCGAGCAAGTGGCCGATGCGACTGGGCAATCCTTTAAAGAACCAAACGTGCGAACACGGACTCGCCAGGTCGATGTGACCCAGACGTTCACGACGCACCTTTGCCTGTGTTACCTCAACGCCGCATTTGTCGCAGATAACGCCGCGGTGCTTCATGCGTTTGTATTTACCGCAGAGACACTCCCAATCTGCTACCGGTCCAAAAATGCGCGCGCAGAACAATCCATCGCGCTCGGGTTTGAACGTGCGGTAATTGATCGTTTCGGGCTTGGTCACCTCACCATGCGACCACTGCCGGATTTTTTCCGGGGACGCAAGTGAGATACGAATAGCTTCAAAGTCTGGAGCTAGTTGCGTCTTTTCTTGTTGAAATCTAAACATAGTTCTCCATTGCCGATTGACGTTAAATGGATTGCCGATTTCCGATTGCCAATTTCCAAATTAGGTGATTGCCCGATCCCAATTTCCAATCGGCAATTGGAAATTGGAAATCGGCAATTCAGTTAAGCTTCTACTGCACTCGTAGTGATCGCTTCGCCCACGCCCTCTTCGGCGCCTGTACCATCACCAACAGCCTTCTTATTAATCAACTCAACGTCGAGACACAGCGACTGCAGTTCACGTACGAGCACGTTGAACGACTCGGGCAGACCTGGATCGAAATCCGCTTCGCCCTTAACAATCGCCTCATAGATCTTCGAACGACCTGCGACGTCGTCAGACTTGGCTGTTAACAATTCCTGAAGGATGTGGGCCGCGCCATAAGCTTCCAGCGCCCACACTTCCATTTCTCCGAAGCGCTGACCACCAAACTGTGCCTTACCACCCAGCGGCTGTTGTGTAATCAAGCTGTATGGTCCAATCGAACGGGCGTGGATCTTGTCGTCGACCAAATGGGACAGCTTCAACATGTAGATGTAACCAACCGTCACCTTTTGTTCGAATGGATCGCCGCTCAACCCGTCGTAAAGAATCGCCTTGCCTGATTCATTAACAATCTCTGGCAAACCGAGTTCACGAGCGCGAGCTCCTGATTCCTGCAGCTTCTCTTTGATTTCCTTCTCAGTGGCTCCGTCGAATACCGGTGTCGCAAAGTGGAATCCAAGTACGCGAGCGGCCCAACCCAGGTGCGTCTCCAGAATCTGACCGACGTTCATACGAGACGGCACGCCGAGCGGATTGAGAACAATCTCGACTGGTGTTCCGTCCGGCAGGTACGGCATGTCTTCTTCCGGAAGGATGCGCGCGATAACACCCTTGTTACCGTGACGTCCGGCCATCTTGTCGCCGACCGAAAGCTTGCGCTTCATGGCGATGAAGACCTTGACCATTTTGATCACGCCCGGGCTCAGTTCATCGCCCTGACGAAGTTTGGCAATCTTCTCTTCGTAGATGTCCGACAGAATCTTGATCTGGCGTTCAGTACGATCTTCGTACTCCTTGATCTCAGCCCCGATATCGAGGCGTGACGAAGCAAGTTGCACTTTGCGAAGCGCCTTCGGCTCAGCAGCCTTGAGCATCTCGCGAGTGATAGTTTCGTTTTTCGGAATCACGATTTCGCGATTCGACATCAAGTCAACCGAAAGTTTGCGACCTTCGAGTAACTCGTAGATGCGTTCGTCGCGTTGTTCACGAAGAATACGGATTTCGTCTTCCAAGTCGCGGCGCAGGCGATCTTCTTCTTCCTGCTCGATCGCGAGTGAACGCGTGTCTTTCTCCTGACCTTTGCGAGTGAAGACCTGCACGTCAACCACGGTGCCGTCGATACCCGGAGGGCTGACAAGCGAAGCGTCCTTAACGTCGCCGGCCTTCTCACCGAAGATCGCGCGAAGCAGTTTTTCTTCCGCAGTCAGTTGGGTCTCACCCTTCGGCGTGACCTTACCTACAAGAATCGAACCAGGTTTGACCTGGGCGCCGATACGAATGATTCCGCTGTCGTCGAGATCGCGAAGCATGTTCTCGCCGACGTTGGGAATATCGCGGGTGATTTCTTCCGGTCCCAACTTCGTATCGCGCGCTTCGATTTCGAGTTCCTCAATGTGAATCGAGGTGTAGTAGTCCTCTTTCACAAGCCGCTCGGAAACGAGAATCGCGTCTTCGAAGTTGTAACCGCGCCACGGCATGAACGCGACCAGCACGTTGCGACCAAGCGCGAGCTCTCCGCGATCGGTACAAGGTCCGTCGGCAATCACCTGGCCTTTCTCTACTCGCTCACCGACGTGAACGATTGGACGTTGATTGATACAGGTGTTCTGGTTTGAACGCTTGAATTTGATCAACGTGTAAATGTCTGCGGTCACTTCGCGAGAGATTGTGCCGTCTACATTGTGATCGGCTTTAACGATGATGCGTTCCGAATCAACATAGTCGACTACGCCGTCACGTTTTGCAGCCACAACCGCGCCCGAGTCACGCGCTGTTACCTTCTCCATACCGGTCCCGATATACGGGGCCTCGGCGCGGAGCAGCGGCACTGACTGGCGTTGCATGTTCGAACCCATCAACGCGCGGTTCGCGTCGTCGTTTTCGAGGAACGGAATCAACGAAGCGGCAACTGATACCAACTGCTTCGGTGAGACGTCGACATACTCGATGTCTTTGCGAAGCGCGAGAATAAACTCGCCGGCTTTTCGCGCTGCGTTACGGTCGTTGACGATGTTGCCTTGCTCGTCGAGTTCGATGTTGGCCTGCCCAACGACGTGTTTGTCTTCTTCCCACGCCGTCAGATAGAACGGCCACGGCTCAGACTCGGCCTTGCGGCCTTCAGCCGCGAGCTTCTTGTTGGCCTTCTCGACTTCTTCATCAGCAACATGCTCGCCGGGCTTTAACTTCGTATCGCCACCATTGACGATGCGTACGTATTCGACTACCCGACCGTCAATTACTTTTCGATAAGGCGCTTCGATAAAACCAAACTCATTGATGCGAGCGAAACAAGACAAGCTCGAAATCAAACCGATGTTTGGACCTTCAGGCGTCTCGATCGGACAAATACGTCCGTAGTGAGTCGGGTGCACGTCGCGCACTTCGAAACCGGCGCGCTCACGTGAAAGACCACCCGGTCCCAGTGCCGAGAGTCTGCGTTTGTGCGTAATCTCGGAAAGCGGATTGGTCTGGTCCATAAACTGCGAAAGTTGACTCGAACCAAAGAATTCGCGAACGGCTGCAGTTACGGGTTTGGCGTTGATCAAATCGCGCGGCATCGTGGTCTGCATTTCCTGATGGATCGACATCTTTTCCTTGATGGCGCGTTCCATTCGTTCCAGACCGATGCGGAACTGATTTTCCAACAATTCACCGACCGCACGAACACGACGATTTCCCAGGTGGTCGATATCGTCCGCCTGAAACTCAACCGGGTTCTTGCGCATCTTCAGCACGTAAGCCACAACTTCATAGAAGTCGGCAGCGGAAAGCAATGGATCGTCGATCCGCTCCAATTCCGGGTTGCCCATCTTGATGTTGAACTTGAGACGACCAACGCGCGAAAAATCAAACTTACGCGGATCAAAGAACATCGCCTCGAGCAAACGATAGGCAGTCTGCACAGTTGGCGGATCACCAGGACGCATCTTGCGATAAATCTCGAGCAGGGCGTCGACTGGCTTGGTGATCACGTCTTTCTTAAGCGTTAAAGAAAGGACTGGTCCAACATCGTCGCGCTCAGGAAAGAACACTGAGAAGTTGGTGATACCCGCTTCCACAATCTCCTGAAGTTTGGCGGGACTGATTTCGTTATTCGCTTCGAGAACAATTTCGCCGCTCTCGGTGTTGACCACATCAGAAAGCGCGAAGGCCCCTTCCAACTGCTGCGAATCAATTTCAACTTCGGTAACGCTCGCCTTGCGCAGCGCTTCCAAAGCAGAACTCGTCACTTTCTTGCCGGCCCGCACAATCGGATCGGGCCCTTTGCCCTTGAGATCCGCATCGACCTTCATGCCCACCAGACTGGTCGCGCCCTGTTCAGGGACCTGCAGGAACAGGCGGCCGTCCTGCAATCGAATCTGGTCGGTAATGTAAATCGCCTTCAGCATGTCCTCGTCAGTAAACGAAGAGTTCTTAACTGCTTCCTCGAGCTGAGAGTCAGTGCGAAGCGATTTCAGATCGACTTTCTGGTTAAACCACAGACCTAACGCGCGCAGAAAAATTGACGCCAGGAATTTGCGTTTACCGACACGCACGTAAAGCAGGTTCTTTTGGTCGTATTCAAACTCGACCCACGAACCGCGATAGGGAATAATTTTCGCGACGTAAAGAGCACCGCGTTTGAAGAAAACGCCGGGCGAGCGGTGGAGCTGCGAAACGATGACGCGCTCCGTTCCGTTAATGATGAAGGTACCGTTATCTGTCATCAACGGAATTTCGCCAAAGAAGACTTCCTCTTCCTTGATATCGCGAATCGACAGGACCTCGGTATCCGGATCTTTATCGAAGACCGTCAGTCGTATTTTTACTTTGAGCGGAACGCTGTAGCTCATGCCGCGTTCCTGACACTCCTGCTGATCGTGTTTGTGTTTCAGGCCGACTGGTTCGCCGCAGTTCTCGCAAAGTTGCGGGCGAACAAAATTGAAGGTGCCGCACTTGTGACACAACGTCTCGCCGGCGGCGAGCGGATTCACCTTAATTGTGGAGCCGCAGGTTTTGCAGTTTGCGCGAAGGTAGTTAAGACCTTCGAGACGTCCGCACTTACACTGCCAGTTTCCAATCTGATACTCGACGAAATCGAGCGTAGCAGTTCCGCGGAAATCGGAGATAGGAAATACAGACCTAAAAACAGCCTGCAGTCCTGTAGCTTCGCGCTCCTCTGGCAACAGGTCCATCTGTAGGAAGCGGTTATATGACTCGCGTTGAATCTCGATCAGGTTCGGGATTCTGACAGCCGTAGCAATCTTCGAAAAATCAACTCGTTTTGGCGCCTGACTCGTGCGCCTTCCCAACCCCGTGTTACTTGTTTGAAGCAGATTTGCAGACATGTGAGATTCCTTTTTATTGCCGATTGAAAATTGCCGATTTCAGATTGGCCGCTCGTGTCGCTCAAATCTGCAATTTGAAATCTGCAATCTGAATAGTTCAAAAGACGCCAAATAGCGGTCAGGGCGTAAAATGCCCCGACCGCTTTCTCGCGAAAAGCGGCTGATTTTCTTCCATCAAATTTTTTGGGAGTAACGCCAGTGCCCTCAATACTCCCTTAACTTAACCACTTGAATTACGAGAGTCAAGTACGACTCGGATTTATACGAAAAAACCATACGGGCAGGCAGGCGATGGCAACAGCCAACGCCCGCCCTTTTGCCCTCGACCTAAACTACTTAACTTCTACAGTCGCGCCAGCGTCGGAAAGCTTTTGCTTGATTGTTTCCGCTTCCTCTTTCGAGATGCCTTCTTTAACCGCTTTCGGCGCCGCTTCTACCAGGTCCTTAGCTTCCTTCAAGCCAAGCGCTGTAACTTCGCGGACAACCTTGATCACGTTGATCTTGTTGCCACCAGCCGCCTGAAGAATAACGTCAAACTCGGTCTTCTCTTCTGCGGGAGCTGCGGCTTCACCACCGCCCGCTGCCGCTGCCGGAGCGGCCACTGCCGCTGCTGCTGCCGAAACGCCAAAGGTCTCTTCGAGATCTTTAACCAACTGTGAAGCTTCCAGAAGGGTCATGCCCTTCAAAAACTCAATTACGTCTTCGCGTGTTGCTGCCATGATTTCTCTCTATCCTCCTAAAAGGGTTCTGGTTTGCTGTTTGTTGTTTTCGCAGCAGGAGAACCCACGGGACGTTTCTTAATCGCTGCATCGCGATTTGGGAATCGTCGGAGCCGTAATGACGACCTGACTAATCGTCAAGCTCGTTGTCCGCGTCCGGCCCTGTGCTATCTAATTATCAATTTCGCAATCGCGCATTCGCGCAATTACGCACTTTTCTGCTCGCCAATTTGCTTGATAACTACGGCGAGATTACGCGGCACGGCGGAAATAACCGTGACCAGTCTCTGCGCCTGGCAGTTGATCAAGAACATCACCTTGGAAATCAACTCTTCCTTCGACGGCAAACTGGCAATCGCTTCAACATCTTTCAGCTCGACTACCTTGCCTTCAACCACGCCAGCCTTGAACGTAAAAATGTCAGGGTTGGCCTTGCTAAACTTTGCAATCGCCTTTGAAAGTCCGACCGGATCGCCGGAACTCAGCGCTACCGCAGTCACGCCTTTAAAATGCTCCCGGGCCTTCTCAAACGGAGTACCCTGCGAAGCTTTTCTCGCCAGCGTGTTTTTAACGACTTCATAGGAAACTCCGACTTCGCGCAACTGATTGCGGAGATCCTGATCTTTCGAGACCGTCATCTTCTGAAAACCAACCACCATTGCGGCATCGGCATTCTGAAACTTTTCAGTGAGAGCCTCGAGGTCTGCCTGTTTTTGTTTTTTACTCTTCATTGCTCAGCTCCTCACCTCTACTTCGCGTACAACGCCTCGTCGAGCAAAACACCCGGACTCATCGTCGAGGCCAAATTCACCTTCTTCACATATCTGCCTTTGGCGGTCGCGGGCTTCGCTTTGACTACCGCATCGAGCAACGCTTTGGCATTTTCGCGAAGCTTATCGGCCTCAAACGAAACCTTGCCGACGCCGACGTGAATCACGCCTGTCTTATCAACGCGATACTCGACCTTACCGGCTTTAGTTTCTTTAACTGCGGTCGTCACATCCTGTGTAACGGTACCGGTCTTCGGGTTCGGCATCAGACCACGAGGTCCCAGTATCTTACCGAGTCCGCCAACCAATCGCATCATGTCCGGCGTAGCGATAACCGCATCGAAGTCGGTCCAGCCGCCTTTAATACGATTGACGATATCTTCGCCACCGACGATGTCAGCACCAGCCTCTTCGGCTTCTTTGACCTTCTCGCCCTGGGCGATAACCAGAACTGTTTTCGATTTACCAAGACCGTGAGGCAAAACAAGTGTGCCACGAACCAACTGGTCAGCCTTGCGGGGATCAACCCCGAGCCAAACTGTCAATTCAACTGTTTCATCAAACTTTGCGGAGGCTATTTCTTTAACCTTCGCTACGCCACCTTCAAGATCGTACTTCTTACTAGCGTCGATCTTTTCCAAAGCGGCGCGGTACTTCTTGCCACGCTTTTTCATACTTTTCTCCGAGGTTCGAACGGATTGCTATTTCCAAATGCCGATGGCCAAATTGGCGATCGCTATCCGGAACAATCCTCCCTCTCAAAACCAACTTCGCGCCAATCACCTAAGCGGCAATCAACAATCGAAACTGGCAATTACTCAATCGTTAGCCCCATCTGACGGGCTGTGCCTTCGATGGTTCGAATGGCCGACTCTAAACTCGTCGTATTCAGATCCTGCAATTTTGTTTTGGCGATCTCTTCAATCTTTGCCCTGGAGATCGTTCCGACTTTCTCCCGGTTCGGCTTACCCGAACCTTTAGGAATGCCTGACGCCTTCTTAAGTAGATCTGCCGCAGGCGGCGTCTTGGTTTCAAATGTAAACGAACGATCGGCGTAGACCGTGATCACTACAGGAATTTTCAGGTCCGGATCCATTTGCGCGGTCTTCGCATTGAAGGCCTTGCAAAACTCCATGATGTTTACGCCATGCTGACCCAACGCGGGTCCAATCGGAGGGGCCGGATTCGCCTTACCGGCGGGCACCTGCAGTTTTATGTATCCAGTAATCTTCTTAGCCATCTTGTTATTTCCAATTGGCGATTGCCGATTCCAATTTTCCTTTTAACTCATCAGACACTATCGAATTCGACCAATCGGCAATCTACGATTGGCAATCGACAATCTCTTTACTCTTCCTCAGCAAACGTGACTTTTTCAACGTCCAGGAAGTTCAACTCCACCGGAGTCGAACGACCGAAGATCGTCACCGTGACCTTCAACGTCGACTTGTCTTCGTTTACCTCTTCAACTTTGCCGGTAAAACTTTGGAACGGACCTGACTTAATGCGAACAGTTTCACCAGCCGCATACGAAAATTTCGGCTTGGGCTTCTCAGCCGCTTCAGTCACATTATGAACAATCTGATCGACTTCCTGCGGCGTCAACGGCGTCGGATTATGACCACCAACAAATCCCGTCACCTTTGGAGTCGACTTAATCAAGTGGAACACATTGTCAGGAATGTGGCCGCGGTCGTCACATTCAATCTGGACCAACACGTAACCGGGGTAGAACATACGCGACGATTCGATTCGTTTATTACCGCGCATTTCCACGACAGTCTCGGTGGGAACGAGGACTTCGTTAATCTCCGCCTGCAAATCAGTGTCACGAATACGAGCCTTCAGGCTATCGCGCACTTTCTTTTCGTGCCCGGAGTACGTATGTAGAATGAACCACTGCTGCATCTAAACTGCCCCTCTCAGGCAAGCCCTAAAAACCCGGCGATTTTCTCGATCACCCAATCCAAACCAATAATCAGACGTGACAACCCCTGATCGACTGCAAACAAGTAAACGGCAAAGAAGATGACGGCCACCAACGTGATAATCGTCGTGTTCTTTACCTCATTTACCGAGGGCCAGGACACGCGCTTCATTTCGGCGCGCACATCACGAAGAAACTGAGCCATACGAGTCGGCCACGACTGCTTACTGGTCCCGCGCTCACGACGCACAGCCTTGCCCTCAGGGCCTTCGCCAAAGCGGGCCGTGCGAGGTGACGGTGGCACCATTGGGGTGTCTGGATTATCTGTTTCAGCCATAATTCTCGTACTTCTTGCCGCTCTCTACAGTCAATTGGCAGGGGTACCAGGATTCGAACCCGGACTTTCGGTTTTGGAGACCGACGTGCTAACCGTTGACACTATACCCCTAATGGGATCTCAGATTGCCGATTCAGATTGCAGATTGCCAATTTCGGTCTCTTCAAATTGGCAATCCGCAATCGGCAGTTGGCAATCGGTTTACTTGGTTTCCTTATGATCAGTATGCTGGCGGCAACGGCTACAGAACTTACTGAACTCAAGCCGGTCTGGCGTGGTCTTTTTATTCTTGGTAGTAACGTAGTTGCGGCTCTTACAAGTCTGACACTGAAGAACAATATTATCTCGCGGCATAACTCACTTCCAATTTCCGACTGCCAATTTCCAATTGCCCAGCGCCTCAAACTTCAATCGGCATTTGGCAATCGAAAATTGGCAATCTCCTTATTCAACGATATCCGAAACCGTGCCGGCTCCGACCGTGCGGCCGCCTTCACGAATTGCGAAGCGCAGCCCCTTCTCCATAGCAATGGGTGCGATCAGCTCGATCTCCATCGCTACGTTGTCGCCCGGCATCACCATCTCCACTCCCTGCGGCAACGTCGCCACCCCGGTCACGTCCGTGGTGCGGAAGTAAAACTGGGGACGATAACCAGTGAAGAATGGCGTATGTCGACCACCTTCTTCCTTCGTCAACACATACGCTTCGGCCTTGAACTTCGTGTGCGGCGTGATTGAACCAGGCTTCGCTATTACCTGCCCGCGCTCAATGTCCTTGCGCTCAACTCCGCGCAGCAACAAACCAACATTGTCGCCTGCCACACCTTCATCCAACAGCTTCTTGAACATTTCCACGCCCGTGCAGACTGTGGTGCGTGTTGGCTTGATACCGACAATTTCCACCGTCTCGTTCACTTTCACTTTGCCGCGCTCCACACGGCCAGTAGCCACCGTACCGCGGCCCTGAATCGTGAAAATGTCTTCCACCGGCATCAGGAATGGCTTCTCAATATCGCGCTCCGGCGTCGGAATGTAGCTATCAACCGCAGCCATCAGATCGTCGATTGTCTTCTCCCATTCCGGGTCACCTTCCAACGCCTTCAACGCTGAACCTTTGACCACCGGAATATCGTCCCCGGGAAACTCATACGCACTCAACAATTCGCGTACTTCCAGTTCCACCAGTTCCAGCAGTTCCGCATCATCAACTGCGTCGGCCTTGTTCATGAACACCACCATCGCCGGCACACCCACCGGACGCGCTAACAGAAGGTGCTCACGCGTCTGGGGCATCGGACCGTCGGTCGCGGCGACCACCAGAATCGCGCCGTCCATCTGCGCCGCGCCTGTGATCATGTTCTTCACATAGTCAGCGTGACCAGGACAGTCCACGTGCGCATAGTGACGATTCGCCGTCTCATATTCCACGTGCGCCGTCGCGATCGTGATACCTCGTGCTTTTTCTTCCGGCGCTTTATCAATCTGATCGAAGGCCACAAAATGGTTTTTT
>DATDMC010000036.1:0-89633 GCA_036518995.1 Pyrinomonadaceae bacterium | reverse complement strand
CAAGGCTCAACAAGCTCAAGACTGACCCGACGCTACCGCGTTACGGTACTGACCTCAGCGCCGCAATACTTACTGAGACCGCGTGCGTCTCGCCCGCGGCAGCGCTGCTTGCGCGTTCATTTCGCGAGGGCCTCGATCCTCGCGGAACATTCGCGCCCCCGACAGCACTGTTGCAAGCGAGACGCGCGCGGTCTCAGTCTCGTGGCAGTAACGATCAGTATTATTTGAGGATTTTTGGGGCCGTCGGGATTGAAGCGAAATCAATTTTCGTTCGCAGCCATTATGGCAAAGTGCAGTCACTCCAGGCAAGAAAAATGTCCGAGTGGTTGAAGTCAGTACCGTAACGCGGTAGCGTCGGGTCAGTACCGTAACGCGGTAGCGTTGAAGTCAGTACCGTAACGCGGTAGCGTCGGGTCACTCAAAAACCAAGGCTCAACAAGCTCAAGACTGACCCGACGCTACCGCGTTACGGTACTGACCTCATCTCTCTACTTCGGACACCAGGAAACTTTCCCTCGCACACTCACGTACTAAGGTAGCCACGAGTAAAGTTAATACCACTCGTTCCAATTCTGCGTAGCTCATTCTCGTTTTTCGGATCAAAACTGACCGGCTGTTCGAAGCCAGCAATCGGTTTGGTCAACTATTTTTCATTTCCCAGATGCACGATCTATCGATCTCAAAGTGAGGACTCTCATGCAGCGACCTTTAGTAAAACTCCTTGTGCTGACTTTGATCACAATGCTTGGCGTCTCGTCACTCCAGGCAAAATCACTCAACATTCCTGTCGTCTACTACAAACTTCCTAACGGACTCAAAGTTGTAATCTCCGAAGATCACATTGCGCCCGTCGTCTCAGTGAGCGTTTATTACAACGTCGGCTTTCGCGTCGAACCAAAAGGACGAACCGGCTTTGCCCACTTGTTCGAACACATGATGTTTCAGGGCTCGGCCAACGTGAAGAAGTTTGAACACGTAAGATATGTTGAAGCGAACGGCGGCAGCACGAACGGGCACACTGATTTTGATTACACAAACTATTACGAAACTCTGCCGAGCAATCGCGTTGAGACTGCCCTTTGGCTCGAGGCCGATCGCATGCGCTCCCTCGACATTAGCGAGGAGAATTTAAAGAACCAGCAAAACGTCGTGAGCGAAGAAGTCCGCGTCAACGTCCTTAATCAGCCGTACCAGTTTTTTGAATGGATCGAACTCTGGAAGAACGCGTTTACGAATTGGAACAACTCACACAACGGTTACGGCTCGCTCGATGAAATCAACGCCGCAACTATTGGTGACGTGCGCAGTTTCTTCAAAACTTACTACGCTCCAAACAATGCCGTCCTGACTATCGTCGGCGACGTCGACGCCGCTGAAGTGAAAAAGATGGTGGAAAAACACTTCGGCGAGATCGCTGCCCAAGCGGCGCCACCGAAGGCCGACCTTAGTGAACCACCGCAAACTAAAGAAAAGCGCGTGGCCCAAACTGATAAACTCGCAAACTTACCCGCCCTCGCGATTGGCTATCACGTGCCCGCGCAAGATTCTCCCGACTTTCCGGCAATGGCGTTGCTGGTCCAGATTCTTCAGGGTGACGATAGTTCGCGCTGGTTTCAACGCCTCGTCAAGGAAAAGGAACTGACGCTCGATCTCACCGGTGGTCTCAACTACTTCGGTAACGAGTTTGACTATACCGGTCCCATGATCATGACGACCCGCTCAACTTACAAAACGGGTCACACTGCCGACGAAGTTTTGAAAGAGATGGACGCAGTCACTGCGGACCTCGTCGCTAAAGGAATTACTGACAAAGAACTGGCAGACGCGAAAGTTCGTTACCGTTCAAACTTCTATAGCCAACTCGAATCGGGTTTTGGCAAGGCCCATCTGTTGTCTGTCCTCGCTCTTTTCAGGGACGATCCGAACCAGATCAATTCCCTGCTCACACCGTTTGAGAACGTCACTGCTGCCCAAGTTAAAGCCGCGGCGGCGAAGTATCTCGTGGCGAGTAATCGCACGGTCATCGATCGCGTCCCTGAAGCAAAAACTCAGAGCGGTCAATAGCGAAGGACAACAACATCATGATGAAAGGCACTCAAATGAAACTCATACTGGCAGCCGTTCTGTTGACGGTTTCAATGCTTCCCGCGGTAGCGCAACAAAAAACTCCACCACTTCCTGGACCAGATCGACCGTTGAACTTACCCAAGCTTACGGAAAGAAAGTTGGCGAATGGTCTAACAGTAATTCTGGCGCCGTTGCCAAACGTTCCCAAGGTGACGGCAATTCTCTCGTATCGTTCGGCGACCAATGCGACTGACCGGAAAGACCATCCCGGCATCGCACAAATCGCCGCCGGTCTGGTGAATGAAGGAACCGACTCAAAGACGAGCAAACAGATCAAAGAGGAACTGCGATCGATTGGCGGCTCGCTCAGCCTCGGCAGTGATCCGGATCAAACATCGATGACAGCAACTGCTTTGTCCGAGTCTGCAAGTCGATTGTTTGATCTGATGAGCGACGTGACGCAGCATCCTTCGTTTCCGGTCGAGGAGTTGAAGCTGGCCCAGGAAAATACGATCCAACAAATCAAAGCCGGTCGCGCAAATCCTGGTTTTCTCGTCAATGAACGTTTTCAGAAAGCGGTCTTCGGCGATCACCCGTATGGCTTTGTCGTTCCGGATGAGAAGTCGATTAACGCTCTGACTCGTGAAGATCTGAAATCGTTTGTGACGAAGTATTACATTCCGAATGCTGCGCACCTCGTCGTTGTGGGTGACATCGATCCTGAAAAGACTTTTGCCGAGATCGAGAAAGCGTTTGGTAGTTGGAAAAGCGGCACAGTTCCGCCAGATGAAAATCCGCCATTGCCGGTGCGCGAAAAACGCCAGATTTATTTCGTCAATCGACCCGGCTCAATTCAGTCGGTAATCTATGTTGGCAATGTGAGCATTCCTCGTAGTCATCCTGACTACTTTGCGATTCGCACCGCCGACACGATCTATGGCAGTTCGTTTTACTCGCGGCTGACAAAAAATATCCGCGAAGAAAAGGGTTACACCTATTCGCCGTTTAGCTCTTCCAACACGCAGGCAAAAACGGGATCGTTTCAGGCAGGCGCGTTTGTACGGAACGAAGTGACTGGACCAACGCTGCTGGAGATCTTTTACGAGCTCGATAAGATGCGGGTGTTGCCGGTTACTGATGAAGAGTTAAAAGGAGCGAAAGAGTTCAGCACCGGAAACTTCTCGGTTGAACTGGCGAGCCAACTCGGGCTTGCCGGTCGCATCAATACGATCTACACCTACAATCTCAGCAAGTCGTTTATTGAAGACTTCCGGCCAAAGATCGAAGCGCTGACGACAGCAGACATTCAGAAAGCTGCCGCGAAGTACTTTGATACTTATCACGCTGCAATCGTGATCGTGGGCGACTGGGACAAAGTGAAGGATCAGGTCACGCCGTTTGGTGATGTAACGATGTACGACTCGGACGGCAACGTCATAAAGCAGTAAACCTCTGCAGTGTTTCTCTGCGTCTCTCTGCGTCTCTGTGTTGAAATTGATGTGTCGCTAAGTTGGACTAAGGTTTTAACACAGAGACGCAGAGAACGCGGAGACGCAGAGGTACAATCTGAAATCTGCAATTCTTATGAATGAACGTGGCGCTTAACAACCCCACCTTCGGCGTCGGCCAGCCCATGAATGATCACAAACGCATTCCGATCATATTCATCAACTACAGACTTCACGCGGCCAATCTCTAATCTCGTCACCACACAAAAAAGTATGTCCTGATCGTCGTACGTCAATCCGCCTTTACCCTTGAACACCGTCACCCCACGTTTCAAGCAACGCACGATCGCATGGCGGATCTCATCGTTCTTTTCGGACATGATGATGATCGCGGTGTGCTCTTCAACACCATGAATCAGAAAGTCGATCGTCTTCGATGCTGCAAAGTAAGTCAGCATGGAATAGAGCGCAGTCTCGATGCCGAGAAAGAATGCCGCAGAAAGAAAGATCACGACGTTCAGGAGCAGAATCACGTCGCCGACTTTTAAAAGATGACTGCTCTTACTAATTATCAGCGCCGCAATTTCGGTCCCATCCAAAACCGCGCCGCCCCGGATCGCCAGTCCGATTCCAGCGCCAATGAAAAAGCCCCCGAAGACAGCGGTGAGAAGTCGATCAGGTGTAACGTCAGGAAACTTTACAAACGCCAAACACAACGACAACCCGCCGATAGCTGCGACACTGCGCAACGCAAAATTTCGGCCGATCTGTTTGTAGGCCAACGCGATGAATGGCAGATTGATGATTGGAATGAGAATCGCCAACTGCCAGCCCAGCACATTGGACAGCAGCATTGAAATACCGGTTACGCCGCCATCAATAAAATGACTCGACAGCAAAAACCCCTTGAGTCCAAAAGCAGCGGAAAAGATTCCGAGGATCAAGAACCCGGCTCTTATCAGCCCTTGGGCAATTTTTTTCAACATCTCAGCATGCCTCTCTGAAACACTTCTGCGTCTCCGCCTTCTCAGCGTCTCTGTGTTAACTCGATCTGCAACTAATTTAGATCCAGTTTTAACACAGAGACAGTGAGAACGCTGAGACGCAGAGATAACCTGGAAGGGCGATTGCTATTAACGAAGCGAATAAGCGGATAATTTCCAAACGCCGTTTTCCTGTACGAAGGTAAGGCTTTCACTTGCGTTCGGCATTTTGCTGTAGGAACTCTCAAACTCGATTACCACCGCATTCGACGCCGCACTCGTAAAACTCATCAGTCTCACCTTCCTGGACTTAACCTTCCCGGCCCTGTCCACAAACGCTTTAATCGTGTTGGCCCAAACTTCTTTGGTGAAACGAGCGTGTAAACGGGCCGCCAGCATGTCATAACTCTCTTCGAACTTCTGGTCACCCAACAACGCCAACCAGTTCTCAGCCAGCGCGCGAAATTTGATCTGATCTGAATCCGAGAGATTCGTCCCGGTCGCATTCACGATCACGTTTGCGAAATCTTCCGTGGCCGAGGAAAGAAATCGATCGACGCCAAACGTCTCGTCGGAATTTACCATCACGGCAATTGCGATCTTGTACTTCGGGTAATAACGCATGTCGGCCAGGTAACCGGGAAACTCACCATCGTGACCGTAACTCCGGCCTAACTTGCTGCGCGTAACCATTGTCCCGAGGCCGTATGCACTTCCATCTTCGCCGGCCGTGCTCGAAAACATTTCTTCGAGACTTTTATCTGTCAACACATCGCCGCCGTATAACACCGCGGCCCAACGCGCGAGGTCTTCAGCATTCGACGCGAAACCGCCGCCGGCCCATTCCCATTGTGGATTGATCGTAAACTTGTGGTTGACGATCACGGGCTTGCCCTCGAGGTAACCATTAACCACCTCAGGAAGAGTTACCGCGTTTGAAGGTATCGTGCGGTCCAATTTAAGAGGCTTGAGAATTCGATCTGAAACCTGATCGTAAAGCGACTGGCCGGTCGCCTTCTCGATGATCATTCCTATCAGGATGTAGTTTGTATCTGCGTAGTTGTAACCCGTTCCCGCCGCAAACAGAGGCTTTTTACTCAGCACATAAGCCAGTAAATCCTCATAATTGATGTTGCGCGACCCGCTCTTGAGAAGTTGTTTTTGAAATGAATCGTTGTCCGCGTGGTTCGGAATGCCACTCGAATGATTCAACAACATTCGCGGCGTGATGTCAGACGCGTTTGGTAACTTCGAAAACCACGACTCGTTGCCCAGCCACTTTCCGATCTTGTCGTCCAGCTTCAACTTGCCATCCTGGACCAGCATCATCGTTAATGCGGCAACAAAAGTTTTTCCAATACTTCCCGCGAGAAAACGGTCCGAAGTCTTTAACGGAACATTTGTGTTTAGATCCCCAACTCCACTCGCGACTGAACCAATTACAAATCGCGGCTTCCCATCGGGCATTTCTCCATCCACATAAACAAAGGCCACTTCAGCTCCGGGGAATTGTCCCTGCGCTCGCGCCGCATCGAGTCTCCTTTGCATAATCGTTGTTATTAAACGCAACTTTGGGTTGGTTGCCGGCACGGGTGACTGGGCCATCAGCGAAGCCGGGGCAACGAGCGTGAATAAAACAATCAGAAACTTGCTGTAAGTGTTTTTGAAGATCATCATCGGTTAGTCAGCACAAAACAAACTATTAGCAGAGCGATTGGAATGTCAGCACATAAGGAGAGAACGCAAATATAAACGTTTCAGCCGCGAAGCGCGAGACCACCATTTAGGTGGTGGGAACTAACCGCTAAGGCACAAGGCACAAAAAAGAAGAAGTAAAAATGGATTCCTCCTTTTCATTTGTGTTGTGCCTTCGTGGCTTGACGCACGATCCGACGGATGGTGCATTACTATCAACAGCAGTTCAACCGTACAACCCACTACCATCGTTACGCTGGTAAATCCTTAAATCGCCGCTGCCGCCCATAGGCAATCTAGTGGCCATGAAGTCAGTACCGTAACGCGGTAGCGTCGGGCCGCTCAAAAACCAAGGCTTAACAAGTCAAACCTGCCCCGACGCTACCGCGTTACGGTACTGACTTCATCGCCACTACAACAGACGGCAAAGCCGAAGTCCTCCTGCGAACGCCACTCAATCACCACACTCATATCAAACAATCGCCACCACCTATTCAGATTCGTTTGGTTTAATCCAATTACCCCCTAATTAACAGTCCTAATTTCAGGGAGGGAGTCGATGAAAGCAAAAGCAGCAGCGAGCCCGGCTCGCAAAGAAATAAACATGTTCAAAGAAGCCCCGGCATTTTCCAGTTTCTCGGTGAATGATCTCAAGACGGCGAAAGAATTTTACGGTCAAACACTCGGACTCGAAGTTTCTGAAACGCCCGAAGGCCTCGAGTTGAATCTCGCCGACGACCTAAACGTTTTCATATATCCAAAACCGAACCACACCGCGGCATCGTTTACGGTGCTCAACTTCAAAGTGAAGGACATTAACGAAGCAATCGATGAACTGAAATCACAAGGCATCAAACTCGAGCACTACGATCTACCGGACCTGAAGACAGATGAGAATGGCATCTTAAAAGGTGACGGAATGCAGATAGCATGGTTCAAGGATCCGGCCGGCAATGTTCTTTCTGTCATCGAAGAAACATAAACTCAAATTGTTCTACTCCGCGTCTCTGCGTACTCGGCGTCTCTGTGTTGAAATTGATCACCAGCTAAATGGACCTGGTTTCAACACAGAGACGCGGAGACGCAGAGTCGCTGAGTTGTTCCGCTTCCCGCCAAGTCTCGCTATACTCTCCTACATTATGACTACTACCACCGATTCCATGACGGGTCAGGAGATCGTCGACCTTAGCCGCCGTCACACAATTTTTGAATGGTCGGCCCAGGCCGCTGTCGATCCCATTCCAGTGGACCACGCAAAAGGCATTTATTTCTGGACACCCGAAGGAAAGCGTTTCATCGACTTCAATAGCCAACTGATGTGCGTCAACATCGGTCACGGCGACGAACGCGTAATCAACGCCATCACGGAACAGGCCAAGGCAGTCGCCTACGCTAATCCCTTCATGGCTACTGAAGTTCGGGCCCGACTCGGCGCGAAGCTGGCTGAGATCACCCCCGGCAACATCGATTCTTTCTTCTTCACCAACGGTGGCGCCGAGGCAGTAGAAAACGCGGTACGGATCGCGCGCCTGTTTACGGGTCGACACAAGATCGGCGCGCGCTATCGCGGTTATCACGGGGGCACAGCCGGCGCTTTGACACTAACCGGCGATCCGCGACGTTGGGCCTCCGAGCCTGGCATCCCGGGAGTATTCAGAATTCCTGACTTCTATCACGGCATCAAACGTGGCTTTGACACCGCGGAAGAAGCGCTAGCGCGGACGGAAGAAATCATTGAACTGGAAGGACCAAAGACGATCGCTGCGTTGATAGTTGAAACGGTGACTGGTACCAACGGCATTCTGATTCCGCCCGACGGCTACATGCAGGGCCTGCGTGCACTTTGTGATAAGTACGGCATCCTCCTGATCGCGGACGAAGTGATGGCCGGCTTTGGTCGTACTGGCGAATGGTTCGCCGTCGATCATTGGAACGTCGTTCCGGATCTGATCACGATGGCCAAAGGACTAACCAGCGCGTACATACAAATGGGCGCGGTAGGAATGCGACGCGAGATAGCCGATCACTTTCAAAGCAATGTATTCTACGGTGGGTTGACTTACAACAGCCATCCACTTGCCTGCGCGGCGGCGTTGGCGACGATCCAGGTCTATGAAGACGACAACCTGCTCGAACGTACCCGCGTCATGGGCCAGGTAATGCGTGGTTTGATGGAAGAGTTGGAGCAGAAGCATCCGTCGGTCGGGGCAACGCGAAATATTGGCCTGTTTGGTATTTTCGAACTCGTAAGAAATCGCGAAACGCGCGAACCGATGGCGCCGTTTAATGCTGCTGCGCCGGAGATGGCGGCGCTTAACAAGTTCTTCCGGCAGGAAGGACTTTACACAGTCGTGCGTTGGAACTCGTTCTTTACGAACCCACCGCTGTGTATTAGTGAAGACGAACTGCGCGAAGCATTTTCGATCATCGATCGAGGTCTCGATATCACCGATCAAGCCGTGGCTTAACGTCCTCTGCGTCTCAGCGTTCTCCGCGTCTCTGTGTTAAATCGACGTGCGCGTAATCGATCTCGATTTTCAACACAGAGACGCGGGGAACGATGAGACGCAGAGTCAGACATTGCAAACCGAAAATTTTTCTGCTTTCCTGTCGATCTCAAGGCGTGACATTCGACTATCAGTTGTAAGGGCGGAATTGTGCAGTAAGCAGCCTCCGGTCCGACAATTTTGTCGCCGCTCGCTCAAACCTGCATAACCAAACCCACGTTTCTCCGTTATTGCTAATATAACCTTTTCTGTGAACCCTTTCTGGGATGAGTGCGTACAGGCTCTTAACCAATTTGGTCCGGGCCACTTGCCCTAAAATTAAGGTGCGACGGATATGAAATTCGCGAAGCTTGTTTTTAAGAACATCCTGCGAAATAAGCGACGAACAGTGCTTACCGTGCTGAGTCTCGTAGTTTCGCTGTTTCTAATCATCAGCCTGGCCACGGTGCTGACCGAGTTCGAACGCGGCTCTTCAGAAGCCAATCCGTTGCGACTCGTCACCCGCCACGCCGTCTCGCTCGCGTTTCCTTTGCCGATCGCCGACGTGGAACGAATTAAACAAGTTCCGGGCGTTAAAGACGCGATGCCGTTTAGTTGGTTTGGCGGGATCTGGAAGGACGAGAAAAATTTCTTTGCCAACTTCGCAGTCGATCCGGTCAAACTGCGCAACGTCATCACCGAGCTAAAAATGTCTGACGCCGAGTGGCAGGCATTTATCAACGATCGACAAGGCGCCATTATCGGCAAGAAGCTCGTCACGCTTTATGGATTTCAACCGGGGCAGCGCGTCACCTTAAAGAGTCCAATCTACAACGCTGAAGTGGAGTTCATCATTCGTGGCGTATCTACCGGTCTGGATGAGAAGACGATGTACTTTCATAACGACTACCTGAACGAGTTGTTACCGGCTTGGGCCAAGGACAAGGTCAGCACGATCAGTATCATTGCCAACACTCCCGAGGACGTTCCGAAGGCATCGCAGGCGATCGATTCGATCTTTGTTAATACCGATGCGCCGACCAAAACGGAAAGCGAACGCGAATTTGCCCTCAGTTTCCAAACGATGTTCGGCGGAGTAAAACAGTTTCTCTACGGCATCATGGCGGCCATAACTTTCTCGGTGCTGCTGATCATGGGCAACACGATGGCGATGACCGTGCGCGAGCGAACTAAAGAAGTTGGCACGTTAAAAGCTATCGGCTTTCAGCGTCGCACCATCGCGCTGCTATTTCTCGCCGAAGCCTTAATCGTTGCGACAATCGGGGGACTCATCGGCATCGGCGGGGCAACGTTGCTTTATCGTTCGGTCGATTTTGGCAATTACATTCCCTTTTTCCAGTCGTTCATACCAACTAACGAAACACTGGCTGGCGCCTTTTTACTTTCGATCTTTGTTGGCCTGATCAGCGTGGTCTACTCCGCTTATCGAGTTTCAGGACTGACGATCGCACAGGCGCTCCGGAGCACCGAATAGCATGGCCCTTCCGCTGAAGTACAACCTGCGAAACATCATCGTGCGTAAAGGCAGCACCCTCGCCACCGCCTTTACGATCGGATTAACAGTCGCCGTGTTTTTAATGGTGATGGCGTTGGCGCGCGGTATTGATTTGACGTTGTCGACCAGCGGAGAGCCACGCAATATTATCGTCTTGCGTGAAGGAAGCACCGCTGAACTCAACAGCACCATTACTCAGGAAAACTATAAAGACCTGATGTACCTTGACGGCGTTGAACGTGAAGGTGACCAGCCGATGGCGACGGCTGAAATCGTCACCTTGATCTACAAAGCGCGTAAAGGAATGAACCAGGGATCAAACATTACTGTGCGTGGTGTTGGTCCAATGTCTTTCAAACTACGTTCCGGCTTCAACACCGTTGCCGGCAGATTGTTCCAACCCGGACTTGCCGAGGCCGTGGTCTCGAAACGAATCAATGAGCGTTTTCAGGGTTTGGGCATTGGCGACAAGTTTAAAGTTCAGACCACCGAGTACACAGTCGTTGGTATTTTCGACTCGGCAGGCAAAGCATTCGAATCGGAAATTTGGATCGATATTAATTCGCTGGCGAATACGACCAAACGGTCCGACGCCTTTTCATCAGTCCTCATGCGCGTGAAAGACGACAACGCGATGAACGCGCTTACCAAACGAATCACAGACGATCCGAAACTGCACCTCAAAGCAGAACCGGAAAGAAAGTTTTACGAAGATCAGCAAGGGGTCGCTTCGGGTCAGTTAAAGGGACTTGCGATCTTTATCTCGTTCATCATGGCGGTTGGCGCTGGTTTCGCCGGCATGAACACGATGTATGCGGCTGTTTCGCGAAGAACAAAAGAGATCGGGACACTACGAGTGCTTGGCTTTGGACGTTCCAGCATCCTGATCTCATTTTTACTTGAGTCGATTGCTATTGCCGTGATTGGCGCCGGCATCGGGGTCTTGCTCGCCCTTCCGTTGAACCTCGTTTCCACCGGCACGTCAAACTTCGTAACGTTTAGCGAGATCGCGTTCAACTTCCGCGTGACACCCGATCTAATGATTTTTGCATTAATCTTTGGCGCCATCATCGGGTTTGTTGGTTCATTGTTGCCTTCGATTCGAGCATCGCGTTTCAAAATCGTCGACGCTCTACGCGCTTAGCAGGAACGCAGGCGTCCTCGCCTGCTGGTTCGACATGCATTGGAAAGTATGGTTACCAGTCCTAATACAAAAGTAGACCAGGAAGATCTGAACAAACGTCTTCGTAGTTTGAAGATCGATCGTGGTCCTACACCTTCGCCAACTGCCAACAATCGTTCAGCCAAGCTGCTGTTGTTGGGTATCGCAGTAGTCATTGCCGTCGCCGCACTTGGTTACATTTTTCTCTTTCCCGGCGCTAAAACCATTTCGGTCGCGAGTGTGCAAGTTGACACTGGCGCGCCTGCGTCCGGCGAAAGTGTGTTGACCACTTCTGGTTACGTGGTGGCCCATCACAAGATCGCAGTTGGCGCAAAAGTGATGGGACGCGTCGCCTGGATTGGCGTTGAAAAAGGCGATCCGGTGCAAAGCGGACAGGTGCTTGTCCGCCTCGAAGATACAGAATTTCGTGCGCAGGTTAACCAGGCGCAGGCAAATCTCGCCGCTGCTCAAGCGCGTTTCGATCAACTGAAGAGTGGTTCTCGGCCGCAGGAAAAGATGAGAGATAAAGCTTCTGTGCTGCAGGCCGAGGCGAACTATAAAACCGCCCTGGCCGATTATGAACGCGCCGAAACTTTGTATCGCGCCGGTGTAGCTTCAAAAGCTGAATACGATCACGCACTCGCGTTACGAGACACTGCAGCCGCGTTGGTTGAATCGGCAAAACAGGCAAGCGCGATGACTGATATTGGTCCACGTACCGAAGAAGTTCGCGCGGCCCAGGCACAGGTGCAGCAGATGAAAGCCGCACTCGATTATGCCAACACTCAACTCGAGGCCACCGAAATCAAGGCGCCGGTTGCAGGAACAGTTTTAGAACGCATCGTTGAACGCGGTGAGATGGTGAGTCCTTCGGCATTTGGCGGTTCCGGCGCGCGCACTTCAGTTGTCGACCTGGCCGACTTAACCGATCTGCAGATCGAATTGGACATTAGTCAGACAGATTTTTCGCGACTGAAGATGGGCCAACGCGCGGAGATCATTCCCGAGGCGTTTCCAAACCTGCGTTACAAGGGATTCATCGCGGAAATTGCTCCGGAAGCTAACCGGGCCAAGTCGACTGTTCAGATCAAAGTCAAAGTTGAAGATCCAAACGAGCAACTGCGACCGGAGATGAATGCGCGCGTAAATTTCCTGTCAGATAAACAACCACTTAGCGGCACAACGACGGTTGCGCGAGTGCTCGTGCCGAAAGCGGCAGTAGTTCGCAAAGACAGCAACACGTTTGTCTTCATAGTTAAGGGAAATCGAGTGGAGCAACGAACCGTGAGAACCGGAGATGAAGTTGGCGATGCATATCTCGTTCTCGATGGTTTAAGTGGCAACGAATCAGTAGCGACATCGGGCACCGAGAAATTGCTCGACGGTGATCGCGTGAAGATCCAATAACGGAGAACGAAAAGACATGGGCGCACCGATTGTGCAAGTTCGCAACGTCAGTAAACGATTCACGCGCGACGGATTTGAAGTGGTCGCTTTGGACAATGTCGATCTGGAGTTGCAGGAAGGCGACTTCTTTTCCCTCATGGGACCAAGCGGCTCCGGAAAGTCTACGCTGCTAAACCTCCTCGCCGGTATCGATCGGGTGACCGAGGGTCAGGTGATTGTGATGGGCACAGAATTGGCGCGGCTGAGTGAGAGTCAACTCGCGTCATGGCGCAACCAGCACATCGGGTACATCTTTCAAACATTCAATCTCGTGCCGGTGTTGACTGCCTTTGAGAACGTTGAACTACCGTTGCTCTTGACCAAGCTGAGCAAAGCTGAACGCAAGAGAAATGTCGAGACGGCACTCGAGTTGGTAGGTCTTCAGGATCGCATGCATCATCAGCCGAAACAGTTGTCGGGCGGTCAGGAACAACGTGTCGCTATCGCGCGCGCGATCGTTACCGATCCTGATTTGATTCTGGCTGATGAACCGACGGGAAACCTCGACGCGCGGTCAGGCGAAGAGATTCTTCAGATCCTATCGACGCTAAATGGCGAACTCGGCAAAACGATAATGCTCGTCACACACGATCCGCACGCAGCCAGCTTCGCTAAACAAGAGATGCACCTGGAAAAGGGACTGCTGATCGAACATTCCGCTGTCGCTTAACTTTGTGTCTTTGTGCCTTTGTGGTTGAAACCGACGTAATAAGAATTAACCACAAAGGCACAAAGGACACCAAATAAATCATTTCATCGTACCGACTAGCTGTCCTAACTTTGTTGGGCCAAACGCTACATTGTCTTCTGAGTCAAACAACACCTTATCGCCGTCAAATTTAAACATCAGCGACGAATAAAACGGCGTTTGATAAAGCACCAACTTCACATTGAAAACATCGTCCGCCGGCCACGCGCCACTCGCCGCCGTTAGTGGATGTTCGGGCACACTCAGGAACTGGTCCATTCCATTCGTAAAGTCGTCGGCGTTCTTCTGCCACTTACCCACGCCAACCGGCGTCTTGATTACACCGCTACTCGTGCGCACTGAAAGCACTGGCGACGCGCCACTAAAATCAAAAGAGACTGCCTGAATATTTCGATCATTCTGGGGAAATTCAAACCACCGACCCGACACTTTTGCCGCCATTGAAGACGTTGATTGTCCGGCTGGTAATCGCACCATGAGTCCACTCAATCGAGCATCCAGTTTCTGTTTAGCCGTTCGATCTTCAGGCAAGTGGTCCGGTTTCATCGCCGGCAACAACTTCGTCCAAACCAGATTCATTACCGCCTGCATATCACGAACGCCACTCGTGATCGCAACCACGGCATCCAGTTCCGGCATGACCATGCAATACTGTCCAAACGCTCCGTCGCCACGATACGTGTTGTGTCGCGAACGCCAGAACTGGTAACCATAGCCCTGGTCCCAATCACTGGTCGGCGCCGATCCATTTGCGGTCTGGCGAGCAGTTGCTTCGTCAACCCAGGCGGCTGGAATCAACTGTTTTCCGTTCCACTTCCCTTTCTGCAAATACAACTGACCAAAACGCGCAATGTCTTCTGTTCTCACTGACAATCCATAAGCACCCGCGGAAATTCCCTGCGGACTCGCCACCCAGGTCGGATTGTCGATTCCGAGTGGTTCAAACAAACGCGGCTTCAGGTAATCAAGCACAGTCATGCCCGTAACCTTCTGCACGATTGCCGAAAGCATGTAAGTCGACGGTGAGTTATAGAGAAAATGAGTGCCGGGCTTGAATGGAACTGGATGCGATAAAAACGTTTTGGTCCAGGGCGCGTTGTCGTTACGTATCGGCGCTTCCGTTTGATTGCCCGTGGCCATGCGCAGGAGATCGCGCACGCGCATCGATTTTAAATTCGCCGAAGGTTCGGCTGGCGCATCTTCAGGAAAAAACTTCAGTACCTGATCGTCGAGACTCAACTTACCTTCGCTGATCGCGAGGCCGACAGCAGTTGAAGTAAAACTCTTGCTCAACGAATACAAGATGTGTGGCGTCTCGGCGTCGTATGGTCCCCACCATCCTTCGGCGACGACATAACCGTGACGGACCATCATGAAGCTGTTCATCGTGTCGATCTGTTTGTCGGCTGCATCGACAAAATCGAGGATGTCGGTTGACGAGATGCCCTGTTTTTCGGGAGTGCTACGGGGCAACGAACGAGAGTCAGCAACTCTCGTTACGTTCGGATGGTGACTGGTTGTTTGTTGAGCTACTGAAGTGGAGAGCGATAGGGCAAGCAGAACACAAATTAACGAAGGACGCATGTGTGCCTCATTGTTTGGTATTGGGGACTGGTTGTTGCGCGCCTAACAGAGCGGTAAGGATAAGCTATTCAAGCCGACCTACAAAGCTGTTCGGACTAATAATGTAAATCCCACAGACGGTGGAATTCAAAACCTCCCTTCCCTAATGCGCAACGTCTTCCTTATCAGCTAAACTGCTTTCCGATCCAAATCATCAACGGAGGGACCGCCCCACTTGCGCCTTTTATCATCGCTGGCACTGACACTTCTCTTACTCGTACCGCAAACTCCAACTCAACAAACTCCCGCAGCGCCGTTACCGCCACCAACGGTGAAGATTGAAGACTATCGCGCGGCGGCCGCACGCATCATCGGAGCGGCTTTGGTGAGTGACAAGGCTTACAACCGTCTCGCTTATCTCACCGATCGTATCGGCAATCGTTTGAGCGGCTCACAAAATCTTGAGCGCGCAATCGAGTGGGCCGTGAGCGAGATGAAAAAAGACAATCTCGACAACGTTCATACCGAAAAAGTGATGGTCCCTCACTGGGTACGTGGTGAAGAGAGTCTCGAGCTGACCAGTCCGGCGACACGCAAGATAACGATGCTGGGTCTTGGTAACAGTGTTGGCACACCGGCGGAAGGCATCGCAGCCGAAGCAGTCGTAGTCCGCAATTTTGACGAACTCGAAAAACTCGGCGAAGGCGCGCGTGGCAAGATTGTCGTTTACAACGCACCTTTCGTTGACTACGGGACCACGGTCGCTTATCGCGGTTCGGGTGCTTCCCGGGCCGCGCGTTACGGCGCCGTCGCCGCACTCGTTCGTTCCATCACACCTGTCAGTCTAAACACGCCACACACCGGCGCGATGCGTTACGACGAAGCGCAGCCGAAAATTCCGACCGCCGCAATCACGATCGAAGCCGCCGAACAACTCCAAAGAATGTATGACCGCGGCGATCATCCAACGCTGCGCCTGAAGATGGAAGCGAAGTTTCTTCCCGACGCTGAGTCAGCCAACGTGATTGCCGAGATCAAAGGCTCTGAAAAACCGGATGAAGTTGTTGTCGTTAGTGGCCATTTCGATTCGTGGGACGTTGGTCAAGGTGCACACGATGACGGTGGCGGATGCATCGTCGCGTGGCACGCCGTCCGTTTGTTGAAAGAGCTTGGTCTAAAACCACGTCGTACGATCCGAGTTGTGCTCTACACGAACGAAGAGAATGGCGGCCGAGGCGGAGTTGCATATCGCGATGCGCATCGGGCCGAGATTGCGAAACACGTATTAGCGATTGAATCGGACCTCGGCACTTATCGACCGATTGGTTTTGGTTTGGGATCAACTGCGCCCACACAAGCTCGAGCGAACATGCTTGAGATTGCCAAACTTCTCTCGAGCCTCCGCGCCGATCAGATCGCCGCGAATGGTGGAGGATCCGACATCAGTCCACTCGTCAGCGAAGGTGTGATTGGCGCAAGTTTCGATGTCGATAGCAGCAAATATTTTGAAATCCATCACACGCCCGCCGACACACTCGACAAGATTAGTCCACAGGACGTCGCAGCCTGCGTCGCAGCGATGGCAGTGATGGCCTACACGGTAGCTGATATGCCACAGACGTTGAAGTAAGACGGGGGACAGGGATCAGGGGCCAGGGATCAGGGCCAGTTGTGCTTTTGGCTTTGGACTTTGGACTTTGGACCATTCACCATTCACCGTTCACCATTAACGATTAACGATTAACGATTGAACTTTGAACTTTAAACTTCGGACTTTGGCCTCCCCCCTTCCATTATTTCGCACACTCTCCAAATTTTTTTATGCACCTCAAGCCACCCTTACACTTTCCTTCTCATCAATAGTGATAGTTAAGCGTTCTACGCGCGGTCTCCCCCGCACGGTCCGGTAGGAATTAAGAACCGCGACCCTCGCTTCTCGCTTTAAGAAAACAATTCGCATTGGACCGCCGACTCTACTGTCATCGTGAGTCGCTCAGGGTGTCGTGTCGCTGCGTTCCAATTTCAAGACGAACTCGCAGTTCGTGGGCCCGAAGTGTGTTCTATTTCGAAAGGATGATGGTATGCATCGCAAGAATCTCCTCAGGTGGACATCGATAATCGTAGTCGCCTGCTTCCTTACTCTCGCGTTCTTCAACATGTCTCAGCGGTCGACAACTCAAGCCGCTGGCCAGGACAAACAACAGAGTCCCGGCGGTTCATTGCAGGTGTTCGACCAACAAGGCAAACCTGCTGGAGCATGCCCACTCAAACACACTTCGGTTAAAGCAGAGGTGAGCGGTTTTCTTTCGCGCGTGACCGTCACCCAGGAATTTCACAATCCATTTACCGACAAGATCGAAGCGGTCTACAAGTTTCCGCTTCCCCAGTCAGCGGCAATCGACGACATGACGATGCACGTTGGCGAACGCACGATCAAAGGCAAGATCATGCGTCGTGAAGAAGCTCAACAGACTTATTCAACCGCCAGGGCTATGGGCCAAACCGCCGCCTTGCTGGACCAGGAGCGGCCGAATATTTTTACTCAAGCCGTCGCCAACATCATGCCCGGTGAAGAGATTCAGATCACGATCAGTTATGTCGAAACATTGAAATATGAAAATGGCAGTTACGAGTGGACATTCCCGATGGTAGTCGGCGAGAGATACATGCCGGCTACAACGGAAGAGTCGCCGGCCCAAACTCAACCGGCAGACGCAAACAATCCCGGCGAATACTCTCATCCTCGAACGAACCAGGACATCAATCCACCGGTAACACCAGATGGAACTCGGGTTGGTCACGACATCTCTCTCGAAATCTCAATCGACGCGGGAGTGCCGATTGAAGATCTTAAATCTGAAACGCACGAGACTGATATTGAACGATCGCTTCCCAATCGCGCGATTGTCCGCCTAAAAGATCAGGACGTTATTCCCAACAAAGATTTTGTACTGCGCTACAAGGTCGCCGGGGAAAAGATTGAAGATGCAGTTCTCGCTCATCGTGACGAGAAAGGCGGCTACTTCACCCTGATTCTCCAGCCGCCACAAAAGATTGTGGCCGAAGACGTGATGCCCAAAGAGCTGGTCTTTGTCCTCGATACGTCCGGTTCGATGGGTGGCTTTCCACTCGACAAAGCAAAAGAGACGATGCTGCTGGCGCTCGATAATCTCTACCCGCATGACACCTTCAACGTGATCACATTCTCGGGCGACACCCATGTTCTTTTTTCAGATCCCGTTCCAGCCACACCACAGAACATCAAGAAGGCAAAACACTTTCTCGAAACTCGAGAGAGCGACGGCGGTACTGAAATGATGAAAGCGATCGAGGCGGCTCTTGATTCTTCAGACGCGCAAGATCATTTGCGCATCGCTTGCTTCATGACCGACGGCCAGGTTGGTAACGATCTCGAAATTATTTCTCAGGTCCAAAAGCACAAAAAGGCGCGCGTTTTCGCAATTGGTTTCGGCGCTGCGCCAAACAGGTTCCTGCTCGACAAGATGGCTGAATACGGGCGCGGTGAAGTCGATTATGTTTCAGAAACCGGTGACACATCTGACCTGGCGAAGCGTTTCAACGAACGTGTTCGCAATCCCTTATTGACTGACATCTCAGTTGATTGGACCACGTTACCGGTCACCGATGTCTATCCCAGGCAGATTCCCGATCTGTTCGGTGCGAAGCCCGTGATCCTGTCAGGCCGTTATACGCAAGGCGGCAGCGGAACCATTCGCTTGAAAGGAAAGATTGCGGGTCAGGATTTCGTGCGCGAGATCCCAGTTCAACTTCCCGAGCAGGAACCAACGCATGATGTTTTGTCGACGCTGTGGGCGCGCCGACGGATCGATGATTTGATGGGCCAGGACATGAATGGTGCGCAATACGGCACCATGACTAAGGAATTGACCGATCAAATAACGCAGCTTGGCCTGGATTTCAAACTGATGACCCAGTTCACTTCGTTTGTGGCAATCGATGAGGTGGTCTACAAACCAGGCGGCGATCCAAAGCGGGTCGATGTGCCTACCTCGACCGCTGTGGCGACGGGCGGGATCAATGAAATGGTCACCGTCACTAGTGGTTCAAATTTGGTTTCATACTCAGCTGACACCACGCTTAGCAGCGTAATAACAACTCACACCATTCAGAACTTGCCACTGGCGGGACGTAATCTAAGCAATCTCGCGCTTATTGCACCCGGCACTGTTGCCACCGTAAATGGCAATCGCGGCCCACAAAACAACCTGCTCATCGATGGCATTGATACAAACTTCAGTATCCAGCCGGGCGGGCAAAATCCGGGAGCTTCGGCTGCCGGCACTTCAGTTGGACTGACGGCGGCGGGCGGCGCTAACAATCTTGCCCCGCAAAGTGGGACCGCGGAAGTCGACATCAATACCAACAACGTGGCAGCGGAGTACGGCAGAAACGTTGGACCAGTGGTAAACATTGTTACCAAATCAGGGACAAATGCTTTTCATGGTTCACTCTTCGAATACTTTGGTAACGATAAATTTGACGCGACTGATTGGTTCGCAAATAGTCGTGGTTTAAGACAACCAGCAAGACGCTTGAATAATTTTGGCGGCACGTTTGATGGACCATTACAGAAGAATCGGATCTTTTTCTTTGGCTCTTATGAAGGACTAAGATTGCGACAACCACTAACAGCCATTACCGAGACGCCTTCCCTGTCGTCGCGTCTCGCGGCGCCAGCCAATGTCAGGCCGTTCCTATCGGCGTTTCCGATCGCGAATGGCAGTGAGGGAACTGATGGTCTCGCTGAGTTTGCCAGCAGTTTTTCAAACCCGGCGAAACATGACGCATTCACCTTCCGCGTCGATAGCAATTTAAATCGTCTTACCTTGAACGGACGCTATGCGTTCGCTGAGTCAGAGTCGCAACAACGAGGTAGTGGAGGATTTTCGCTCAACACCATCAACTCGATCAGAAGCTTGTCGCAAACTCTGACTGGTTCGGCGCTATACACGCTCTCACCAGCCACAACGCTCGAGGTGCGGGCCAACTACAGCCGTCTGACCTCTGTCGGTTCTTTCAGGCTGGACAACTTTGGAGGCGCACAAGTGCCCGCGGAATTCGGACCAGCGTTCACTTTTGATCTCAATGGACGCAATACAAGATTGATGACGGGCGATGAGACTTCAAGCACCCAACGAGTAGTTAATTTGGTTGGTTCGTTAAGTTCCCTCTCAGGCCCGCACTCGTTCAAGTTCGGCGCTGAGTACAGAAAAGTGATGCCGCTTATCGGTCTTCGTCCACTTGAGCGTGGCGTTCTATTTGACGGCGTCAATCAAGCGCTCACCGGTGTTGCGACTCGACTCAACGAATTCGATCGCCTCACTCAACAATCGCCAGGCTTTAATAATCTCGGACTCTACGCACAGGATGATTGGAAACTTAACAACCACTTCACTCTGAATTACGGCTTACGTTGGAACCTGAATCCAGCTCCTGCAAATCACAATCTGCTCGCCGTCAATCAGATCGAAGACGTTGCTAATCTGCAACTCGCAACACCCGGGCGATCGCTGTGGAAAACAACCTATGCCAACTTCGCACCGCGCCTGGGATTTGTTTTCAATCCAACTGGAAACAATTCACCTTCACTCGTGTTCCGCGGTGGAATCGGTATTAATTACAATGCGGGCCAGGAAGCAGCCGGTGAAGCATTCGCCAACTCTTATCCAATCCTCACCGGCAATTCGATCTTCAATGTGCCTTTTTCGACGAGTGTCTTTCCGCTCGCGAATAGCCAGACGCTGCCTTTGTTTGTGTTTGATCCAAACCTCAAACTTCCTTACACCATAAACTGGAGCCTCTCGATGCAAAAGTCGTTGGGAGCAACGCAATCGATTTCATTAAGCTATCTGGAGGCACACGGACGACGGCTGCTCAACACTCAAACGCTACTCAATCAAAATGCGGACTTTCCGTTTATCAGATTAACAAGCAATGGGGCGAGCTCTGACTATCGCGCGTTGCAGGTAATGTTCGAGAGACAACTGGCGGCGAATTTCGACGCGTATGTCTCTTACAGTCTCGCTCGAACTTTCGACAATGCCAGTGACGATTCTGCCGCAAACGCGTTCATCTCAAACCTGGCGAATGATCGTGGTCCATCAGATTTGGATTTCCGGCATGTTCTCCACGGCCTCGCGAGTTATCGCATTCCCAGTTCCTTCGCGAGTGGACTCGAGAACAAGTTACTTCGTAACTGGACCTTCAGTTCTATCTTCGAAGCTCATTCGGGCCGGCCGCTGAATGTTGTTTATGCGTTCCCCACAAGCTTTGGTTTTGCTTACGTGCGACCAAACGCGATTAGTGGTGTACCCGTTTACCTATTTGATCAGAATGCGGCTGGAGGTCGACGACTCAATCCTGCGGCGTTCGAAATTCCTGCCGGGTTACAACAAGGTAATCTTGGTCGCAACGCACTGCGTGGCTTTCCGCTATATCAAGTCGATCTCGCGCTGCATCGCAAATTTGATTTTACCGAGTCAGTGGGTCTGGTGTTTCAGGTGGACGCGTTCAACTTGCTGAACCACCCGAATTTTGAAGATCCATTGCTTAATGATTTGAGTCTAGGAACGAGGGTCGATCCCAACGGCAGCTTCCGGCCGAACTTGACGTTTGGCCAATCAGCCTCGCTGGCAGGAATGAGTGTATTGAATGGAGGAGCGTTCGGCGCGTTCAACGGAAACGGCGGAGCACGAACGTTGAGAATGTCCGTGAAGCTGATGTTCTAGAAATGGAATGAATCCCATCGACGCAGTCGGTGGGATTCAAAATCCAGCACTCAGGAGAAATACCAGACCGATCAGCAACACCAAACATGAAGCCACTACAACAACAATTAGCAACCACGTGGGAGTCAAAACAAGATACGACTCGCCCGGGTCCTCCGGGTTGTAGCGCACGACGACTTCATCAGGAAACGACGCAGCCTTCCTGGTGGCCCATGCAAGTGTGTTGTGTTGCGGAAGCTGAATCCGATCAGGTGTGATCGAACTACTCAGGAACTCTTTACCATCAACTTCATATCTATATCGAACGAGTGGTGCATGTCGATACGCTGGAACAGAGACCATAGCAAACTCCGGCACATACGTTCCTCGCTCGATGACGAAACCATTCGTCCGTTTCCAGCCTCTGAGTGCGGAACGGTTGCGCAGTTGTTTCAATCCCGTGAATAGACCCACAACGCCAATCAACAAGGCGAAGAGGCCCGCGATTAAGTTTTCCCAGTTCACGAATGCACCTGACTAATCTTCAATCTACTGGTTATGGATCGGACCACCGACAACGCCTTCTTCCTTTATGTCTTCGCGTCTTCGTGGTCAACTTTTAGCGCATACAGAATTCTTGTAGTTATAGCAACCAGCTTATTTACAAAGATTTGAATTGACTTCCCAGCCAGAATTAGTATCATTCGCAACACTATTCTAGAGTAGCGTCAGAACCTCGCTCGATAAACATTTCAATCGCTCAGCTTCGCGCCTGACACCAGGCGTATACCGATAACCCTACCCAGGAGGAAGTTAAGAAATGCGGATTAGAAAATCCCTTTTACTGCGACTAAGTTTAGCCTTACTAACCTCAATTGCGCTCTTCAGCGCGGGCACTCCCTTCAGCTCTGCTAGTTCAACGGCCAATTTCAAGCACACGGTCCAACGCGCTTTTGACGATGCACAAACAATCATTGGGCGAACAACTGCCGGCGGGCGGATCGCCTTTGTCGAATCAGGACAAATCTACGTTATTAATGCTGATGGTAGTGACCTCACCCAGATCACGAACACCCCGTCCTGGGTATTTAATTCCCATCCAACGTTTTCTCCCGATGGGACCCGAATCGCCTATTCAAAATACGACACAGGTTTATCTGAAATCATCGTCGTTAATGCGGATGGCAGCAATCCTCAGAGCGTAACGAGCAATCACTTTACCTATGACAGCGAACCAGCGTGGTCACCCGACGGGCAACAAATTGCTTTCGTGCGCGGCTACGATCCGACTGCCGACGGCATCGCCAATAATCCGTCATGTGGCGCTCAGATCTATGTAGTCACTGTTGATGGACCTACTAGACCTGTTCGCATCACCGATGGCTTCGGCGGCACTGATCCTTCCTGGTCTCCCGATGGAACCCACATCGCGTTCGTTAGCGCTCGCTATGACAACTTTGACATCTTCACGGTTACAGCAGATGGCGATCAAATCGAGCAGATCACTCAGACTCCGGAAAACGAAGCAGAGCCAACCTACTCGCCTTCGGGAACCGAGATCGCTTTTGCACGCGGTTATGCTCATACCACTCTCAGTTGTGGCTTTGCCCATACCGGTCTCGCGTATAGTTCTTATATACCAGGTTCCGACATTTATCGGATGTCGATTGATGGTAGCAACCTGACCCGGGTCACTTACACGGAAAACAATTTCGATCCAACGTGGTCACCTGATGGTTCGGCGTTGGCTTTTATCAGTTTCCGTGACGATCAGGTTCAACTGTTTGTTTTCGATCAATTCCACAAGAACGAATACAGCATAACGTCGACGCCAGGGGAGAAATCATCACCCTCATGGTCACGCATCGGACGTTGAGACTGAAGCAGAACTAACCACGAAGGCACGAAGACACAAGCTTTTTGAGTCTTCGTGCCTTAGCGGTTTAGCCCGCCCAAACAATCCTCCCACTTGAAAACGGCAGCCGCCGTCCGTATTCTGCGGCTAGCCTTAGCGAATGGAACAACAACAGTCGCAACTAACGGAAGTAGGAGACAGCGCTTCTGCGTCTGCCGACGCGCGGGTAATTGCGCTCTGCGAACAAGCTAAAGAGCTCGAAAGCAAAGGCGATTACGAAGGCGCGCAACAGCTCTTATCTCCTTTTTGGTCCAACCTCAGGGAGCAACCAACAACCGCGGGATTGAGTGAAAACAGTTGGGCTGAACTATGTTTGCGCGCTGGTACACTCACGGGTTGGTTGGGAAATCTCAAACGCATTGAAAACGCCCAGGAACTAGCCAAGGACCTCATTGGCAAAAGTCTTTCATCATTTGAGACTCTTCAAAACAACGAGAAAGTGGCTGAGGCGCAAATCGAGCTCGCTTATTGTTACTGGCGTGAAGGGGCCTTTGACGAAGCGCGCGTGCTGCTCAAACAAGCTCTCGACAGGGTGGCAAACAAGCCGAGTGAGTTAAAACTGGTTGCGGTCTTGCGTAAAGCCCTCGTTGAAAGTTCGGCCACCCGCTTCAGCGATTCGCTCCACCTGTTACTTGAAAGTGCGCCTCTCTTCGACGTCAGTAACAATGAAACTCTCAAAGGCCGCTTTCATAACGAGCTTGCTTACAACTTTCAATCTCTTGCTTCAACTGAAAACCGCGTCGACTACACCGACCGCGCTTTAGTCGAGTTTACTGCTGCCTCATTTCACTTCGAACAGGCAGGTCACACTCGTTATCGAGCTCACGTCGAAAACAATCTTGGACTCTTGTTCTACACACTCGGCCGTTACGACGATGCGCACGAACATCTGAATCAGGCGCGGCAACTTTATCCGGGGCTCGAGAATGCAGTCTACGCTGCGATCGTTGACGAAACGCGCGCCCGGGTCTTCATTGCCCAGAAGCTGTTTGACCAGGCCGAGACCACTGCGCGTAGTGCTTGCGAGGTCTTTGAAAAAGCTGGTGAACAAGCGCAGTTGTCCGAGGCGATGACTACTCAGGCAATCGCCCTCGCGCGACTAAAAAGATTCACAGCAGCGCGCGAAGTTTTTGACCGGGCTGCGATGATTGCTCAACAGGCAGGCAGCATCGAGAACGCCGGACTTGCGCTCATAACATTGATGGAAGAAGACGAAGGGCAATTAAGTCCGGCTGAGTTGAAAAACTATTACCAGCGAGCAGACGAACTGTTGGCCCAGTCACAACATCCCGAAACTCTCGAGCGTCTTCGGAAAGCAGCACGACGCGTTCTTGATTCACAGCCCACAGCTCCGGCAGCAGAGCGAAGCCGCCTTGACCTCGTAAAAAAGTTCATTGCCGAGGCGCAAACTCAACACAACAAAGCGGTCGAGTTTAGTGATGAAGCACTCGCAGCAATGGACCGTTTCTTCTTCTCGGAGGAAGCAAAAACACTTGCCGCGATCATCGACGAAACAGTTGCCGCTGCGACGGAGAACACCAAAGTGACTCCAGATGCGGTCGAGGTAGTTGCCCTACGTGAACAAGCGCCGCGCGGACACTTCGCAGATCCGTGGTCCAACTTCTCACTAAAAGGCGAACTACGCGAACCTGAAAAGCGATTTATCGAACTGGCGTTGCGGGCGGCAGAAGGAAAGATTTCGATCGCAGCCCGGTTGCTTGGGTTCAATCACAACGAGTTGTTGACGTCGATTATTAAGAGTCGATACCCGGAGCTGCTGTTAGTGAGAAATCCAACCGTACCCCGGCGGAGAAGTATTATTAAGAAGAAGTAGGGGAATGGGTGTTTGGATGTTAGGTGTTAGGTGTGTCAGGTGTTGGGGGTCAGGGTTTGAGTCGTACTTCGTTTCGGCTGGGCCGCCTGTTGTGAGGAATGGCTCCGCCTTTCCGTAGGGCCGCCCGTTGAATCTGGCTGCGCCTTCCTTCCAGCCTCAAGTTCTAGTTGGACCAAAGAAAGAAGGCGCAGCCGAGTTCAGCGGACAATCCCTACGGAAAGGCACAGCCATTCCTCACAACAGGCGGCTAAGCCGAACGAAGCACGACCCAACACCTGACACCCAACACCTGATACCCAAGAGACGCAGAGTTAGAACCCAAAACAGATCCACAAACGTCTGATCTCGTGCTAGCCTTTCTACGTGGCCAAACCAGACACCGCAGAAGTCCTGAACGTTGAGGCAAACGAAGTCCGCGTCACTCATCCCGATAAACCATATTTCACCGTTCAAACAAAACTCTCAAAACTCGATCTCGTTAATTACTATCTCGCCGTCGCACCGGGTGCGCTTAACGGCATTCGCGATCGCCCGATAGTCCTGAAACGCTTTGTCGATGGCGCTGAGAGTCCGGCCTTCTATCAGAAACGTGCTCCGACCAATCTGCCTTCCTACCTGCGAACTGTGACCCTCTCTTTTCCCTCAGGTCGCAAGGCGGAAGAAGTGGTCGTTGACAACACGGCAGGCCTCGCGTGGGTAGTGAATCTCGGTTGTATTGAACTGCATCCGCATCCGGTTAGAAGTGCTGACCTGGACCACCCGGATGAATTACGAGTGGATCTTGATCCCGGTCCAGGTGTCGGTTGGGAAGACGTGCGTACAGTTGCTTTGGAAGTCAATGCACTTCTCGACGAACTTGGTTTGCGGGGTTGGCCCAAGACAAGCGGCTCGCGCGGGATTCATGTAAACGTCCGTATCGAGCAACGCTGGAACTTCCTCGAAGTCAGACGCGCAGCGCTTGCTTTATCACGTGCGGTTGAACGGAGACTTCCGAAACTTGCAACGTCGAAGTGGTGGAAAGAAGAACGACATGGCGTGTTCCTCGACTACAACCAGAACGCTAAAGACCGCACTACCTGTTCAGCGTATTCCGTTCGGCCGTTACCCGACGCGCGTGTCTCGACCCCGCTCCATTGGCAAGAAGTAGAAGATTGCGATCCCGCCGACTTCACTGTCTTAACGGTCCCTAAACGTTTTGCCGAGATCGGTGATCCACATGAGGACATGGACCAACATGCAGGTTCGCTGGATCCGTTGCTCGAGTTGGCTGACAAAGATGAGGCGTCAGGACTTGGTGACGCACCGTGGCCGCCGCATTTTCGCAAGATGGCTGGTGAAGGAACTCGGGTTGCGCCGTCGCGAGCAAAGGCAAAACAACCTCGCGTTAAGATGCCGCTGTTGGTGATTGCCAACTCACCCGACAAGAATGCGGCGTTGGCCGGTCTCGAAAAATGGAAGAAGAAACACAAAAAAGCTGCGAAGCATTTGACCGTTGAAGATGTATTGGTTGATACGATGCGCGGCCGATCGTCTACGTGGACACGAATCAGAGTTAACTTGCGAAACGTTCCGGAAGAGTTGCGTCCTGAACAGGAAACTCCTGATCCGGATGATGATCCAACTCGTGAATGGCGCGAATGGAAAGCCAAAAAATAAACTGCACCTTGGGAGCGCAGGCGTCCTCGCCTGCCCGCCTCGCATTCAATTTCTTCGTCGTACAGTTGAAGTAGCCTTTAGTCCAACCAGCAGGCGGGGACGCCTGCGGTCCTGGTCCTAGCCAAAGATCTCTTTTAGTTCCAACGGCGGCACAACTTCGAGTTGCTCATACGTGCAGTCTGTCGGCTTCTTGTCAGTTCTCCAGCGCCGAAATTGCGCCGTATGTCGAAACCGGCTGCCCTGCATGTGATCGTACGCAACCTCGACAATCAATTCCGGACGCAACGCCTCCCACGACAAATCTTTCCCGGCGCTCCATCGACTTTGCCCACCCGGAATTCGTTGTTCGGGAACCTCTGACTCATGCCAATTCTTCCAAGGGTGCTTGTTGAGCGCGTTCTTTCGGTAAGGTTCAAGAAACTCAACCAACTCACGTCGCTTCTCATTCGTGAAACTGGCACAGACGCCGACGTGTTGCAGTTCACCAGCATCGTCAAACAAACCTAACAACAGCGAGCCAATCGCAGTTCCTTCACCTTTCTTATGCCAACGAAAACCGGCTACGACGCAATCGCAATCACGTTCGTGTTTGACTTTGAGCATTACGCGCTTGTTTGGTTCATAAGTCCCATCGGCAGGCTTGGCAACCACGCCATCAAGACCGGCGCCTTCGAAGCGCCGGAACCAATCTTCGGCCAAAGAAAGATCTTCGGTTGCGGGTGTCAAATGCAGTGGCGGCTCAACGTCTGACAGGATCGACGCCAATCGCTCGCGGCGTTCTCTAAAAGTGGCCGTTCTGAGATCGTGATCGCCTTCAGCCAGCAGATCAAAGAAGACGATTGAAGTAGGAATCTGTTCAGATAAAAGCTTGACGCGTGAAGCTGCGGGGTGAAGACGAAGCTGCAACGAATCGAAGTCGAGTGCTCCGGCGCGCGCCAGCACAATCTCTCCATCGAGTACACACTGCTTGGGCAGTTGTTTCTTAATCGGTTCGATCAACTCCGGGAAATACCGGTTTAGCGGTTTCTCGTCGCGACTTTGAATAAATACTTCATCGCCATCGCGAAAGATGATCGAGCGAAAGCCGTCCCACTTCGGTTCAAAAATAAAATCACCTTCGGTCGGGAGTGCACTCACCCGCTTCGCGAGCATCGGCAGAATGGTTGGATTGACGGGAAGGTTCATAAAGGAATTGCGAGCATGCGGAATGCGAAATTTTTAAATCCGAAATCTAATGGGCCGAACGCCGTCCAAGTATTTCAACGATTTCGCAGCCCTCGAATAAACGCAAATTTGAATTTAGCATTTTGTCACGCAATTCACACCGTCGCCGATACACCTTTTGAAAACAAAACTCTGCGCCTCTGCTCCTTTGCATCTCCGTGTTGAAAATCAGATCCGAGTAAACGATCGTCAATTTCAACTGAGACGCAAAGTTCGCAAAGACGCAGAGGAATTTACACGAACATCGTTCGCGTTAGAACACGTAGCGTAACTGCAATCTACCGCTGCGTGCACCAGTTGAACCAACCGAAACTCCGGAATTCAAGTTCACCTGATTGAAGAAGTTATTGGTCACATCTCCATCCGCGAGTCCACCAGTCTCGTAACGAAAGATCGGAGTGTTGAATACGTTGAAATAGTCGAAGCGTATTTCAAACCGATCCTGCTCCATCGACGTGAATGGAATCTTGAACGAACGCTGCAGGCTCATGTCGACCGTGTTGTAGCCGGGAGCGCGCAACGTGTTGCGACCGACGATATTCGTGCGAATCGCCGGATCAACCAAATAACGAACCGCGCCGGCAGCGACGGGATCGCAGTTAATGTCGAAGTAACCGGTTGCTGAGGCACCGCATCCGAAGACTCCGGCTTGTGAATTCGCGAAACCGACGGAAGTCGCTGGCGCGGAAGGATTCGATATCGACGGGCGATCATTGGTAGCACTTAAATCGCCGTTGAGATCGATGCCAGTCAGGAACGCCGATGAGACGTTGCCCGATTGATAACGCCAGATCGTCGAGAACTGGAATCCGCCAGTTACCTCTTTTGCCCAGCCAGACCCAACGCCGGGAATGTCCCACAAACCTGACAGCGTAAAGATCTGTGGCACATCAAAGTCTGACACGCCACGGTCTGCCCGACGATTGTTTGGATTGGAGCCCACGCTATTACCACTGGTCGTAGCGAAGATCTCGCTGTTCGTATTGTCGATCGTTTTCTGGTACGTGTAGGTCGCACGATAGAGGAAGTTGTTTCTGAAACTTCGTTCGAGGCGCGCCTGCAGTCCGTGATACATCGAATCACCGCCGTTGGTACGAGAGACAACAGAGCCGCGCGAAGCAAAAGCACGACCGTTGGCATTCGCGGTCCCGGGAAGTCCTGGATTCAACTGCTCATTGATGAACAGCCGAGTGCCACGCGTTCCCACGTAAGCGATATCGAGAATGTTATGGCCCGGGAGTTCGCGCTGAATCCCCAAGTTCCAAACATAAGTTTGCGGGTTCTTGAGATCAGCAGGAATCACGTTTTGTCCGGCCTGTGGATTTGCTACCAGAGTTGCCGGTAGCGCATTGACGGTAAAGTTGGAAATACCGCGTCCACCAACAGTTGCGCCGGTAAGCGTAGTGCCCAACGCATTCGGTGATGTGCCCATGATGTTGCTCAGAATGTTGTTGAAGAACACATCATAATTGACGGCGAAACCACCACGAATGACAGTCAGGTCTTTACCCAACGCTTTAGCCAGCCACGGTGATTCGAAGTGTGGTGAGTAAGCGAAACTTACTCGTGGTCCAAAGTTATTGTTGTCGCGTTGCTGTTCGACTCTGGTCTGCAGCGGCGCGCCGAAACCGGTGAATGCCGGGAACGGAGCGTTGTTTGCCACAGTGCCAAAGTTCTCATAACGCAGACCAAAGTTAAGCGTTAGATTAGGCTTTACTTTCCAACTGTCGTTGATGAAGTAAGCCTGGTTCGTATTGTTTGGATAGTCGAGGCCGGGGCCAAACACTTTTGCTGCGGCGCCCGAGCCGACACCTGAGAAGGCATCAACAAAGTTGCCGAAGGCCGGAAAACCACCGCCACCGGCGAACGTCAAAGTTCCGCGCGTATTGATCGGTACAAACTGCTTCGCGCGTTGCTGCAGGATGTCGAGACCGATACGCAGCGTGTGGTTACCGCGTGTATGAGTCACCGTGTCCTGAAACTGGAAGTTGTTGAAGACTCGTCCCTGCACAAAGCTTTGCGAGAGTCCAACGGTGGAAACTGTCGTACCGGAAAAGATGAACTGTGGTCCACTATTAGCCAGTGCGGCGTCTCGTGGTCCAAAGAACAAGTTGAAGCGACCGTAGCCAAAACGCGCTTCATTCAAGGTCCTGGGAGAAAAGACGTACGTGTCGCTCATATAGAAGTTCTGCGTCAGCGAAGGTACGTCGATCTCAAATCCCGGGAACTGACTGCCGGCGATACCGGTTGACGGATCCGGAAATTGATTACTGAAAAGTTGCTTCGTAGCGAGATAACGGAACGAAGTGCTGTTCTTTGCCGATGAAGTCCAATCAACGCGCGCGAGATAGTCGTAAGTATTGACCGGCTGCGCGCTGATGTTGGTGGCAGTGCCAAACTGAATGTCAGGTCGGCCGCCACCGAGTGGTACGTTGATCAGGTTCGTCGTGCCACGCAGGTTGCCAACGATTCCGAGATAGCGATCGAGATTTGCACTTGCTCCTGTCGGAAACAGAGCACGTAGTTGGGCGAGTCCGGCTGCAGTCGGAACAATTGCGCGACCAGTAACGGCGCCGGCGCGGACCAGATCGGCCTGGTAAGTGCCAAAGAAGAACAACTTGTTCTTCAGGATTGGACCACCAAAAGAGCCACCAAAAGTGTTCTGCGAAAACTGCGGAACTTTAGTGAGCCCTGATTGTGCTTTGTCGCCTGGTGTTAAAGCATCAAACGCCGAGTTTTGAATGATGTCGTAGCCGGATCCGTGAAACTGATTTGAACCGCTTCGCGTGATCACGTTGACGACGGCGCCACCGGCGCGACCATATTCCGCTGAATAGTCGCCGCCAAGAACTGTGACTTGCGAGTAAGCATCGCGCACGGTCGGTTGATAAACCTGTCCCGTGATCGAGTTGTCGTTGTTGTCCAAACCGTCGATGAGTTGATTGTTGCCACGCGGCCGAAGGCCATTGATCGAAAACTCCGTCCCCTGAACGAAGCCTGCGGCAACACCGTTCGAGCCGCCGACATCGGCCACGCCCGGCAAGGTGAAAACAAGATTGACAGGATTCAGGCCCTGCACCGGCAGGTCCCTGATCTCGCGTTCGTTGAGGGTGTTGACGCGCGTGCCATCGGCGTTCTGCACGACCACCTCGTTTGTCGCACTCACCACCACTTCTTCAGTCGGACTACCAATTTCGAGTTTGACTGAAACGTTTACGGTTTGCGCGGCGTTGACCTCCACGAGATCAACTTTGCCTGTCTTGAAACCTGAACTGGTTGCTTCGAGTGTATAGCTGCCGGGATCTACGGCATCGAGTCGAAAGCTTCCTGAACTGTCGGCGACTGTATCGCGCACGACACCGGTTTTTAAATTGGTTATCTTGATCGTCGCGTTGGGGATGCTGGCGCCGTTTTGATCTTCAACGGAGCCGATTACAAATCCTTTGCTGGTCTGGGCTGAAACGCTGACCGCAGCAAGGATGATGGCGACGAGCAATAGATGAAGTTTAAACCTCATACTGCCTAACTCCTTTTTATTCTTCTCCGATTCTCCAATTGCGGGGAGTTAAATGCGGTTGTGTAAGTGGACCACTGTGTTTCCAAAGTTTCGTATTGGTCTTTAATTCACTTGCACAACTGAGAAATTGAAAGCGCAAGCGATGTGCCTGCGGGGTCGAGTTAGACAAAGGCCGACTGGTCACGCTCTATGAGCGTTTCGTCACAGCGCGTGATTGCTTAATTTGGATTCGACTTGGAGTTTGTATAGATGAGGTGAACCTGGGCGAGGGGAATTTCCAATCTCTCGTACTTTTTTCTCTGCGTCTCAGCGTCTCTCTGCGTCTCTGTGTTGAAAATCGAGGTTCGAGTTAACACATATTCATTTCAACACAGAGACGCAGAGAGACGCGGAGACGCAGAGAGGAACCTCTATTGAACAGTGATCGATAGATCCTGGTGGGTTTCGTTGCCGGAGTAATCTGCTCCAAAGATTCGCAGGACGTAGTTCCCTTTCGGCAACTCCGAAGCATTCCATGTTCCCGCTCGAGCATGACCATCACGAACCGTATTCGTTACTTCATACAAAAACCGCGTCGTCTTGCTGCCGTAAACGGTAATTCCACTCTCCGCCGCGTACGCGATCTTTGGCGCGTTGTCGTCTGCAGGTAAACGATTAAAGAGAATCGTGGTTCGCCGCTCAGCAAAACCAGGCGCGGGCGTGTCTCCGGCCGCCTGCAATACCTGGTAACCGAGCGAATAAAGTCCCAGACGACGTCGTTCGCTGTTCGAATCGTTTCGATCAAACGCATCGACCACGATCCTGATCTTCCCACTGACCAGCAATCGACCATCTCGTTTCTCGGTAAGCCGTTTTTCTGCTTCGTCGAACAACTGAACTCCGTCAGTTTCAAACGTCGGCGCGATCTTGTCGACAAAACCGATCGGCGCTAAAGACAATGGATTAATTTCGCCGCCGGATGGACCAACAATGAGATGAGTGTGGTACATCTTGTTGATAGTGCCGAGGGCTTCCCCGGGCTGAAAACGCGTGCCTCGTCTCACTCGCATGCGATTGAGTTTTCCATCGTCGCTCATCAACGCGACAAACCGCGGGTCCTTGAAAACGTTGTTGTCTTTGTCGCGGCCCACCTGCATGTGAATATACGAAATGACTCCGACTCGAAGTCCTTCCGACAGATCACCAAAGCCCCAGTTTGGCAACGGGCTCGTGACCTTTTCAGCTCGGATGGCTTTGACAGTTTCACCGTATGGACCAAACACATCCAGACCGCTATGCAGGTGATCGCGGCTGTCAGTTGAATCGTAACTGCCACGCACTTCACCCACCGTCGCGACTACTTCGTGGGGACGGTCTTGCGGATCGACAGGCCAACGTAAATTTGTTTCGCCAAGTGTTTCGGGCGTGAGCCTGGGAATTTGATCGGTATCAGACGTCGTGGAAACGTTCGCTTGAGAAAGTTTGCGGACAAGATAGTTGGCGCTATCCGCAACTACAAGATCGCCGTTGCGCGGATCGAGTCCTACTCCGGCCGGATGATTGAAGCGGGCTTCGACTCCAGCGCCTTCGCTAAAACCAGATCGACTGCCTGCCAGGACGATGGCCTTGCCGGTTGGATCAACCTGCACGACTGTACCGCGATCGTATTCAGTTACATACAAGAAACCATCGTAAGTCAGCGCCAGGCTGAGTGGTGAACGTAGCGATCGACCTTCGAAGTCAATCGGCAGGGTCGTCACCTGACCATTCAAACTGATCTTTTTGAGTTTGTTATTGCCCGTGTCAGCGATTACAAGACTTCCATCCGGATATGCAACGAGTCCGCAAGGTGTATCGAAGCGAGCGCCGGCTGTTTCGCCGTCAGCATCACCGGTGCGACCTGAACCCGCGACGGTTGTGACCTGTCCGTCGGTGGAAATTTTGCGAATGCGATCGTTGTACGTATCAGCAACAAAAATATTTCCTTGAGCGTTCAGAGCAATGCCGATTGGACCATCAAACTCCGCTGATGAAGCGGCGCCATCTGCATAACCTGCTTTTCCGGTTCCGGCGACAGTTGAAACTACTCCGGCGGGCGTAATTTTCTGTATCCGGTTGTTCCCCGTATCAGCCACATAGAGATTGCCGCCTTGATCAAGGGCCAATCCCGATGGCGAGTTTAAAGAGTTGTCACCACCAGCAAACGTTACCAACTTGCCGTCAGGCGTCAGTTTGCGAATACGATTGCTATCACCAGCGTCAGAGATATAGACAGAACCATCCGGGGCAATTGCAATTCCGAATGGATCGGTAAACCCCGCTTGCGTTGGTTGCGCCACATCGCGAATGAGCGGTGAGCCGTCGCCTGCCAACGTGATGACATGTGCTTGCCAACTGAACCGGGTCGGCACCGGTTTAGGACGTTTGAAAAAAAAGAAAACGCCGGCGCCGCTCCCGATTAGAAAAATGAAAAGAATGATGAGCAAACGAGGTTTAGTCATGCGGGAGCAGTATATCCATAACTTTTCATTTTGTGTCTTGGAGTCTTTGTGGTTAATTACTGTCCAACCACAAAGACTCGAAGGCACAAAAGAATGTATTCAAATCCTCAAAGCGCGTTTCCACTACCTCCTCGTCCCAAAGTCGAAAGTTACCAGAAGTTCGCGACTGATCTGGTCAAAGCGGCTGGGGATAAAGAAGAAGTTCGTAAATGGGCCGAGACGTGGATCGACACTCTTGCGCGTCTCTACACCGGAGCGCTTGTTCAGAACAGCTACCATATTGCTCGGAAGATCGAGGAAGTTGAACGAGCAATTAACAACCAACTATCTTCGCCCGCAGGAAAGTTTCGGTTGTCAGATGCGCGGTTCATAATCGCGCGCGCACACGGGTTCGCAACCTGGACCAGGCTCATCAAACACATCGAGGCTTTGGCTGATAAAAACTCGAGTGTCGCGAGGTTCGAAGCCGCTGCAGACGCAATCGTCGCTGGTGAACTTTCGCGGGTAAAACGATTTTTGAAACAGGACCCGTCGCTTGTTCGTCGTCGTTCAACCAGACAACACGGGGCAACGTTACTTCATTACACAGCCGCAAATGGCGTTGAAGGTTATCGACAGCGGACGCCGCAGAATATCGTTGAAATTACGACTTTGCTGCTCGACAGCGGAGCTGAAGTCGATGCTGAAGCCGATGTCTATGGCGGCGGCTCGACGACATTGGGATTAGCTGCAACAAGTGTGCATCCATTCAAAGCCGGAGTGCAGAATCCGTTGTTGCAGCTACTGATTGATCGCGGGGCCGAAATCGATCGACCGCGGAGCGGCGGCCACGAGAGTACGGCGGTGCGTGGCTGTCTCGATAATGGTCGCGGCGACGCGGCAGTCTATCTGGCTGAGCATGGCGCTCGTTTGGATCTTGAGTCGGCAGCCGGCGTTGGTCGACTTGATGTAGTCGCGAGTGCGTTTACGGAAAGCGGAAAACTAAGGCGTGGGATTAAGAAGTCGACTGTTGAATCAGCGTTACGTTATGCGTGTTGCTGGGGACGAATCAATGTGATCGAATATTTGTTGGACCACGGAGTAAATATTGGTTCACCCGATACCGAAGGCCAAACACCGCTGCACTGGGCTGCGATCTTCGGGCAACTTGAAACGGTCAAGTATCTATTGAAGCGGAAGCCACCACTTGAGTCGAAGAATGTGTATGGAGGCACAGTGTTGGGCCAGACCTTATGGTCCGCCGGACACGGTGGCAACGTCAAAGTGTTTTCGAAAATTATTGAAGTGTTGATAGCGGCCGGCGCGAAAGTGCCTGAACGACATGTGCCGGTCAATAAAGAGATTGATAAGTTGCTGACGAAGTATGGCAGCAAACCGGAGCCAAGCTGGTATTGGTTCGGCGAAAAACCGCGTTCCTGACTCTGCGTCTCTGCGATCTCGGCGTCTCTGTGTTGAAAATACATCGTTCGCATAATCGATCGCAGGTTTCAACACAGAGACGCAGAGAAACGCAGAGACGCAGAGTTCGTTAGTGCATTGCGACTGGCCCTTTCTTGCCTCGTACACCCTTAAACAACAACACCGCCGGCACGCAGATCAGACACACGTAAGACAGCAAACGAAAATTATCGATATACGAAAGCACCGTCGCCTGGCGCGCCACCATTCCCGAAACCGCTCCCAGCGCCCGTTGCCCACCAAGATTTCCCACGTTCCCGCCAAGCTGTTGCACGCGTTCCTGAAACACCGGATTGTACGGATTGATGTGCGACACCATCGACGCCTGATGAATCTGTGAGCCACGCGCAAGAAAGGTCGTTACGGCGGCGATACCCAAACTACCACCCGTATTACGCATCAAGTTGAACACGCCCGACGCGTTTCCCATCTGTTGATTCGACAGTGTGCCCATCGCCATCGTCGTAAGCGGAACAAAGATGAAACCCATCGCAAAACCACTGATGATGTTGGGCCAGACAATACTACTTGCGCTGATACTCAGGTTGATATCACTAAACAAGTGCGTCGCATACGCCAACACGAGGAAACCAAACGCGATCAAGATCCGGCCATCAACCTTATTAATAATGCGGCCCACCAGGATCATCGACGCGATTGCCCCAAACCCACGCGGACTCACCGCCATGCCACTCGCCACCGCCGGATAACCCATTATCGTCTGTAAAAACAACGGCACCATCGCGATCGTGCCATACAAAACAATACCCATCGCCGTCATCAACAATGTGCCAACTGAAAAATTGCGATTGCCAAGCACGCGCAGATCAACTATCGGTTCCTTGGCAGTCAGTTCACGAACTACAAAGCCGATCAAAGTTAACGCCGCAAAAATTGTAGCAGCGGTGATCATGGCTGAGGCAAACCAGTCTTCTTCCTGACCTTTATCGAGCACGAGTTGCAACGTGCCCAAACCAATCGCCATTAAGCTGAACCCGAGATAATCGATGCGACCAGGTCGTTGATCGCGAATGTATGGCGGATCTTCGACGAAGATGTTGGCCATAAACACCGCGAGGATACCAACCGGAATGTTGATGTAAAAAATCCAGCGCCAGGAGTAGTTGTCAGTGATCCAGCCGCCGAGTGTTGGTCCAATGATCGGAGCCACAACTACACCCATGCCGAAAACTGCCATCGCCGAGCCACGTTTCTCAGGCGGAAAACTTTCCATCAAAACTGCCTGGGCAATCGGTTGTAAGGCGCCACCACCAGCCCCTTGAATGATGCGCGCAAGAATCAACAGGCCAAGGCTGCTTGCTGCGCCACATAGGATTGACGAAGCCGTGAAAAGAATGATGCAAAGAATCAGAAAGCGTTTACGACCGAAGAAACGACTCAACCAATTTGTTGCCGGCAGAATGATAGCGTTGGAAACCAGATAACTAGTTAAGACCCACGTGGCTTCTTCGGGTGTCGCCGAAAGGTTTCCGGCAATATGAGGGAGCGCGACGTTGGCGACGGAAGTGTCGAGGACTTCCATGAATGTTGCCAACATTACGGAGGCGGCAATCAACCAGGGATTGAAACTCGGTTTCCATGCCGCAGAGGCATCGGCTGGTTTGAGTGTTTCAGCCGCTGCACTCACCGCACTTTTACCTCGGGCACCACCGACATTCCGGGCGCCAGCAGGTGATTTGGATCAAATGGTTCATCAAAAACGATCTTGACCGGAATGCGCTGAACGACTTTCACATAATTGCCGGTCGCATTTTCAGCGGGTAGCAAACTAAACCGCGCGCCGGTTCCCGCCTGGAGACTATCAACATGGCCTTTGAAAGTTTTATCGGGATACGCATCAACTGAAATTTCCACCGATTGTCCAGGATGCATCAAACCGATCTGGTTCTCTTTGAAATTGGCCGTCACCCACACGTCGCCCGGCACGATCGCCATCAACGGTTGGCCCACCTGGATCAGCGCACCTTCTTCGATCGATTTGTTTGTCACTCGTCCGGTATCAGGCGCGTAAATCTTCGTATACGAGAGCTCGAGCTCAGCCTGATCAACTGCGGCTTGTAACTGTTCAATCGACGCTCCGGCCGTGTCCGCTTGCGCCTCACTTACCGCAACTTGCTGAGGTGCGGTGTTCGCCTGGGCCAATCGACCCTGCGCTTCTCTTACCTGGGCTTCAGCGCCATGGATTTGCGCCTGGGCCTTGCGCGCAGTTTCAGCCGAGGCATTTTGCGCAGCTTCCATTTCGCTTGCTTGCGACTGGGCGGCGCCGACCCGGTCCTGCGCCGCGCGGACCTGGGCCTCGGCCGTCCGTTCCGTCGCTATCGCCTGGTCCAACCGCTGTCTCGAAACCTCATCTTTTTCGAAGAGTTGCTGATAGCGCAGGACATCTGCATGTGCCCGGGTGAGTTCAGCTTCGGCAGCAGTTAGTTGCGCTTGTGCTTGTCTTACATTCGCCCGCGCAGTGTTGATGGTAGCGCTAGCCTGCGTGGAACGAGCTTGATCAGAGGCGGCCTGCGCGCGTGAGGCAGCGACACCGGCTCTGGCTTGTTGCACAGTCGCCGAAGCCTGCTGGACACTTGCCCGTGAACTTACTCGCGTTAAATCAACGCTGGTCCGTGCCTCTCTTAACCGCGCTTGACCGGCAGATAACGCCGCCTTCGCTTGTTCAAGTTTGGCTTCGAAATCGCGTGGATCGATCTCCGCAAGCAAGTCGCCTTTGTTTACCTGCTGGTTCGACTGAATGTAAACCTTAGTGACGTAACCTCCAACTTTTGGGCTAACGGCGGTGACGTGGGCATCGATAAACGCATCGTCAGTTGTCTCATGACTACGCGCGTGCAGCCAATATCGGATCCCAAGAAAAGCCAGCACCACGAAAATGACTATCGCAACGATCAGGAATACCGGACGTCTATATAACGGAGTCTTCTTTGGGGCCCGCTCTGCTTCCGGCGGCAACGCCTTTCCATGCTGGTCTACCAACACAGGCTTGGCGTCAGGCTTCGGCTCCTGGTCCAACTCCTTATCCGGTTCTTTACTTTTGACTTCTTCGTCAACGACGCTACTCATAATTCCTCAATAACAATTACCAACGAAATGATTCTGCTCTACCTAATGCTGCCGCAAGATTTAAACGAGCGGCATTATAAACTGCCAGGGCCTCGACTTGTGCCGAACGCGCGTTTGATAGTGATGTTTGCGCGGTAATAACTTCTAGATTATCTGCAACTCCGGCGCTAAAACGATCGCGCGCCATCTCTAATTCTCGTTGGGCCAGCCTGAATTGTTCATCGGCAGCCTGCACTCTTTCAACTGTCGTGCGCAACGCTGACAAAGCGAGCCGCACATCTTCTTCAATTTGCCCCTTCACACTACTAAGTTGCAACTCGGCTTCGCGCGCCCGACTCGTCGCCACCGACAAGCGACCTTGCGTCAGTCCGCCATTAAAGATCGGGACATTGAGTTGCACTGCTGCCCGACGTGTCGGCAACGCTGTGTCAGTCGGCGTAATGCCGCTGACACCATAGTCGCCAAGAAATTCGACTGACGGCAAGTACTCAGCTTTAACTGCTTTGCGTTCCAACTCAGCCATCTTGAATTGCGCCTCTGAAACCAGGACTTCAGCTCTGTCTGAAAGCGCTTGATTTACGGCTACCGCTGGATCAGGTAATGGTTCAACGGTAAAGCGCAAAGGATCGGCGAGTGTCAATGGCGAGCCAAGTGGAACACCGATGACGCGTTGTAAATTCAGCGCCGCTTGCTCCGCCGAGGTTTGGGCCTGGGCCAAGCCAACTCGTTCCTGAGCTAAGCGCGTTTCAGCCCGAGTTACATCGACCCCGGTCGCGACACCGGCAGTGCGTTGGTCCTGGGCCAGGGTCAGCAAAGCCTTTGCCAGGTCGATATTTGCCTGCGCCGACAGGACGTTGCGTTCGGTGCGCAATACTTCGAGATAGGTGAGTGCAGCTACTTCAGCCACTTGCTGGCGCGCCAGCCGTTCCTGAAACTCTGAGACTCGAACACCTTCACGACTCGATTGATAATTTCTGATCGCACTCAAATCGAAGATTGTTTGGGTCAGCCGCGCGCGGGCGTCGAAGTTATTGAATGGTCCAATAAAGGTGGTGGTGATACCTGGGAAAATACCTGACTGAAAACCGAGTGCGGCAAGGTTCTGGGTGATACTTGCCTGGTAAGCGACGCCGGAAATGTTAGGCAACAAGGCTGAACGAGCCTGCTGTACAAAACCCGTGGCTGCGCGTTTCTGTTCGTTCGCCAACAGCGTTTGAAGGTTATTTGCGAGCGCCAGATTGATCGCGTCCGCTAGAGTGAGTTGCGCAGGCGCAGGCGAAATCTTTGCAGCTCCCGGCAACGATTGTTGTCGGACAATCGGCGATGATGGATTGAAAGTTGAGGGAAGCTGTGTGCTAACCGGCGCGGGCGTAACTTCGACTGGTTGTTCGACAGGGCGCTGTTGCCCTTGAGCGCACACTGCAACCGCGCCAAGGAGCAAAATGCTGGTTAAGAAACAAAAGAGCTGCTGAAGATAATATTGTCTATCGGTCCCCTGGGCCATTCCGACTGGATCCCTTCGCCTCCGTCCGAGCCAACCTAAACTGGAATCGTGTCGAAAATGTTGCTCGACTGTAAAGCCGATCCAGTTGCAATCTCACTGAGACACATCGTTCCCACTTTGCGTTGCCTGTTTTTTCTGTTCAAGCTCATACCAGAAACTAACCATTAAGACCCTAAGTCACAAAGTTTAACCGGAGAAGGTCAAACGAAACTTAAGTCATAAATCTTATTTTGTCTTATTTCGTGCCTCGGTGTCTTTATGGTTAAGCAATGTTTTGGCCAGCAAATCGACCTTCTGGCAACGAGGACAAAAGTACACGATACGATCCCGCTCCTCATCTCCATAGGAATGAGTGATTTGACGTTGTTGCCGGATCGGTTCGCCACACCGCAAACAGGGCAGGTTCGTCCTGCGAAAAACCATGTGTCGCGTCCCATATTCCCGTCCCACTTGATAGACGAGAGAGGCGTCATTCTTCATTCGCTCGCGATCAGGCCGCCGGGCAGTTGCGCCCGCGAGATACGAGCGACGGCTTAACTGCGGTGCTGTGCGGAGCAAACAATCCAGTTCGCGTTCGTCCAGTTCCTTTGCAGGCTTCCACGGATCGATCCGGCAGGCAAACAGAATTTCCGCGCGCAAGTAGTTTCCTAACCCGGCAACGATCTCCTGATTAAGCAACGCTGCTCCGATTGTTGCGTCTCGATTTTTTCTACTAAGCAAGCGACGCTGAAATTCTTCCTGGTCGAATTGATTATCGTAAGGCAATACATCGGGACCCAGGTTTCCCAGGTGCTCGATCTGTTTGAAAGGGTCGCCTTCACCAACATTGAAGATGGGCGCCGAATAAAGAATTGCAGCGCCACCGTTGACGACAATACGCGCTCGTTCGCGCCGGTCCATTTCGGCCGGTGGAGTGGGAACAAAAGTTTGCCAGCGCCCCCACATCATCAGATGGCTGTGAAAGTAGAAGTTGTTTTCGATCAATCCGACGAGATGTTTGCCGCGCGCGAAGACGCGGGTCACCCGGAGCCCGGACAGTCGTGGTCCATTGTCCTTAAGCCACGCTTTTGCTTTGACAGTGCGCGCTGTCAATTGCTCGAGGCGCCTGTTCTTTAAGACCGCGCTGAGTGCGTCGGCGTATTTTCTAACTTCCGGACCTTCAGGCATTAGACTCTGTTCGATATCTTTCTCTGCGTCTCAGCGATCTCTTCGTCTCTGTGTTGAAATTAGGTCTGGATCGGTTTCAACACAGAGACGCAAAGAACGCTGAGACGCAGAGGAATACACCCGCCAGATGCACCTCGCTCGCTAAATTCTTGCACTCATCAAAGGGTGATCTTCTTGTTCTCGCCGAGTTCAACCTGTTTCCCAGTCACGATCGCCGAAACAAAGCTGAACATTTGGGCCACAGTGCTTGATGGACTGTCCCAGTATTCTGCTTTCTCAAGCCTGACTCTTAACAGGCCTAAGTTAGCCTGATCTGGACCATCCGGAAACCAGGCCTTCAAAATCGGTTTCCATAGCTCCTTGATCTTGTTGCGATCGTTAACGAGTTCGGCAGTGCCTGAGACTGAAACATACTGATGCGAATCGGTGTCGGCAAAACTCGCATTCACTTTGGAGTTGTTAGCAATCTCATGGGTCTTGAGTGAATTGGTTGAGGTAAAGAACCAGAGATTGCCTTCGTCATCTATCTCGCTATTCAAAGACATCGGTCGACTATGTAATTCGCCTTCGTCATTGATGGTAGTCAACATGCAGAAGTCGATGTCTTTCAACATCTCTTTTAATTTTTCCAGGTCATCTTTATTAGCCATCTTGTCCTCCCCTGATCGTGTGAACTGTTAAGTATCGCTGTTGAAGATTGCAGATAGTTGTCAGGGATCTCAGCAATCTCTCTCTGTGCCTCCGTGTCTGGGCTCCGTGTCTCTGTGTTGAACTCCCCTCTCGATTGAGGACTTCTAAGTGAAGGCAGCTTCAACGCGGAGACGCGGAGACGCAGAGGCGCAGAGGCGCGGAGATAAAATTTTAGAGATTCTCCAAAATAATGTATTGGCCCAATAAATTCTTGACGCACTCTTAGTCCATCGATATTCTCACGCCACACGAACCTGGCAGTTACGAACAAGTAAGAGCGGTTACTTCATGCGCGATGGTCTCAACTTCAGACCGGGTTGCGCCGTTTGAATGCCAGCAAGTCAGTTGGTCTCCCCAGAGAAAAGTCGCGAGTCACCAAACTCGTATGCCGGCTCGTCGACACCCAACCCTGATTTGTTTAGCCAAGAAGGAGCATTCAACAATGCCACGTAATTTCTCGCGAAGCTCGACTCTCACTCTGTTCTTAGTTCTCTTATTTGCACTCGCCTTTGCCGGTTGCCAGCAAGTGGAAACGGCCAGCACCGGATCTGGACCAGCCAGTAGCACCAACAACAGCGATGGCAAGATTGCGATCACCACTTCATCTGAAGACGCGCGCAAAGAATTTCTCGCCGGTCGCGACTTGCAGGAGAAGTTGCGTATCACCGATTCGATCCAACATTTCGACAAGGCGCTCTCACTCGATCCCAATTTCGCCATGGCAGAGTTAAACCGGTCTGCAGTATCGCCAACAGCGAAGGAATTTTTTGACCACTTAAACAAAGCCGTTTCACTCTCCAACAAAGCGTCAGACGGCGAACGCATGTTGATTCAGGCCACCGAAGCCGGCGCTAATACCAATCAAACTAAACAGAAAGAGATACTCGATCGTCTCGTTGCGGCTTATCCAAACGACGAACGCGCACACTTCACTTTGGGTGGCTATTATTTCGGCCTGCAGGATTTCAAACAAGCCATCACTCATTACAAACGCGCCACTGAACTGAACCCAAACTATTCGACCGCGTTCAATATTCTTGGCTATGCATATCGCCAGGACGGCAACTACGTTGATGCCGAAACCGCATTCAAGAAATACATCGAGCTGATTCCCAATGATCCAAATCCTTACGATTCTTATGCCGAACTGCTTTTGAAAATGGGCCGGTTTGACGAAGCGATTACGCAATACAACAAAGCGCTCGGCATCGACTCGAATTTTGTTAACTCCCACTTCGGCATTGCTGCCGCGCTTACTTATGAAGGTAAACCAGCGGAGGCACAGGCCGAGTTGGAAAAACTAACCTCCAAAGCACGTAGCGATGGTGAACGTCGCACTGCCTTGTTTGGACAAATGGTGGTCGCGGCGGATAGCGGCAAATTCGATCAGGCACTCACCGAGGTCCAAAAGCAATACACTCTCGGTGAGAAGACCAACGACGTTCCGGCAATGATTGGCGACTTGCAGTTGAAGGGAAATGTCTTGTTGGAGATGGCGAAGTATCCGGAAGCCAAACAAGCGTATGAGCAACTCTTAAAAATGACGACTGACTCGAACCTTTCGAAAGACATCAAGGACAATGCGGCGCTGTTTCATCATTACAACCTGGCCCGCGTCGCTATCGGGCAAACTGATCTCGAAACTGCTAAAAAGGAGACAGCCGAATTTTTGCAAGGTTCAGAAGCGGTCAAAAACTCCGCGCAGATCAAGTTGGCCCATGAATTGGCCGGCATGATCGCGCTGCAGGAAAAGAAATACGATCAGGCCATCGCGGAACTCAATCAAAGTAATCAACAGAATCCAGTTGATCTTTACTTGTTGGGTGAAGCGTACAAAGGCAAGGGTGACGCAGCGAATGCTAAAGATTCATTTACTAAAGCAGCGAAGTTCAATTCGCTGCCGGCGTTAAACTATGCGTTCGTTCGTACAAAAGCGGAGAAGGCGATTGCCTCCTAAAGCAATCCTCTGCGTCTCTGCGCCTCAGCGTCTCTGCGTTTAAATGATGGCTCCAGTTAGGTAGACATCGATTTAACGCGGAGACGCCGAGAACGCTGAGATGCAGAGGTCAATTAATTAATAGCCTGGATATTCAGTATGCCTTCGAGGATTGCTCCCAGAATACTGTATCCACCATTTGAGTATCGTCCATATTGAGACCGGCTGTAGTAACCGTCCTCATATCCACGTCGAAAACCTTCGCGGAAGTAGTACTGGTACTCGTTCAGATCAACGTAGTAGCCATCGTAACCGTAACTGGCGTCCTGATACGCATAGGCGTCATCGGGATTAGATCTCCAACCATCCTGACGGTCAGCCTGTCCGGCATAAAAGCCTTCCTCGTAACCATCGTTGATGGCACGGCGCAACATCTCGGCGCCATACTGGCTCGTCTGGTAGTAATTCGATCCACGTTGATAGCGATAGTTGTTGTAGTAGTAATCGTTGTTGTAACGATTGTACTGCCACTGTTGCAGGCGCAACTGGTCCTGACGCACTCGATCAAAATACCGCTGTTGAAAGCGCAGTTGGTTCAAACGACGCTGCTGCTCTAACACGCACTGGCGCTGAGAACTTAGGTTCTGTTGGCGCTGCCACACCTCACGGTAGCTTTGGCTGCGTCGTTGTTGATCCTGGTCCCATCGACGACGCCAATCATTATCGTTACCGTTCCTATTGTTATTGTTATTGTCGCGTCGATCGCGATCCTGTTGTTGCCGGCGCCATTCATCCTGCTGTTGATTGGCGTTTCCATTGCGCCAACGGTCGTCGCGACGAATCTGATCGTTGCGCTGCTGATCGTTGCGTTGCTGATCGTTGCGTTGCTGATCGTTGCGTTGTTGTTCAATACGCTGCTGAGCTTCACGTCGTTGCTGATCGTCGCGGCGTTGCTGCTCTCCGCGCTGCTGGTCTTCTCGACGTTGCTGTTCAGCACGTTGCTGATCGCCACGCTGTTGCTGTTCGCGCCGCTGTTGATCGATTCGCTGTTGTTCCTGCTGCCGATCCTGGCGCCAACGCTCCTGCGACTGACGTTCCTGTTGCTGACGGTCCTGAGACTGACGTTCTTGTTGCTGACGTTCCTGGTCTTGACGTTGGCGATCCTGACTTTGCTGATTTTGTCGCTGTTGATCTTGACGCTGCTGTTGTTCCTGTCGTCGCTGCTCCCAACGCTGCTGTTGTGCCTGATTGTCGTTTCGTTGCTGAGACTGCTGCTGCGGCGGCTGGGCGACCTGACGATCTTCGCGTCCCGCTGGTCGCGAGGCTTGATTGCCCGACGATCGGTCCTCTCCACGACCACGGCGTCCCTGAGCATTGGCGACATCGGCTGCGGTCGCTAACGAAGCGGCGAGAAGCGCGGAAATCGCAAACTGTCGATAAAAGCTTCCCTTCATTGAAATCCCTCTTTCTTCACGAATCCGGGGAGACCGGGTAGACCAATTTTCTTTTGGCAACTACCATTCCATCCCAAATTTCGGGAGTTTAGCGCGGCTGAGAATGCTTTTGAGACGGATTTCATACGCGAGCTAGACGATATGGGTTACTTATGGGCGAGGAAAGATTAACCACGAAGACACGAAGGCACAAAGAAACAAAACCAAAGACAAAACAATCAAATCCATCTTAACTCAATTCAAATCCGTCTTAACTTTTGTGACTTCGTGCCTTTGTGGTTGGTACTCGTAGCTTATCGGGTCTTGAGCTCCACAACCGCGATTCCACCGGGCGCGATCTGCAAAGTAACCTGATTGCCGGTTACGTTAATTGACCGGTCGTTTGTCCATTCGGTCGCGCTTTGCAGTTGTTGGCCGGAGACCGATACGGTCACCTTCACACTCGCGTTCCGATCGACTTGCGCCATGCCTTGTTGCGTCTTAAACACGCCATTGTTGTTGAGCAAAGTCACAACCCAACCCGAAGCATTTCGGTTCACCAGGTATTCAACATCACCACTTACTTTTACCGGCGTCGCATTCACAAACACATGCGACAACACATGCGCCGCGAAGGGGACCATGCGTTCATCTTCACCGAGCAGGTCCGGTAACGCGAAAAAGATCACACTTCCCTTGCCAACTTTATTGACCGTTACGAGCGGATCACCAGTGGACGCAGTAACCAGAACGCTTGCGCCTTTTGCTTCGATTTTCGAATAACGAAACATCTGTCCGTTCAAGTCCAGCGCTTCGTCACCGGGCGCAGCGCATTTTGCACTGTCACTTTCCGCCGTCTCGTTAGTTAGATGAACGCCAAGTAACTGCTCCGGAATTCCTTTAACCTGCGCCGCATTGACCACGACTGTGCCGCCGTTACGAACGTAGTCGTTTAGCTTTTGAATCCAGTCATTGGACCACTCAATTCGCCCGCCCACGACGATCGCGCGATAGGAGGAGAGGAAGGAGGAAGGAGAGAGGGGGTGAGCGGGTGATGCGGAGAGAGGGTGAGCGGGTGAAGCAGAGAGGGGGTGATGGGGAGAAGCGGCGAGTGGGTGAGTGGGTGAAGCGGAGAGTGGGTGAGCGGGAGAAACGGTGAGAGGGCGGGTGGGTGAAGCGGTGACATGATTCGCCGGTGCACTTTCAGATCGCCCACTCTCCCACTCCCCCACTCTCCCTCTCACCCACTCTCCCACTCCCCGCTTCGCCTTTCGCTGTTATCACGTCAAACACATCGCCAAACACACTCGAGACAAAAGGTTGCCGGTCAGCCATTGCCGGCTCGCCTTCGACCACCAAACCAGGAAAGTAAGCCACGCCAAACAGTTCCCGTAACGCGCGGTCACTTTTGTCGATCTGTGAAACTTCAAAAGGCCATTGCGGATAATCGGTCATCTCGAAGCCGTGTGCAGGATCGAGCAGAAACGCGATCGGCGTGTAAGGCGTCCCGCGGTCCGGATGCTTCTCGGCAAAGCGCATGAACTCGTCAGTGATTCTGCCGAGCGGATTTAGTTGTAACGGATTTTCTCCTGGTCCAGGTTTGAAAAACTGATCGCCGCCCTGTTCCAGATAAATCGCCGAAGCGCCGGACATGTAGTAAAGGTAATAGCTCTTTCGATACCACGATAGCGACGGTCCCATCGTTTGCCCGTAGCGGGAGTGATAGAAAAAATCCGGCCCGGCAAAGTTCTGAGTTTTAGTAAACGAGGTTGCCGTGTCGCCAAAATTTGGCGCGTGGTAGTAAAGAAAATCGCCGCCAGTTTGCCGCGCGGCGCCACGAGTAAAGGCGATCCGCATGGCCGTCATCGGCATTACCGCGGCCGTCTCCATGCCGAGCAACTTCACACCCCAGTCAGTTAAGGCATGAGCGAATGACGTGCTTGAAGTTGACTGGGCCGGAATTAGTTTGTCCCACAACGCGCCAGTGTCAGTTTCGAAAGTCTCGCGCCATTTGCGCGCGATCGCATTAGTGTAGAACTCGCGGTGGGCTTCGAGGAGTTCGCGCCGCGATTGCGATGGATTGATCTTCAGTTCCCCGGGCGCATGGTCCCAAACGTAGCCAACACTTTCCCCTGAGATAAAACCCAGAAACTGGTCTTTCAACTCGCCATTCAATAACGCCAGAGCCGCCTGGCCTTCACCGGCCGGAAACTTTGCCGCGCCGTAATTAATCAACACCGCAAACGGAACTTTCGTTTCGCGCAGATAACGAAGGAACGGACTTCCCTCTTTCAAGTATTCAGGCAAACTGTTGATGTAGATGACCGGAACAACCAGCTTCGATTGAAAGATCGGGACGTCCTTCGTACCTTTGTATTTAGCGACAAACTGATCGATGGGCTCCGCATTGAACGGAAAGAGCATGCGGTCGGCAACCGGCTTGTCATACTGATCCCAAAATTCCTTCGCCGTATTCCACGGCATCAGAAAATCTCGACCAGCTAACTTTGGTCGAACCCAGGCAGTCGGAATGGTTGTTGATTGATTGGCGGGAAGTAACGACGCGACTGGTGTCGACTGAGTTTGCAGGTATCGCGCGGCAGCAAAGTTTGGTTTCTGCCGGCCACTCGGTTTGAACGCGGTATCGTTCGTTAATAAAAAACAGTCGACGTGACGCCGGGCCATCGCGGGCTTAACTATTTCGATCGAAACCCGCGCCGGTCCCTTTTTTAGATCTGCCTGAGCACTGTCCCACGCAAACGCCCAGCTCCAGTACATACTAATTTCGTCGTGAGGATCGATGACGTCGTTAGCGCCAAACTCATGTTCGAAAACTTTATTTCCGTTTTGCGCGATGCGGACCACGAAGTTTTCAGTCTTGTTGGCCCAATCAGCGTAGCGAACCCAGAACGTGTACTGGCCCGCCCGCGGCACCTCGAGATCCTGATAAAGCGTGGCATTCGTTTCATCAGCGCTGGCTGCCGCCGAGTTCCACTCACTTTCGCCACCCTGTGTCCATTCGGCAGACACACCTGGTCCATTAATTCCCCACCCGGGTGCTTTGTCTCGCGATTGATTTAGGTAGGACGGATTAAGTATCGGCTCACCGAGTTTACCAGTGGTGAAGCCACGCATGTTTTCAGCCTCGTACCAGAGGTACTCGGAAGCAACGGGGGGAGTGGATTGGGCGAGAGGGAGTGATTGCGCTGTAGCGATAGAAATACTTTGAGTGAGGAGTGCGAGAAATAAACACACACCGCACAAGTTGTAAGCCATTTTCCTCAACTCGATGGAAGGCTCAACCACGAAGGCACGAAGGCACAAACAATAATTGACTGGATATAAAGCCTGGATGACATTATGTTCTTCTTTGTGCCCTTTGTGTCTTAGTGGTTAAACTGTCTACCCCAGCGCTTCAAGACATTCCGCGATCGTCCGCTGCCGGCAGGTAAACATGGGAGTGTCACGCAGGGTATAAGAACTGGCTTTCGTTTCACGAAGCTCCTGGACCAGATCCAAAAAGTCTGCCGGGTAATCCGTTTCAAACGCGACGACAAACTCCTGATCGTCCAGTCCAAACGAATACGTGGTGTGCAGCTTCACGGAACGATACTTTGAACCGATGCGAATATGTTCGTCCATCATCTCCTGCCGCGTTTCGGCAGGACGCGAATACCATTCTCGCGTTTTCACAAATGGATAAACGAACAAATACTGCGACTTGCCCGGCACGATATGTAGTCGATCCTCAACGTGGTCGGGATTGTCCTTGTCGATATACATCGAACGCTTGGTCATCGAAAGAAACGACTGCGTTGGTTCGATGTATTTCCCCATCTCAGTTTTATTGAGTCTGGCCGTCATCGCCTGGATCGGTTCAAGATCGTAACCAATGCGCCAGATCATGAAGTCGACATTCGTCCGCAGCCCAACGGTTGAGTAAGAATGAATCAAAAGCGAGTTGCGAAACTCATCTACCGTCTTAGTAAACTCTTCCCGGCACCGCTGTTTTTCGTCAGCGGACAACAATCTCCACTCAGGACGAGCGTGGTAAAAAGTGAAGTTAACAAACTGCCTGGGTAGCTTTGCCTTTTGTTCCTCTACTTCTGAGCAAGAAGGGGCAAGACGAAGAGAACCACGGGTGTTATTTAGTTCCTTGTCGTTGCTCATTTGTTGTACCTCAAACTTAAGAACTACTGATCCTGATGAACTCTTGAAGGCGAAAGTATTCTGCCGAGTCTCCGGTCTGATTGCAACTACGGAAGAAACAGGCGAAGTCACGCGTCATATCTCCGATGCTTCAGCTTATCGAGACAGGCAAAGAGGTTCTTACAAACAACACGGTCGGCTTGGCCCTCTGTTGTGAGGAATGGCTATGCCCTTCCGTTAAAAGCGCGCACTACAACTTGGGCTACGCCCTTCGACCCGTATATCGTTTCCGCTATTTGTTAATGAGGCCTAAAGAGCGCAGCCCGGAACAAAAACGACTCATGAAACGGAAAGGCATAGCCATTCCTCACAATAGAACGGCCAAGCGGCAGCGTAGTTGAGTTTTTGCAAGAGGCTTTAAAGTATATCGGACACTCCGCTTGCGAGTATTTGTCATTGCAGAGAGAATGTTTGCCCATGTCCGCGGATGAAAAGTTGAACACACAAAGCCGGCGCAGTTTTCTCCTTCTGATTCCCATCACCATTCTCGGCGGAATGTTTGCCTCCGTTGCGAGTGCGGCCTTTCGCTTTCTCAGGCCACGGATCGTGAACGAATCAGCAGAGACCTGGTCCGACGTCGCACAGTTATCGGAGTTGACCGGCCAGTCGCCGCTACTCAAGAAGATCAACATAGACCATGTCACCGGATGGGCGCTGACCAAACAGGAACATCAGGTCTACGTGCTGCCCAACAGAGACAATCAGGTCCTCTCGGCCATCTGTCCACATGAAGGTTGTGAGGTCGCCTGGGAACAGGATTCAAAGCGCTTCTCCTGTCCCTGCCATGAAAGTTATTTCTCTGCCGATGGGGCGCGGCTAACTGGTCCCGCGCGCCGAGGACTCGATCCATTACCAAGGCGCGTCCAGGACGGCAAATTACAAGTGCAGTTCCAATCGTTTGAAAACAATGCGACGGAGCAAATCAAACGAGCATGAGCGTCTCTCCTACTCCCTCGGCTGGTCCTGGTCCATGGTTGCGAACTACTGGCGGCGTGGTGTTGATGCTGCTGGTGCTGCAATTTGTCACCGGCACATTCCTGGCGTTTTACTACGTTCCCTCTGTCGACCACGCGCATACCACTGTCTCTTTTATCGAAAGAGTGTTGTCGTCTGGTAGCTGGATTCGCTCGCTACATCATTATGGTTCGCAGTGGTTGTCGCTCTTTTTATTTCTGCATTTGATTCGCTTGTTATCGTGCGAAGCTTACAAATACCGGAAAGCGCATTGGTTTGCCGCGGTGGTCCTACTCGCGCTTGTAATGGCCGCAGGTGGAACTGGCTATTCATTGCCGTGGGACGCGCGCGCTTTCTTCAGCACCAGAATCGCGGAAGGACTGACCGACGGACTCCCGATCGTGGGAAGAATGGGCCGGCTCTGGTTACTGGCCGGCAACGATATTTCCACGTTAACTCTCTCTCGCTTTTTTGCGCTTCATGTGCTCGTCACTCCATTTTTAATCTTACTGCTTGTGGGCTGGCGTCTGGCACGAATAGTTGGACCATTTAACTGGACCACGATCAATCGCAATGTGATCGTTGCCGGTGTCGTGTTTGTCGCGCTTGCAATTTGGACGCTAAAAAATCCTGCGCCACTTGGTCCATCAGTAACTGAAGTGACGGCTGAGTATCTGCCACGACCGGGCGCTCAGTTTCTCTGGCTTTATCAAACGTTGAAATATGTGCCTGGCGGACTGGGTTCTGTCGTGGGAATGGTAATCCCTGGTCTGGCATTGCTAATCCTGTTGCTGCTTCCCTGGTTGGACATTGCCGCGTTACACAAAGTCTCCAGACAACCGCAGAGGATGATTGCGAGTGTTATTCTCGCCGGCTTTGCATTGTGGATTGTGACTATGACGACGACCTCTTATCTCAGTGATCACAGAGATCCGCGCATCCGCGAACAATTGGCAAAACAGGCGTTCCAGGAAAAAGTGGTTCGTGAGGCGCCATTCCAACCGGTCTCGTTACAAGAGGCTGTTGGAACGGCGGCAACTGACAAAGATAAAGCGCCTGCGGCCTACGAAAAGTTTTGTGCGAGTTGTCATGGCCCACATGGTGAAGGTGGAAAGCAGGGCGCGTTGATCTTTCCGCCATTGACAGGTATGTCGGCCAAGCCGCGCCGAACCGTCGATGACATTGTCGGGTTATTAAATGATCCGGAGGCTTATGGCATTGAACCGCCGATGAGATCGTTTGCCACCAAGCTGACCGCCCCGGAAAAACGAGAAATCGCGGAGTGGATATTGAAACTTAAGTAGAAGTTATCCGCAGATTACGCAGATGGATACTGAATGTTTGTTCTGTACTTCTTGAGGTTCGAATTGGCACTCAATTATTTTGCAACTCTGTGTGATCTACGTAATCTGCGGATAACTTCCTGATTACTAAAGGAGAATAACGATGAAACTTTTTGCCCTTGCTCTTGCCTGTACGGCGTTGTCTTTAGTTGTAATCGCCTGCACTGAAACCGCTACGACAACGAATACCTCGACGCCGAGCGCGGCTTCGCCGGCCAAGCCCGTCGACGATCTTGCCGCTGCCAAAACGAACTATGCCAAAGACTGCGCCTCGTGCCACGCTGAAAGTGGTGAGGGTGGACCAGTGAAGACCCCGCAGAAGGAGATTAAAGTCCCTTCACTCAAATCCGATCACGCTAAGAGTCGCACTGACGAACAACTGACAAAGATGATCCACGACGGCGAAGAAGAGATGCCGGCGTTCAAGGACAAAATGAGCGCGACCGAGATCGCCGACATGGTCAGGTTGATTCGCAAACAGTTTCAAGGGAAGTAAGCGCGCGGGGAGCTTTGGACTTGGGACTTCGGACTTTGAACTTGGGACTTTGAACTTTGGACTCGGGACTTCGGGCTTTCGACTCCCCGCACTTTACCAATCGCTGCCGCTGTCTTAGTATCTCCCGCGTGCACTCGTAGCTCAGTTGGATAGAGCGTCTGACTTCGAATCAGAAGGTCGCAGGTTCGAGCCCTGCCGGGTGCACCATTTCTTAAACCGCTTAACCCACCTGCCTGTCTGAATTTTGAGCTATGATTCGGTTGAAGGTGTTGATTGAGTTACCTCTCGCTTCGATTAAGTAAAAAGTTAAATCACATCGCCGAGCAACTTTGGCTAGAGTCGCGAAGGCATGTGCGTGAGTGCATCAGCCCAGGATGCACAAACCGAGCTACGATACGTTCTCACATCATTCAAAGAAATGGTGTCATTACGGAGATCTGCGACAAGCGAAATGAGGTCGTTCGCTTATGGACCAGCGGATACGGTAATAATGAAAACTCATGGTGCTTTGAACGCACTAGAAGTAATGAAGCGCTTAGCTTTGTTGGTTACTGCACCGAATGTGACAACAATCTCTTTAGATCGATCGAGCGCAATTCAACCTTTGACACTCGCGACTCCGCGCTTCTACTGTGGACAATGCGCGCGCTGGCTCACGAAGCGATGAAAAAGGTAAACAACGTCTACTGGTACGAATCAATACTTGATGATTATAGATTTCAAGGGACGATCGCAGCTGATTTTGCATTCAAGAAACTACAAGACTCCCGTCCCGCATCCGTTCTATTGAAGAATCTATACGAAAGAGTTTCCTGCGAACACGCCAGTCCGAGCGGTTTATTAGAATTTTCGGTGAAGGAAATTGAGCGGATCGATTTGTGTTGTTCTACTTTCGTGTTCCCCGCACAAATCTTATTAAAGGACCACAATATTATTCCAAGATTCGTGCTTTTCACCACCTTTCCCCGCGGAACTAAATCGATAACAATTGAAGGGTGGCCGACAGTACATGGAAACCTGCCAGTATCGTTCATACCAAATCGCGTGGACCTCAGTATGACACGCAAGACTGTTAGCGATTACATACTTCTTTACTCGGAGGACATAGCACTATCCTCTAAGCTTTTTTTGGAATTAAAGCCTCACGTATCGGATATCCTGGACGTAAAAGATCGCCTTCTTTATACGCCCGCTGAGAAACTTACCGACCCTGGCTTTGATATGTTTGCACTCACACCTAGAAAGTAGCTTTGCTAGCTATTCCGAACTCCGAAGGAGTTCCGCCGGTTGTTTTGTCATGTATGTCGTTCTACGCTGATCCAACATTCCCTATCACGCGCACTCTCCTTTTAGCCCTCGAACGCGGACCAACTCCTTCGGAGTTAGGCATCCTTGTCGCTTAGCACCCAGGGTTGCCAAAGCTCAACCCTGGGCTTTGAGACAGAACGCTTACAGCGTTCCAGTTTGTACAGCCAACAAAGCTTTTGAAGGTTCCTTGTGTAGATCCACATCACAGTTTATTCTCATCTCGCACCATTCGCCCCCCTGAATAACAAAAAGACTTCCAAAGGAATCAACTAAATGACTGATCCGGCAGGCAGCCAGGAGCACGCGCCGTTGGCCTTAATCGGTTTTCGCTACGACGAGAATTCTTCATTCATGAAAGGCGCGGCTGACGCTCCACCACAGATTCGTGCTGCTCTGCGCACCGAAGCGTGGAACCTGTCCAGCGAGAACGGGACTGAACTAGACACCGCCTTTTTCGACGCCGGGGACGTCGAAGCACAACCCGGTGGCGACATGTTTGCGCTGATTGAGAACTCGGTAGGCACTCTGCTGAGCGACGGGCAGGCGCCGATTTCACTCGGCGGCGATCACTCGATCACGTATCCAATCGTTCGTGCTTTTGCACGCCATTATTCGAATCTCAACATTCTTCATTTCGACGCGCATCCGGATATCTACGACAACTTCCAGGGCAATCGCTTTTCACACGCCAGCCCGTTTGCGCGAATCATGGAAGAAAATTTAGTGAAACGATTAGTACAAGTGGGTGTGCGAACGGCGACGGCGCATCAACGCGATCAGATCAAGAGATTTAACGTGGAAACGATCGAAATGCGTAACTTCAAAGGTGATTTGCAGATCGACTTTGATGGACCAGTTTACGTTTCGTTTGATGTTGACGCTCTCGATCCGGCCTATGCTCCCGGCGTTTCTCATCGGGAACCGGGTGGACTGTCGACTCGTGAAGCGATCGATTTAATTCAGCGGTTCCGAGGCAAAGTGGTAGGAGCAGACATCGTTGAATTCAATCCGCGCATGGACCCGTTGCATATAACAGGAACGGTCTGCGCAAAAGTGTTGAAGGAAATCGCCGCGCGGATGTTGGGTTAACCTCTGCGTCTCCGCGTCTCTCTGTGTCTCTGTGTTGAAAACCCCCTTGATTAGAGAACTCTAAATGAGAGGAGCTTTCAACACAGAGACACAGAGAGACGCGGAGACGCAGAGAAAACTTAACGCTGGCTGATTGGTATGTAGTCGCGGGTCCGATCACCGAGATAGATTTGTCGCGGACGCGCGATCTTCTGATCTTCGTCTTCCAACAATTCCACCCATTGCGCCAGCCAACCGGAAGTTCTCGGTATCGCAAACATCACCGGAAACATATCGACCGGGAAACGCATCGCCTGATAGATGATGCCCGAGTAGAAATCGACATTTGGATAAAGCCGTCGCTTCACAAAATACTCATCTTCAAGCGCAATCTTTTCCAGCTCCAACGCAATGTCGAGCATCGGATCTTTACCCGTCACTTCAAACACTTCGTAAGCAACTTGTTTGATAATGCGCGCGCGAGGATCGTAATTCTTGTAAACGCGATGCCCAAAGCCCATCAGGCGAAACTCACCAGCCTTCACGCGCTTGATATATTCAGGCACCTTATCGACCGAACCAATCTCCTTCAACATGCGCAACACCATTTCATTGGCGCCGCCGTGGAGTGGTCCATACAACGCTGCCGCTGCACCCGCAAGCGCCGAGAACGGATCTGTTTGCGCACTACCAATACTGCGCATCGCGTTCGTACTGCAGTTCTGTTCGTGATCTGCGTGCAGGATATAGAGAACTGATAAAGCTCGCTCGAGGACCGGGTTTGGCTTGTACTTCAATTCGGTCGTCTTAAACATCATGTTGAGGAAATTGCCTTCGTAACTCAGGTCGTTGTCAGGATACGAATACTGCATCCCGATGCGATGACGAAAAGCAAACGCGGCAATCGTCGGCACCTTGGCAATCAATCTATGAATCTGTTTCCAGCGGCAATCGACGTTAAAGATGTCTTTTGCGTCCGGATAGAACGTTGAAAGCGCGCCCAGCATCGCCTCAAACATGCCCATCGGATGCGCGTTGTAATGGAAACCGTCGATGACTGTTTTGATATTTTCGTTGATGAAGGTGTGAAAGGTGATGTTGCGCGTCCAGGTTTGCAGTTGCGCTTCGTTTGGTAATTCGCCGTGCAGTAACAGGTAAGCGACTTCGAGATAAGTGCTCTTTTCTGCCAACTGATCGATCGGGTAACCGCGATACTCAAGAATGCCTTTGTCGCCGTCGATATAAGTAATCCGGCTTTTGCATGACGCAGTGTTCATGAAGGCAGGATCGTAAGTCATCAAGCCGAAATCATCGTCTGAGGACTTGATTTGACGCAGGTCCATCGCTTTGATGGTCCCGTTTTCAATCGGCACGTCATACTGTTTGCCGGTTCGGTTGTCAGTAATTGTTAGACTATTCTCACTCATGATGTTCTCTCCTCGACGCTCAACAGAGATTAACGCCGAGCAAGTTGGTAATCAAATGCGGGGATGTTCGATATGCTTTGGCCTCTCGCAAAACTCATCTGCGCTGCGGCTGGGCCGTCTGTTGTGAGAAATGGCTATGCCTTTCCGTTTCATCGGCCTATTGATTCTGGGCTGTGCCCTCGTTAGGCGCGTCATTAACCTATGGCCAGTGATAAACGTAGCCCAAGTTGTCGTGCGAGCTTTAACGGAAAGGCAGAGCCATTCCTCCAACAGACGGCCCAGCCGGTCCGGAGGAGTTTGCTGGAATCTCTAAGCCATATCGGACATTTTCTTCGGAACCGCGAAATACCACCAGTTCTTTTCGCTGGTCCAACCCTCTTTCCGGGGCGACGCTTTCACCCCAGACACACTTCCCTGTCTTCACCGAGCTCTTCACAAACACAAGAAAACACCGCAATGAGAACCAGGACACCCAAACTAATGGTCCTGATTCTCACTGAAAACTTTACAGTTGTCACTGTTATTTAACGCCCAGAAGTTCGACGTCAAAGACTAGCGTCGCGTTTGGTGGGATATCAGGTGGCCTCCCAGACTTTTCGTAGGCAAGATCGCCGGGAATGATCAAATGACGCTTACCACCCACCTTCATGGTCATGATGCCTTCGTCCCAGCCCTTGATTACCCTACCTATCCCAATCGGGAAATCAACCGACCCTCCGTGTTTTTCGGAACTATCAAACTCTTTTCCGGTGCTTTGGATCACACCGCGATAGTTCACCGTGATGGTTTGGCCTTTTTGTGGCGTCGCGCCTGTACCAACTTTTTCGTCGGAGTACTGCAGACCTGAGGCCGTCGTGATCATTTTAGGTCGCTTAAGATAAGAGTAACCATAATAAGCGGCGACTCCGAGAACAACCGCGCCGATAAAGACGAGTATGCCAGTCTTAACATTCTTACTTAACGTGAATTTGGGACCACTGTTATAGCGACTGTCTCTTGAGCCACTTCGCTGACGTTTGCGTTTGCTGATTTTACGGTGTCGACTTTCGGGCACTAAATTCGATCCACCTTCCGCTGAGCTAGAGTAAACGGGAAAGGTTTTATACAAGCATTATCGGAAGGATTCAACTGTAGGGCGGCACTCCGTGGACGCCCTGGCTTATTTTTGAGCAAACGAGGGCAGTCACGGAGTGCCGCACCCGCAAATTTTAAGCTATGCTCAGCGCATGCCGATTGTCGCTGTAATCCCCAATCCCAATGCTGAAATTGAGGTGCGAGAGGTTTCATATCCGGAACTTGAGCCCAACTCTGCGGTCCTCAAAGTCGAACTTTCTGAAGTTTGCGGAACGGATGCTCATCTACAACGAGGGTTGTTACAAGGCGTTCCCTATCCACTTGTTCCGGGTCACGTTTCGATTGGCAAACTCGAAAAGATTCGTGGCGAACTTCTCGATGTGAACGGGAAACAATTTCGCGAAGGAGATCTCGTCACCTTTCTCGACGTTCATCGCACGTGTAACGCATGTTGGTATTGTCTCGTTGCGAAAGCAAGCACACGGTGTCCGCAGCGAAAAGTCTATGGCATTACTTATGGACTGGATGATGGACTTTGCGGTGGCTGGGCCAGTCACGTTTACCTGAAACCCGGAACACGCGTGATTGGGGTCGACACTGCTCCTGAAACATTTATGGCTGGCGGTTGTGCATTGCCGACTGCACTGCATGCGGTCGAACGCGCTGAAGTGAAACTGGGAGACACTGTCCTGGTGCTCGGCTCTGGTCCAGTCGGCATTAATGCAATTCTCCTCGCGCGCATGAGTGGAGCGCTGCGTGTGCTTTGCATTGGCGCACCGCAGGGACGGCTCGACGCCGCTATCGAAGCGGGCGCATCAGCCGTGCTAAATATTGAAACGAATGATGTAGCAGCCCGGCTTGATTGGGTGATGCAGCAAACAGCCGGTCGCGGCGCCGATGTAACACTGGAGGTGGCGGGTGTTGCTGAAGCTGTGGTACAGGCGATGCAGTTCACGCGCGACGCCGGCAAAGTTGTGGTTGTCGGTCAGTACACCGATCATGGTCCAATCGAGTTCAACCCGCACAGCGATTTGAACAAAAAGCATTTAGACGTACGCGGGTGTTGGGGATCGGACTTTTCGCACTTTTATCGCGGAACACAAATCGTCTGCGAACCGAGTCGCGCGGCAGCGTGGCAGGAAATGAAACTTACGAGGTTCGGGTTGAACGATGCGAATGAGGCGTTGGCGAGAGTGGCGACCGGAAGCGTGATGAAAGCTTTGATTGATCCGAACCTTTGAAGCTCTTCTCTGCGTCTCAGTGTCTCTGAGTTCTCTGTGTTAAAGACTCACTCCAACTAAGCGAACGATGATCTTTAACACAGAGACGCAGAGTTACACGGAGACACAGAGAAGAGTTATGGAGTCGAGTCGGCATTCTGCCCGTTGTTCTGCGCCCGCCGCCGGCGCATCTCATCTCTAATCACCTGAAACTGTTTCCATTGATCAGGATTCAAAACCTGTTGCAATTTCTCATCAGTCTGTTTTCGCAACTCAGTAACTTTAGGATCTTGTTCCTTGCGCAAAGTACGAAGCTGATCGCGACCCTCACTAAAGATCTGTTGCACTTTCGTCTTCTGATCAGCGTTGAGTTGAAGTCGATCAGACAACTGTTCAAAACGATCACGCGCCGGGAAGCTGCGGGCCCATGTTCGATAGACATTTAAAGCGAGAATTCCCGCAGTAAAGCCAAGCAGAAAGATGACCGCAGCCGCAACACGAATCTGCCAACGGTTTTTATAGGTGATATTCATAATTACTTACCCTCATCTTCATCTGCGTAAATGGTGCTCAACACTTGCTCGTAACTCAGTTGTTCATCACTAGCCTGGTCCAAAATTATCGACTCAGCCGAAGCAGCCGTAGCTGTTTGATCCGGCGCCGTCGACGGTACTGCAAAACTCAAAGCTGCGAGGGCAACTGTGGCGACGGCCATCGATGAAACCAGCGCTCCCGCTGCTTTCCACAATCGCAACCAGGCCGGCACACCTTCCACTGCCTGTTGCTCGCGTAACGCCGCCATCACTCTTGTCTGGAAGAACGGACCGGGTTCAATCACTGTTTGGACGCGCTCTGCCAGCACCACACTCGAAATCTTCGCGGCCTGATAAGCACTCATACAGGTCGAACATTCAAGACTATGAGACCGGATGATGTTGTGTTGTTCCGCAGACAAGCTGCGCAACGGTGTCTCGTCGAGGATATCGATTACGTGTTTATCCTTCATTGTTAACCGGCCTCCTAATCTTTCCCTTGCTATTTAACAATCGTTCCATCGCTTCGCGAAGTTTTTTTCGCGCTCGAAACGCCCTTACTTTTACTTTCGACTCCGACCAGCCCGTCGCTTCCGCAACTTCTCTTACCGAAGCGTCCTCGCCATCCATCATCAACAACGCCAACTGATCCTCAGGTGGCAAAACTCCCAAGACGCGATCAGCCAGATCGGCTGCTATCAAAGTTTGCTCTACTGAGCGTTGTGGCTCGCTCGCAATGTCTGATAACTGATTGTCAAGCCACTGGTTTTCGTCTTCGGTCAAATCACTGACCGTCATTTCGGGTCGACGCTTCGCACTACGAATAAGATTCAAACAAGTGTTTGTAGCAATGCGCGTTAACCAGCCTTCCATCGAACCACGTCCCTCATAACTTCCGAGTTGCGTGAATGCTTTCAAGAAAACGTCCTGCGCCGCTTCTTCAACCGCACTTCGTTGGCGAAAGAACCGGCTGGCAACACTAAATACGCGCGGACTGTAACGTCGAACTATCTCCGCGAACGCAGCGTCGTCGCCGTTCTGTGCCTGTTGCGCCAGGTCTAAATCCGAGGCCTGTTCGTTCCCGTTTGTCAGATGCGGTCCTCATGGCTAAGACGGAGTGGCGGACCTTTCAGTCGTTATTGGAGATCCGCCATTTCCGTGGGGGAGACGCTACTTGCTAAGGCCTTTGCGCATTTCGCCGCGACGAGCTTTGAACTGCGCTTTGGACTGTTCCAGCTGGGCTTTCTGCTCAGCAGTCAAAACGGACATGGTTTCCTGGTGCAGTTTAACCCGCTCACCCATAGCCTTGGCTTCAAGGCTCGCCATCTCCGTCAGTTTCTGAGTAGCCAGCGCTTCGTTGAACGTACCGCCTTCGTTCGCTTGACGCAACTCCTGACGCCTGGCGCGGAGCTGATCAAACAACGGCTTGTTGGTCGCCGCAAAAGATTCGCGGATCTGCTTCATCTTAGCTTTCTGGTCATCAGTTAAATTGAGCTGTCGGAAGGCACCACCGTGCATTCCTCTCCAGCCATGTTCTCTTCGAGCACCTCGACCTTTGTGCCATTGTTTTTGGGCACTTTGTCCGTTGTCCTGAGCAGTCGAAGCTGTCTGGGCAACGGCGATCGAAGCAGCCAAAGCAATCGCTGAGAGAGTAGCTATTGCCAGTGTTTTAAAGCGTGGTTTCTTCATCTTTCTTCTCTTCACTCCTAATCCTTGATCGTAATCGGGGAGCCTTCCGCATTGGTAGACACCGGGCGGTTAGCGGTGGTTACGAAATTGGCGTGGTTAGTAGGCAGAAAGCAGAAGGCGGAAGGCAGTGGTTAGTGGTCAGTAGTTCGTTGTCGGCTCTGCCGCCCGTTGTGAGGAATGGCTCTGCCTTTCCGTCAGCACGCGCACCGTGGAATAGGCTGCGCCTCTTTTTCGTTTAATTAAGGGAGGGCGCAGCCCAAAATTTGTAGGGGCTCTGAACGGAAAGGCGGAGCCATTCCTCACGACAGGCGGCAAAGCCGACAACGAACTACCAACCACTAACTACTACCACTAACCACTGACTACTAACCACATTGACTACTAACCACTGACTACTAACCACTAACCACTAACCACTAACCACTAACCACTGCCTTCCGCCTTCCGCCTTCCGCCTTCCGCCTTCCGCCCAGCCAATCTTCAATTTGCAATATCTCAAATCGGAAATTTCGTCTATTTCTGTAACCACCCTTCTGCCCACCGTGTCTAGTTGATTGTGAGCGGTAATTTGACTCTTTTTGATAGTGAGGATGGCCTGGTCAAACACGGGCCAACAAAGACAATGAATTTGAAGACACTAAATCCTATTACTAAGCTGAAGTCATTAAAGCTTGGCACAAAAACCAGACTGGCAATCGCTCTTGGCGCAGTAGTGATCGTCGCTTTTGCCGGTTTCGCATTCTGGAGCAATCGCGCAAACGCAGCCGAATATATGACGGCCAAAGTCGAGCGCGGCAATTTGCGTAACACTGTTACTGCAACTGGCACACTCCAGGCCGTGACCACAGTCCAGGTTGGTAGCCAGGCTTCAGGAACAATTTCAGCACTTAACGCCGACTTCAATTCTGTTGTCAAAAAAGGCGAGGTCATTGCGCAACTCGATCCGTCAGTAGCGCAGGCCCAGGTGCAACAGGCCAAGGCAAATTTAGAGAACGCGAAAGCGAGCCTGGCCCAGGCGCATGCAGGAGTTAATTCGTCACGTGCCGGTACGGCCGACGCGCAGGCAAAAGTTTTAGCGGCGCAGTCCACAACTCAAAATCAACAGTCAGGTGTTTCGGCGGCGCAGGCAAATGTTGCGGTGCTGAAAGCCGAACGCGACGACGCGCAGAGCGCCTTGAAACAACAAGAATCTTTGGCCACTGCGGGTGTCATCGCGAAGCGTGATCTCGAAGTTGCGCAGACGGCGTTTCGCACTGCGGACGCTCGTTATAACCAGGCATTGGCCCAGCTAAACCAGGCGATGGTTAATGAGAAATCTTCAGCCGGCGCCGGTCAGGCCCAGGCCACTGCTCAGTTGCAGCAATCGCAGGCCCAGGTGAGCCAGTCACAGGCCCAGGTGCAACAAGCCGAAGCGCAGGTCCAACAGTCGCAAGCAGCTTTGGAACTGGCCCAGGTGAACCTTAGCCACACGACAATTACTTCCCCAATCGACGGCATCGTCGTTTCGCGTGACGTAAGCGTCGGACAAACCGTGGCTGCCAGTTTATCGGCGCCCACGTTGTTCACGATTGCCAACGACCTGACGAAAATGCAGGTCATTGCAAACATTGACCAGGCGGACATGGGTTTAGTTGAACAGGCGAAAAGCGCAACGTTTACAGTTGACGCATTTCCCAGCAAAGAATTTAAAGGCGCGATTCAACAGATGCGCTTGAATCCGACTAACGTGCAAAACGTTGTGACCTATAACGTCGTGTTCGACGTTGATAATCCGGAGCAGAAGTTGAAGCCCGGTATGACTGCGAACCTGACGATCACAATCGATGAGCGCAACGACGTGTTGAAGGTGCCAAATTCGGCGCTTCGCTTCCGACCACAAACCGCGGCCGCTCAGGGTCGTTCAGGCAACAACGCCGGCGCTGGTGGCGCTGCTCAGAGTGGTGGACAACGACGTGCGCAGCAACAACAAAATGGTGATGCGACTGGTGCGCAAAATGAAACCCGAGTGACACCATCAACTTCGCCAGTGCTGGCAGGTCAAACAAGAATCGTTTGGGTACTGGGCACTGACAAGAAACCACAGGCACGCAAAATAGTGGTCGGCTTGAGCGATGGAACATCAACCGAAGTCGTTTCCGGAAACTTGCAGGAAGGTGATGTGATCATCATCGGCGAGACCATCTCGAGCGACAGTAAATCGCAGACGTCGACGCAGGCGCCAGGATTTGGCGGACAGCGTGGCGGTAATATCGGCGGAGCCGGCGGCCGAAGGTAACAGTCCCTGCGTCTCAGCATTGAAAAGATGTAACGATAGATACGACAGATGTCGCGCTGAGACGCAGAGCATTTAGAAACATCAGGCGGAACACTTGGAAGAGGCAAGTAAATGTCAGCGATAGTTGAACAACCAATGACTACTGGACCACTTGAGACGCCGGGCCTGATCGACAAACTGCCAGAGACGACTCCGGTGATTCAACTCGAACACATTCACAAGACCTATACGATGGGCGATGTGGAAGTTCACGCGTTGCGAGGAATTTCGTTGACGATTAACGAAGGCGAGTTTGTCGCGATCATGGGAACGTCAGGTTCGGGTAAATCGACGACGATGAACATCCTCGGCTGTCTGGATAGACCAACTCGAGGATCTTACATACTCGACGGTCAGGATGTTTCGCAGATGACTAAAGACGAGCGAGCTGACATTCGCAGTCAAAAACTTGGCTTCGTTTTCCAGGGCTTTAACCTGCTGTCGCGCACGTCCGCGATTGAGAATGTTGAGTTGCCGATGTTGTACGCCGGCATTGAAACAAGCGAACGGCAAAAACGGGCTACTGAAGCGTTGGCGGCAGTGGGTCTCGCCGGACGCGAACAAAATCATCCCAATCAACTGTCGGGGGGACAGCAGCAACGTGTCGCGATTGCGCGTGCTTTAGTAAATCGTCCGGCGATGATTCTGGCCGATGAACCAACCGGTAACCTTGATTCTCGTACGTCGATTGAAGTGATGGAAATCTTTCAACGCCTCAATCGTGAACAAGGCATCACGTTGATTCTCGTAACGCACGAATCAGACATTGCGGAGTACGCGCAACGCGTCGTCGTCTTCAAGGATGGGAAGATCAAGAAAGACTTCAAGATCGAGAACCAAAGAAACGCGGCGGAAGAACTGAAAAACCTTCCACCACCGGAAGCAGACGACGACGAAGAGTAAGTTGACTTGTCAATTTGAAATCTGAAATTTGAAATCTTAAATATCATGACTTTCTTAATGATCGTACGAATCGCTTATCGAGCGTTGGCCCGCAACAAGATGCGCGCGGCGCTCACGATGCTGGGTGTAATCATCGGTGTCGGCGCAGTTATCGCAATGGTGAGTATCGGCCAGGGCGCGCAGGCATCAGTCCAGGCGCAGATTTCCAGTTTCGGCACGAACCTGTTGTTTGTCAGTGCGGGGGCGCAGAATGTTGGCGGCGTGCGAAGTGGAACTGGCGACAACGGAACCAATACGTTAACCGAAGACGACCTGGAAGCGATCCGTCGTGAAGTACCGAGCATTTCGGCGATCAGTCCCAGCATTAATACCAGGCAACAGATGGTAGTTGGCAATCAGAACTGGAATACATCGATTCAAGGCGTTAGTCAGGATCTTCCCGGCATTCGGAAATGGACAGTCGATAGTGGCGAGTTTTTTACTGATGCTGATGTGCGTTCGTCGGCACGCGTTATCGTGGTTGGGCAAACAATTGTTGACAGTCTTTTCTACGGAACCGATCCGGTGGGCCAGGATGTGCGCGTGATGGATCTGCCGTTTCGCGTAGTTGGCGTTTTGGGTCGTAAAGGTCAGGACGCACAAGGACGAGACCAGGACGACATCGCGTTTGCACCGTACACTACAGTTCAGAAAAAACTTCTGGGCAATAACCGTATTCAAACCGCGTACGTGTCAGCTATTTCTGCCGATGCTACATACACGGCCCAACTGCAAATTACCGATCTGCTGCGACAGCGTCACAAGTTGTCGGGCGATCAAGCTAACGACTTTACAGTGCGAAACATGTCTGACGTCGCTGAAGCTGCGAATGAAACAAACAGCATCATGACGTGGCTGTTGGGAAGTATTGCCGGTGTGTCGCTGTTGGTTGGCGGCATTGGGATCATGAATATCATGCTCGTGTCCGTGACGGAACGTACGCGCGAGATTGGTATTCGCATGGCGATTGGCGCACGTTCGTCGGCAGTCAAAACTCAGTTTCTTATTGAGTCGATCGTGTTGAGTTTGACTGGCGGGATTATTGGTATCTTGTTGGGTATTGTTACGTCGCTGGTGATTCCGGTGATGTTGGGTTGGCCCACGCTTGTGTCGACGACTGCGATAATTGGCTCGGTGCTGTTTTCAGCCGCGGTCGGCATCTTCTTCGGATACTACCCGGCGCGCAAAGCCGCCGCGTTGGATCCGATCGACGCATTGAGATATGAGTAACGCTTCGTCCAAACGCCGAAGGAGTTTCGTCTCAAAGCCCAGGGTTGAGCTTTGGCAACCCTGGGTAAACTCCTATAACACCGCGCAACTTCGAAGGAGTTGCGTCCTCTTATCGACTGCTGTGAATGTCTGTATCACGGACGCAACTCCTTCGGAGTTGAATACTTTGCATCAACCGTACCCAGGGTTGCCAAAGCAACCCTGGGCTTTGAGACGAAACGCCTTCGGCGTTGAATAGGCAACTTCAACCATCCACGAACTACCGTGGCATCACGTAACATATACTTCAGTGGTATCGGGTTTCCGCTTCGGTTAACATGCCGCGCATGAACCCCAAACCGTTGCGCTGTTATTCTCTAATCTCCGCAGTCTTAATCGTCACGCTCTCCACGAGCTCGATCACGCTAGCTCAAAATCGAGCGACACCGTCTTCCGGACAACGCGCAAAACGTCCCAAACTCGTCCTGCTCATCGCTGTCGATCAGTTTCGTTACGACTATCTCGAACGCTTCTACGATCTATTCGGTGACAATGGTTTTAAACGACTCATGCGCGACGGCGCCTCGTGGACGCAATCAAACTACGATCACATTCCTACTTACACCGCGCCAGGTCACGCCACGATGATGACCGGAGCCTACCCCGCTGAATCAGGCATCATTGGCAACGAGTGGCCGGATCGTGTCACCGGTCGAAGAATAACGAGCGTATACGATTCAACGGTCAATTTGCTCGGCGGCGTTCCCAACGAAGCAGCTTCCAGCCCGCGCAGATTGATGAGTTCAACTGTTGGCGATGAACTCAGATTCGCAACCAACGATCGTTCGAAAGTGATCGGCATCTCCGTTAAGGATCGCGCCGCGATTCTCCCCGCCGGACGTCACGCCAACGCCGCGTACTGGCTGAGTACCAATTCAGGCACAATCGTTTCTTCAACCTACTATTTCAATGAACTACCCGGCTGGGTCACGACCTTCAACAATGCGAAACCGGAGGACAAATTTTTCAACGCGAAGTGGGACCGGCTCCTGCCCGAAGGCGAATATTTGAAACGCGCAGGCGCCGATTCTCCACCGTGGGAAAACATCGGCAGACAGTCCGGGGACACAAACGCATTTCCCCACATCGTCACCGGCGGAGCAACAGCGCCCGGTCCCGCCTTTTATACCGCGCTCGATTTCACTCCATTTACGAACGAAATTCTCCTCTCATTCGCTGAACAGGCAATCACTAATGAACAGTTGGGCCAGGACGACGACACCGATGTTTTGACGGTCAGCTTTTCAGCCAACGACTATGTCGGACATCGTTATGGTCCATACAGCCAGGAAGTGATGGACGTAACTTTGCGAGTGGACCGGCAAATCGGCACGCTACTCGATTTCGTCAATGCCAAGGTTGGACTTGCCAACACGATGGTAGTGTTCACAGCCGATCACGGTGTCGCGCCGATTCCCGAGCATGCCGAGGCACTCGGATTAGGCGGAGGAAGAATGAAGAACGCCGATGTTTTGGCAGCCATCACCAATGCGATCAGCGCTCGATACAATCCGCAACATAAAACACCGGATCCAACTGCGGATTACCTCTTCAAGAATGATCGAGGCACGACCTCCGATGCATTCATAAACAACAACCTCTATTTTAATTACGCAGCGTTAAAGCGCGATGGCGTTAGCCTGGACGAAATAACTCAACTCGCGGGCGAAGCAGCATTAACGGTCCCAGGGATTGCGCGCTATTTCACGCGCAGCCAGTTACAACGGGGCGAGACTTCGATTACCGATCCGATCGAACGCCGAGCGGTGCATGGTTTTTATCCGTCACGCAGTGGTGATCTCGTGTTGATAACCGAACCGTATAAGTATCTCGGCGAGATACTTACTGCGACGCATGGAACACCATATTCGTACGATACGAATGTGCCGACCATAATCATGGGAGCGGGTGTGATGCCGGGACGGTATTACGACGCTGCAACTCCAGCCGACATCGCACCGACCATCTGCGCGCTCCTCGGTATCACTAAACCAACATCCGCGACTGGTCGTGTGTTGACGGAAGCGTTGAAAAAGCAATGATTCCCTCTGCGTCTCTGCGTTCTCTGCGTCTCTGTGTTGAAAACCGGCGATCGATTATGCGAACGATATTTTCAACACAGAGACGCGGAGAACGCAGAGACGCAGAGTGTCCGTAACTTTTTCGTTGCGGCTCAGTTAATCTTATAGAAAACGGCGCTACGAAGGATCGCTAGATTTGAGTCAGGCATCTGAATCCGACGAACGGCTCCTAATCGAAGCTGCTCAGCAGGACCCGAGCCGCTTTGCCGAGCTGTATGAACAGAATTTCCACCGCGTCTACGCTTATGTGGCGCGGCGGGTTCATGATCGCGCTGAAACTCAGGACCTTACGGCCCACGTTTTCCAACAGGCTTTAGCAAATCTCGACAAGTTCAAATGGCGTGGAACTCCGTTCATCGCCTGGCTCTATCGCATCGCTTCCAACGCGATTGCGGACCACGCCCGACGTAAAGTGCGCGAAACAAACGAACAACCAAATGCGGGAACTGACGTCGTGACGCCGACCGACCTCGAGCAGGTCGAACGGCGCGCGCGTTTGTTTCAAGCGGTTGAGACGCTACCCGAAGATCAGCGTCGCGTTATTGTTTTGCGTTTTGCTGAAGAGAAAAGTATTCGCGAGATTGCCGGCGAACTACAACGCAGTGAAGGCGCTATTAAACAGCTTCAATTTCGTGGACTAGAGAACCTGCGCAACCTGCTCGGAGTCAATTGAGCACTGAGTAAGAACAATGGCTGAACGCTCCATCATCGACCAACTAGACGACGCCGTTTCGGCGCTACTGGCAAAACCGCCGGTTGATTGGTCTGTCGACGATCCTACGGTGGCGAGTCTCGTCGCCGTGGCCGGAGAGCTGCGTGGTCTACCGCGTGAAAACTTCCGAGCACAGTTGCGTTCAGAATTTCCCACCAACAAGGAATTACCAATGGAAGTAATGACGAAAGAACAACCAGTATTCGCTCCTTATATAACTGTCGATGATGCCGCGGCGGCCATAGAGTTTTATAAGAACGCATTCGGGGCAACAGAGTTGATGAGACTCGCAGAACCGGGCGGCAAGATTGGTCATGCGGAGCTGCGCATCGGGTCAACTGTTTTCATGTTGGCCGACGAATATCCCGACTACAAAGCTTTTAGTCCGAAGACACTCGGCGGTTCGCCTGTGAAAATGCATTTGTACGTCGAGAACGCCGATCGATTCGTCGAACGCGCCGTACAAGCTGGCGCAGAAATCTTACGTCCGGTTGCTGATCAGTTTTACGGCGATCGCGCCGGACAAATTGTCGATCCGTTTGGCTTCACTTGGATCGTCGCCACGCACACGGAAGACGTGTCAACTGAAGAGATGGAGCGACGAATGAACAACGTAATCGAAGGTGACCTGAAAAAAGAAGAGTCACACAAACATGGACCACCCGAAGGGTTTCATAGTGTGACGCCATACATCACGGTGCAGCAACCAGCCGAACTGATCGACTTCCTGACGAAAGCATTTGGAGCTGAAGAAAAATTCCGCACGACTGGTTCTGCCGGAGGTATGCACGCGGAAGTTCGTATCGGAGACTCAATGGTGATGATTGGCGGCGCGCCGCACATCCCCGCGATGCCGACGGCGGTCCATCTTTATATTCCGGACGTGGATGAGGTTTATCAACGAGCTATTGAGGCCGGGGCAACTTCCTTGATGACGCCGGAGGATCAACCTTATGGTGAGCGCAGTGGCGGTGTCGAAGACCTGGGCGGAAATCGCTGGTACATTGCCACGCCGTTTGTGCCGTTAACTGATATTGCCAAAGATCTACGCACAGTGACGGTCTACTTCCATCCGATTGGCGCGCAGAAATTCATCGACTTTGTAACGGACGCTTTTGGCGCCACGGAACTAATGCGTCATGCTGAAGAAGATATGATCATGCATGCGAAAGTTCAGATTGGTGATTCAGTGATCGAGTTGGGTGAAGCACGCACTCCAACGCAACCGCTACCGACTGCAATCTATTTGTATGTGGATGATGTAGACGCGATGTATGAACGCGCGCTCAAAGCTGGAGGCGTCTCGATGCTCGCCCCAACGAACCAGGATTACGGTGATCGAAATGCGTGGGTGAAGGATCCGTTTGACAATGTGTGGTACATCGCCGCGCCGAAGAGTTCTTAGCTCTTATTGCCGTTTGCGGAGTTAGCCACGCTTATATTTCTTCAAATACTCTGGCACTTCGATGCCATCAGGTAAACGCGGATCGTTGATCGCGTCCCCGGCGGTCAGCCTCAACGGCAACACGCCGGCCCACATCGGCAGCGCATAATCTTCTTCATCATCGATCGGTGGACCAGTCCTGACTTTCGCCGATACTTCTTCAAGCGGTAGGCACAAAACTGAAGTCTGTATAAGTTCCGCCTCAGTTGGTTCGCGCACATCGTTCCATCTGCCACGCACTACCTGTTCGGAAAACGCAAATAACGCTAAATTCTTTTCTGCCGGATCAGTCACCAACGTAGCACGCCCAAAAACAACAACCGACCGGTAGTTCATTGAGTGATGAAACGCGGAACGCGCCAGGACCAGACCATCGACCAGAGTAACAGTCACACATGCATCAACGCCTTTAGCAAGCGTGCGCAACATCTGGCTCGCCTGTGAACCATGAATGTAAAGTTTATCGTCAACGCGAGCATAGCCAGTCGGAATTACAAACGGCTGACCGTCGATGTTGAAGCCGACATGACAGATAAAACCTTCATCGAGAATGCTGTAAATAGTTTCGCGATCGAAGTGTCCACGCTTGGCCAGGCGTTTAAGATTTGTGCGATTAGTTTGAGGGAACGTCATGCGGTAAATAATATCAGGAAGTTCCTCTGCGTCTCAGCGTACTCTGCGTCTCTGTGTTGAAATTAAGTTCGCGCAGTTGGATCGAAATTTTCAACCCAGAGACGCAGAGTACGCTGAGACGCAGAGTACGCTGAGACGCAGAGTAGAAGCCGGTGGTATCATCCGCATCGACATGCAGAAGCAAACCATCAAACTCGCAGCGATACTTCTCCTTATCGCGTCGGTCATATTCGCTCAAGGGCCACCAAAGGAACCTGGTCCATTTCGTCAATCCGACCTCGTCGAACTCATCAAGCTCGATCCAACGATCAAACTTGATATTCGTTACGCCACAAAAAACAATTTCCTCGGTAAGCCTGTGTACAAGCAGGCACGCGCCTTCCTGCAACGACCAGCCGCCGAAGCTTTAATGAGAGTTAATCAAAAACTAAAAACACAAGGGTTTGGACTGGTTGTGTTTGATGGTTATCGCCCGTGGTCAGTTACTAAAATTTTTTGGGACGCCACGCCCGAGGACAAGAAGATTTTTGTTGCCGATCCAAAAACCGGTTCACGTCACAATCGCGGTTGTGCCGTTGACCTGTCACTGTTCTCGATCGCTACTGGCCAGCTCGTGAAGATGCCCAGTGAGTACGATGAGACGACCGAGCGTTCAGATATCAACTACGAATGCGCCTTACCAGAGACTAAGAAGATGCGAGAAACGTTACGAGCGGCTATGGAAGCGGAAGGCTTTGCGGTGTACGAACCTGAGTGGTGGCACTACGACTACAAGGATTGGAAAGAATATCCGATCGGAAATGTGCCGTTTGGAAAATTATGACCTTTGGACTTTTGACCTCGAACTTTGGACTCTAAACTTTGAACTCTGAACTTCGGACTCTGAACTTCGGACTCTGAACTTCGGACTTTGAACTTTGGACTTATTACTTTGAACTTGGTGTTTGTGACCCCGGAGCCGAGCACAAAGCTCCAAATAACAACAACAAAGCACCAAGTTCAAAGATCTAAGAACTAACCTTCAACCACTTATTCTTTAGCCTTCTCATCCGCCGCTGCCGTCTGAACATTCACGCGAGTAAACCGCACGTTCCCGTTAATTCCCTTCGCATTAATTGATGAGCCACCAGCGCCAATGCGACCTGTGAATCTACCGTGCTTACTGCGATCAATCATTACGTCAGAAAGGTCCGAGCTAACCGATCCATTGATACCGTGAACATCGATGTCTGCATTCAACTTGTCGGCGAGTTGTAGTTCGATGTTGCCATTGATTCCGCCGAGATCAAGACCGTCCGCGCCCACTTGCTTCACACCAACCGACACATTGCCGTTGATGCCTTTGAATTCGCCCTGACCACTGAAGCCGGCAATCTGTACGCGACCATTGACGCCATGTACGTCCACTGACCCATCAATGTCGCCAACCATAACTGAGCCGTTCACACCTTTTGTATGCAGGGCAATCTGCCGGGGCAGCTTGAGCGTCACACGTTCAGAAGGATTTGAACCAAAGAACCGTTCGAAGAAACCAACGTCACCTTTTTCGCCCTGAATCCGAAGGCTGTTGGCATCAGCCTCGACCGTCACCTTGCGCCGACCAAGCGCTTCCTGGCTAACTGCAAACCGCTCGATCAAAACTTCCGCAGTTTTAGTATCCGCAGTTTCGATCTTGACGGCGCCATTGATATTCGACAATTCAACTGAAGCACCAGGCGCTAATTCGTAAGTCTGTCGCGTTTCTTCACGCGTTTGTTCGGCGGCATTGCGCGAGACGAGCTTGTCGAAATCACTCGTCTTTGTATGAGATCTCACGATACCGGCAAGACCTGCAATAACAAGCAGCGCGACCAGAATGATTATTCGCTTCATTGGGTGTTCCTCGGATTGAGTTGAAAAAGTGACTGCCCGAGTGTGTAACGACGAGAAAGCGCCATTAGTTTCGGACTTTTTAGAAGGTGTTACAGAGACCTTTGTAAAAAGTCCTTCTTTCCGGCGATGAGGTCAGTACCGTAACGCGGTACTGACTCATCGCCACCAGAAGAAATTTAAGATCCGAATCTGCTTGACATCGTTTTGGCCTACCCATAGATTCAAATTCGATCTACCAGCTATGACTGTTCTCCGACTGAATCGTACTAATCCAAACTATGACTGACCGGGATCTAAAAGACTTAAAAGTATTGTTGGTCGAGGACGTTGAGGACACGAGACTCTTCATGCGTCTCGCTCTCGAGCAAAGCGGCTTTATCGTAATCGAAGCAGCAGATGGCCAGACCGGAGTGGAACTCGCTGAAAGTGAAAAGCCGGCAGTCATACTGATGGACCTTTCACTACCGGTCATGGACGGCTTCGACGCTGCCAAACTGATAAGGCAAAGTGAAACACTGAAAAATGTGCCCATCATCGCCATCACGGCCCACCAGGAAGAAACCTTTCGCAACGGCGCCAAAGACTCGGGTTTCGATGCTTACGTTACTAAACCCATCGACATCAACTGGCTCAAAGAATTGATCAACGGACTTATCTGAATCCGCAGCCGATGAGCGCCGCTCCAACCGCGATTGTCATTCGAGAGATCCAGACTCTGTCGGAACTGACAGAGGTAGAAGATTTACAAAAAGAAATCTGGCGTGTAACGGATCGCGAAATTCTGCCGGCGCTTGCAATGATTCCGATGAAGGAAGTCGGCGGGGTCCTGTTGGGAGCGTTCGACGCCGGAAAGCTGATCGGATTTTCGTTTGCTTTTCCTGGTATCGAAAACGGAAAGCCAATCCTGCATTCAGACATGCTCGCGGTAAAACCGGATTACCGATCGCTGGGTTTGGGACTTCAACTGAAACTGGCGCAACGGACGCACGCGCTCGATAAAGGCATCAACACCATCACCTGGACCTTCGATCCGTTGCAAGCGCTAAACGCAAATCTCAATTTCGGCAAGTTGGGCGTCGTGTCGGATCACTACCATGTTAACTACTATGGTGAGACGACGAGCTTTTTGCATAGCACCGGAACGGATCGACTTTGGGTGACGTGGAAACTGGATAGCGAGTGGGTGAAGGAACGAATCGAGCAGCGACGTTCAGCCGTAATTGCGGAAGAGCCAGGTTCGGTGATTTTGCGAGTGGGAGAAGACGGTGAACCCGTTATTTCCGAGCATCAAAACGTTGCGAGGTTGTGGCTTGAGATACCCGGTGATTTCAACCGGCTCGTGCAAGAAAATATCGAGTTGGCAGTTCGCTGGCGTGAAGCAACGCGCGAAGTTTTTACGAGCGCAATCCCTGCGGGATACTTAGTAAAAGACTTTGAGTTTGCAAGAAGTGCTGAGCGAAACTTCGGCCGCTACCTTTTAACGTCAGACACGCTTTAGCCTGTCGAGATCTAATAAGACTGCCTTCCTGTCTTCGTCGCGAAGCGACGCTTGATTTTAGCCAGCCGTTTCAACGGCTGGCATGCGAATAATAAGCAATGGCGTCGCGTAGCGACGCGTGAACATTCGGAGCGAATCACAGCCCATTCAGGCGTCGCTTCGCGACGCACGATGTTGCGCCAATGAATCCAGCCGTTAAAACGGCTGGCTAAAATCAAGCGTCGCTGCGCGACGAAGACAGTCTTATTTAATCTCGACAAGCTAAAGCATATCGGACATTAACGATGCCTTAGCACAACACCGGGTTTGGCGCCGGTTACTTTCTCGCCGTCCCATACTTCACGTCCATTTACAAAAACTTTCTTGATTCCCGTCGCGATCAGTTGCGGGTGTTCAAAAGTCGATCTATCAATGACCGTCACCGGATCCAGCAACACTAAGTCGGCCCGATTGCCAACTTTGATCAGTCCGCGATCTTTTAATCCGAGTCTACCTGCGGGCAACGACGTCATCTTTCTAATCGCTTCCTGAAGTGAGAACCAATGTCGCTCGCGGACAAACGACCCGAGGACACGCGGAAACGTTCCGGCGCCACGCGGATGTCGTGAACCAACGCCGCCATCGCTGCTCACCATCACCCAGGGTTGTTGATAAAAAGTCCGGATGTCGGAGTCTTTCATGGCGTGACAGACAACCCCCGCGCCACCATCTCTGACAATCTTCATGTACAGATCGACCGGGGAGATCTTTTCGTTCTTCGCAATCGCTTCCATCGTTTTGAATTCGTAATCAGGATGGGCTTCGCAACTCACAATGGTGATGTTTGCGGCTCCGCCAACATCAGCAAGCGCGCGCGCAACATCGACCGGATCGTCATGACGACCACTCGGCACTAATACCCGAATGGTCGAACTCCACGCATCGTATGGATAACAGTCCGCCGTGATGTCCAAACCACTGCGCCGCGCCGCTTCGATCAACTTCACTGCTTTACGTGATTGTCCCCAAACGCCAACCGTTCCCAACTTTATGTGCGACACCTGGGCCGGCAACTTCCCTTCGCGACTTATCCGAATCAATTCAGCGAACGATTCAAACGACTTGTCAGCCTCATCGCGCATGTGGCTGATGTAGATGCCACCAAACCGTCCCGCGACCTGGGCCAACGCAATTATTTCCTCTGTCGTGGCCGGTTTACCGACTTCATATTCGAGGCCGGTGGAGAGTCCGAATGCTCCATCACGCATTCCCTGCTCGACGAGGGCCTTCATCTTATTGATCTCATCCGGCGTTGCGTGACGATTAGTGTCTTCACCCATCACTTTGGACCGTAAAGTTGCGTGTCCAACAAAAGTGAGGACGTTGAGTGAGACGGGGTTTCGTTCGAGATCGGCAAAGTAGTCGGCGATTGGAAATGGCGAGCCACCGTCCTGGCCGATGGCGATTGTGGTTATGCCCTGCGAAACCTGGGTGGCGGCGGTCGGATCTTCGGCAAGTCCGCGATCGGAATGATTGTGCGTGTCGATAAACCCCGGCGCGAGGACCAGCCCTTTCGCATCGATGATTTGCGCACCAGGCGGAATCGTCACTGAGCGTCGTGGGCCAACCTCCGTAATCAGATCACCACGAATAATTACTACGGCGTCATCGATCGGCGCACGACCAGAACCATCGATCAAGGTCGCGTGCGTGATGGCTATGTATTCGGAATTTTGCGCGGAAGTATGGTTGAAGCCGGTAAATAGAAGGAGGCAAACGAGAAGGAGACGTGTTAGCTGCATAGATAGAAGTGAATTGGTGGTTGAGCTGATTATTTTATTGAGCTGATCTATTGATCATCGATCATTTGTTGTCCGACACCGCTTGATTGTTCGATACTGCTTGATTGTTGGTACCGTTCTGGTTCTCATGAGATCCCATTCGGCTTTGCCGTCTGTTGTGAGGAATGGCTATTCCTTTCCATTGACGCCGGGTTTTAGGTTTTGGCTGCGCCTTCTCTCCGAACCTAAAAGGGGCGCAGCCCCAAAATCAAAGTCAGTCCTTAACGGAAAGGCAGAGCCATTCCTCACAACAGGCGGCAAAGCCGACTGCGATCTCACCAGAGCCAAAGCCGTATCGAACAACAAATCTAATAGATCAAACGAAGCTCACGGTTTCTTATTCGCCGAGATATATTCCTCAAGCTTCTTCTTGTCCTGATAATCAGGAACGACTTTCAGAAACTCTTCATACTCGAGCGCGGCTTTGTCTTTCATGCCAACTGCGTTGTAAAGCGTTGCCAGCCGCAGATGGGCGTCAGCCATGCCAACCGGATCCAGTTTGATGGCCTCGTTTAGATAACCAACCGCCGCCGACCCTTTTTTATTTTGTAAGTAAGCTTCTCCGAGAAAATAGTTGGCCTGGGCCGAGGTAGGTTGAATTTTGACTGCCTGCGAAAGAGACTCGATGGCGCCATCAACATTTTTCTGGACCAGCCTTAAGCGGCCCAGACTTATCAACGCCGGCACATAGTCGGCGTGCCTCGCGAGCGCCTGGGTCAATGCTTTCTCCGCGTCACCATAGTTCTTCATCGCAAAATAAACTGTTCCCAACTCGAGCCAGGCCGGAAAATCGGCCGCGTCTGTGTCAACAATTTGTTTGAAGAGATTTGCCGCTTCGTCATACTTCTTATTTTTCGCGGCCTCGCTTCCCTTGGAAAATAACGATGCCGTCTTTGTGTCTCGATCGTATTTGTCGGCAGCGTTGATTACCGCAGCCTTCGCAGCTTCCGAAACGGTATTAGCTTGCAGCTCGATGTCTTTCTGCAAATCGCTTTTGTATTGCGAAGAGAAATCAACCGTGAAGCGGTCCAATTCGACACCTTCATAAGCAACCACGATGTAATAGCGTCCATCGTTTAAATCGATGAAACGATAACGACCATTGCTCATTACACGTTGTTGGCCCACCTGATTTCCGAATTCGTTGAAGAGCGATAACTCGAGCGTGATCGGTTTATCAGTAGTGCCAACCGCTTGTTGCACCTTCACGTCTCCAAACACTATGTGCTTGACGTTTGAAGACATCGTGCCTCGTCCCTGGGCGAGGCCGGTAATAGCAACGACAAGAAGTAGAACTGAAGTGGTGAGTAATTTTCGTAACATTGCTTATCCTCTGGTCCAGTCAGTACCACCTCGCGGTAGCTGGGTCTAATCGGCAATCTGAAATCCACTTGACCCGTTACCGCGAGGTGGTACTGACCGCATACCCACTAGAGTTAACCAAAGCGGGCTGGAAGCCGATGGCCCCAGCCCGCTGTAAAAGTTCAGGTAACTAACATCGCTAGAGGCTAATTAGAATTCATACCTGAAACCAAATTGCATAACGCGTGGCGCCCCTTGAATCGCCGTGAAGTTGGACCAGTTGCTTGGTGGAGTGGCTGTTTGCGGATCAAGCACGACACCAAAACCCGTGCGACTTGTGTCGTATTGTCCAAGTCGTTGAGTGTTAGTTACGTTGAAGGCCTCGAAGCGAATCTGGAGTTTGTGACTTTCACTCCAGGGCATCTTGAAAGTCTTGCCAAGTCCGAGATCCAGGTCCACATAACCAGGTACGCGGAACACGTTGCGGTCACCTGTTTCACCCGGTTTTGCGTTTCTGAAACTCTGATAAGCTTCCACTGTATTGCAACCAAAAAGCTTCGGCGAGTCAACGCCACCACGAGTTGGACACGTGTCCACGGGTCTAATCCTGGTAACGTTACTTTGAGCGTTCCAGTTTGTCGCCCAGCGCGCATCATCAAAAACGCCGTTATCATCGTAGAAACCTACCGGCAGACCGGAGTTCCAACGGAAGATACTCGACAACTGCCAGCCACCAAGAATCGCATCTACAGTTTTGTTGGCACTGCCAAAGAACAATTTGCCTTTGCCAACTGGTAACTGCCAGATGGAATTCACGTTGATGATGTGACGGATGTCGAAATCAGAGTTGGCGTAGCTGAGGTGCTGTAAGACCGGATTGAGAATGAACGCACCTCCGAAGGCGCCGCTATCTGAGAGACCAGATGCGTCATCCAGCGAATGAGACAATGTGTAGTTAAAGTCCATCGTGAATGCCGTTCCGAAACGTTCACGCACTGAAAGAGTTGCGGCGTGATAGTTGGATTTGGCAATGCTGCTGAATGCCGACAACGCACCATACTGTGGTTGGAAGAACAGATTATTCTGGGTCGAGATGCCACCATTCATGGCCTGATCGATCACGTCCTGAATATCTGTCCAGTCGTTGCCGTATAGATCTCCACCAGCGTTCGCATAGACCGCCTGGGTCTGATTAAGTCCTGCTGGAATTACATCATCACCCCAGTAGTTGTCATTCATTAGCTGCCAGAGATTGGCCGGGAACAGATTTTGGAAGTACGGAATCTGGGGAATCTGCGAAACCGGCACACCAGCCCGGCGATAATCTTCGAGAAGTCCAGCCGCCGTATACCAATCCATACCTGACTTCGGATCGACCAAATTGTTGAGCGCCATTACGTCGCGGGAAGCAATCAGGTTACGAGCCGAGCGACCGATATAAGAAGCCTGGATCATCAGGCCCTTCGGCAACTCGCGTTCAAACGTGAAGTTCCAACTGTAGTTAATGGGAGCAACAATTCTACTATCCAACGATTGTTGAATCGGTCGGGCAAAAGTCATCGGCGCCGTCTGTGGGAACGTCAACTTACCTGGAACTGGTAGTCCGGGCAATGTTCGAACGTCCACACCAAACCCGGTAAACAACGGCGCGAGCGGTCTATTCGTATTCTCAACACTGTAGGTGTTGGCGTTGATATTTCTGCTCGTGGCAAAACCCAACGCATTGTTCAGGTCAAATGAGACCGCGAGTTGTTGTCCGTAGTAGTCGTTAGTGATTCCGAATCCGCCCCGAAAAACTGATTCGTGGTTCTCACCAAAAAGCTTATTCAGCCAGCCATTCTTAAATTTGGGCGGCGAATAAGCGAACGAGATACGAGGTTGGAAGTTGTTCTTGTCCCAGTCGTAGAGTGGCGGTTTGCCATTCGCTCTACCGGAAAGCTGAATTGAAATCAGCTCATTGTACGGCTTGCCGGCAGCCGCGCCGGCGAGTCGGCTGGCAAAGTAATCACTTAAAGGAATATTGGTGGTGGTTTCGAAACCTTTGTCTTCCCAAATCGGAGTGCTCAGACTGTAGCGAAGCCCGTAGGTAAGAGTCAGATTTGGAGTGACCTTCCAAATGTCCTGGCCATAGACGTCGAATTCACGATCACGGAAATTGCGGTCCGCGGGTGAACCAGCCGTCAACAAAGAGCCATCAGTGTTGTAGGTGTAGGAGGTTGAATACTGCGAAAAGCGTCCGATTAGCGCAGTAGCTGCATTCTGCACAGCCGAAGCGAAGCCCGGCCCAATCGGTGAGAATCCATTGACCGCCGACGAGATCGTACCACCACCACCAATGTAGAAGGATGGGTTAGTGATTGCACTGTCGAAGGCGTTTGCAAAAGTCGAACGCACGTTGCTGATCAGACGGATATTGCCGCCGTACTGCATTGTGTGGTTGCCACTCGTCCAGGAAAAATCATCAGTGATGTTTTTCACCGGGGTCTTACGACTAATCGTTCGACTGAATGTCAGTGGCGAATACACAAAACGGAAGCTAATTGCATCCGCCGACGAATCTCCCTGCTGGCTAAAGGCTTCACGAGTTTCTGCGTAGCGGAAATTATTTACCCAGCGGCTATTGATGGTCCACGTATGGCCCACCACGAAGCCCCACGGATGTTCCCACAGATTCGGAGCTGGCGTGTCGGGGAATTGTGGTACGCCACCGGTCAAGTCGTAAATGATATTCGTGCGCAGGAAAATCTGTTGTTTGGACGTTAAATTGAAATCAAAGCGACCGAAGTGTGAGTTCAAAGTAACCGGAGTTGGAGCATTAAAACGAAAACCACCGGTGTTTAAGCCATCACCCACAGTAGTGTCGTTCGCGGGATACCTGGCCGCGGCTTGAGCTAGTGTTTGAACGGCGATTGGATTGATTCCGGCTGCCGGGAAGATCGTATTCAACTGCGCGGTGGTCAGCGTCGTGATGCCGCCGGCTGGATTACGATAACGCAGTTCGCCTCGACCTAAGCTCGCCAGCGGTACTGTTCTCGTAACACCAGTTTGACTGATATCTTTGCGACCTTCATAACTGTAAAAGAAGAAGAGACGATCCTTGATGATCGGCCCGCCAATCGCTCCACCATAAGTGTTTCTGATCAATTTTGGACGAGCGATACCAGAGCGATTGTTGAAGAAGTCGTTAGCGGTTGTACTAGTGTTTCTATTTGCCAGAAACAGAGCACCATGAAAATTATTACTACCGCTCTTACTGACTAATGAAATTTGGGCGCCAGACGATCGGCCGGCACTCGCGTTAGCATTAACAGTGGTGACACGAAACTCTTCAATCGCTTCGGCATTAAGACGAAGGACTGGAGTATTAAGTGAGTTTGTTTGCGCCTCGTTAATATCAACGCCGTCGAGCGTAATATTCGACTGGTCACTGCGCGCTCCTGCTACATATCCCTGAGCCGTCACACCGGGTTGCAGTGTAACGAGGGCGAGTGGGCTGCGAGCTTCCAACGGCAACTGTGTAATTTGTTGATTTACGAAGTTATTGCCAAGCGTGCCGTCTTGTTTATTAACCAAAACCTCGCCTGCGCCCGATGAGATAGTGACAACCTCTTCGACACTGCCAATTTCCAGTTGCACATTCAAGGTAGTCGCCTTGGCTACCTGCGCGCTAACTTCGGCGATTACTGATTTCTTGAAGCCTTTTGCTTCAGCTTCCAGACGATATTGTCCGGGAGGAATCAAACTGAAAGCAAAATTGCCTGCGTCGGTTGTAGTTTGGGTTCGAGTGAAATTCTTTTGATCGTTGGTTAAGGTTACGGTCGCACCCGCAATCACATTCCCCTGCGGATCAACAACATTACCCGAGACGGACGAGGTTCCCGTCTGGGCCAATACCGTAACTGAGCAACTCACAAAGAGAAAAACTGCACACCACAATGAGATCATCCCGCTTGGTTTAAAGCTTAGTCTTTTCATGTGGTCCTCCGAGAGACTGGTTTACAGAATCCAGGCGACGGAGAAGGAAAGGTTCTTGACAAACCTTGCCTGCTGGAGCGTCGCAAAGCTAGACCTGTCATTACGTGAAAGAAGTGGATCGCTCTGCCTCTTAGAGAAAAAGGCTGACTTGAAATTCAACTAGCTCGAATCTCTAGCAAGTCCAGGCAGAGGTTCGATAAAACCCGAATACAGTTTGTCAGTTCAATTCCGGCAATTGCAGTTACCATTCCGCGACTGCCTGATACAGTAAATCTTCCAAAGTACTTATTTTTTGGAGAAAGCCGCGTCGGGTTCTATCGTGTGCGAAGAAGTATATCCAAAATTCTGAGTTAGTCTATACAAATTCGGACTGGACGGTGCGTAGTGCTGCGGGGTGAACTATTCCAGGGTGAATAGTGAATGGTGAATCGTAAATGGTTATAGTTAATCGAGAATGGTTAATAGTTAAATTGCTGATGGACTTGTGCAGTAAGGAAGGGTGGTTTACCCCCGCTCTTTGGCCTGGAGATCAAGACTCTTGTTTAGAAGAGCGGGGGTAAACCACCCTTCCTTACTGCACTTGCTGAGGCTTCACTAGCAATCCATTAACTATTAACTATTCACCATTAACTATTCACGATTAACTATTAACTATTCACCATTCACGACTTCAGTCTTCCAGTGGCAATCAACAACTCCGCATTCAGAATCGCTGCCCCGGCTGCACCGCGAATCGTGTTGTGACTAAGAGCAACAAAACGATAGTCGAGTACGGCGTCAGGTCGCAACCTACCGATCGTCACTGTCATCCCATCACCTGCATCACGATCGGCTTTCGGTTGTGGCCGATCTGGTTCATTGCGTACGACGATGGGGAAAGCCGGCGCAGTGTGAAGTCCCAGTTCCTGTGGCAACGAGCGATAAGAACTAAAAGCTTCGTGGACATCTTCGATTGAGGCTTTGCTTTTAAGTTTGACGCGAACTGCCGCCATGTGCCCATCCGAAACATTCACCCGATGACACTGCGCACTGACTTTCATCGGCGCAGGGACGATTTGTCCTTCTTTATATATACCTAAAATCTTAGTCGTCTCAGTTTCTATCTTTTCTTCTTCGCCGCCGATATACGGAAGTACGTTATCGATGATGTCGAGTGACGCGACGCCCGGATATCCTGCGCCCGATAACGCCTGTAACGTCGTCGCTACGGTTGCTTCGATTCCGAACGCAGCTTGAAGTGGGGCCAACGCCATCACGAGCATAATCGTCGAGCAGTTTGGATTGGTGACGATGTAGCCGCCAGATGAATTGTTTTCGCGTTGGCGGTCCAACAAGGCTAGATGCTCGTGGTTCACTTCCGGGATGAGCAGCGGCACATCTTCGTCCATGCGAAACGCAGACGAGTTGCTGATCACCGGATAACCGGCAGCGGCAAAGCTGCCCTCAGTTTCACGCGCGATGTCGCCAGGCAAACTTGAAAATATTAGATCGCAATCGAGTGGTGGAGTTGGCGCAGCGACTTCCATGTTGCGTACGAATCCCGGCATCTCGCCGGCGAGTCGCCATGTGCACGCGTCACCATATTTCTTGCCTTGCGAACGGTCCGATGCCGCAACTGCCGTCACTTCAAATTGTGGGTGGTCTTGAAGCAGTTGAATAAACCGCTGCCCCACCATCCCCGTCGCTCCTAAAATTCCTACTCGATGTTTCATGCTGCTCTTTCTCTCTCCGCTTCTCTCTGCGTCTCTGCGGATCTCTGCGTCTCTGTGTTGAAATCTAACGTCGCGGTTCTCGTGCCATCATTTAACACAGAGACGCAGAGGGTTAGCCAAGCTTTTCAAATGCTCTCTTCATTCGCGCGACACCTTCCGTCAACGCATCCAACTCCGCGCAAAACGACACTCGCAAAAACCCTTCACTTTCACTACCAAACGCCGATCCCGGAACAGTGATCAACTTCTCTTCCAACAACACCTCGGCCACCTTCATAGATGGTCCATAACTGTTGACATCAATCATCGTATAAAACGCACCATCAGGTGTAACTGCGGGCAGTCCGAGTTCACTCTTAACCAGGCTCAACAGATGATCGCGACGGTGCATAAAGATCCGGCGAAATTCAGCGCGCGCATTTTCCGCTTCATCGCTCCACGAAACTAACGCCGCTTTCTGTGACACGGCCGAGGCGCAAGTCGTCACATAACCATGAAGGACCAAAGCCGACTTGATCAACGCATCATCACCCGTGATCCAACCAAGTCGCCAACCAGTCATACTCATCGACTTCGACAAACCACTGATCACAATCGTTCGATCATGAAAGACGGAAGCTGACTCCGGACGTTCATCGCCGTAGTACAGTTCGCGATAGATCTCGTCACTTATCAAATAAGCATCGTGGTCCTGCATCGCGTCCGCAATGTCAGCCAGATCTTTTTTCGTCAATGCTCGTCCGGTTGGATTTGATGGACTGATACAAACAACGGCCTTTGTTCGCGCAGTCAGTGCTTGCCGAAAACTTTCGATGTCGAACTCGAAACCATTAGCAGCGGGCAACTTGTAATAAGTCGAAACACCACCCGCCATCTTGACGATAGTTGGATAAGCAACAAAGCCTGGATTCGGTAACAAGACTTCGTCGCCATCGTCAACGATGCTCAATAGCGCGAGATACAGCGCTTCCTGTGAACCCGCGGTAACAATAACTCGCTCCGGCTTGCCTTCGAGATACGGATAATCGCCGGCGATCTTTTCCCGGAGAGCAGATAGACCAGCATGCGAGGTGTATCCGTTCTGTTGTTCGTTGATTACGCGAACGGCTTCACGTCTAATAACTTCGGGCGTCGGCAAATCAGGTTCCCCAAGTCCCAGATTCAAACTTCCGGGTTGGGCCCGATCAAAAACTTGTCGGATGACGCTCTTTTCAATTCCCTGCAGTCGCTTCGGCGGTGTCAAATTGTTCAACGTAAATAGTCCTCTAGTTGTACGGATCGATCTGTCTTCTCATCGCGATACTTAACGATGATAGCTGCGTACAACGAGAGGCCCCAACTCTTCCCGGGTTCTGTTTGAACGGCCCGCGCTCCCGGAACGACGACTGCGCCGGCGGGAATCTCCAGCGGTTGATCTGCTTTACGTTGATAGATCTCGTTGCGGACCAGATCATACACCGGAGTTGATCCTGTCAGGATCGTTCCGGTTGCCAGCACCGCTCGTTCGCGAACGATAGTGCCTTCATACACGCCGCAGTTGCCGCCGATCAAAACGTCGTCTTCAATAATCACCGGGACCGCGCCAACTGGTTCAAGCACGCCACCAATCTGGGCCGCTGCAGAAATGTGGACCCGTTTGCCAATCTGCGCGCACGAACCAACTAAAGCGTGGCTGTCGATCATCGTGCCTTCATCGACGTAAGCACCGGCGTTCACATACATCGGCGGCATGCAAACAACATTCGGTGCGATGTATGCGCCATCGCGAATACTCGAACCACCGGGAACGATGCGAATGTTTTCCGTAATCGTGGTTGGGCGTAATGGATAGGTGTCTTTATCAAAGAACTTCAGCGTCGAGTCGGCGGACAGTTCAGTAATCTTTCCCATCCGAAAGCCCAATAAAATGCCCTGTTTGACCCACGCGTTAACACTCCAATCGCCGCTCGCAGTCTTTTCGGCCGCGCGCACTTCACCACGATTCAATGCTCGTTTTAACTCGGCGAAGACTTCACGATCGTCTTCGGTGAACTCAGATGTTGGCCGCTTAGCGAGTGCTTCGATCTGTTCACGCAGCGGCATGTGAAGTTCCTTTAAAGACACCCAGGTCCAACAGAATTTCACGCAACCGCGCCCGTGTTTTTTCCTGCACCGGCACCAACGGTAAACGGAAGTTTTCGTCGAGTAGTCCCAGCAGGGCCATCGCCGCCTTCACTGGACCAGGACTCGATTCGATGAAATTCGCTTCCAGCAACGGCAGCACGCGATAATGAAGTGCGCGAGCCTCATTCGTCTTGCCGGCCAACGCTAGTTCGTTCAGCTCGTTCATCAATGCTGGAATTTCATTTGAAGCAACTGAAATTAGACCATCACCGCCGAGTGCGATGATCGCGAGCGTAAGTGAATCGTCACCTGAGATCACGCGAAAGCCGGCGGGCCGGCTGCGAAGGATTTCCATGATCTGCGAAAGATTTCCTGACGCTTCTTTCACGGCCACGATGTTTTCATTGTCGTTCGCAAGCCGGAGGGTAGTTTCCGCAGAAATGTTTGAAGACGTTCGGCCCGGAACGTTGTAGATAACTATCGGCAGATCGCTGACTGACTTCGCGATCGCGGTGAAGTGTGCATACAAACCTTCCTGAGTCGGCTTGTTGTAATAAGGAGCGACTGACAAGACAGCGTCGGCACCGAGTTCACGTGCTGTTTGTGAATATTGAATGGCAACGGCAGTTGAGTTGCTGCCAGTGCCCGCGATGACTTTTGCGCGACCTGCGGCGGTTTCGATAACAGTCTTGATGACGAGTTGATCTTCCTCGTCTGACATCGTCGCGCTTTCGCCGGTAGTCCCGCACGGAACCAGCATGCGAATACCACTTTGGATTTGAAACTCCACCAGGTTTCGCAAACGCTCGATGTCGACTGAACCATCTGCTCTGAATGGTGTCACTAACGCTGTCGCACAACCACGTAACCAATCAATTTGTAGTGTCATAAACTTACCTCCTGAAATTGCCGATTTCCGATTGCCAATTTCCAATTAGCGTCACCTGACAAGATTTCATCCATCACCTCACCAAACTCATAAACACCTTTGCGTTCGATCACCCATTTCCCTGCCACCAACGCTCCCGACGCAAAGCCCTGTCGTGATCTCGCGGTGTGAGTCAACGTGATCGTGTCCGCCTCTGAATCAAACCCGACCCGATGCGTTCCAGGAATGAAACCCGCCCGAGTCGAAGAAGTCGGAACCTCCACTTGCAGTTGTTCGAACATCAAATCACGCAACTTGAGCGCGGTACCTGACGGAGCATCGCGTTTACGCGAATGATGCGCCTCTTCGATAAACGGCGCGTAGTTATCGATTTTTGAAAATAGGTTCGCTGCGTTGCTCACGATCCGGTAAAAGACATTTACGCCGATAGAAAAGTTTGCGCCGTAGACCATCGCGCCATTCTTATCACTAACCAGACGCTTCACTTCCGCTTCGTGGTCCTTCCAGCCAGTTGTTCCTTCAACGATTGGGACACCAGCAAGAACGCAGGCTTCAACATTTCGTGGAACAGCTTCAGCGACGGAGAAGTCGATAGCGACATCACAACCTTGAAATTTCTCGCCGAGCGCGGCGGCATTGATTGTTTGATCCGCAGACGTTATGACGACGGGGATCTCATCACCACCATCTTTCGCCGTGGCTTCAACCAACCTTCCCATCGCTCCATAACCAATCAACGCAATCTTCATTTTCAGGACCGCTTTTAGGACCGCAGGCGTCTCGCCTGCCTGTTAATATCAACCTACTCCAGTTTTTTCGGGCTTGTATAAATCGAGTTGCCTCTAGCTCACCCGGCAGGCGGGACGCCTGCGGTCCTAAAGACGCTCCTAACTCCTAACAAGCGCTTTGCGAGGTCTGCATACAATGTCACCGCGGCTTCCAACTCGCTCTTCTTCACGCGTTCATGACTCGTGTGCGCATCGAGTATTGATCCTGGACCAAGCAAAAGCGGCTGTCCCCATTTCGATAGATACGGTACGTCCGTCGTAAACTTCACCACGCTCACGTCAAAACCCGGAACAGAAAACAACTTCACCGGATTATGTGCTGACACAAACTCAAACCGCGCCCGTCCACCTATCGCGTCTTCAATCGCCTTTTTCACCCGCTCCACCGCAACAGACAACCGAATCTGGATCTCGGCGCTCGCGTTAGCTGAGATTATGTTTGGTCGCGTACCGCCGTTGATAACTCCGATGTTGCAGGTTGTGTCGCCAAAGAAAGGATCACTGGGCCAACTTATTTTTCGAATATCACTCAACACGTCGAGCAGCTTGTCGATCGCTGACTCGCCGGCTTCCGGGTAAGCCGAATGCGCAGCCCGCCCTTCAGTTGAGAGCAACAGCCGCATCGCACCTTTCGTGCCGATGGCGAGTTTGTTATCAGTCGGTTCACCATTGATCAGGTAACGACACTCCGCGCCGATCGGATGATTGTTGGCGAGTTTTGCGCCTTTGCTGCTGAGTTCTTCATCAACGGTAAAAAGCATTCCGATTTCGTCGATGCCTTCAGCCCGCAATTGTTCTGCAGCAAAAACCTGGGCCGCGATGATTCCTTTGGCATCACACGAGCCACGACCATAGATCGCTTCGTCGTCTTCGCTGGACTGAATGAAGGGCGGCACCGTGTCGATATGGGTTGAGAAAACCACGCGCGGCGCAACAGTCGTACTCGCCAGGACATTAAACCGATCAGTTTCAACTTCATGCATTTCGACGTGATAACCGAGATCACGCAAACAGTTTGCGAGAAACTGCGCAGCCTCAGACTCGTCACCGGTTACTGACGGGATATCGATCAACTGTCGCGTGAATTCGAAAAGGTGCATGTGATGTTGGGCGCTAGGCTTTAGTGCTTTGGACTTTGAACTTTGGACTTTGGACCTCGGACTCTGTTCTTTGGACTTCCCAGAAAAACGCTTCGTGCAAACGCGTGACCGCTTCCTTCACGCGTTCTTCTTCAATTGCAAAAGTAAAGTTAATACTCGATGCGCCCTGCGAAATTAGTGTGACGTTGATGTCGCTGATCGTACTGAAGACGCGCGCCGCGATTCCGGGCGTGCCACGCAATCCTTCGCCAACCACACAAATGATCGCGCGTCCTGTTTCCACTCTGACTGCGCCAAGTTTTTCCAGGTCCGCAACGATCTCCGGCAGACCCGCCGCGTCATCCAGTGAAAGCGATACGCTAACTTCCGAAGTCGTTACAACATCGACGACGGTGCGATGCTTTTCGAAAACCTCGAAGAGCGCACGTAAAAAACCGTACGCGCCAAGCATTCGCGCTGAGGAAATTTGAACGGTGGTGACGCCCGTCTTGTGAGCGATCGCTTTCACTGTGCGTGGGGTGGTCTCGGTTTGCGCGCCGACCAGCGTGCCGGCCTCGTCTGGCGCGCGCGAGTTGCAGATGCGAACGGGAATGGAATCTTCGATGGCCGGTTGAATAGTTTTTGGATGTAGAACTTTAGCGCCGAAGTAAGCAAGCTCGGCAGCTTCAGCGTAAGAGAGTCGTTCGACTGTTTGTGCTGTTGGTACGACGCGCGGATCCGCGGTCAACACACCCGTAACGTCGGTCCATATTTGAATCTCACGAGCAGCCAAAGCCGCGCCGATGAGCGCCGCGGTGTAGTCGGAGCCACCGCGACCGAGTGTGGTTGTTTCGCCGGTCGTCGTTGAACCAATAAATCCGCCGAGCACTGGAACGACACAGTCTTCGACTAACGGCAACAAGAGTGACTGAGCGGCGGCAAAGGTTTCTTTCATTAATGGAGCGGCGCAACCGTGTTCGTTGTCCGTAATCACACAACGACGAGCGTCGACTTGTTTTGCCGAAATTCCGCGCTCTATAAGCAGTTGGGCCAACAAGCTGCTGGAAAGTGTTTCGCCAAACGCGAGCACACAATCTTTTAGCGCGCAAAAGTCTGATGGCTCAGCAGCGATGCGATTGAGTAGAGTTGAAACGGCGGCTTGAGCATCGTCGATGACTGCCGAGTATTTCGCTGCGCATTCGATTGTTAAAAGCTCAGTTGCCGTTTGTTTATGACGTTGAAAGATACTGTCGAGAGAATCTATTGCTTTGCGAGGCTGGCCGTTGGCCGAAATGTTTGTGCTGGCAAGAAGCGCGTCAGTCACTTTGCTCATGGCTGAAACGACGACGACTGGCACTAAGTCGATACGATCGCCAACAATCCTCGCGACATTCTCAAATGCCTGCGCATCGCCGACTGACGTCCCGCCAAATTTAAGTACCATAGGAATGATCATAAATCTGTCCAATGACCAATACACTTTAGAAGCTCCTGCAAAATTCAACTACGATGCGGCTTGGCCGTCTGTTGTGAGGAACGGCTGTGCCTTTCCGTTAAAGCACGCCCTACAACTTGGCTACGCCATTCAACTCGTCTATTTTTTTCATCCGCCATTGAGGGAACCCCAAGGCCTATAAAACGGAAAGGCAGAGCCATTCCTCACAACAGGCGGCCAAGCCGCAACGTAGTTAGTCTCGCAATAGCCTCTGACGCATATCGGACAAATAAAAAAGGCCGGGCGTGATGAACACGACCGACCTCTTTAGAAATCGCAAACTCAAAAATGCGTCGCACCAGGCAACGCATTTTTGAATTATTTGTCGTAGCTCTCCACCGCGCGGTGACAGTCCTGCGGATTTAGCCGCAGCAACCAACATGTTATCGAATGAAGGATCGACAACAAGCTTCGGCGACCTACCCCTTTCAAAACTTCGAAGCCTTCAACTTCAAAGACGAAGTTAATTACTCTTGGAGATCGCGCCTCTACAAAACTTTCAAAAGAACTGTTTGATGTTGCGTCAACTTAGACGCAAGATCGTTTTATGTCAAGCAAACTTCGTCCGCTACGCTTCAGAAGATTTCAGAACTCTAGTAGCGATGAGGTCAGTACCGTAACGCGGTAGCGTCGGGTCTCGCAATAAATATCAAGCCTAC
>DATDMC010000035.1:0-90074 GCA_036518995.1 Pyrinomonadaceae bacterium | reverse complement strand
ATTAGAACAGCCTTACGAATCACCTTACACCCCTTGAAAAAAATGAGTCCGGAGCAAAGACTCGAACGGAGCGTTGCTCCGGAATCTCAATCGTCTGGCGTCGCCAGACAATTATCTTCGCTTATGCGTTAAGGTCTCGGCGTTGCACTGGGCGAAGGACAAGGCGAAGTAACATCAGCCGAACACTCCCTGCCGCGATACGGATTTTCATAACCGCTGACCGGTGAAGCCAGGTATGGAAATGTCGAACGGAAGGGACGGTCGTTTTGATTAACTCCGTCTCCCAACTGGTTATTCGGCGCCTGGTTGCAATTGGCGGTTCCACCAGCGCAGGCGTTCCCAGGTAACAGGACACCCGCTGCTACCCGCAGAGTGATATCCACCACGTCGTCGCCGACGCGTCGACCGTTGGGATAACCGCCGTTGTCACCGGCGATCACACCAAGGCGATTTTCACTTCCGGGCGTTGTCGCCGGGATGGCTGTGTTCATGCGCATATATTCGGCCGGTGCTGAACCAGGCCCGGCAGACGGATCGTTTGGATCGTTTTGAAATGGAAAACGAGTGGCCCCGGGTACGCCCGTCAGAAAGACACGCACGAGATCGATGCGTCCTCTTACCGGCGCATCAAGCACTGGCGGATATAAAAGGTTAATCAACTTTACCGGCTCGACATCACGAGTATCACCGCGAACAAAATTGATGCGGTTTACATCCGTCGCCGGGAGCTGAGCGTTATACAGGTCCTTGTCGTTCTCTGAGGCCGTGGGCGAAGTTCCCATTGGAATGAAGAGTTCGTTGAAAAGCGGGTTTCCCAGACGTGAAACCTGAACGCAGGTTGCGCTCGGGGCGGTCCCGCCTGGTGCTGATGCCGTGCCGCATGCGGAGTTGAGATCTTCAGTCTTAGTGCCATCGATGTTCAGCACTCTTGTTCCAGGCCGGCTGGCAGTGGAGTAGATACCAAGGATTGCGGTCGGATCGGTTGGTCCGGTTGGCAACGCTCCCGTACGAGTCAATAACTGCGTCGGGATCTGGATCGCTATCGTGTGCACGTTTGAACCGGCCAGTGCGTCTACTCCTTTTGAAGCGGGTAGCGGCGCTAAATGCGCTGAGTTAAAAGGTCGTAGACCTAGTAGATCGAATGCCGATCCTAGATCGACGTAAAAACCCTCATCGCGCTGACCGGCGAACACTTTAATATCGCCAACTCCGGTTGGAATTGTGCTGATTGAAGGTTCGGCTAGATTAGTTTCGTAGTTGGGCGTAGAACGTGGTCCAATGTTGACCGGTGGCGTGGGCAAATTCGTGCCTAATACGAATGTCGTGAAGGTCGGATTGGCTGGATCACCCTGCCGAATCAGCGCCGTGACGTCCATGAATTGTTTAACGTTCCAATCCGGGTCGGACAAGTTATCAATTGTATTGGTGTTGTAGAGAAAGGTGTCGCCGTTTCCTACTACAGTCCTGAAGCGAAATTGAATCGCGAGGTCAAGCTTGCCATCGCCATTGTTGTCGAAACGGATTTGATAGAGGACGGAGTCGTCAAACTTGAAGAAGTTTGGACCACCGGCGGGATTTTCATCCGGAATAAAGTTGGCGAGTACTGTGACCGAGTTTGGTCTATCCGGGCTGATAAACGCATACACGTCCGTGTTATCAGCTAACGGATCGGCTGAAATTAGTGGGGCCTCGCGGTGACTGGATGCCTCCGCGATGGGTAGGGTGTTAAATCCTGAGATGAGTGCCACGCCTATGAGGCAAAAGGCAGTCAAGAGTGACAATACTTGATGCGGTCTTCGCATAATTTCCCCCTGTGTTCTTCCCGGTCAACAATCACGTCTCGCCTGCCGGGTCAAAATTGGCAAGGCGTGGAAAGTTCCTGGCACCGATTATCGGAGTAGGTCTCCCTTAGGTTTCACTACAGCGAGTTCGGCATAGATCCGATACCGATTGCCTGCTTGACAAAGGTACAGGTGTGTTAAGAAGTGAATTGCAATGGCGGAGGGATTTCAGTGACAAGAACCTTATCCTCTGCGGATGGTCCAACTTAAACCTGATCACTGAAGACACCAAGACTGTTGGAGATCAGTTTGGATTCTACTTATCATGGGTGGTGCTGTCTGTCGGAAAGTTGCGAATAGCTGTCAGGGAATTACCTGACAGCAGCAGTCAAGCACTTTGCGATGCGAAGCCTCTACTCGTCGCGGAGCATACCTTGACGCAGGGCATAACGGACCATGTCAACGCGACTTCTCAAATCTAGTTTTCCCATGAGCCGGACCTTGTAAGTTTCTACTGTCTTAACGCTGATGTTGAGCTTTGACGCTATCTCCTTGTTGCTGCAACCCCAAGCCACGAATCGCAGTACTTGTCCCTCGCGATCGCTCAACTCACCCTGGGCTGTGGTACTTGAAGATCCGCGACTGATATAGGTGCTGACAACCTGACCCGCAAGCTTTGGTTCTATATAGGAACCTCCTGCGGCACATATGCGGATCGCGCTTACCAATTCCTCAACGACGGCGCGCTTGAGCACATAGCCAACCGCCCCAGCCTTGAGCAATTGTCGGAGATAACCCATATCCTCATAGATCGTCAGCGCCACAACTTTAGTCCTCGGGCACTCTTTGCGTAGGCGTTCGGTTGCCTCTATGCCATTCATTTCCGGCATGGATATGTCCATCACTACAACGTCGGGCGATAACGCAATCACACTTCTCAATGCCTGCGCTCCATTTTCTGCTTCGCCAATCACCTGCATATCGGGCTGTGCGTTGATCAGAGACTTTAAGCCTTCGCGCACTACCATGTGATCATCGGCAAGAAATATGAAGAGGTTGCTCATGTGTTCTTAGTTTGACGCTGCGCCTTTCCCGATCGGAATACGAACAAAAATGCTTGTGCCAATACCGACCGCCGATTCGATCGTCAAGGTGCCTCCGAGCAGAGAGGCCCGCTCACGCATTCCAATCAACCCGAGGCTGTGTTGTGCGGTTACTCTTTCCTGAAATGTATTAACGTCGAACCCGCCACCGTCGTCTTCTAAAACGGCCAGAACATGATCGCCTCGGTGTTCCACGATGAAGCTAACGCGATTAGCATTCGAATGTTTGAAGACGTTAGTAAGTGCTTCTTGCGCAATCCGATAGAGGGCCGTCTCGTGGGTAACGGGAAGGCGCTCGTTATCAATTCCGGAACTGTGAAAATCAACGGGTATTCGAGATCGCTCGGCCCATTCTTCCGCGTAATTGTAGAGCGCAGTCTCCAGGCCAAAATCGTCGAGATCGGGAGGACGAAGCCCCCAGGCAAGGCTATGGACTTCACCGGCCAATTGATCGGTCAGTTCCTGGAGTCGAATCAGTGCGCATGTGACGGATTGCCGGCCGTGTGAAGCCGCACTAAGTGATTTAAGACCCATAATAATCGCGGTCAACTTCTGCCCCATTTGGTCGTGCAGTTCGCGTGAAATATGTTTCCGCTCCTCTTCCTGAGCCAGAACAAGACGTCGCAATAATTCTTCGCGATCTTCCTCCGCTCGAAGACGGCGCGACATCTCTCTCTTAAGCAGTTCGTTCGCAGCTCCGATCTCGGCGGTTCGCTCTTCTACTCGCCGTTCCAATTCATCGTATGCCTGGCGCAATTCGGATTCATTGCGCTTGCGTTCAGTTATGTCTCTAATGATGGACAAGAGAATTCCATCCTGGACCATCTTGCCGCTTATCTCTACCGGCAACAGCGTTCCATCTTTACGTCGGAGCACACGCTCAGCCAAAAGAGTTTGGCCCGCTCGCAACTGTTCGAAGCGGATGGGCGACTCCACCAGATCTTCTGGGCGCATGAGATCCTTTACGTTCAGTCGGAGCATTTCCTCTCTGCTATAGCCAAGCATTTCACAGAGCTTTGAATTGGTATCGAGGAAATTCCCGTTTGCGTCATAAGTATGTATGCCGTCAGAAGCTTGTTCCATGAGTGATCGATACTTGCTTTCGCTTCGCCTCAATGCTTCTTCAGTTTGATTCTCGGACAAGGCGCGGACGGTGGAGCCGAAAGTTTTGCGGGCTGCGCTGTAGGTCAAGATTGAGGCTTGTGGATCGAGAGAAATACCATCTTTCCGTTTTCCCTCAAGTTGGCCTGATCCTAAGACCTCCTGTGATCCGCTTAGACGGCTCATAGTGCTCCCCTCGGAGAGTCAGAATGGGTTTTAACGATCGACTCGTTGAGCAGGTAGCGGTCCAACAAACGATTTACATCACTTAAACGAAATGGTTTGACCAAGTATTCGTTACAGCCAGCTGCGAACGCTTTAACCCTGGCTGAGGATTCTGGATGGGCCGAAATTAGGACAATTGTAAGAGTGTGCGTAGCTGGGTTGGTGCGAAGTCGACTGGTGGCAGCATAGCCATCGAGAAATGGAAGATTGGTCTCCATTATTATCATGTCAGTCCGCACGTTCGTTGCGAGCGCGGTTGCCATCTCACCGTTTTCGGCTTCAACAACGCTAATTCCTCGCAATTCAAGGATGGTTCTTAAGAGGAAGCGAGTGGCTGAATGGTCCTCCGCCACTAACACACATGCTTGATGATCTCTTATCAACTCGCCCGGAGGAGGGCTGGAAATATGTGATCCGGGTGAACCGTGTACTCTGGTGGTATGCATAGAAACCAGGGTTAAAGGATGAAAGTCTTATCAACCTTCACCCTTCTCCCCTCCCCTTGGTCGGTAGATGGCGATGCCCCGCCCGTTAGCATAAGCGGACGCTAACTGCTTCCAGCGCGAGACTATTCACCAATAGAAGTACTTTTAAATGAGATGACGAGGCTTTGGTATTGGGAAGTTCGGTTTAAGGGTTAAGGGTTTTACCCTTATGAATGTGTGGCGGCGCTCAGGCAGTCATCGAACCCATTTGGAAAGGTGCATATCAGTCTGAATTCCCCACTCGGAGATTTCCAGTAGTGCTCCCCTCGTGAAAATCAAACCACAAACTGAGTCCACAAGCAGGTTTCGTTATGTAGATCTTAGCGGCTTCGTCTGAAAGCATGACTACACATTGGAGAGCCCTGACCTTAAACTCAATTTCTTTGTGATATTTTGGTGCAACCGTAAATCAGAATCCTATGGACGAAAGTCTCGATCAAAATTTTGCTCCGCTTGACCCATTGCCTTACCTAACATCCTTCCCGGTTGTCGGACTGGGTTCCTCCGCAGGTGGATTAGAGGCGTTAAAGGATTTCTTCGCACATGTGCCAGCCAACAGTGGGATGGCTTTCGTCGTGATCATGCATTTATCACCTAAGCATGAGAGCCACGTCGCCAAACTCTTGCAGGCGACGACAGCGATGCCGGTTATGCAGGTCACTGAAACTGTTCGAGTCGAGCCAGACAATGTTTACGTAATTCCGCCAACCAAAAACCTTGAAATGAGTGATGGGCAAATCATCCTCACTGAGCCGGAGCCGCTACACCAGGGCAAGCAAGCCGTTATCGATCTTTTCTTTCGCACACTGGCCGAGACCCACAAGGAGCACGCTGTCGGGATCGTGTTATCGGGGATGGGTTCGGACGGCACAAATGGGTTGAAACGAATCAAGGAGCATAACGGGTTGGCCTTCGCGCAAGACCCCCAAGAGGCGGAACACGATTCGATGCCGAACCATGCAATCGAGAGTGGTCTGGTTGATTTCGTCTTGCGTGTCGCTCAGATGCCGGAAAAGCTGGTTGAAATTTGGCGAAACACAATTCGTATCAAGTTGCCACCGGAGACTGAGCCTCCATCAATCATTAGTCAGGAGGATTTGGACGAAGAGGCCTTACGGGATATTTTTAAATTACTCCGCTTGCACACTGGTCACGATTTCACTCATTACAAACGCGCAACTATTTTGCGTCGAATCGGACGGCGCTTGCAGGTCAATGGGTTGCACGACATCCAGGCCTATGATGTTTTCATGAACGAACATCCGCTGGAGGCGCAGTCATTATTAAGGGATTTGCTTATCAGCGTAACCGGGTTCTTTCGTGATCGAGCAGCGTTCGTGGAGTTTGAACGCGAAGTTGTGCCTCGCCTTTTTCAAGATAAGTCTTCCGTGGATCAAGTGCGGGTGTGGGTAGTGGGTTGCGCCACCGGTGAAGAAGCCTATTCGGTGGCAATGTTGTTGTTGGAATATGCGCAGCGCTTGGCGGCACCGCCCGAGATTCAGATTTTTGCAACCGACATAGACGAAGCCGCTCTTAGAAAGGCCCGTCGCGGCCTCTACAATGAAATGATCGAGACGGACGTGTCGCCCGAACGGCTGCGCAATTTCTTTACGAAAGAGCGGAATGGTTATCGCATCAGGAAAGAATTACGTGAACGAGTACTGTTCGCTTTACATAATCTCATCAAGGACCCGCCCTTCTCAAAACTCGATGCCGTTACTTGTCGCAATCTCCTGATTTATATCAACCGAAAAGCACAGTTACACATCTTGGAACTGTTTCATTACCTGTTGCTTCCCAGCGGATTTTTGTTTCTGGGGGATTCGGAGTCATCTGAAGCCGCGGCAAATCTGTTCACCACCGTAGATAAAAAGCATCGTATCTCCCGCGCTGAAACAGACATCTGCACACCGGCGCGCTTGCCGAGCCTTCCACTCCGAATCTCAGTCGCGCCAGATTTCGTGCCCCGAACTGAGAAGGTGAATCTGGGGCCCAAGCTCTCTGTCACCGAACTACATCAAAAACTGCTTGAGCAGTACTTGCCATGCAGCGTCATGGTGGACTCGCACTACGACATAGTCCATATCTCGAACCGCGCCGATAGATTTCTACGGTTTGCCGAAGGTGAACCAAGTCACAATCTCTTGAAAGTCGTGCATTCGGAACTTCGTTTCGAACTGAGAACCGCCCTATTTCAAGCAGCCCAGACTGGAAGATCATTTTCAGCTCGTCCCGTGCTGATCCAGCGCGGCGAGGATTCCTTTTACGCAAAGACTGTTGTTCGTCCTGTAACCGAATCGGTGGGAGAGATGCACAATTTCTTTCTCATATTCTTTGAGGCAGTAGCAGGACTGACTTCATCGGAAAGCGGACAATCTCACGGTGGCGCATCCGATTCGATCGTGGAACTTCTGGAGGAAGAACTACAAAGGTCGAGAGAGCATGAGCAAGCAACGATCGAACAGTACGAGACACAAAGCGAAGAGTTGAAAGCTTCGAACGAAGAATTGCAGGCGATGAATGAGGAGCTTCGGTCTGCAAGCGAAGAACTGGAGACTGGCAAGGAAGAGTTGGAATCGGTTAACGAGGAGATTCAGACCATCAATGGTGAGTTGAAGCAAAACATTGACGAACTCGCCATCGCGAATAGCAATTTACAAAACCTCATCGCGTCAACCGATCTAGCAACCATCTTCATTGATACCGACCTTACCATCAAATTTTTTACGCCGCAGGCGAAAGATCTTTTTAATCTCATTCCGTCGGACATTGAACGACCACTTTCCGACATTACACACAAACTCGTCTACGCTGATCTGTTGCACGATGTGAAGCACGTTCTCGCTCACGTACGAAACACAGAGCGCGAAGTGTCGACCCGCGATGGACGCTGGTATATCGCTCGAATTACACCCTATCGTTCAACTGGAAACATCATCGACGGCGTGATCCTCACGTTTGTTGACTTCACCGCGCGCAAGCTCGCGCAAAGATCACTACACGAAGCTAAAGAGCGTTTAAGACTTCTCGTCGAGAGCACGAGAGACCACGCCATCTACACGATGGACGCCGATGGTCGGATTGATTATTGGAACACCGGTGCGCAAGCTCTGTTCGGTTACACCGAGAGTGAAGTCCTCGGGCAACATGCCACGTTGCTAACGCCTCAGGACAGCGACCGTAAAGAGTTTGAACGTCAAATCCGCAAAGCCGGCGAGAAGGGGAGTGCCGAAGACGAACGTTGGTATGTCCGTAAGGACGGCACGCGGTTTTATGCGAGCGGTGTCTTGACTCGACTCCAGGTTGCCAACAGCGAATCCGATTCCTCAGCGGGCTTCGCGATGATTGCGCGCGATCTCACAAAACGCAAAACTACAGAACAGGCAATCGAAGAGTCTGTGCGCTTTCAAGCACACTTACTTGATACGGTCGAACAGGCAGTTATCGCCACCAATCTGGATGGAATAGTCATTTATTGGAACCAGTTTGCGCAGTTGCTTTATGGCTGGAGCTCCATTGAGGCGATCGGGCACCACGTCATTGAACTCACTACACCCGAAGCTAAGAGTGAAGAAGCTCTGGAGATCCTCTCTCTCCTGCGTCAAGGTCAGAGCTGGTCCGGTGAATTCAACGTGCAACGGCGCGACGGTACTACGTTTCCTGCACAAATTATTAATTCCCCTATCAACGATGATAGCGGAAAACTGATTGGAATCGTCGGCCTTTCAATCGACATCACCGAACGCAAACGAGTGGAACGGGCGCTGCGGGAAAGCGAAAACAAGTATCGATTGTTGGTGGAGCAAGCCTCAGACGGTATTCATACCTACGATATGGAAGGAAACATTATCGAGACCAACTCGAAGCTCTGCGAGATGCTCGGTTACAACTCCGAAGAACTGCTGCGGCTCAACGTCAACGATTTAATTCCTGCCGAAGACCTTGCTACAGATCCTATTCGCTTTGCTGAGTTACGCGCGGGGAAAACAATGCTAACGGAACGCCGTTTACGCCGCAGAGATGGAGAGCTTCTAAACGTAGAGATCAGCGGAAGGATGATTCAAGACAATGTATTGCAAGCGATTATTCGAGATACCACGGAACGCAAGCGCCAGGAAGAATCGTTAATAGAACTCACCCGGCAATTGAAGCGGCAGACAAACATTTTTAATACGACGCTTTCCTCTATTTCGGACTTCGCCTACATCTTCGACCGTGATGGGCGTTTCCTCTACGCGAATCAACCTTTGCTCGATCTCTGGGGATTGACTCTCGACGAAGCAGTCGGCAAGAACTTTTTCGATCTGCAATATCCCGATGACCTGGCGGCGCGGCTTCAGCACCAGATTGAGCGGGTGTTTGAAACCGGGCAAGTCATCAGAGATGAGACTCCCTATACCAGTCCAACCGGCGCGCAGGGTTTCTATGAATACATCTTCACTCCCGTCAAAGCTGCTGACGGCACTGTTGAGGCAGTCGCCGGTTCCACACGCGATTACACGGAACGCCGTCGTACGGAGGCGACGTTGCGCGACGCTCAGGAGCGTTTGTTGGAAGCCATGGACGCAGCGAAAATGTTTTCGTGGGAGGTGAATTCAAAGACGCGCGAAATTTCCTTCTCTTCAAACGTGGAACGTGCGATGGGCTTCACTTTCCCGTCAGACATTATTAATGACCCTAGCAAGAATCACATTCACCCCGAAGATCTGGAACGTGGCCTTGAGAAAACTTTGCTGGCGCTTGAAACAGGCGAACCTTATGACGACACGGTACGAATGGTTAGTCCCTACACGGGCGAAGTGGTTTGGATGCACTCGCAGGGGATCCTTGCCAGGAACGTAGAAGGCGATGCGAATCTCATCGGCATTGCTCAAAACATTACCGAACGTAAGCACACGGAAGTATTGCTCGACGCTCAAAAACAGGCATTGGAAATGATCGTCTGCGGTACCCCACTCGCCGAAGTCTTGAAGTACCTGGCCGGCATCGTCGAACATCAAGCCGCGGGTTCGTCAGTATCTGCAATCATGTTGCTTGATGAGCAAGGGCGATTACACAATGGCGCCGCTCCCAGTTTGCCGGCAGATTACGTCCAGGCGGTCGAAGGTCTCAAAGCCGATGAGAACGTCGGCACTTGTAGTGCAGCAGCCGCAACCGGAAAGGCTGTCATCTCACCCGACATCGCCGCCGACCCGAAATGGCGAATTCTGAAGGACCTTCCTCTCGGACTTGGTTTCCAGTCTGCATGGAGTCTTCCTATCATGGCGGCGGATGAGCGAGTGTTAGGAACGTTCGGAACCTACTTTCGCAGCAAACGGCAGCCAACCAGGCTGGAACAGCAAATGGTCGAAATTCTCGCAAGGACCGCCGCCCTCGCAATCGAACGCCACGAGGCAGAAGAAGCCCTGCGCATTAGCGAAACGAAACTACAACGATCTCATCAGCACCTGGAGCGCCGGGTTCGAGAGCGGACCACTGCGTTATCAGAAATGAACGCCGTTTTGCAGGAGCAAATCCTAGAGCGTCGACGCATTGAAGGCGAGCGAATTGAACTGCTAAGGCGAATAGTATTCGCTCAGGAGGACGAGCGCCATAGAATTGCTCGTGAGATGCATGATCAGCTGGGACAACAATTGACCGTGCTAAAGCTGAAGCTTGATGCTATTCAGGAAGATTGTGGTGCCGATCAGAAATTGCGCGAGCGGGTTGAAGCCTTACAAATGATTGCGACTCAACTTGATAAAGATGTCGACCAGATGGTCCGGGAAATGCGACCGACCGCTCTTGACGACCTGGGCTTGCAAACTGCGCTATCCGGCTACGTCAAGAATTGGTCAAAGAATTTCGGAGTTTCGGTTCAACTTCATATAAGCGGCCTTGAGGAAGATCGTTTGACGTCAGAGGTTGAGACCGCGCTTTATCGCGCGGCGCAAGAATGTCTTAATAACGTGGCCAAGCATGCACAGGCTAACAACGTGGCAATAGTTCTCGAACGTCATGCGGGACAAGTCTCACTCTTCGTTGAAGACGATGGCTTAGGGTTCGAGTGGCAGCTACCATTTCCCGCGAATGACAAAGGTTTGGGGTTGATCGGCATGCGCGAACGTGCTGCCCTCGTTGGCGGCACACTAGAAATCGAATCGCAGCCCGGCGACGGTACTACCGTAGTCGTTAGAATTCCCATATCGCAACAATCGAATGCAGGAAAAACAAATGAGTAGGCTGCGCATTCTCTTGGCAGAGGACCATGAAATGATCCGCGATGGGTTGAAACTTCTGATCGACTCCCAACCAGACATGGAGGTCATAGGTGTGGCTGATAACGGGCGCGTTGCTGTGCAACTCGCCGAGCAGCACTTACCCGAGATAGTTGTGATGGACGTTTCGATGCCGGAACTCAATGGCCTTGAGGCTACAAAAGTGCTGAAAGGAAAATGTCCGAACATAAGAGTATTGGCATTGACGCGCCACACTGATGATGGCTATTTGCAAGAATTATTGCAGGCGGGAGCGAACGGTTATGTCTTAAAGCAAAGTAAATCATCGGAATTGTTACGCGCGATTCGGGCCATCGCCGTCGGACAGACATATCTTGATCCTGCAATTGCGGAAAAAGCTGTCGGTCAGATGCGTAGCACTAAACGCGTTACGCGCGGCTTCCCGCCCAACGAAAACTTAAGTGACCGAGAGGCTGAAGTTCTGCGTTTAATTGCGTTGGGTTACATCAACAAAGAAGTCGCTGCTCGTCTCAACGTGAGCATTAAGACTATAGAAGTTCACAAAGCGAACGGGATGCGGAAAATGGGCATGAAAAGCCGGGTTGATCTCGTACGCTACGCCCTCTTACAAGGCTGGCTCAAAGAACCTTAACGTGGGTTTCCGCCTCGCTTAGTCAGGGAAATACCCTAAGTACCTTTACACGCCTTCCCAATACCCAAGCGTCTTCGCACAAGCTAAACTCAGTCTTCCCTCAAAGTATCTCTGCCGGAGTGGTAACCGCCGTCGGATTTTGTTTTGGCTGGTTCTATGAAGGTAAAGGGCGACGAACCAGCACTTTACTTCGGGGTCAGGTCTTTTACTGGCCGTAACTTCGGTTGATGAGGTATGGGAACAAATGAATATGAAGTCACAAATTTTAGGACTGATGTGCGTTGCAGTGTTATTGCTAACGGCGATCACCTCAGCGACGGTCGCTCAAGACAGTATGAAACGAACAATGGTATCGAGTGCGGACCAGAAGTTCATGATGATGGCGGGCAGCGGTGGGATGGCCGAAATCGAAATGGCCCAAATCGCTCTCCAGAAATCGAGTAATGATGCAGTCAAGCAGTACGCACAAAAAATGATTGACGACCACACCATGGCGGGTGATGAACTCAAACAAATTGCTTCAATGAAGAATGTCACTCTCTCGATGCAGTCTAACGCGAGGTCAATGGCAAAGATGCAGAACGCGTCGGGAATGGAGTTCGATATGATGTACCTGAAAGAAGCGGTGAAAGGCCATCAGGATATGGAAAAGCTTTTTATGAAGGAGTCAATGAGTGGCAAGGATATGGAGACGAAAGCGTTTGCCGCTAAGACGCTCCCGGTTGTAAGGACACACCTGCAAATGGCACGTGAAGTCATGATGAACATGAAGGGTATGAAGTCACGCATGTCGGGAATGAAAACTAACTAGCACTAGCTGAGTGGCGACCGCAACCGGCATAGGCAACAGAAAGTGTTCTGCCAAGTCAGATACATCCGCTGATTTCTCTGCGACTCACACGGTTAGCTTTCGTCTCCGAGGCTTTGGTTCATAGGAAAACAAGCTCAGCAATAGATCCGCGAGCGACGGCGCAACCCAGACACTAGCGACCAACCCGTCCGGCAACAGAAGACGATATGCCGGGCGGGTGTTTTCCGTTCGAGACTTTGGCAACGAAGGGTCTGGACCAACCTCTGGTGTGTAATCGAGTCAAAAATGACGGAGAGTAAATTACCCACTCGGATAACGGAAATCTTAATCCGTCCCCTTAACGTCGAGGATGCAGGAATCGTTTCCGTTATGCTGTTGGCCCAACGGACCGAGTATGCGAGGTTCTTTTATGCCTTTGAGTTTAGTGAAGAACACATAGCCCAAATTCTGAGCAGGCGAATCAAGGATGTCTACTCAGGACTTTTTTGGCAGGGTGAGTTGGTAGGAATATTTATGCTGCGTGGATGGGATGATGGATACGAGGTGCCATCGTTCGGAGTATTCGTAGACGAGAAATATCGTGGTGGTGCATTTATGAAAATCTCTCTCGAACTTGCAAAGTTGATCTGTCGACTATCTGGCTGCCGCCGGTTAAGGGCGACCATTCATCCCGACAATGTTTCATCAAGGGGAGCTATTAGGCTTGGCTTTGTAGAAAGTGGTGGTACCACAGAGGCAGGGAATATCATTTACCATATGGATCTCTAGCCGCGAACAAATCGGCCCATTGATGATGCGTTTACTAAAGATTGGCGTTTACTACTCGTCTTACCTGGCGCAGTTTTACTCAAGGCGACCGAATTTCGCCTCCGAATCGTTCGAGTTCCAACACTCAGCGCTTATGGATGACTGTTTTGGTTCGTCGGACTTTTGGACCACGGCGCTCACCAAGCTAGGTTACGAGACGTGTGACCTGGTTGCCAACGCAGAGCCGCTTCAAAAGAAGTGGGCGAAGGAACACGGTCTTGTCTTCAATGAACGGAACTGGTTGTTTGAGATTACTGCGGCCCAAATAAAAGCTTTTCGTCCCGACGTCCTGCTTGTAGCCGACTACACGACAGTAACCGGTGCATTTCTGGACCACTTGAAAGTTATCTGTCCTTCGATTCGTCTGGTACTGGGATGGTGCGGCGCTCCTTATCGAGATGATTCAATTTTTCGTCAATGCGATGTTGTCCTATCCTGTGTACCTGAACTGGTCGATCAATTTCAAAAAGAGGGTCACGTTAGTCGACATGTTAATCACGCATTTGATAGTCGGGTTCTCGAGAGAATTAATATCGCAACCGAACCAAATGCCGACTTCACCTTCATTGGTTCGATCGTTAAATCAGATCATTTTCACATCGGGCGCGAAAAGATTATCGCTCAGCTCGTGAGAGAAACTGACCTTCAACTATGGTCTGAAGCCGGATGCCAATCTTCATCCGGCACTCAACAACATCGTTCGCTGGCAGACGAAACCAGCTCGTTTGCTGGGAACTTCACGCGGCAGATCGGCGGGCTATCGTTGGTGGCCCCCGTAAGGCGTCGTGTGTCTCGATTTATTTTTGGAAGTCACCCAACTCTTCCAATTGTTGATATGGAGATAAGACGGCTCGCTAATCCTCCTTTATTCGGGTTGAAAATGTTTCAGCAATTACATGATAGTCGCGTGACTTTGAACACTCATATAGACATCTCTCCCCTCAACGCGTCGAATATGCGACTCTTCGAAGCGACCGGTGTAGGTACCTGCCTGCTAACCGATTGGAAAGCGAATTTGGCTACTCTCTTTAAACCTGACTCGGAAGTCGTTACCTTTCGTGATACCGACGAGTGTGTTGAGAAAATAAAATACTTACTCGAACACGACGATGAACGTCGGGCCATCGCCACCGCCGGCCAGGCTCGGACGCTTCGTGATCACACTTTCGAGGATCGTGCACAACAGATTGACGCCACCATCAAGGATGCGCTCAGCGGCGCTTCCGCAGTAGCTCGATAAGTGAATGAAACCAGTCATAACGGTCGACGGCATTGGTAAACGATACCTACTTGGCGAACGTCGTTCTGCGCAGACAACCTTGCGTGATGCGATCGCCAAAGCCGTAAGCGCACCCTTCCAATCTTTCGGTCGTTCCCGGTCATCACGTAGTCCTAAGCAATTGCTGTGGGCGGTTCGGGACGTGAACTTTGAGGTCCAACCTGGCGAGGTTGTCGGTGTCATCGGTCGAAACGGTGCGGGAAAGTCGACACTGCTGAAAATCCTGTCGCGAATTACAATGCCTACAGTGGGCACAGCACGGTTGTCTGGACGCGTGAGCAGTTTGCTGGAAGTTGGTACCGGTTTTCATTCAGAACTAACGGGTAGGGAAAATGTTTTTTTGAACGGCGCGATCCTTGGGATGAAACGCGGAGACATCAAGAGTCGCTTCGACCGCATCGTTGACTTCGCTGAAGTCGACGAGTTTATTGATACGCCAGTAAAGCATTACTCGAGTGGAATGCAGATGCGTCTCGCCTTTGCCATCGCCGCACATCTCGAACCCGATGTCCTGTTGGTGGATGAAGTACTTGCTGTCGGCGACGCACAGTTTCAGAAAAAATGTCTGGGCAAGATGGGCAATGCGGCTAGTGAGGGTCGCACTATTCTTTTTGTGAGTCACAACATGGCCGCCGTAAATAACCTTTGCAAACGCGGCCTGCTAATGGAGGGTGGTGTACTCGCATTCGCCGGCACTCAGTCGGAGGCCATAGGCCGTTACCTCGCGACTGGTCAACAGGAGAGTGGCTCGCTGCGCGACCGTAGTGACAGAGTCGGAAGAGGACAGATTCAGGTTGTGGCCGTAGAGATGAAGGATTCGAGTGGACGAACAATAGACGTAGCCGCCTGTGGTCAAGCGATTGATATTTGTCTTCACTACGAATTGTCCTCCCGCTTTGAATCCTCGGGGTTGATAGCGGGTATATGCGTTAAAACGCTTTTTGATGTCCCTGTGTTTTTGCAGCACAACCGACTCACCGGAAAAGAGTGGGGAGCGCTACCTGACAACGGCTCGTTCATCTGCCGTGTACCAAAACTTCCACTCCCTCCAGCGGCTTACCGAATTACTTACAGCATCATGCGTGACGGCCAATACCTTGACGCGATGGAAAATGCGTTCGAACTCACAGTTACCGATGGTGATTTTTTCGGCTCGGGAGAAGTTCCCCCGGCCACGCACGGTTCTTGTTTGGTAGACGCTCAATGGAGACTGGAGCCTGGTGACCGGAGTTTTGTATGAAGAATCGGGCCGCCGCTCTTGTTCGGAAGTTTATGAATCCACGCGCTACTGCGTATGCCAGTTTCATGGAAGTCGAGCGAGCCGAACGTCTGTTCTATCTGGAATTCTTACGTGCAGGAATGACTGTTTTCGACGTCGGCGCACACATCGGGGAGTTGACGCTCATGTTCGCGCGGTTTGTGGGGGACCTCGGACGCGTATACTCCTTTGAACCGAGCAGCGAGTCCTTCAAGAGATTGGCAGCTACGTGTGCCGCGGCTTCTCTCCGCAACGTGCAACTAAACTCCGTCGCCGTTGGAGATCAGGTAGGCGAGGTCACATTACATTCGTATGGCGAAGGCTATCTAAGTTTTACTTCACAAGCCGTTCGTCCCCTTCAGAACTACGGCATAAACATCCACGCGGTTGCTGAAGAGACGGCGCCGGCTACAACGATCGACACCTATTGCAAGGCTAACGATGTGACGTCGATCGATCTTTTAAAGATTGACGTTGAAGGTGCCGAGTTTCAGGTAATGCTCGGGGCGCGACGAATGCTGGAGGAACGTCGCGTGCGATGCATAGCCTTTGAGTTTGGTCAGACTACGTTCGACATGAAGAACGATCCGACTGAGGTCGAGTCCTATCTTAGAAAGGTTGGCTATCTCGTACGCAATGTCGTAAAGAGCGATCCAGTGTTTCCAGGCAGAGATAGTACGCAGTCGGCCTGTTTTTCCATGCACATTGCAACTCCCGTCAACACGAAATCCAAATGAGAGCTATTCCACTGCATCCTCTTCCGGAGACGGAACATGATTGTCCTTACTGTCATAAGCACCTGGAGATCTTAGGTTGGTACATTCCTGGTATGCGTAACCTTGCCCACCTTCGCTGCTCCACCTGCACGAACGAGTTCTATGGCGATCTTACGGCTGGACAGGCTATCTATACGCCAATGCTTCTTGAAGAGAAGAGCGGGGTTGTTCATGATAAACATGCAGTCAAATGGTTTGCCGATTGGCTGCGGGACTCTTACGCCAATCGCAAGAGTGAAGAAATTTCGTTCGTGGTTGATAAACGTTTCCCGATTACCCGACAGGTCGTGCTGCTCAATTGTCTGGACACTCTGTATGGCCACTCACTATTAAAGCTGCTAAATGCTCAGTACCTCCTGGAAAGAAACTTCGATCTCATCGTGATTGTGCCTTCGTTTCTCACTTGGATGGTTCCGGAAGGAGTGGCTGAGATTTGGAGCTTAGATTTATCACTTAGACGTGGCACCGAGTGGAATGATTGGGTCGCTCGTGAAATTCATACCAGGGTGGAAGCTCTTTCTTCCAGGGTAAGTTTGAGTCTAGCTGTTTCTCATCCAAGCCCGAAGGAATATGACATTGAACTATTCACCCACGTAAAACCTTTTCCGCTTCAACGTTGGAAAGAGCGGCTTGCTCGGCCCACGGTCACTTTTATTTGGCGCGATGATCGGATCTGGTCCATGTCTGCCGAGTCTCCGGCTCTGAACTTAGTACAGAAAATTAGACGCAGGACAAGTCGATCTTCTGACTCACTGATCATGCAAAAACGACGTGTCATTGAGTTTGCCGAACTTCTGCGTCTAGAATGGCCGATGCTTGACTTTGGCATTGTAGGATTGGGAGAAGTTGGCGCAGACATACCATCATGGATACAAGATCTTCGCTGTAGGACCATGGATGACGGAAGCGAACAACGTTGGTGCGAGCGCTACGCTAAGAGTCATGTGGTAATCGGTCTGCACGGGTCAAACATGCTCTTGCCGACAGCCCATGCGGGCAGTCTCATTGAACTCATCGGGCGGGAGCGTTGGGGAAACTTCACCCAGGACGTTCTGTTCCGTGAAGCACAAGACCCCCGCGAAATGTTCTTCCGTTATCGCTTTATGCCTATCTCTACCACACCTCAGGATCTGGCAGAACTGACCACTTCGATGTTGAGAGGTTACGATCCTTTCCAAACCTTGATCAGCGCTGGGCATTGATATGTTTCGGACTGAATTTCCCCCACGTCGCAGGCTTTCCGAAGATTTGTTTTTGGAAACCGAGTGAATCCGCTTCGAAATTCAAAAGTGAGTGCGAGAAGATTATTACCGGAACCTGTACCTCCAGTTGGAGCACTGGTTGAGCCTGGCATCGCATTGCGAATTAGACTCCCACACGACCCGAAGTTTTGCTTTTCGAAAGTTAGCCAACCCAAATCAGGTCACGAAAGGCATAGCAACACACATACAGAAACTTTAAGAGCGCATGCCGTGATGCGAATTACTTACCAGCATGATGAATTCTGAGCGAGGTTTAGCCAATTTCGGTTCTACGTTATTTCCGATTGTTGGCATAGGCGCGTCTGCCGGCGGCCTGCAGGCGCTGCGAGACTTCTTCACCCACATGCCGCCCGATAACGGAATGGCTTTTGTCGTGATCATGCACCTGTCACCTCATTATGAAAGCCAGGCGGCTGAAGTGTTGCAAAACACCACGGCGATGTTGGTAACGCAGGTTACTCAGACCGTAAAGGTCGAGCCCAACCACGTCTATGTGATTCCACCGTCGAAGAACCTTCAGATGAGTGATGGGCAGATAATCCCGACTGAACTGGAACCCTTACACGCCGGGAAGCAAGTGACGATCGATCTCTTTTTCCGCACGCTCGCCGAGACTCACAAGGAGAATGCCGTTGGCATTGTGCTCTCAGGGATGGGCTCGGATGGGACAAACGGATTGAAGCGAATCAAGGAGCAGAATGGTTTCTCGTTTGCCCAGGAACCCAGTGAGGCTGAACATAGTTCCATGCCCATGCATGCCATAAACAGCCAGCTCGTTGACTTTGTGCTGCCTGTCGCATTGATGCCGGCCAAGCTTATCGAGTTAGCAAAGAATGCGACGCGGATTAAGTTACCACCCGAAACCGAGCCGCCTGCTGTGCTCAGCCAGGCTGCTCAGGACGAAGCAGCCTTGCGCGAGATCTTGTCGTTGCTTCGAACGCACACCGGACACGACTTCACACATTACCGACGAGTCACAGTGCTACGGCGAATCTCAAGGCGTTTACAGGTCCATCAATTACAGCATCTCGCGGGCTATCGCGATTTTCTGCGTGAGCATCCAGCAGAAGAAGCAAGAGCTTTACTCAAAGATCTATTGATTAGCGTTACAAACTTTTTTCGCGATCATCAGGCGTTTGTTGAATTTGAGCGGAGAGCCGTGCCCGCTATTTTTGCTGACAAGGGATCCGCTGATCAGGTGCGCATATGGGTAGCGGGTTGTGCTACCGGTGAGGAGGCGTACTCGCTGGCAATGCTACTACTCGAATACGCCGAGCAACTTCAGATTCTACCCACGATCCAGATTTTTGCTACTGACATTGATGAGGATGCAATCAGGATTGCACGGGAAGGCTTCTATACTGAAACTATTCAAGCGGACGTTGCACCGGAGCGATTGAATCGCTTCTTCAATAAAGAGAACGGCGGCTATCGCATAAAAAAGGAGTTGCGAGATTGCGTTCTGTTTGCCGTACACAATCTCCTCAAAGACCCTCCGTTCTTGAGACTCGATGCAATTACTTGTCGCAATTTGTTGATATATTTAAATCGCGATGCCCAGCGACACCTTTTCGAACTTTTCCATTTTGTCCTGGCGCCCGGTGGTTGGTTACTACTCGGAAATTCAGAATCTCTCGATACGAGGACTGAACTGTTTTCCACCTTTGATAAGAAATATCGTATTTACCAGGCTAAGAACGGTAGGCGTGATCGGGTGCCAACTCAGAACTTCCGCTTTACCCTCACGTATCCGCAAAATACCGTCACGCAAGCAAAGGGCGTGATGGAACAGTTGAGAATTCCACTGGCTGCCTTCCATCGAAAGGTGTTGGATCAACATTCGTTGGCCAGTGTGGTCGTAGACAACTCCTACGAGATCCTTCATCTGTCAGACCATGCGGGAAGGTTCCTGAGATTCGGGAGTGGCGAACCAAGTCACAATTTAATGAAAGTGATTTACCCTGATCTGCGGATTGAACTGCGGCGCATCTTGCTCCAGGCAGGTCAACAGGGCAAGTCCACTGAATCGGCTCGGATCAAAGTGGAGCTGGCCGAAGGGGTACGATATGTCAGAATCAGCGCACGTCCTGTCAAAGATGAAGGTGAACACAACTACATTCTGGTCCTATTTGATGAGGTAGAGGACATCACATCTGAATCCGGCGCATTATCTCAGAATGCGACCGGGCCCTTGGTCGGACTCCTTGAGGAGGAGCTCCATAGAACCAAAGAAAATCAAAGAGCAACAATCGAACAGTATGAGACCCAGGCTGAAGAACTAAGAACGTCAAACGAAGAACTGCAGGCGATTAATGAAGAGCTGCGATCTGCTACCGAAGAACTCGAGACGGGCAAGGAAGAACTACAGTCAGTAAACGAAGAGATTCAAACTGTAAATGCCGAACTCAAACAGAAGATCGATGAACTCGCTATTGCGAACAGTGATCTGCAAAACTTGATCATCTCTACTGACCTGGCCACTATTTTCGTCGATCGAAATCTCAGCATCAAGTTCTATACGCCGCGGGCGCGCGAAATCTTCAATCTCATTAGGTTCGACGTTGGGCGAAGCCTCTCTGATATCACTCATAACCTCGACTACGAAGGAATGTTGACAGACGTTCAGGGAGTACTGGACGAATCGAGCAAAACAGAACGGGAGGTCAGGAGCAGCGACGGTCGCTGGTATGTCGCCCAACTGATCCCCTATAGACTTCAGGCCGATCGCACCGATGGCGTGATCCTGACGTTCATCGACTTTACTCAGCGAAAGTTGGCAGAGGAAGAAGCTCTGTCGGCCAAGACTGAGTTAGAACAACAGACTGTTTACTTGAAAGATACTAATACAGAGTTGGAGAAAGAGATCAGAGAAAGACAAAGAGTCGAGATCGAGCGAGGAAAGTTATTGAGAAGGCTGGTCCTGGCCCAGGAGGAAGAACGCAGCAGGATCGCTCGCGAGATGCACGATCAATTCGGCCAATTAACTGTGCTCAGTCTCAAACTTGAGGCTCTTAAAAAGGAGTGTGGCGATAATCGAGCTTTGTGTGAACAAGTCGAAATGGCCCAGGCGATTGCACAACAACTTGATGCCGAAGTCGATAATTTGATTTGGGAAATGCGTCCTACCGCTTTAGACGATCTGGGTTTGGAGGACGCGCTTAGGAGTTACATCCAGAGATGGGCGGCCCATCTCGGTATCCATGTTGAGTTTCATGCCACGGGCGCAGTCCCGCCGAGTGTGACGTTGGAGATAGAAACTGTGCTCTATCGCATCGCCCAGGAAGCACTGAACAACGTTGCGAAACATGCGCAAGCAACTACAGTTGCGATTGTTCTGGAGCGTCGTCGTACTCAAATCTCACTTATTGTCGAAGACGATGGCGTTGGTTTTGATTTTCAGCAGGGGGGCGATGGCAGTGACCTTGGCCTTGGACTAATAGGAATGCGGGAACGGTCTGCTTTGCTGGGCGGCACAATTGAAATCGAGACCCAACCGACGCGGGGAACAACCGTGGTCGTGAGAATCCCCTTAAGCCCAATATTGGATAATGGGGCGATAGATGAATAAGCTGCGTATCCTACTAGCCGAGGACCATGAAACAATTCGCGACGGGTTGAAGCTCCTGATCAACTCACAACCCGGGATGGAAGTTATCGCTGAAGCAGACAATGGACAAACTGCAATACAGCTCTCGAAAGAGCTTTTACCGGATGTTATTGTGATGGATGTTTCAATGCCGAAGTTAAATGGCATTCAAGCTACCAGAAAGCTCAAGGAGAGCTGTCCGGAGCTCAAAGTTCTAATCCTTACCAGACATAAGGAGTCAGGCTATTTACAACAGTTGTTGGCTTCCGGCGCCAGCGGATATGTACTAAAACAGAGCAAGTCGGCCGAATTACTACGCGCGATACAGGCAGTAGCTGATGGGCTAATGTACTTGGATCCGGGCGTTACCGAGAATGCTGTCTCGCGGCTTCGTGAGTCCTCTGGACGTGCTCCCCAGAGAACTGAACCTCACGCATCTCTGAGTGCTCGGGAGATCGATGTCTTGCGTCTCATTGCGCTGGGTTACATAAACAAAGAAGTCGCCGATCAGCTCAACCTAAGTATCAAGACTGTGGAAGCGCACAGAGCAAAGGCCATGCAAAAAATGGGATTCAAAAGTCGGGTCGAAGTGGTGCGGTATGCCATTTTGAAAGATTGGCTCAGTGAATAAATCCATCCTCAAATAAAGGGTAAAACCCGCACCTCCCTCCTCAAATACCCAATTTCTTAATTTCTAAAAAACTGACTTAATAACATCGCATCCGGTTTCGACAAATCGCCCGGCAACGTAGTTGGACGATCTATATTGCTGGAAATCGGACTTCGTCAAGGGGGAGGGAATAAGGGCGAAGTCTTACATACTTCACCCTTTATGACCTGAATAATTATGGAAACACCTGACTCGGGCCGCTCAGCGGTGGGAGTTCGGACTGCGGTAGTTGGTCCGGAGCACGTAGTTCAAAACTATGTGTTGGTGGCGGACGATCACGACGATACGCGCTTCCTTCTCAAGGCAATTCTCGAAAGGCGGCCCGGGATAAAGGTTGTCGAGGCGTCGAACGGCGAGATCGCCTCAGCGCTGGCAATGAGCATTCGAATTGATATGGTCCTCGTAGACCGTGATCTCGCGCTCCTGGATGGTTACTCGGTTACCAAACGTATTCGCGAGCACGCCTTCGTTCGGAACTTGCCGATAATAATGATGTCGGATTCTGCGGAGTCCTCCGCTCAGGCAAGAGCGTATGAAGTAGGTTGCGACGATTTCATTGTCAAACCTTTTCCATTGAGTCTGCTGAGCACCTTGTTGCAGCGACACCTGACAGCAAATGAAGCTGGCAACCAGGCGCAGGATAGGAATGCGTCATGAATAGTTCCGCTGCTACGGAACGACGGCTTCCAGGTCTAGTGGAACTCGATTCCGCAGGCACAGTCATCTTTTTTAAGTGGGATGGAGAAGAAAAGGTATCTCAATCGCAAAGCGATCTAATTGGCCGTAATTTCTTTTCCGAGGTCGTACCGTTTGAGAATATCTCCGAGCTCCGAGAGTACTTTGAGGCGTTTGATAGGGGGCGCTCTTCAACGAGTAGTTTCCTTTTTAACTGCAAATACGAAGATGGCTCTGAACGCGTAAGGATCTTGTTGGCTCGACTGCACGAAAAACAGTTTAAAGATCATCCGGCGGCAGTGCTTATGTACATTCGGAAGGCCGTCTGAGAATAGTTTCTGAGCCTCGTGTTCGAAGGCAGGGCGAATCCCTGGAATGAGGAAAACACCTATTTCCAAATCGATTGAGCGAATTAATAATTCACTATCCGTACCTTTAAGTGGATATACCAAACGGGCGACAAGAAGGTTCCTTTCTTACTGTCGGCGTTCACTCTTGAAATTATGGATTCCCGCACTGCTCACATTCTCTGCACAGAAGACGATGATGATTCGCGCGAAATGCTGGTGATGTACCTTGAGAGCTCAGGCTATCAGGTCACATGTACGCGAGGACCAGCCGAAGCCATTCCACTGGTGCAGCAGCACTCTTACGATCTCATTCTCGTTGATAACTGGATGCCGGAAATGACTGGCGCGGAACTAACCCGTGAAATTCGGAAATTTGACGTTTCAACTCCCATTTTGTTCTATTCGGGGGCTGGATACGAATCCGATAAAAAGGAAGCGAAAGACTCAGGAGCCCAAGGTTATCTGGTGAAAGAGATTACCAACAACTTTCTTAAAACAAAGATCAGGCTGGATATGAACGACCAATGGCATCCCAAACGCACTTCCGAGACCGGTGAGGTCGAAGAGGCCGGTCCCACGAGCGAAGTTTGGGTTAACTTCGGTTGGACTGGGCCAAGTGAGGGGGATTTTTTCCGTCCTTTCAATACCATCACTGCCGCAGCAGTAGCCGTGGCTGACGGAGGGGTGATAAAAATCATGCCAGGCTGGACAACCGAGACGCCATCCTTTCCGCGTAACAAACGGATGAAGCTCGTGGCTCCGATTGGCAACGTCACCTTCGGAGTTCGCTAGCGCTCAACCAGATTGGTCAACATAATCGAGTCATGAATCGCTTCTTTTTGCAGGGCGGTAACACGCCACGCTCCAGCGTGAAGATGGGCTAAGATGGAGGCGGGACGTGTTGATACGTAACCAGACGAAGCGATACCTTGACGACCGCTAGGCGCGTAAATACTGGCTTGTATCGTTTCGTAAGACTAGATAATGGTGGCAATACGGGACCTAAAATCCCTTGTCCACGCAGGATGTGCGGCTTCGACTCCCGCCCTCGGCACCAGTCTAACCTATCTCTGCTATAACAATTTGCATCGTTCCCGAATTTGATTTCTGGGCGCGATGAGGGGATGAGCGACTAAATTTATCCCGCTCGGCTTTCGAAATTCGACTACGTGACCCCAAGGTTCCGTCAAACTTCTCAACCGCTTGTTAACACCTCCCGTTCCCCAACATTGAAGGTAAACTCACTCTATTTCGAGTGGGTTTCTGATGAGTCAATTCGCCCTATTGACATGACCATCGCTTCGCATTAGAGTCCATTTGCTTATTGACAACAAGCCCAACGCATCGAAATTACTGACGTATGTTGCGGGCAGGGACGCTGATCACGGAAGCAAACTCGAATTCCGCGCTTGAACGCGTGAATGATAGAAGGCGAAGAGCCCAGGACGCCCCACACCTCGTCCTTTGCCACAATGGCGGATAATACCTCCCGAATATTTTGTATTGTGTTGCTCCCACAACCACCCTGGTCGAATCCATGTGACTCTTGAACGCCTCGATGGAAATGACCGTCTCAAGGAATCTCTAACGTTCAATACCCGATGATCGAAAAAACCGAATAGCTGTCATCTCGTTATTGATCGAGCTATTCACCGGATATGCGTCTCTTGGGTTGCATCACCTTTGGGTTGCATTCACCTTGAGGGACAAAGCCCATTTGGGGAGCCTCACGAAAGGTAGGAACTGGCATGTATCAGGAAGCCTCGCACGGTTACCTTCTGCCCCCATCTTCGCTACTGGCTACATTAGAGACATTGGAAAGAGTACGACAAAAAATCGTTTACTCTCGAAGGTTGGAGCGTCTATGGATATTTATCGAGGAGTCTTACTCGGACTCTGACGTTCGTCTGGGAGATGCTGCCAGACACAGTGGCGTTAGCCAGGATCATTTAAACCTCCTCCTGCGTCGTTTCGCCGATACAACTTTTCATGATCTACTCGCTCGCTATCGCATAGAAAAATGCCTGAGGCTGCTTCACGAAAGAAACTACACGCTAACTGAGATCTATGGTCGTTGCGGGTTCAATAGCTCGACCACTTTTGATCGGCAGTTCAAGCGGTGGGTGGGATGCTTGCCGAGCGAATATAAATCGAGCCTACAAATAAACGGTCGGCAAAAAATACCGATTTTTGAATAAAGACCCGCGATTTTTGAACAGACTAAATCGAGTAAATGACTAAGATCGGTTTGCCCTCATAGCCGACAACTATCACAGGGAACGCTGTAATTTCTCAACAGATGCCTCCGGTGAGGATTCTCAAATGACACTCACAGAAAGACTCCACACGGTGCCCGCCTCATTGCTGAGGGACCTTCCTCGATTTATTTTGATTGGTCTATTCAGCTTCGCGGCAATTGATAAGCTCATACATTTTGGCGGGTTTGTTACTGCTATTCATAGCTATCAATTGCTACCCGCCAGAGTGGAATACTCCGCCGCGATCTTTTTCATCATGGCCGAGTTTGCGATCACGCTTGGTCTGTTGACGAAACGGTGGCGGCGGCCGGCGTGTCTCGCAACAATATTGCTGTTGGCGACTTTCACCGCAGTTTACCTGGCGGTTAATCCCGCCGGAGTTTGTGGGTGTTGGTTTACGCTGACGCTGAACTCAGGCGGATATTTTCACATACTGCAAAATCTGGTCTTCATAGGTCTCGCCATCCTGACGTGGATGGACGATAGGTCCTCAAAATCCGACGCTTCATCAGACGTGTACTCTACCAGCACTTCAACCGCGGAATCCGACGACGGAAGACTTAAACATGCATGATAACGATCTCATCTTTCTGGAAAGGAGGAAACTAACTATGACGCGATCTATCTTGAGAATAGTTCTGACTACACTGGCGCTCGTAATGTTGTTCGCCGGCTCACTTAACCTGAATCGCACCAGCGCAAACCAAGGCGGACAAGGCGGCGGAGGTCTTTGCCCGGCAGTTGGTTGCCCGGGTGGACCGAATCCCTGCGCCACTATCATTCTGCCCGACGGCACACAAATTAATTGTGGGATGCCTTGAGGGAGAGCCTGAATGGAAGGCTAAAAGAGAAGCGGTTGAAGGGGTCAGGTTCTTCCGTCGTCGCTCACTTCAAACAACTCTCGGAGATAGCCGCAATGCTCAAATGTTTGCGTAAAGACTTGCTTTTGATAATTGCTGTTGCAACGGTCTTCCTGTCGCTGAGTTACGCGATTGGATTCGTTACGGATCGCACGCCGAAAACGGTTGAACTTCAGACGGCTTTTCTCAGTGGAGAACGCGCCCCCAGAGTCCAGCCCACCACGGTTAGGATGTGGCGCAAGCCAGCCTTCGAAAAAACAGCGGTCATCAACTCCACGAGTCTGAAATCCCCGGCGAAAATGCGCGCACAGAACAGTGTCAACATCTTTGTTTTGGATTGGTTGGATCTTCGAGTCAAAGAGTTTTCGCCTAATGGGAAACTTCTCAGAGCGTTCGGCGAAGAAAAGGGTAGTCCAGACGCATTCGTAAATCCGACTGGTTTCACGCTGGATTCCGGCGGCAACTTGTGGGTATGCGATATCAAACAGCAACTCATGGGAGTTTTTAATACCGACGGAAGTAAAAGGACAATTAAACCTTCAAACACGACCTATCGGATTGCGGCAGTCGGAGACGTGATGATTACGATGGTCATGTCGGGACAAAGCCTTTTCGAGACCTATGATTTATCGGGACAGAAGTTAAAGTCGTTCGGAGAATTACTCGCGGATCAATCCGACAAAGGGATTATTCTCGATGGGGAAATCATTGGTGATGCCGAAAGTCATGGCTTCATTTATGGCGGCAGATACTTAGGTGTGATTGGAGCATACGACGCAGAAGGCAAGCAGCGATTTTTGGTGCGGACAATCGATGATGTCCCTCAGCCGGTAGTCTTAGGCATTGAGGGGAAACGAAAGATCAACCCGAACAGCACCCGATCCGTCTTAAGCCTGAGCGTCCTGGATAAGGAATTGTATGTTTTGAGCGGAGTCCATCCAGACGGTGCGGCAGACCAAGGCGGAAAGGTGATGGATGTCTATGATAAGCAGGATGGTCATTATTTGTACTCGTGGGAACTTCCGGTAGAGGGGCAGGAGGCCATAGTGGCCTCGAATTACATTTACATTCGAAGTGATAGCGAAGTAACAGTATGGAGTTTCAACCAAATACATAAATAAACGTTACAGATATGAAGGCATCGTGCTGATGCCGTTTGATTCCAGCGAGCTCCTACGCCGAAGTAATTTTGAATTCTGAACCGCATAATTACACGGAGCCATGTTGCACTTGTCCAATCTCCGCGGCGGAATGAGGCTATTGCGTCGCAGTCCGGTCTTTGCCGCGACAGTCATCCTTGTGCTGGGATTAGGAATCGGTGTCAACACTCTGGTCTTTACCGTCACCGACGCAGTTCTGCTGCGTCCTTTGCCTTACCCAAAACCTAATCAATTAGTTTGGATTAGCCAGGGAATTTCCCCTGCCAAGACCGAGTACGCGCTGGCTCCGGACTTCACTGTCTGGCGTTCGCAGGTGCAATCCTTTTACCACGTCATTGCGTTTTCCGAGCACTTCCGCAACCTTAGCGGAAAAGGTTATACAGAACAGATTTTAACGGCCGCGGTGTCGGCTGAATTCTTATCACTGCTGGAAACTCCTCCCATTGCCGGTCGCGACTTTCTTAGGAGCGATGACCAACCTCGAGGTGAACAGGTTGCCATCGTTTCTTACGGTTTTTGCAAACTTCGCTTTGGTGAGCTAGGCCAATGCGTCGGAGCAAGAATCAGACTGAATAATCAGTCATTCGAAGTGGTCGGGGTCTTACCCGAAAACTTTCATTTTCCGGAACCGGTTGAAGTCGAAGTTCTGACCCCGCTTGCGCTTGGTCCGGAACAGGCGAGTCGCGAGTCAAGCATGAGCGTCGGGACACAACTGGTCAAAGTGATTGCTCGCCTTCGACCTGGCACTTCGTTGGCCCAAGCTCAAGCTGAACTTAGTCTCGTCCAACAAAGAATTGTTCAAGCTACCCCACAATTCCAACAGAATCAGGAGGCCACACTCAGCCCGCTTCATGAGCACTTAACCGCTAACATCTCGCGTGCTGCACTCGTACTTTTAGCGGCCGTCAGTCTCCTCTGGGTGCTTGGTTGTTTGAATGTTGGCAGCCTGCTATTTGCACGTCTTATTGCCCGTCGCCCAGAAATGGCTGTGCGAATAAGTCTCGGGGCCGGACGGCGGCTCCTGTTCCGACAAGTGTTAGCGGAGAACGCCGTCCTTACTCTTTTTGGCAGCGCCTTAAGTCTGCTTATAACTTACTGGGGACATCGCTTCATCGTTTCGATTTTTCCCCAACAGGTATTCAGGATCACTGGAGTTGAACTTAGTCCCGGCATTGTGGTCTTTGTGATGACAAGTTTTGCCCTGACAGTAATGATTGTCAGTCTCGTAGCCGCGCGAGCTCTTCCTGATCAAAATGCCGTCGATCTTTTGAAGTCCGGCAGCGGTAACATCATCGGGTCGCTTAAGATACGTCGAATTTTGAATGTCCTTGTTGTCTGCGAATTGGCATTGGCAGTAATCCTGCTGGTTGAAGCTGGATTGATGATTAGAAGCTTTTGGGCGTTACGGTACCGTGATCTGGGTTTCCAGCCGGAGCAACTTCTCACTTTACGGATTGATCTAACATCGAGATATTCCTCAAATAGCCAACAGACGGCTTTTTTTGAGAACCTGCTTCAGCGTGTCGGCGCACTGCCTGGGGTTGATGCGGTAGCACTTTGCAGTTCGCCGCCGCCGGTGCCAGTAGGCGGAATGTTTCGTCTCGCAGTTGAAGGTGGATCTTCTTCACAACCTGCTCTCGGCCCTATGGTCAGAGTTCAAGCTGTAAACACCGATTATTTCCGCATCCTACAAATACCTCTCTTCAAAGGACAGATGTTCGCAGACAAGGGACACGATAGTCCCTCAGTCGTGATTATCAATCGAGCCTTGGCGCGACAGCTGGACGAGGACCAGGCAGTCGGGAAAAAAATAAGGCTTGGCGGCCCTCTGGCGCCGTGGCTTACGATAATTGGGATCGTAGAGGACTTTAAGAATGTTGGGTTGGCTGCTGAGCCTGAACCAGAAGCTTACCGTCCTTACCAACAGTTTCCTTTGCTCGATAACATCTACGTGTTAATCAGACCATCAACGTCTGATCCTTTGCTGCTGGTCTCAGCCATTAGACGAGAGGTGGCGACGTTGGATAGCGAACAGCCACTCGCCGAGATTCAAACGCTGGACCAACGGTTGACTGCTTCAGTGGCTCAACAACGCTTTGTTATGTCAATGCTGGTGTGTTTCGCTGTGCTGGCACTATCGTTGGGGGTCGTCGGCATTTACGGAATCATGTCATATATCAGTCAACAGCGTACTCGTGAAATAGCCATTCGCATGGCACTAGGCGCTGAGCAAAACCAGGTCATCTGGATGATAGTCAGAGAAGGTCTACTACTCGGCTTGCTCGGCGCAGCTCTAGGAATCGCTATCGCGCGGACTGCAAGCCATTTCTTGTCAAGCATGTTATATGGCGTTGCCCCATCTGATCCATACACGTTTGTAATTGTTTTGATCTCACTGATCTCCACGACGGTAAGCGCCTGTTATCTTACGGCCCGCCGAGCGGCAAAAGTTGAGCCCCTTAAGATTCTCCGTTACGAATAAGTGCGGACAACGGATCCGCGGATCGCCGGCGACCTCAAGTGCTTCAGTTCAATATTCCGCGGCCGAAGGCTACCACAAAGACCAAGCCGCAAGACGAATTGGTTGACAAGATGAAATATGAACCATGGAGTTTAAAAGATGGGGCTAAGATGGTGGCGGGACGTGTTGATACTAAGTCAGCCGAAGCGATACCTTGATGACGCTAGGCGCGTAAATACTGGTTAGAATCGTTTCATAAGATTAGGTAGTACCGCGATCACAGGACTTAAAAATCCGTTGTCCGAAAGGACGTGTGGGTTCGACTCCCGCCCTCGGCACCACCATTAATCTATTGTACGTCTTCCAGCAAACCGATCGACAATGCCTAGAAGTCACACCAGATTCGCTTCTGGTCGTTAAACGCATGGCCCGAGCAGTTTTCGTATTCAGGTGCGCTGCAAGGACTTTCTAAAAGCCGTCGAATATGAACTCCAGCGCGTGCCTCTCGAAGACATGAACATGGAATATGATTACGACCCCCGTGCACGGTGTCTATCAGCCCACGTGTACGCCAAGCCTAGTTGCAAGATTGTCTACTGTGGGAGCGCTATCTTCATCAATAGAGAGGCGAGTGCAGTTTCTAAATAGCAAGTGCCTTCAGCAATGTTCGTTGTCTGCTCTGCAATCTTGTATGACTTCTCCTTTAGCGTCAGAGGGAGGAAGGTAATCTTGCAAAAACAATTCCTTGAATTCCTCCGAGATTTTTTGTGGGCTTCTGCTCCACCAGTGTTCGTCATTAAGCACCTTTCGCCAAGGTTCATTCTCCTCATGAGGTATCTTTAAAATCATCGAGAGAATATCGCCGCGATTAATTAGCTTTACACAATAAGCGCCTGGAGTTTTTATTGAAGTCTCCGATTGCGCATCACGTGTAAAAGATGCTGCGCTGGTTCTCCCATTCCATTATATTTCCCATCCCGAAGTAACACCCCGTTCAAGAGGCGAATGGTATCAACGGTTCGGGATTATCTGTCAGTCGCCGCTTAACCTGGATCAGCCATTCAATTTCATCCTTTATCAAATATATATCTATCCCCTGGTCTCCCTTACCACCATATGCTCCAACGTGGTGAACCTCGCAGGGCTGGAATTCGTATCGAAGACATTCTGCTATTAATTTCTCGAAGGCTCTTGCCTCAGAAGTTTAAAGTCTATTCGATCATGCTGTTCAAAATAGCGTCGCAGTACAGATATTGGATATCTTTAGAGGATAGTTCCCATTTTAACTGTACTACAGCGAGATAGTCCCATAACCAAAGACCTCTCTATCCGCACCAGATTCGCGAATGCCCACCATTTACATTCAGGACATATAAACAAATAAGTGAAATCGATTAGAGGTATGCTCGCCGACCGTCTAAAATCTAGTCCGGCTGCTGAGGTAGGTAGACCAGTTCTGGTTATTGAGCTGGCGCACATCGGACAACAGCTAAAATCGCGGGCTGCCGTTCAAACGATGAGCAAAGATCATAACAAACCGAATCTTGGTAATTGACTTCATATTCCATAAAGGGTTCGCTCACTCGCCAAGTTTCGTCCTTAATCATAGAAGATATGGTCTCATCTCAACCACTCAGGACGTTTGCCGCTCACGGTTACTCCGATCACAGTGCCGCAATCTACACGCTCGCGGCCTTGCGGCGGCTGAGCGATGATGATGCTAGGCTCAAGCTGGAGGTCATGCCGATTCGCCAGAACACGGATGTTGAGGTTCGCATCGCGCAATTTGATTAACGGGTCCTTAGAGCTCCTTTGACTGCCGCCTTACGGGGCTATCCATGCCACAGGTTTCCGTTGAATTCCTGTAAATCCGCTTCTCCTAAAAAGGGGGTAAATGGATCAATCGAATAGGGCGCGGATGAGAAGGAAATCTGATGGCTGAATGACACTATTCCGACGAGCGTCAACGTTGAAAGTTACCTTTGTGAGTAACTGAAAATGCGCAAGTTGTGAGTATGAGCCCATAAGTTAAGGAAGTGCAGTCTACACTGCGAGCTCCTTTGTTTGCAAAAGCTTGGACTATTTTGTCATCGGGCTCCTCACATCTCTTGAAGTCGCTATTGTCCCTCAACCGCACAAGATCAGCGCAACGCTTCCATAGCTTATAGCCAGTCTCCGATCATGTTGGCTCGACACGAGGCTGCGCGACTTAGTATTTTTGTATGTGGCCCAGGGTCATCGGATCCATACCCAGGTACTCAATTTCGAGTTGTCGCTTCTTGTTAATTTTGACTTTGGCTGCATAGATAAGCAGTCCCTGGCCCACTTCCTTTCCTTTCTTATCGATCTTCAGATCCATTACCACGATTCCAAGTTCATAATCCACAGACCGTCCCGAATTGTAAGCCTCCAAGAATTGAATCGGGCGATCCGATACCCCGATGAGGCGTCGTCCGGTTGGGGTCTTTCGTGAGCGAACCAGTTTCAAGTCAAAGAAGCCAACCCTTTGGCTTAGCGAAGCTTTGCCGATGGATTTCATTTTTGCGAGCTCGCTGACCAGCGCATCCTGGCCGCCTTCAATGAGCACAGCTGCTAACCGCTTCGTTGTGGCATCGTTCGTATAATGCGATATCCGGATGTCGGCCCACGCCGTACGAGTTGCTGCACGTGGAAACGAGGCCACCGCTCTAAAGTGTTCGGGCTTGGGTTTGGGTTTAGGTGAAACTGCGGGAGCAGGACTGGCCGTGGGAGGCGGCGCGGGAGTCTGAGAAATTGCCTTCACGCTCAGGCAGCAAACTGCAATTATTAAGATAAGCGATCTCTTGCTCATAACTCTCCTTTATAAATAGGCCGTCACTAGTCACGCGCGGTACACCAAAAAGTCTTTCCATCAGAGGTCATTGAACGACGTGTTAATGGCCGCCTGCCTTCAACTGCTTCATCTGATCAACCAAAGCCTTGGCTTGTTCGCTCGTCACACCTTTGTCACCATAGGCCGGCATATGGGGTGGTTTCTCAACCTTCTTCCCCTTGAGGACTATTTCGACTAATTGCTCTTCGGGAAGACCCGGATCAAACTTTTTCTCGGCAGTCTTTCCATGGCAAGCAACGCACTTTGCTTTGTAGTACGCCGCCGGATCAGAAGATTGCGGCTCGCCGTGTCCACGAATAGTGATGAAGAGGCTGCCCGCGAAAAACATACTCACAGCCAGACCATTTCTGACCTTCCTTAAATTTTTCATTTGTCCCGTTCCTCCTTTATCCAACTATGATTTCTTCGCAGGGATGTACCCTCAACGATTCGCGAGCTTAGCCGACACCTGGCACGCCAGGTAACTGTAAATATTGCTAGGTTTTTCTTTCCCCCCATCCTCCACCAGCACTAAGTCATTGGCTTTTCGGATGACATTCAACGCACTGAAACATCGAGATATCTCCCAAATCCACCGGATGTTTAAAAGGCGCATTTGCCTTATGACAGGACTCACACTTGCGGTCCGCGAGGCCGCCAAGATCGACCGGATGCTGTACGCCAATTGTTTTGAGCACCGACTGGGGACGAGCTGAATCCGACAGGACCGTGTGGCAGACATTGCAGTCGTTCGAAATCACTTTTCCGGTCTTGCTGACATGCTCACCATCGTGACAACGAAAACAACCCGATGAGTAGAAGTGGCCCAGGTTGTTGGGATGACTTTCCCAATTCGTTTTCATCTCCGGGAAAAAATAGGTCCGATAGATCCGCTGGGTTTCGCCGATGGCATTTTTGATTAGAGTTGGCTTTTCACCATAAACCTGGCTGTAGTTTGTGCGGAAGAAGTTATCGAGCCGGGCTTCAACGCTTTTGATGGCCTCGTCTTCCGTGGCATAAGGCTGAGTCAAACTAGCCACTACTTCTCGCTTGAGGTACGGCAACGACATATCCATTCGTCCCGCCGCAAACGCCTGGTCCACCGCCAGGTCGGGTGGCAAATAGGTATGTGCTGGTCGATTGTGGCAATCGATGCAATCCATCCGTCGCCTTTCGGAAGTTGAAATTTGATCCGGGCTTAGCGGACGCGTTCGATCGTAGTACTCGACAACATTCCCTTGCCGATCTTTGACACTGATCCACGGGATAACTTGCCGGCGAGCATCAGTGGAGATGTACGAAACCTCATTTGCAAGATTCATGTGCCAGTGAATTCCCGCGACAGGGCCAGTCTCGGGATTTCCACCTCCGACGTTTATTAGCATTCTCGTTTGCCGCAGAGAGTTTTGTTCGTCATAACCATAGTGGTTGAAAGTTTTGAGTTCTGCGCCATAGAACTTCGCTGACCAATGACAATGACCGCAGGTTTCGTTTGCCGGTCGCATGTTGTGAACGGGTGTTTCGATGGGTCTCGAATAGCTGTTGAAGGTGAGGGCAACGAGTTGTCGAGCACCGTTAAGTTTTGCGCGTACGTACGACTCGGCTCCCGATCCAACATGACAATCAACACAGCGAATCTGGGCGTGCGAGGTTGCATGAAAAGCAACAAACTCAGGCTTCATTACGCTGTGACATGTCTTACCGCAAAACTCGTTTGACTCGCTGTATTCAAAGGCGCGATAACTGCCAAAAGCGCTCATGAACACAAAGACAAATGAAATGGCTATCAGCGTGACCGCGATGCGTCGTTGACGCGAATCGTTCAGATCAATTTTGGGGAACCTCGCAATGTCCGAATCTGGTCTTCGCCGCCGGTGCCGGCGCTCGATCATCACTCCGACGAGAATGATGACGATTCCCAGAGTCAGAAATCCTGGAAGCAGGACGAACGTAACGAGGTCGCGATAAGGATTTTCTTCGGTCTTCAGCAGATCCATTAAAATCAGTAGCCCGATGCTGGCTAAACTTCCGGCCGCAATGACGCCGCCGCCAAAGCTGATGTAGTTGCGGAACAACGTTGGGGGTTTTTCTGAGATTGCGGCTTCGTTACTCATCGGCGATCACCTTTGGCTTTCAATCAGCTTGGTCCTAATCATCGTGGAATGCGGTTTTCTCTGTGCCAGCTCGGTGTTGGAAATCGCTGAAAAATATTCACCACAAAGACACAGAGAACACCGAGACAACACAGAGTCATCCTTCACTAAGAGACTGCCGATCCCGATCGATCCAGCATCGATCAAAAACGCCACGACGATCCCTTGTGGCATCGCGTGCAAACAGAAAAGTCATCGCCACCAAACGTCTTCTGACCGTTGTGGCAAGTCTTGCAGCTTAGCCCGCGCGCGGGGGCGTGATGATTGAGTGCGATCGGGCTCGTCACTTGCTGTCCTATCGGTTGGTCCGATAGCACGCGGTGACACGTATTACATTTCAAATTCTCTGATACACCATGACTCGTGTGACTAAAGCCCAATCGAAAGGCGAAGGCGCGTTCAGAAGTCCAGGTGCGCCGACCCAACTCGTGGCAAGTGCTGCATGATCCAAGATTCCTGCCTTTACTGTTGTTCGGTTTTACGTCTGCGGTGTGACACTTAAAACAAAGGGAATGGGCGTTTAGCCCCGCTGGAATTGAGAAGGCTGGCCCACGGCGATTGAGACGATGACACGTCGCACAAGTGGTTCCGATCGAAGAGTGACTTGCATGATCAAACTTCACGTTGAAACTTTTGAGCGACGGAAAAGTTTTCACTGTTCCTGCCTGACTGTTTGTATGACAGATAAGGCAGAAGGGACTGGACGAATCGCTGAACTGCTCTGCATGGCATCCAGCACAGGGGGCATGATTTGATTTTCCAGGCAAGCTGGGTTGCGGTGAATTGTTTTCCCGTCTATGGCAGAGCAGGCACGGTAATCTCGCGTGTTGCGGGTTGTCATGTTTGAACTGCGAGTAGTCCTGACTCGCTGATGAAGTATTACCACCAACAGGCGCTACACTTTCATGACTGAATCTCGAACCATGGACCACCTGGTTCAATGTCCACGCGAACATAGCCAACGTTGCCAGGACTACTACCAATGTGAAAACCTTTCTTCCGCTACTCATGAGATCCCTGATGGCCCATTCCTACTCGCTCGGGCGGGTCTTCACGATCAAGTCGATGTGACTCGCCGGCACGGGTTTGGCGCCAAATGCGAGATGACACTTCACACAAACAAACTTGTCGTTCGCTTTCCGCTGGTCGATTTCATAATTGAGTATTCCTCCATCATCGGTGGTCGCTGTCGCATGACATCCTTCGGCGCCGCCGCACGACTTGATCTGTACCTTGAGCGAGCTGGCATCTACGGTGTTCATCGCCTCGGCGTTGTGGCACTTCGTACAACTCATGTCGTGCGCTTCATGCCGGAACGCGCCAGCCGACAGACGTGAACGCCAGGCAGTCAATGTGTACCAGTCGTTAATGCCGATCTTTTTTGTTAGCGAAGGATCGAGATCGGCTGCACCCGAAGGAACCGCAAGCTTGTGACAGGCGTTGCAGTCTGGTGGTAACGGTGCGAGTTCACTTTCCTGGTTGTGACAGGTGAAACATGATTCATGAGTTATTGGCCGCGTCTTGAACGTGCCCTTTTTTAACCAGAACGAGTCGCCCAGATCCACGGGTGGGGTAGTAACAAACTCGTCAGTCCGCCCTTGTGGCTGGTATGTAACGTGACAGGTCGAGCAACTCTTAGGCTCGCTGTCTTCAAATATTGATGAGCCAAAGGACGCACGGATGAAACGAAAGTCAGCAGCGCTTTGAGTCCGGTTTCGTGAAATGACATCGAGATGTTTGTTATGAGGAAAGTAGACCCGGAAGTCTGACACGAAATTTGTTGCCTTCGTTGAAGAAAGAAATGGTTCACCCAGACTCGGGAACGGGTAGCGAGACGTATCCAACGGGGTCGCCTTGACGTGACAGGTGTTGCAGATACGTGGCGCCGGACGTTGCCGTGCGAAGAACTGTTGGCGATGGCAACTCAGGCATGATTGATGATCGGGATATTCAGTCACATCGGGAAAGGCTTGATCGGTCTGGCGCGCTTCTTTCCAGTTCTTCGAAGGAAACTTATGACATGAATCACAGGCCAGTTTTTGTGTTGCGGAGTGTGTGTGATGCGAAAACTGCGAAGAGACTGGCGGCGGCGTCTGCGTACTTGATTTGTTGGTCCTGGATCGACTGCTTTTCTGAGGAGTCGCACTATCTACTGAGTAAGTGCAGAGATCTACCGCCAGAAAAAATGTGGCAACAAAAAGTGCGGCACGACTGGCTGCAGGTAAACTCATTTACACATCCGTGTTCGAAATTAGCGGACGAGGACGGCCACGCTCCGACAGAAGAGCGTTCGTTAAACTTCGTCGTTCGCTATTCCTTTCGCCCGATGTAAATCCGCAAAGATGTGTAGGGCAGATGTGCGTGATAGTTCTGCGGACGTGGTCCTACCAGCACGCTTTCGTTGTAGTTGTAATATTGATAGCCAATGTTCCAATCCACTCGTCGATGAAGCTTGATAGCCAGGCGGGCCTCCGGTGACTGAAAACTCATCGGGTAGGATGAAACTAAAAAACCGGGTGTCGCAGTTGGTTCCGGAAGTCGATTACCCTGGCCGTTGTCCTTGTTGATGCGATACGAACCATAGAAAGAGACCCGCGGCACTAGCTGAGCAGTTGTATCGACAAAGAAGAAATTATTTCTCACGTAATACAAGCTGCGCCCTTGTGGATGACCAATGCTATTGAAGAAGTATTCGACTACAGCGTTGCTGTTAAGCCAGTTGTAGTTGTAACCGGTGCTGAAGGACAGTCTCGAGCTTGGCGTCCAATCGATTGACGAAGTGAAGATCCGGGATTTTGTAGTAACACCGAAATCTTCTGTCGATACGCCGGCGATCTCCGACGGGTTGGCATTGTCTCTAGTGATCACGGCGACATTTAGAGAGAAGTTTTTAGTCGGAGTAAACCGGCTTTTCGCGCGGACGTTTGTGTAGTCATAGTTGCCGATGCGCGTGAATACATTGTCGGCCGTCCCACGCTCAGCATCGAAATAGACAGTCCACGTCTTGTATGGTCGTGCCTTGAACCCGCCAAAAAAAGCGTGCGTATTGTTTACCTGGTCCTCAAGACTTGAACTACGTGTTGGTGGACTCGAGACCGAACCATTCGAGCCCAGGTCGAATCCTTCGAAGCGGGATTCCAGGCTGCGATGCCCGTAGCGATATCCAAAGTGCAGGGAATAGGCAGGGTTGAACTGATAATCGCCTTCGATCGTGTTTTGATACTTGCGGTACTTAACATTGTTGTTGGCGTCCAAATTACTGAAGCCAATGGTGTCGGTTATCTGGGTTGCGCCGTCAGGTCTGGTGACGGAAAAGAAATCGCTGAAGAGAGCGAAACTATCAATCCTGAAATCTTCAACGCGAAATGTGTTTGAGACGCGTAGTTTGCTCGTAGCGAGAAAAGTCGCGCCAAGATCGCCCAGCCAACTGGGTCGCTTTGCGTCTCCCGTGATGTTGTATCGTCCTTGATTAAGAACGTTTGGTGTTTGAGGTAATGGACCAGGCGGCCAGCCACTCACCCTGGCATTAAAGTTACTGCCGGCGAAACTCTCTAGAAAGGTGAAGGTCGAATCGGACTTGCTGTATACGACTCGGCCAGTGATGTCGAGCTTCTTTGCGATCAGTGTGTGGGCGCTGAAGCGAGTGAAGTCGACACTGCCGCGCGTAGGTTCGTTGCGATGGTAATCCGAGAAGCTGAAAACTGCGGGGTTCAGGTTGATTCCTGGCGTCGGTCCTAAGCTGATGAAACTATCGTCGCGAAAACGGCGGAAACCCTGGAGGATGGAGTAGTCAATCGGCCCTATCGTGCCATCGGCCCCAACTCGAAAGTCGTTAGCCCGCGATCTAACATTTGATAACGGATTAAAATCGTTGCCACCAAGGTGATAGTTTGTAAATGCTGAGCCACTGTAGCGCTCAGGTGAATAGCCGACAGTAAATCTGATCAACCGATTTTTTGGCAGCAGTGTGACATCAAAATCTCCAACCTCGGTGTGCGTGTCTGAGCCATGCTCACCTGTAAACGGATTGGGTGGCACACTGAAATTCGCCGGCGAGAAAACCCAGTTAGGGTTGGCAAAGTTGTTCAGAAATCGAAACGATTTGAAGCGCCGGTAGCTTCCATCAAAGCGATACCACTTCGGCTTCTCGACATTGATTCGGAAACTGCCGCTTGGATCCGCACCCCAGCCCGTAGCGCTCACAAGGAGAGTGTCAAAGAGCATTCCTTTTCCATCGCGCGAACGGGTGAAAAAGCTCGAGTCAAACAATCGTGGTCCAGCATGGTAGTTGAGATCGCTTTTATACTTGTTGAGATCGCCGTCGACACTGAGGCCGCGATAACCGAACTCCAAACTCGAAATGATCTCGTAGCCGCTCACGTTCTGTCCCGCTGTCGCACTGTCCGTCTTGGAATTGGGAGTAGGACCTGGCAAAGACGCTTGCGCCCTCGCCAGCGAAGTGAGGCCGGTGAGGCCGCACAGGAAGATTGCCGCACAGATTGCTCTCGTTCTTTTATTCATGACGATCGTCCACTTCGTCTCGCCGCCACACATCAACGGAAGAAGACGGGACTGGAGTAAGACCCGTGAATCTTCACGTGACAATTGCTGCAATCAGCGTATTGCGCGTTCTGGTTATGTTGTGGACCCGCAGGTTCAGATGAGCCGACGCCGTGTGCCGCGCTGTGGCAAGTCAGACAAAGCTGGTTGACGCGACTAAAGCGCAAGAGCCTCGGATTAGATGAACCATGCGGCGTATGACAAGCCGAACATCCTTCCGTCTTTAACGGCGCATGCTCATAAGTGAATGGGCCTTGCTTATCGGCGTGACACTTAATACACGCGGCGTCGGCCCCGGTTGCGAGTCTCGTTTGTTTTGCTTCAAACCCGCCGTGCGGATTATGGCAATCGCTGCACTTCATCGCTCCTTCAAGGACCTTATGGTGAAACGGTTTATTGAAATCAGGCTTGGTTTCAGCATGACAACTGATACAAAGTTGAGGTTCACTTTTTTTCAGCAGGGCGATTGTCGAATAACCAGGCTTCTCGGCATTGGCGTTCGACACCTGGGTGATTGAGCTGGCGAGGTTACGTCCGGTCACAGACCCGTGTGACGAATGACAATCGGTGCAGCCAATGTCGTTTCTCCAGTGTTCGCCGCGGCGGAAGTTATTTCGCTCCTCTTTTCCCGCATGACAGGTCAGACATGTCTCCGAGATCTCTTTCGCGGATTTATTCTTGAACGAGACAATCTTTGCCGGATCACCTTCTTCCGAATGGGCTTTGCCTGGACCATGACAAGCCTCGCAACCCGTCACCTTTCCTTTCCAACTGCTGATATTGGTTAGTTGTGCGTGCGAAGTATGCGAGAAAGCCTTGAACTGCTCTTCGTGGCAGTCTTTACAGGCATCGCTGCCTACATAGTCGTCTGAAATACTGTGCGGAGTTGAGGAGGACTGAATCGATCTTGCTTTTGAGGAACTACTGAAAGCCAGCCACATGATGATGACCAGCAACAATGCAGACACTGCCAATAGTTTTGAAATGTGGCTCGAACTCAATTGGCCCTCACACCCTGACGCCGCGAGCTGTTGTTCAGCGCGTTTGCATCAAGTTCGCGTTTCCTCTTAATCAGCGTTGGGCTAAGTATGTTCGCCGCGGTGGTAGTCACTGAACACTGGCAAAATTGACAGGTCGTCAGGCCGAACGACCGGCAAAGAAAAATCGTCAGGCGATTCTGAAAAAAACGCCTGACGATTTCCGTGATGTTGATCGAGCAATGAGGAAAAGCACGTGCCGGCGAGACTAATTCCCGGTATTTGCGATTCCTTTATTTTGCAGAATCCTGATTTCAACGCGTCGATTTTTCGCGCGTCCTTCTGCTGTTTTGTTATCAGCGACTGGTTTGGAATCGCCAAATCCAAATGGTTGGACCAATCGTCTAAGGTCCAAACCATGGACGCCGACCAGGTATTGGATCACTGACTTAGCGCGTCGCTCGCTGAGGGCACGGTTCTTTTTCGTATTGCCGGTCGTATCCGCAAAACCGACTACCTCAACCAGCCAGCCATTAGCGTTGCCTTTGGCCTTTTCAGCCTTGGCCCAGGCAGCCGCCTCGTCCATAGTTTCCCTTGCCGTGGTATCGATAGTGCTGCTGTTAACTTTGAACAGAACGGGGATGGTACGAACCGTCTCGTAATCGTCGAGCCCGTTGATCCGGTTATTGGCCAACGCGGCAGCTTTGAACGCATCATCAGCCTGCTTTTGGGCAGCGTCGGCTCGGGCCCTGGCATCATTGGCAAGGGCCGTGTTCTCTGCAATTTGCCCCGCCATGCGTTGAGCATTCTCGGCGGCCAACCGTGCAGCTTCTTCAGCCGCCGCAATCCTTGTCTCGTTTTCTTTAGCTAATTCATCCGTTTGTTCGAGTGCCTGGGCAGCGCGCAGATCCTGCTCGTCGAACCTCACCCACTCGGCTACCAGATTTCCATCGGAGTCGCCGACGCCCTGTGCCTGCACTCGCAGACCACGCATTATGTAGGTGACGGGGTAGTCCTTTTTGCCCCTCAATCCTCTACTGTGTGAAGTAACATCCGTGCTCCCAGTCAAGAGAACACTGGTCTCACTGCCGCCAACATCCCGTACCCTGAAAGAATCGCCACTGCGAATACTGACGACTCCCTGAACTTTCTGTTTTTGTCCTTGTGGAACTTGTACTGGACGCGCACTAGTTGCGCTTTGGGCCAGGGATCCCTGTGCGGTCATCAGTATCGCAAGGAATGCCCACGACACTAATCCTACGATCGATTTCTTGTCTCTCATTTCATTATCTCCTTCATCTGTAAGTCCGGTGCATTGAGTTGTAGCTCTTGCGATTTCTGAGTCGCGCCATGCTTTTTTGGCTCGGCAGGACGCGCGCATCTTGCTGCCGGGCCGAGCCCGCTGAGTTTTATCGAGCGAGGTGATGGTAAGGACTATTAGCGCTGCTCATACTGGCAATTTTGCCAGTATGAGATTTGTTTGGTGTGGCTACGATTCTGGTAACAAGCAGGATTTTCTTATCGCTATTCCCGGAACATGAGAATTGCCGGCGAACGTTTTCTTAGGAACCAAAACCAAATGACATCGCACAAAAGATCAATCAGGGTAGTTAAGCGTAGCCAACGATCGCAGCCTGCCCCCAAAATTTCCGGGCATCGGTCTTCACAAGAGACAGATCGTCAAACTACTCGAGAGATCTTCGCTACTGTTACGAGTTGGATTGGGAGTCAGAAAAAAAGAAAAGCGTTAGAAAGGTTCGCTGCTTTCAAATTCAACTCTTAGACGCCGGCAAAGGCGCTCGCAGTCGTAGTACTACCACCGTGATGTTATCAGGGCCGCCGCCTTCAAGAGCGAGGTCGAGTAGCGTTTCACATGCGGCTTGCGCTGACTCTGCTTCACTTAAAACCCTGGCAATAGTCGCATCATCAACGATCTCGGTAAGTCCATCCGTGCAAAGTAGGAGTTGATCGGAATCAGCCAACGTGTATCGCTGAACCTGTGGCTCGTGGCCGTCGCCCATTGCGCCTATGGCTGCAGTCAACACGTGACGCATAGATCTGGTTGCCGGATCATCGTATTTAGCAACTCCGGCATCAATTAGCGCCTGGGCCATTGTGTGGTCGGTTGTAAGTTGTTTGAGATTGCCGGCACTCAAAAGGTAAGCGCGTGAATCACCCACGTGACCAATAACCAGCTCCCGGCCCAACAGCCCGGCGACTGTCAGGGTAGTTCCCATTCCGCGAAGAGAAGTATTGACCGCCGCTTCTTCTCTTAATGCCTGGTCGATCTTGAGAAATCGATCGCTCATTCGTCGCATAACAGTATTGGCATCGCTTTCTCTATCCATCCGCAGCGTCCAATCTGAAGTGTCGACTATTAATTCAACTAGTTTTGCTAACGTCATACGGCTGGCTACCTGCCCACCAGCCATGCCGCCCATTCCGTCAGCGACAAGTAATCCGTAGCCGCTCACACTGTAGTCCTTCTTAAGTAAGTGGTCTTCAAGATTTGTCATCACGTTCTCTAGTGAACGCCCAAATCGAATCAGGAGATAACTATCCTCATTTTGTGATCTGACATGCCCCTTGTGGGTGATTGCACCAAGTTCCGCCTGGTAATCAACACAAACATGGTCGACAGAATTTCTTACATCGGAGCTTTCGCTGTTCATGATTAATACCCTCGGATTCTCCTTGATATGGGGTGAGTTCAATGATGGCAGGGCCAGTGGATGTTCGAGTTATGGATGGTTGATTCCGATGGACCACCTCCTAAAAATATCCCGGCCGCGACGTGTGTCTTACAGCACATCGAAGGCCCAGCTAACGCAGCCGTGATAAGTGATGTCCGGCTCGCTCAGCCAAACATCCGCAAAACCAACCACGAGACTGACCGTTGAGGCGTCTCCACTGTCACAACGCTGGCAGGCTGGTTCCCAATTACGATGCCGATCGTAAGGGACTGCTTATCGTCAACATACTGGCAAAAGTTACAGGGCTTTGTGACCTCCCTTGCGGCGTCAAGGCGACTAATCATAGACCTTCAAAATTCTTTCAATTGATACAGGCGTACAGAAGAGCTATTCGGAGTGGAATCAGCGTTCTGGCCGGACCGTGTCCCTGTAAAAAATGACAGTTATGCTCGTTAGAGTCGCAAGTAGGATATGGCCCACGATCGAAGTTTGCAGGAAGAAGGGAATAAAAAATGGTCAAGAAGAGTGTCTACCAAGCGGCTTTGGTAATAGGTTTACTGATTGTTTGCTCTGTAGCGGCAGTTGCTCAGGATATCAAGTTCAACTTTCTCAGAGGAACTGACTTCTCAAAATACAAAACCTACAAATGGGTAAGAGTTCCCGACGGGCAGTATCCAAATTCAATCCTTGATGAACAGATCAAGCAGGCGATTGATTCGCAACTAAGATTAAAAGGTCTAAGCGCGGTCGAGGATAATCCGGATCTCTATGTAATTTATCAGGCAGCCGTTAACCAGGAGAAACAGTGGAACTCCTACAGTACCGGCGGAGATATGTGGGGCTGGGGCGGCTGGGGTGGATGGGGAGGAAGAGGTGGAATGGGTATGTCGACAACGACCACCACCAGTTCGACTATCAACATCGGATCATTGAATTGCGACATCTACGACGTCGAGACAAAGAAACAGATTTGGCGCGGTGAAGCCAGCAAGACGTTGGGCTCCGGGAAAGATCCCGTGAAAGTCGAAAAGAACATCAACAAGGCGATGGCAAAATTGTTCAAGAAGTATCCGCCACCGGTGAAGTAGCGCGGGGTTGTAATCGCTGAACTAATCAGGTCGATGTCGTCGACTGTTTGCGACCCAGCAGGATTCTGAGTTTGCGCCTGGCTTTATGCAGTTGCGACTTGGAATTTCCGACCGTGCAACCGTAGAACCTGGCGATCTCATCGTGGGTATAACCTTCCACGTCAAACTTCAGAAAGATTGATCGTGAGCCGGAGGGCAATTCCGCTAACGCAGTGTCCAATGCGATTTGAACCAACACCTGCTCGCTATGAGAATATTTGGCAACCTGAGGTGTAGTCAGTTCTTCGAGCGGGTTCGAGAAGCGTAGTCGTTGGCGAGTGCTGCGGAAATGCATTAGCACCTGGTTTGTAGCGAACCGATATAGCCAGGTCGTAAACTGGCTTTCGCCACGGAATGACCCGGCTTTGACCAATAGTTGGATAAACACCTCTTGAGTTAAGTCCTCAGCTTCAGTGACGCTTCCCGTCATTCGCAAACACAACGAATACACTTTTGATTTATGCCGCCGGTAGAGCGTCTCGATGCTCTCTGTATTTCCATTTTCAATTTCCCTGGTCAACTCGTAATCCGTTGGCGGTCGTGATTGAACAGTGGGAATGCTGAGTTCTTGAGTTAGGAGATTTGCGTTTGAATTCATTTGCGGATCACCGGCGACTTGAACTACTACCAGTGAATTTAGGTAGTTAACACGCGAACTAAAACTGTTATTTCTTACAGGTAGTTCAAATGACTACTACCGACAGAACCGAGTGACCTGGCTTAAGAAGGACTGGCTTGGCCTAAGAACGACTGACTGCTCACACAGGGCAGCCACGGAGGGCCGCCCCTACAATGGACCACTGAATAGTGCGATCGCCCGGCGCCGGCCCTTCTCATTTTCTTACCCTGTAACTTTTGCCAGTTTTGGCGCTCTTAACCCTCCTCTACATTCAGAAAAAATAAGAGAGCTTCTGTTTGAAGCCGGAGATGAAGCCTTTGGAGGAGGAAGCATGAGCACTAATAGTCGATCAGTTTGGAATGGATTTGTCCTTTCAATATTCGCAGTTGCCGGACTGCTGATAATTCAAAGTGCGGTGGTCTTTTCTCAAACTCCGGAAGTTCCCAAACAACCATCGGAAGTAGAACAACTGAAGGAACGCCTACAACTGCTCGAACAAACGGTTGTCGAGTTGAAGGGACAAATCAACACTCTGGAAGAGACGAAAAAGAAGAGTGCGACACCGGAAATTGTCCAGGCCACATATTCCGAGAGTCCTTCTTCACCAGCCGCGCCTGCAGCAGCGAAGCCACCAGACGATGCAAAGGGTGAAAGCTCTTTTCAGATCTATGGTTTTGCAATGCTCGACATGGGCTATCAATTCAAACAAGCCGACCCTAACTGGTTCGATACCGTGCGCCCCGTCAAGCTGCCGGCGTTCCGGGATGAATTCGCGCCCGACGGTAATTGGTTTTCCAGCGTGAGACAGACTCGGTTTGGAGTTAAGTCGTCAACGCCAACCAAATACGGAGAGCTAAAGACAATCTTCGAATTCGAATTATTCGGCACGGGTGTCGATGCCGGGCAAACTACTTTTCGCTTGCGACATGCTTATGGTGAGCTGGGCCAATTCGGGGCCGGACAAAATTGGAGCACCTTCGTCGATCCTGATGTATTTCCAAATACGAACGAATACTGGGGCCCGAACGGGATTCCGTGGTTTCGCAATGTGCAGGTTCGCTGGATGCCGCTCAAAGGAAAGAACTCACTCACCATCGCAGCCGAGCGTCCGGGCGCCAGCGCTGACTTGGGTCGCGCTTCCGATCGCATCGAATTGCAAGGCGTCAAAGCCCGATTCCCGTTACCTGATCTCACCGCCAACGTACGTTTCGAAAGAGACTGGGGCCATTTCCAGGCATCCGGTGTCGTTCGGAAAATCCAATGGGAAGACACGATCGCCGACAATTTTGACCTGGGTGGCAGTGCTGTTGGAGCGGGCCTGAGCCTGAACTCAGCGCTGAACTTCGGCAAAAAGAATGTGGGCAAGTTTTCGTTCACGTACGGACACGGCATACAGAACTACATGAACGATGCGCCCGTTGATATCGGTATCGCCTTAACACACTCAACTAACCCGCGCGTTCCGATCAAAGGCGTCGCACTTCCGCTGACGGCTTTCATGGCCTATCTCGATCACACCTGGAACAAACGCTTCTCGAGTTCGATTGGCTATTCGATGCTCGACATCTCGAACTCTGAAGGTCAGAGACCCGATGCTTTCCACCGGGGTCACTATGCATCCGCCAACTTGCTGTTTTATCCGGTGGACAACGTGATGGTAGGCAGCGAGGTGATTTGGGGACGACGCGAGAACTTCCTCGATGGCTTCAGCTCTGAAGACGTTCACGTGCAGTTTTCATTCAAATACAACTTCAAGAAGGAGCTCAAATTTTGAGTGGGCCAAGCAGTCCGAACCCGCCAACTGATCGACCGTCGTTGAATTGGCGAGGTTGTCTCCAGGAGGGACGAATGAAATCAGATTTTATCCGCATACGATACCCGGCCCACTTGATGCGATGTTGCACAGCGTTAACGTGCGTGGTGTTGCTGGTATCCGCAAACAACCCATTGGTAGCGCGTCCGGCGGCAACCGCAGTCAGGCAGGATGCTGCGACGCAAGAGGCTGTTAAGGTCCCTGCGGACCAACTCGATTCTCTCGTAGCACCGATCGCGTTGTATCCCGATAACCTGCTCAGCCAAACGCTTGTTGCTTCAACTTATCCACTCGAGATTGTTCAACTCCAGCAGTGGCTGGACAGAAACACGAATCTCACAAAAGACCAAAAGAAATTGGCGGATGCAGTTAAGAAACAACCATGGGACCCAAGTATTCAGGCAATGGCTGCATTGCCGGATGTGGTGAAACGTTTGTCCGACGATATTCAGTGGACAACAGATCTAGGCAATGCCTTTCTCGCCCAACAGAGCGACGTATTGGATGCCATTCAACGTATGCGCAACAAGGCGAAAGGCAGTGGTGCGTTGGCCACTAACGAGCAGCAGAAAGTGGAAACGCAAGTGGTTGAGAGTAAGCAGGTGATTGTGATCGAACAGTCGAATCCGGAAGTGGTCTATGTCCCTTCTTACAACCCGACTGTAGTTTATGGCGCACCTATCTATCCCTACCCACCGATTTACTATCCGCCATATTCGACCGGAGCCGTGATTGCTGCGAGCGCAATCTCTTTTGGCGTCGGCATGGCCATCGGTGCAGCGTGGGGCGGCGGTTGGGGTTGGGGCTGTGGTTGGGGCGGCAACGATATCAACATCAACTCCAATAATAACTTTAACCGTAACACCAACATCAACGGCGGTAATCGAGTGAACAACATTCAAGGGGGCAATCGCGTCAACGGCGGAAACAAGTGGCAACACAATCCCGCACACCGGGGAGGTGCTCCATACGGTGATCGCAATACTGCGAACAGGTTTGGTGGCACTGCCAGAGGTGATTCTCTGCAGAATCGTCAACGGGCAGCGCAAAGAGACATTGGTCGACAAGGCGGCAACCTGGGTAGTGCGAATCGTGATCGCGGAGGACTCGGCGACCGAGGTGGAGTAGGAGATCGGGGCGGCGTTGGAAATCGCGGTGGAGTAGGCGATCGGGGAGGCGTTGGCGATCGCAGTGGTGTGGGAAATCGCGGTGGAGTAGGCGATCGGGGAGGCGTTGGCGATCGCAATGGTGTGGGAAATCGCGATGGAATAGGCGACAGGGGAAGCGCTGGTAATCGCGGTGCAGCGGGTGACCGGGTTGGTTCGGGAAACCGCGGAGCCGCAGGAGTCAGTGATCGATCGCGCGGAGGCAGTGGCGGGATTAGCGGAGGTGGCGATCGAGTTGGTAATCGCAGTGTTTCAGGCGGGTCAGGAAGTCGCGGGGCATTTGGCAACGGAGGACTTGGTGGCGCGAGCACCCGGGCGAGCAGTAGTCGCGGGTCTTCAAGTATGGGCGTAGGCAGTCGTGGCGGAGGCTTTGGTGGTGGTAGTCGCGGCGGCGGTGGCGGTCGTGGGGGCGGTGGTCGCGGTGGCGGTGGCGGTCGCAGGAGGTAAGAATCATGAAAGACAACACAACAATTAAAACCCAAAAACGTTTTACCAAACCGACTCTAGTCGCCGGCTTCTTTACCATTACCGTACTGCTACTCGGCTCAGCATCAGGAGTAAATAGTCAGAATCTTCCCTCAGCCACGAAAGCAAAGACTTTCGCCAGCGCCGAATTGGCGGTCGAGGCATTGATTGATGCGGCCGAAAAAGTCGATGAGACGGCTCTCTTAGAAATTCTTGGACCAGACAGTTACGACATCATTCACACGGGAGAACCGGCCCGCGAGCGTGAGGTCTTGCAGCAATTTGCAGCTAAGGCCCGGGAAAAGTCTAACATCTCATTGCAGCCGAAGAATTCGCGACGCGCCTTCCTGGTTGTCGGGGAAGACGAGTGGCCGTTCGCTGTTCCAATCGTGAAGACGGGATCGAGCTGGTCATTCGATACGCGTGCCGGTCGCGAAGAACTTCTCTTTCGGCGCATCGGAGACGATGAGCTAACCGCGATCAATATCTGTCGCGGCTACGTGGAGGCGCAACATGAATACGCGCTCGTCAAGCATGGCAACTCGGAAGTGAATCAATATGCGCAACGCATCATCAGCACACCTGGAACCCAGGATGGTCTGGCCTGGAAAAATGAAGACGGCACGTGGGGCGGTCCGATTGGTGAAAAAGTCGCACAAGCAATCGAACGTGGTTACTCAAATAGAGCGGAACCCTATCACGGCTATTTCTTCCGAATCCTGAAAGGACAAGGACCCGCAGCTCCTTTGGGCCAACTGGACTTCGTGGTGAAGGACGTGATGATTGGCGGCTTTGCCCTCATTGCTTTTCCCGCACAGTATCGCGTAACCGGGGTTCAAACTTTCATCGTGAGTCACGACGGCGTGGTCTATCAAAAGGATCTCGGTCTCAAGACTCTGGAACTGGCTGCAGCCATCGATAGGTTCAATCCTGATAAGAGTTGGACCGTGGTTGAGGCTGACCAATAGCTTCCTGGAACTTGAGTGGAGTGAAAAACATGAAGAAGTTATCGAGCAAAAGGAAGGGAAGCAGTGGTCAAAGTGTGACGAATTGGCTGTGTTAATTATTGACCCTGCGGGCAAAACTGTGAACCTGCGACTGTGAAAAGTTAATCGTGACCGAGTCAGCCTGGATGCCGGTTGTTTTCCGTTTGTGATGACGAAGCGGGACACGTGGCTCGGGCTAATACCATCAGTGGCGGCGGCGAAACCCACCACCCAGCACAACAAGAGGAGAGGCGACATGACCAAAGAAACAAAACCCAATCAAGCGGAGTTAGAAGATTTGCTTGGTGACCCTGAACATTTAGTCTCGAAGGAAATTCCCGGGGGTGTGGATCGCCGGAATTTCCTGATCAGAAGTGCTGTTGGAGGTGCGGCGGCGATTATGACGGGCCGCAGCCTCTTAGCCGCTGAGCGAACAACCGAGGCCGTGAAATCCTTGCCAATGCTGCGTCCGCTTTCGAGGGGACTGTATGTCCATCTGGAGTCGAAAGGCCCCATCATGATCACGGCGGACGAGTTCTACAAAGTTGGTCCTGGACCATCCAGCTCACACACGATCGGACCAATGCGCATTACTTATGATTTCTACCAGCGCTGTACGAAGTTGCCCGCCGATCAACTCGCAAAGGCGACCGCGCTTAGAGTCAACCTGTTCGGCAGTCTCAGTGCCACCGGCAAGGGACACGGTACGGAACGAGCCACTCTGGCGGGACTGATTGGTATGGAACCAGCGACAGTAGATCCGATGTTTCTTGATGGTCTGCGAGACAAGCCTGACCAATCGTTCAAAGTTAAGCTCGGCGAAAAAGAAATTCCTGTCACGCTGAAGGACATCGTTTACGACTCTCCAAAGGGCGACTTCTATCACCAAAACACGATGGTCTGCCATCTGTTAGCCGGCACCGAAGATGTCTATCAACTGGAGTACTACTCGGTTGGCGGTGGATTTATTGAGTGGAAAGGTTATACGCCTCCCAAGAAAAATGCTCCGAAGTATCCGTTCGAAACAATGAAGGAACTTCGGGCCCATGCGGACAGTAACAAGTTGTCGATCGGTCAGGTCATGCTGGCAAATGAGATGGCGATCTCCGGCAAGTCCGAGGCGGAAGTCAATGCGTTCATCGATAAGATCATCAATGCGATGCTCGCAACGGTAAAGTCAGGACTGAACATGCCGGAGGACGGCATACTTCCTGGTCCAATCAAACTCCATAGTAAAGCTGCGACTGTTTATAAGCGCGCGATGGATGAGGAAAATTCAGGAGACCGCGGTATTGGCCTGCTGTCCGCCTGTGCGATTGCCGCGTCTGAGGAAAATGCGCGCGGCCACTTGGTCATAACCGCTCCGACGGGCGGCTCGGCGGGAGTCATGCCGTCACTGGTTTATGGTCTGATGGAAGGACGCAAGATCTCACGAGAAAAGGTACGGGAGGGAATGCTCGCCGCACTCGGCGTCGGCTATCTCTGTAAGCATCATGCGACACTCGCTGCTGCCGAAGGTGGTTGCCAGGCTGAGATTGGTGTGGCTTCCGCAATGGCTGCGGCATTGGTTGCTACGGCACGCGGAGCCGAGTCACGAGTAGTTGAGAACGCGGCGGAATCGGCCCTCGAACATCACCTGGGTCTGACGTGCGATCCGGTAGCCGGTTATGTTCAAGTCCCCTGCATTGAGAGATGTGCGTTTGGCGCCGTCAAAGCGTGGACGGCTTATGCAATCGCCAGCAACGAGATCGCCAACCGGCACCGAGTTGGTTTGGACGAAACAATACAGGCCCTGGCCCAGACCGCGAAAGACATGAACAGTAAGTACAAAGAGACGAGTGAAGCCGGGCTGGCCCTCTCCGTAGTGCTCTGCTGACGGGAGAACTGCCAGGTAGTCGAACTAGCGTCGGCGTTCTGTATTTCCAACGCGGGTGAGCGATGAGCGTCCGACGCAGAGCGGGGCATTAGACTCGCGAGCGTCTAGGTGTGTCTGAAGCTCGCTCGCAGAAACTCAAGCACTGCAAATGCGATCGTTTATTCAGAAAGAGAATAATTTTGATAATACTCGCAAACGCCAGGACTCCAGTCGCATTGGCATTCATCTCAGCAGTGCTGCTGGTGAGTTCTGCATATGGACAGGCCCCGGAATCGCAGGCCGGTGGTCCAGCAAAAGAAGTCAATGCGACACGCGTAAGCCCGCCAACTAACTCCGAGAATAAGGCCGCAACTCCGGTAGCGCGAACGAGCGATCTTGAGAGCGACGTGGCAGCGATGAAGGCCGACAACGCTGCGGTCAGAGAGCAACTTCGCAAGCTGGAGGAACAGCAGAAGACGTTACTGGATTTAGTAGATCGTTTGCAGCGACGACTTGATGGTCCAGCAGGGGTGAGCGAAACAGTTGGACCAGCGCCCACGCCAGCAAGCGAGACTCCGACGCCATCGACGTCGTCACCCGCCGAAGTTTCGCCAATTAGTAACCCCGTACAGACCGCTCCCAAGAATGACGATCGTTATCGCGATGGCATCGTGATCTGGGAAACTCCCGAAGACGCCAGGGTCCCTTTCCTGCTTAAGTTCAACGTCAATACCCAGGTCAGATATCTCAATACACTTTCGTCTGACGACACTTTCACCGACCACCTGGGTGTTGTTCGACAAGTGCAAAAACGCAATGACATCACTATAAACCGAACGATGTTCATCTTAGGTGGCTACATCTTCGACAAGCGATTGCGTTATAGCAGCACCGTGTGGACTTCCGCCGGCGCTGCATCAATTGTGGTGGCCGGGAATATTGGTTGGTCATTCAACAAGGCGTTGACGATTACGGGCGGTTACAACGGTGTTCCCGGCAGCCGGTCACTGGTAAACACATTCCCATTTTTTACCGCCACAGATAGAAGCATGGCCGACAACTTCTTCCGGCCCGGCTTCACCCAGGGGATCTGGGCCAACGGAGAACCGGTGAAGGGACTGAACTACATGGTGTTCGTTGGCAATGGACTCAACACCATTAATATCTCGGCCAACAAGATCGACACGAGTCTGCTCGTTTCCGGGAGCGTCTGGTGGGAACCACTCGGGAATTACAGCGACCCTGGCAAATCTCGCAACATGTACGATGATTATTTTGCCTCCAATAAAACTCGTATTCGAATTGGTACTTCGTTTACGAGATCACGGGAGGACCGATTTTCAAATCTCGATCAATCGAGTCCGGAGAACACTTCACTGTACAACTCGGATGGGGTGCTGACGTTTTCGACCGGCGCATTTGCGCCCGGTGTGACGGTCGACAAAGCCACGTATCGGATGTACGCGATTGACGGCGGCCTTAAGCGAAGCGGGCTGGCGATCAATGGCCAGTATTTTTTCCGCTGGCTCAGTGACTTTGAAGCTGATGGTCCATTACCGCTCTCGTCTACGTTCGATCATGGAGCCGAACTGTCGGCCAGTTATTTCGTCATTCCTAAGAAGCTAATGGTTTATGGCCGGGGTTCAAATGTCTTTGGACAGTTCAACGACTCCTGGGAATACGCCGGCGGCGTTAAGTGGCACTTTCTGCCGACCGAACGTTTGTGGCTGAACGCCGAAGTGATGCGAGTTCACAGAGTTCCTTACACCGGTGCGTTTACGCCCTACAATGCAGGTTTGAATGGCTGGATACCGATGATTCAGACGATCCTCGCGTTTTGATCTTTCGCCCGTTTCAGAACAAGTTTAGGTTTCAGTTTAGTGGTAGTTCTTCTCGTAGCGACGGTGGTTCAAGCGTCGCTACGCGACGCTGGCTTGTTGGCTCAGCTTTCCCGGCTTTGAAAAGCCGGGCTAAATTCAACGGACGCTCCGCGTCCAAAACCGTCGACCTTGGACATTGAACCCTGGACATTGGACATTGAACATTGGACTTTGAATAGCGCAGTTAGGAAGGGCGGTTTACCCCCGCTCGTTCCAGTTTTGAATCCTCCGTCCGAGAACCTGTCACTTTTACGAGTACTAGCGTCGTTCGCTCTCACTAGACTGAATGCCTAAGTGACAGCGACATGGTGCAAGCAACTGTACATCCCCGAAATAGAGTTGAGCGGTCTACCCACATCAGAATGGCCACGGTTGCCTGGTTGCTGACAGCGGTCTACTACTTCTATCAATACATGATGCGCTCGGCTCCGGCAGTCATGATGCCGCAGTTGTCAGAAGCATTTGGCGTTAGTGCTCTCGGCGTTGCTTCGATTGTCGGTCTCTTTTACTACGGCTACTCACCCTTCAGCCTGGTGGCAGGCGCCGCCATGGATCGACTTGGACCACGACGACTGTTGCCGTTCGCCGCTGTCACTGTCGGTATCGGAGCGTTGTTGTTTGCCAGTGGCAATAACCAGGTAGCGAGCGTGGGCAGATTTCTACAAGGCGCCGGTGGCGTCTTCGCGTTAGTCGGGGCGATCTATATCGCCACCAAGAACTTTCCCGCTTCACGGGCTGCGACGTTGATCGGCGTAACGCAAATGTTCGGCATGGCGGGTGGCTCCGCGGGCCAGTTTGTTGTTGGTCCATTAATCGGTGGCGGTCTTGCCTGGAACCATTTTTGGATGGGGATGGGCATTGCGGGTCTCCTCATCGGCGTCGCTCTTTTCTTTCTGATACCCGGTGAAGAACCGGTGGACCAACCCGCCGGATGGCTCAAGAGCAGTGCGAAAGCCTTCGGCGTTGTTTTCCGAAACCCGCAATCGATCTTGTGTGGCTTGATTGCCGGATTGATGTTCATCCCGACAACAATATTCGACATGATCTGGGGAGTTCGTTATCTCCAGGAAGCACATGGTGTGGACTACGGTGCGGCAGTAATGCGGTCGGCCACTGTTCCATTCGGTTGGATCATTGGCTGCCCTCTGCTCGGCTTCATTTCAGATCGACTGGGCCGAAGAAAGCCCGTGATCGCAGGTGCAGGAGTAGTTCTGTTTATTTGCCTTGCCTGGATCCTTTACGGCACACCCGGCGTTCTCCCTCCTTATGTCGTCGGACTTGTCGCGGGCATTGCCTCAGGCGCAGCGATGTTGCCGTACACAATAATCAAAGAAGCCAACCCGCCGCAGTTCGGTGGCACCGCGACAGGTGTCGTTAATTTTTTGAATTTCACTTTTAGTGCACTACTTGGACCAGTCTTTGGCTGGATCCTGCAACGCGCGTCGAGTGGAGCAGCGCGAGTGGAATTGCAGCACTACCAGTCCACGTTTGTACCTCTTCTGTATGGCGTCGCAATCGCAATCCTGCTGAGCCTGTTCTTGAAAGAGACTGGACCAGCAGTTCGCACCGCCTCGGCGAACTTTAGAGAGAAGGTTAAGCAATGAAAGAAGCAACAGGAACCGGGAAATACGAACGACTGTTGGCGCGTTGCGAGAGCTTACCGACTGCTGCCAAGCTGGTTGCGCACGCGCGAGTGGCCCGGTTGTAGGAGTATTCGTATGGACGACTACGCGCTGGTACTCAATGCCGGATCATCTAGTCTTAAGTTCTGTGTGTTCCAACGTCGTGACGACGAACGTTGGCGACTTGAAGCGCGCGGGCAAATAGAAGGCATTGGCACAAAGTCACGCCTTTCCGTCAAAGACTCAAACAACGAACGACTGGTTGATCGTGATGTCGCCGTTCGTGACGGCGGTGAAGCAGTCCGTGTTCTCGCACAGTGGCTGAGATCAAAATACGGTGGTTCACGCGTGTTGGGTGTCGGTCATCGAGTAGTGCATGGCGGTTCGCGGTTCACTGGGCCAACCATTTTGACTAAGAACACGGTGGACCAATTACGCGACCTGATCCCGCTGGCTCCGCTCCACCAGCCTTACAACCTGGTCGCAATCGACGCGGTTTTCGAACGTCTACCGGAAGTGCCGCAGGTGGCCTGTTTCGATACCAGCTTTCATCGTGGACAGCCCGAGGTTGCCGAACTTATTCCGCTTCCGCACGAGTTACGCGCTGCGGGTTTGCAGCGCTATGGTTTTCACGGGCTCTCCTACGAATACATCGCCTCGGTCCTGCCGGATGTTGCCCCGGAAATTGCGAAAGCAAGAGTAATCGTGGCCCATCTTGGTAGCGGTGCGAGCCTGTGTGCATTACGAGAGGGAAAGAGTGTTGATAGCACACTCGGATTTACGGCACTAGACGGTCTGTGTATGGGGACCAGGCCAGGGTCGATCGATCCGGGGGTGGTCCTGCATCTCTTTCAGGGTCTGAAGTTCTCGACAAAAGAGGTGGAAGACCTGCTCTACAAGAAGTCCGGTCTACTGGGAATATCGGGCATCAGTAACGACATGCGCGACTTACTCGGACGATCCGAAGCCGACGCCCGGCTCGCCGTCGACTATTTCATTTATCGCGTAACGAAAGAAATCGGTGCTCTCACCGCAGTGCTTGGCGGCATTGACGCGCTCGTCTTCACTGCCGGCATTGGTGAAAACTCACCTGAGATCCGTAAGCGAATTTGTGAGGCGTCTGAGTGGCTGGGTATTGAACTCGACTCAGCCGTAAACAACGAACGGAAGTCAAAGATCTCCACGTCGGACAGCAAGATTTCGGTGTGGGTCATTCCTACCAATGAGGAACTCATGATCGCGCGCCATACGGGTGCTTTGCTCGGCCTGGCGCAAGCAGTGCAATGAAGAGTTTGTAAGGAGAATAGACATGGTTGCCATTCAGCAAGTCGTACAGGGAAAGACCGCAGTTGGTTGGGAGGGATTCAATATTGGTCTCTGGCAAAGCGAGATCAATGTGCGTGACTTTATTCAACAGAACTATACGCCGTATGAAGGCGACGGCGGGTTCCTCACTACGGCAACGGAACGCACGCATAACCTCTGGGCAAAATTAAACAAGCTCTTCGTCGAAGAACGAAAAAAAGGAGTGCTCGACATTTCTCAAATTCCCGGAGCCATCACTTCACATAAACCAGGTTATATCGACCAGCCAAACGAACTGATAGTCGGGTTACAAACAGATGCCCCGTTGAAGCGTTCCATCATGCCGAATGGCGGGTTGCGAATGGTCCTCAACGCGTTGAAGACATACGGCTATGAGCCAGATCCTCACATCGTTGAGGCCTTTACCAAATATCGAAAAACTCATAACGACGGAGTCTTCGATGCTTACACTGCTGACATCAGACGCTGTCGAAGTTCACACATCTTAACCGGTCTGCCTGATGCTTACGGACGAGGTCGAATCATCGGTGATTACCGGCGCGTCGCTTTGTACGGAGTTTCTCGACTCATCGCCGGCAAGCAAGACGAGAAGAACAGTCTTGACGCGCTGCTTTCAACGGACGAGATCATTCGCGATCGAGAAGAACTCAGCGAGCAAATTCGTTCGCTTAAAGAACTCCAGCAAATGGCAGGTGGTTACGGGTTCGACATTTCTGTTCCCGCTCGAAACGCACGCGAGGCGGTCCAATGGCTTTACTTTGCCTACCTCGCTGCAGTCAAAGAACAGAATGGCGCAGCGATGTCGCTCGGTCGTACCTCAACTTTTCTCGATATCTACTTCGACCGCGATCTGAAAGCGGGAACGCTCACAGAACGGGAGGCGCAGGAGTTCATCGACGACTTTGTGATCAAGCTACGCATTGTGCGCTTTCTTCGAACTCCGGAATACGACGAGCTCTTCGCGGGAGATCCAACCTGGGTCACTGAATCAATCGGAGGCGTTGGCGACGATGGCCGGCCGTTAGTTACCAGGACCAGTTTTCGCTTCCTGCAGACGCTCTACAACTTAGGACCAGCTCCCGAACCAAATCTTACTATTTGGTATTCACCGCAACTGCCTGACGGCTTTCGTAACTTCGCTGCGAAAGTCGCAATTGACACGAGTTCCATTCAATTCGAGAGCGATGAAATTATGCGTCGCTCCTGGGGTGATGACGGCGCCATTGCCTGCTGTGTTTCGCCGATGATTGTCGGCAGACAAATGCAGTTCTTCGGCGCTCGCGCAAATCTCGCTAAGTGCCTTTTATATGCCATCAACGGGGGGAGAGATGAACTGACCGGTGAACAGATTGGTCCGGATTACGGTGCGGTCGAAGGTGAGTTTCTGGACTTCGATGACGTGCTGAAAAAGTTTGACAAGATGATGGAGTGGCTGGCCGGCGTCTACGTCAATGCCATGAATGTTATCCACTACATGCATGACAAGTATGCGTATGAACGACTGGAGATGGCCCTGCATGATTATTCACCACTGCGCACAATGGCGTTTGGCATGGCCGGCATGTCTGTAGTTGCTGACAGTCTCTCGGCCATTCGTTACGCGAAGGTGCGGGTCATTCGCAACGAAACAGGATTGATAACTGACTATCAAACCGAAGGTGATTATCCGGAGTTTGGCAACAACGACAACCGCGTGGATCACCTTGCCACGTGGCTCGTGAGCACGTTCATGAATAAGCTCCGAAAATATCCGACCTACCGAAATGCAGTGCACACTCAATCGATTCTGACGATCACGTCGAATGTCGTTTACGGCAAAAACACGGGCAACACACCAGACGGCCGACGTCACGGGGAACCGTTTGCGCCGGGCGCTAACCCAATGCACGGACGTGATAGTCATGGCATTCAGGCTTCCGCTGCTTCGGTTGCAAAGATTCCCTACCGCGACGCCGCTGATGGAATTTCCCTGACGACGAGTCTGGTGCCCGAAGGTCTCGGGCGGGTTGATGGAGATCGCATCACGAACTTGCGCAACATTCTCGATGCATTCTTTAGCGTTACTGGCTATCACATGAATGTGAATGTGCTTAATCGTGAAACACTCATCGATGCTATGGACCACCCGGAGAAATATCCACAACTGACTATTCGCGTTTCAGGCTATGCCGTGAATTTTGTGCGGCTCACTCGTGAACAACAGATGGATGTCATCAACCGAACCTTTCATGGAAGCAGGCCGTCATGAATATTGTTCCCTCTCATGAACAAGTTCCGTTGGAAGCAAGAAGTCCTTTTGAGCTTCGAGCAAGTCTCGGCCAGGGTGTTTCTGAATCGGCGATTAAGAGGGCCTTACAGACTGGCGATATGGGCTTCCTTCATTCCTTCACTACCGGATCAACCGTGGATGGACCAGGCGTTCGCCTCGTGGCCTGGGCCGCCGGCTGTCAATGGCGTTGTCTGTACTGCCACAACCCGGACACGTGGAACATGATGAATGGCATGCCGGTTACGCTTGATAGGGCGATTGAAGAGCTCGCGAAATACCGTCATGGATTAAAGATCATGTCAGGCGGATTTACCCTGAGTGGTGGTGAACCACTGGCGCAGGACCGGTTCGCCGTCAGGCTCTTCACCGCCGCAAAGTCGCTGGGCATTCACACAGCGCTCGACACCAACGGATACCTCGGCGAACGACTGTCCGATGATGAACTGGATCGAATTGATGTCGTGTTGCTGGACATCAAGTGCTGGAACCCTGAACGCCATTTACACCTGACCGGAAAAGCAGTTGGTCCAACCTTGGACTTCGCGCGCCGCCTGGCACAATGCCGGCGAACCGTTTGGCTGCGGTACGTTTTAGTGCCGGGTTTGTCTGATGATGAAGGCGATATTAATCAGATTGCCGCGTTTACTGCCGGGCTTGGCAACGTGGAGCGGGTGGACGTTCTGCCATTTCATAACCTGGGACGTTACAAGTGGAAAGAGCTCGGAGTTCCTTATACGTTAACCGATGTGCAACCACCAACCGCGGACCTTGTCGATCGCACGTGTAAACAATTTCGTGCGGTTGGACTAACGGCCTTCTGACAGTCGTCGCAAACTTAGTGGTGGGTCAAAAGCGGGGATGTTCACGACTTATTGAGGAATGTGAATCGTGAATCGTTAATGGTGAATGGCGATTTCCAATTCGCTCAACCACAGTTTCATGTTGCCGGGTTTAGTCACTATGGCCGCGACTATTATCAGTGGCCTGCCCCGAAGGGGCTACGTCTCAAAGCCCAAGGTTGCGGCAACCCTGGGTGAGCTAAGCCAGAATTATCAACCGCAACGCGGTTGCGATTACGCTGAAAACTCAATGACGCAACCGCGTTGCGGTTGCCATTGACTATTATCAGTGGCCTGCCCCGAAGGGGCTCCGTCTCAAAGCCCAGGGTTGCGGCAACCCTGGGTGAGCTAAGCCTGAATTATCAACCGCAACGCGGTTGCGATTAGTTGAAAACCTCAATGACGCAACCGCGTTGCGGTTGCCATGACGCGAAACGTCTTTACCCAGGGTAGCCGAAGCGGCAACCCTGGGCTTTGGGTCGTGGCCCCTTCGGGGCAACAGTCCGCCTGTTATTTCTGACAGGTTCGGTTCAAATGCTTTCCACCTAATCTTGAACACCAGCGTTTCTGTGCCTGACGAGAGACCGGAGGACCGGCAAGATCAACTATCTCTGCAATCGAGGCTCTTCAGCGGTTGAAAGAGGGAAACGAAAGATTTTTTCGGAAACTCCCGAAGCCAAAGTTCGGTTAGCAGAAGGAAAGGTGAAGATCGCTGCGCTGTTCGGGATCTCAACAGGACGAGTGAGGTTTCTCCAGTAGTCGAAACCAGTAGCAGGTTGTCTGCTGAGGCTGGTCATCAACTGGCAGCAGTACATGTTTAGTGAGCATCGCATGTCAACAACAACTGCCGTACACGATCTCAACAACATAGGCCCGCCGGCGCCTTTCGCCAAATTCATTCGCAGTCCGATGAATTGGTTCCTGCTGTTCATTCCGATCACGATTGGTCTTGAACATCTCACCCGTGCATCAGCACCAGTACTTTTCTTCATGGCGGCGTTAGCCATAATTCCTATTGCTGCCCAGATTGTCAGCGCCACCGAACAGATAGCGTCGCGGACCGGAGATGCGGTGGGCGGATTGCTGAATGCGACCTTTGGGAATGCCCCGGAATTGATCATCGCCCTCGTGGCATTGAAGGCGGGTTATTTTGAAATGGTCAGGGCCTCGCTGGTCGGGGCGATTCTGGCAAATCTATTACTCGCGCTCGGTGTTGCGTTCTTAACCGGCGGTCTTCGTTTTCATGATCAGCGCTTTAATCCATTAGCAGCTCGCGCTTACAGCACGATGATGTTCCTCGCCGCCGTTAGCATGCTCGTACCAAGTAGCTTTAGTCGCGTCTTTGCGCCGAACGGAGTGATTAGGGCCGAAGCGCAACTGAATGTCGGGATCGCTTTCTTACTACTCGCCGCTTACGCGCTCTACATTTTGTACTCATTGAGAACGCACGCCAGCGCTTTTGCGGGTCCTGAGAACGAAGACTCCGCTCACCACGAAGGGCAATGGAGTGTGTCGCGTTCGGTAGTTACTTTGCTTGCCGCATCGGTGATGGCGGCGTGGATGAGCGAGGTTCTCGTGGGCGCTGCAGAAGAGACGGGTAAAGCCCTGGGGATGTCGCAGGTTTTCATTGGCATCGTCTTCGTTGCAATCGTCGGCGGCGCCGCGGAAAGCGGTTCCGCGATAGCGATGGCTCGCAAGAACAAGATGGACCTTTCAGTAGGAATCGCACTTGGAAGTTGTATTCAGATCGCTTTGTTTGTCGCGCCTTTACTTGTACTCGCAAGTTATTTCATCGCACCGCAACCGCTCGAACTCGCTTTCGGTCGCGCTGAAATTGGCTCACTGTTAATGGCTGTGGTGATTGGTGCGCTTGTTTGCGGCGACGGTCAGTCGAACTGGTTCAAGGGAGTGCAGCTAATCACTGTCTACGCGATCATGGCGTTAATGTTTTACCTGATGCCGGCGTTGGCCGATTGATTTGTTGCCAGGACGGCGACCACACGAGTCTTTATCCACGCACTATATTGGATGTCATTTAGGCCAGAGGCGCAGGCGCTTATGGAGATGGATCTAACGTTGGCCTACAGAGGTCTCCGAGTTTAAAAACCTTGTACTTATTGGTATCTGGGTATACAGTTCTAAAAAACTGACAGTGTAGAAAGTCCAACTAGTCTCAACGACATTCAAAACCCCCCGGCAAACAACATAGCTAATCGCCCGTAATGACATCGCTCTTCCCCGCCGCGGTCGTTAGTGTCCTCTTACTCTCGGTCTGTGCTCAAGCTCAGTCCAGCGGGTCAATAGAAGGTCTGGTCACAGATCCGGGCGGCGCTTTTGTACCCGGGGCCGAGATTTTGGCGGTTGACAGTGCCACCGGTGTAGTGCGTCGAGCGGCCACGGATGACTCGGGAAGGTATCAACTTGTCGGGCTCCCGGTCGGCGATTACGAGGTGGCGGTCAAAGCCCAGGGCTTTACATCGCAAGTAATCAATAAATTCAGAGTTGAAGTGGGACGACGAGTTAGTCAAGACTTCCAACTTCAAGTTGGCGACGTTTCTGTACAAGTAATAATCCCTTCAGCGAACAATGGAATCGAGCGTTCGACTGTAACGATAAGCTATATAGTGGACCAGCGAACTGTGCGCGAGATTCCACTGAACGGTCGTTACTTTCTCGACCTGGGCCTATTAGTTCCCGGCTCAGTCACGCCACCTCAGGGTGCTTTCTCCAGTGCGCCGATGCGTGGCCTGGGCGCTTTAGCGTTTACTACTGCCGGTAACCGCGAAGAGACCGTCAACTATTTGATCAACGGCATCACGCTCAACAACCTCACCTTTAGCTCGATCAGTTTTCAGCCGCCAGTCAATTCTATCCAGGAGTTTAAGGTCGACAACTCTACTTTCAGCGCGGAATACGGTGAGAGTTCGGGAGCCATCGTGAATATCGCCACCCGGTCTGGCGACAACGCGTTTCATGGTGAGTTGTTTGAGTTCTTCCGCAATGATGACCTGGATGCTCGCAATTTTTTCGAACTCACTTCAAAGCATCCGGCGCCATTCAAGCGTAATCAGTTTGGCGCGAGTCTTGGTGGTCCTGTCGTTAAGGAGAAGCTATTTTTCTTCTTTTCCTACGAAGGACTGCGACAAAGACAAGGTCTGGATATTAATAGTCTGGTCTTTAGCGATGCACAGCGAACTTTAGCGACCGATCCCGTAATCGCCAGGTTGATTGAGCTGATCCCGCGAGCTAATCATATCGATTCAGCGGGTACTCCGCGCTTTCTCGGCACGGCGAGCGCACCGGTTAATGAAGATCAATGGACCACCGATATTAGTTTCAATCTAAGTAAGAAAGACTTGCTTCACGGTTATCACGCAGTTCAGCTTGCCGACACGAAAGAACCGACCAGGTCGGGTAATACGATTCCGGGTTTTGGTAATTCCATCCATGCGCTCAGACAAATTTTTACTCTGAACGAAACTCACACGTTCGGTGAGTCTATGGTGAACGAAGCCCGGTTTGGCTTCAATCGTTTTTCGTCAAAGAGCACGCCGTTAGCACAACTCAATCCGGCAAGTCTCGGTATTCTTAATGGCATCAACGATCCAATTGGGTTGCCCCAGATTAATGTGGCAGGTGGCGGACTCAATCTCGGTGGACCAGCTACTCAACCCTCGGGACGCGGCGATACAACTTTTGTTGGAGCCGACACTATCAGTTGGCTTCATGGACCACATTCGTTAAAGCTTGGTGGCGAGTACCGGCAGTTTCTTAGCAACGTTTATCGGCAGGGCACTGGTTCGTTTAACTTTCCCACCGTCGCTTCGTTTCTGAACGGGGCAGCTAATTCCTTTAGTGTGACGTTGGGTAATCAGTCCACCAGCGTGGCTGAAGGTGCGCTTGGTTTCTTTGTGCACGACAGCTACAAATTACATCCCAACCTGTCATTGGTTCTGGGACTGCGATATGAGTGGAACATGACGCCCAGCGAGCGTTACGACCGTTTTATAGTTTTCGACAGCGAGAGCCGTTCGCTGTTACGCGTTGGTACAAACCTCGATCAGATCTATCACCAGAATAACAGGAACTTTCAACCTCGGATCGGCTTTGCCTGGACGCCCTTCACCAATAAACGGACTGTGTTGCGCGCAGCGTACGGCATCTACGTCGACCAGCCTATGACGAGTCTGGTCTCGGGCACAGGCAGTAATCCACCGCTGGCAATCCCGTTGACCTTCAGTGGTCCAATACGTCTGAACAACGCAATCAATCTGGCTGGTCCTGCGGGTCTTGCGCCCCAATCGATCGACCCGAAATATGACAACGCGAACACCCAGTCATGGAACCTGAATGTGCAGCATGAGTTCAGCGAATTTCTGTTGATGATTTGCTATGTCGGGTCTAAGGGATCGAGCCTCATTACTCGTCGCAACATAAATCAGCCAGTCAACGGAGTTCGTCCTTACCCGACGCTTTTCGCTACCAGTCCAATCTTGCCGGGAGCGGCGCTGGGCAACATTACCGAAGTCGGTAGCTCGGGTAATTCGAGTTACAACGCGCTGTGGATTAATGCGACGCGCAGGCTGACCCGCAACCTGCAGTTCGACGCGTCGTACACGTGGTCCAAGTCAGTTGATTACAGTTCATTTAGTTCGGGCGGTATTACGGTGCAGAATAGTTTCAATCTGCATGACGATCGGGGGCTGTCAGACTTCGACGCCCGCCATCGCCTGGTCGCAAGTGTTCTTTATCAAATTCCGTTTACAGGAAGCCAATTCGTTTCTGGTTGGGAACTTGGAATCATCGTCCAGTCACAGAGTGGTAATCCATTTAACCTGATTACGAGCGATAGTACAGTCAATGGAGTCGCCAATACTTTGCGGCCGGACGTGAATGGTCCAGTCGAGATTTTTGGCAGAGTGGACCGCTGGTTTGATACTTCAGCGTTGACTGCGGTCCCACGATTCGGAAGTATCGGCAGAAATGTGATCACTGGCCCCACCTTCAATAATGCTGACCTCGCAGTGATTAAGAGCACTAATTTGGGAGAACGATTTCGGACACAGTTTCGCGCTGAGTTTTTCGATCTCTTCAACCACGCAAACTTCGGCCGCCCGGGAAATCTCGTCGGTAGTCCCGCCTTTGGTCGAATCACCAGCACACGATTTCCTACTGGCGAGTCTGGTTCCTCGCGACAGATTCAGTTCGCTGTGAAGCTCTATTATTGAGCAGTTTGATCGAGGCTTTCGTTATCCCTGACCTTAAGGCCCCGGAAGTTAGCACATGAAACAACCCGAAGTTTCAGCCGCAAGGGAGCTTTTAAGGGACATTGGCAGTCTCACACTCCTCTTGTTTCTGGCGTTGCTTTGGGCCGGAGTCCTGTCAGCTCAAACAAAGAACGCCGGCAAAGCAGTGCTGGTCATTTACTGGGACAGTAAAGACTTTCCCGGAAACGTGGGCTTTGACCAGGCGTTTCAAGCCGGACTAAAAAATTACCAGGGAGGACCGATTGAATACTATGCGGAGTATTTGGATTCCAATCGTTTTACCGGCGAGAATCAATTGGAATTATTCCGCGACTATCTTCGCCAAAAATACGCTGAGCGTAAGATAGATGTAGTTGTTGTGAACCCCGATCCACCTCTCGACTTCGTTCTCAAGTATCGAACGGAGCTTTTTCCAAACGTTCCGATTGTCTTCCTGGCGGTCCGGCAACCGCCACCTGCACAACTGTCCGCCGGTGCAGGTATAACCGGACTCGTCCTCTCAAGCACTCATAAAGAGACTTTGGATCTGGCGCTCAGACTACAACCTGATATTGAACAGGTGTTCGTTATCAGCGGTACCCCCGACCGTGACAAGCGTTATGAAGAAAAGGCGCATCGCGCACTTGAGGGGTATCCGCGTATAAAAATCAATTACTTAACCGATTTGCCTTTGGACGAAGTGATCGCCAGGACGCAAAACTTACCGGAACGTTCCATTTTATTTTGGTTTTGGCAACAGTCTGCAGATGACCATGGGCGGATTGTGAAATCACCTGAGACTTTAGGTCTATTGGCGAAGACAAGTCGACACCCAATCTACGCCATGAACAGTGCGTATGTTGGCCATGGAGCTCTTGGTGGCTACGTTGTTGATTCCGGCAGTAATGGAGACAAGATAGCTCAAATAGTCTTGAAGATTTTCAACGGCGTCCGACCGCAGGATCTTCCGGTGGAGCGAGCGCCAAGTTCTCCAATGTTCGATTGGCGTGAACTCCAGCGTTGGGGAATCGACGAGCGTCGACTCCCACCTGGTACTGTCGTTAGTTTTAGACAATTTACTTTTTGGGAACGATACAAGTGGCGGATAGTAGGCGTTATCGCTCTCTTCTTACTCCAGACTTCTTTCATCGGAGTTTTGTTGGTTGAACGAGGTAGACGTCGTCGAGCGAAGGAATCGCTTGATCAGTTGAACGCCCAACTCGAACAGCGGATCGAAGTGCGCACTGCTGCGCTCGATAGAAAGAGCCGCGAACTGGAGTCATTTGCCTACTCGGTCGCACATGATCTCAAAGCACCTTTGCGCGGCATTGATGGTTATAGCCGTCTATTGCTCGATGAACACGCTAAGACCCTCAACGATGAGGGACGCTCTTTTCTGAAAACGATCCAATCCTCAACCGAAGAGATGAGCCAGTTAATCGATGACCTGCTCGAGTATTCACGAATTGAGCGACGCGAAATGAAGCAGGATCATGTTGAACTACGTTCGCTGGTCACAACTGTCGTAGCGCAAAGAAGACGAGAAGCGGGGAATTGTCAAATCGATTTAGCGATGAACGTTAATCGCGCCAGCGTAATCGCAGACTCTAATGGGCTGGTTCAATCACTTAGAAATTACATCGATAACGCGATCAAGTTCACCCATGGTGTTCCCGAACCTAAGATTGAGGTTGGGGCGAGGGAAACATCGAACAGTGTCGTTCTCTGGGTTCGTGACAACGGCATCGGGTTTGACATGAAGTACCGCGACAAGATCTTCGAAATCTTTCAACGTCTGAATCCAGGCGAGGATTTTCCAGGAACCGGCATTGGCCTGGCCGTTGTACGTAAGTCGATGGAAAGAATGGGCGGACATGCCTGGGCCGAGAGCCAGCCTGGCAAAGGTGCAACTTTCTACCTGGAAATATCCAAATCGTCGCCGGAGGCCCCTGTTGATGAACTACAACCTTAACCCAATTCTGCTCGTCGAGGACCGTCTGATTGACGTCGATCTAACCAAACGAGCGCTCGCGGGCCGTCGATTGCTCAATCCCATCGAGGTAGCTCGAGATGGCGAGGAGGCTCTCGGGTATATAGCTCGTTGGGAGGCTGGTGAACCGACGCCGATTGTTATTCTTCTCGATCTCAAACTGCCGAAGACTAATGGGTTGGAAGTTTTGCGGCAACTGAAGCAGCACCCAAAGTACTCGTCTATTCCTGTCGTTGTCTTAACCACCTCAGCCGAAGATCGGGACGTGGAAGAGGCATACCGGCTCGGCTGCAATTCCTACATCGTGAAGCCGGTAGAATTCAGTAAGTTCATGGAAGTCGCTTCGCAGATTGAAATCTATTGGTGTGCAATTAATAAGACCCTAAGGTGATTAAGTGAGGATCCTTTACATAGAAGACAACCAGCGGGACATGGACATAACAGTCCAAAAACTGCAGCGAAGTTCGCCGCATGTTCAAGTCGAAACTGCTCCCACTATTAGCGACGCGCTCGAGCGATTCAGTCGACTCGCTTCCGAACCATTGGAACTCGTCCTTACCGACATGCATCTACCCGATGGTGATGGTCTATCGTTGCTTAGACATGTGCGTGAAAACAGTTTGCCGCTGGCAGTCGTTGTGATCACCGGAATGGGAGATGAGGAGACAGCAGTTGAAGCTCTTAAAGAAGGCGCGAACGATTACGTAGTTAAACGTAGGGACTACCTTGATCGACTACCGATCACTCTTGAAAGTGCACTAAATCACTACCGGGCGGACGCTGCGCGTCGCGCTCATCCCTTGAGAATCCTGTACCTGGAAAGTTGGTTGGCGGACATTGAAAACACCCGCCGTTACCTCGCTTCACACGCAGATCATCTTCAAGTCGATGCGATCTCGACCGGGGCCGAGGCGGTCCAGATCCTGAGTGAGGGTAACTCCTATGATGTTTTACTGATGGATTTCGACGTCTCGGAGTTGAAGACCCTCGACTTCCTCCGAGAGCTACAAGCGATCAAAAAAGATCTGCCCGTCGTCTTGCTATGTCGTGTCGGTGACGAAGGATTAGCTCGCCAGGGTTTAAACCTGGGAGTTTCCGGATACCTCGTTAAGAGTCCTGGATATCTTCATCAACTTCCCTGGCAACTGGAAGACGCCTGTGCGCGGGCCGACTTAGTGAGACGCGAAGCAAAGTTAAATGCCAGTGAAGCAAGAAACCGCGCCATTCTCAGCGCCATACCGGATCTGATGTTCCTGCTTGGATCTGACGGAACATATTTGGATTATCACGCGAAAGATCCTGCTCTCTTGTGGGCGCCTCCTGAAGAATTTCTGGGCAAGAATGTGGTTGAGGTGATGCCGCCTGAAATCGCAGCGGAACTGATTCAGTGTTTCCAGCAAGTCTCAGAAAAGCCGCTTTTGTTCCAGTATTCGCTTTTTCTTCCTGACGGCAAACACGTTTTTGAGGCGTCGATGGTCCGCTGTGAAGGCGACAAGATTATGGTCATGGTTCGCGACATAACTTATCGTCTTGAGATCGAGGAATCGTTGCGAAACGCGCTTAGCGAGGTGAAACAACTTAGGGATCGCCTGCTCGAAGAGAATGTTTATTTACAGGAAGAGATCCTGGTTGCTCGAAACTTCGGTGAGATTGTTGGGGAGAGCGAGGCGTTGCGCCGGGTATTGAAGAAGACAGAACAAGTGGCGCCTCTGACGACTACAGTATTGCTCCTGGGTGAAACAGGAACGGGCAAGGAACTGTTGGCCCATGCGATTCACAACAACAGTTCGCGATCAACCCGGTCCCTGGTAAAAGTTAACTGCGCGGCCCTTCCCGCCACGCTTATTGAGAGTGAACTGTTCGGGCATGAGAAGGGTGCTTTTACGGGAGCCGATCGACAACGTCTCGGACGTTTTGAAATTGCTAACGGAGGTTCCCTCTTTCTCGATGAAGTGGGTGAATTACCACTCGACTTGCAAGCGAAACTCCTGCGTGTGCTCGAGGAAGGAGAATTTGAACGTGTGGGTGGGACCGGCACTATCAAAGTCGACGTGCGACTCATAGCTGCTACGAACCGAAACCTGAACGAGTCAGTAGCGAAAGGAACATTTCGCGCTGACTTGTATTATCGCCTCAATATATTCCCGATTACCATGCCGCCGCTGCGTGAACGCAGGGAAGACATTCCCATGCTGGTAACCCATCTTGGCGAACAGATCAGTTCAAAGCTTGGTAAGAAAATGCCAAAGATCACTCCGAGTGCGCTGGCGATCTTACAGGACTACTCGTGGCCAGGTAACGTGAGAGAACTGCGGAATGTGATCGAGCGCGCGGTCATTATTACGCAGGGAACGAACCTTCGACTCATCGATAGTCTCGACTTATCGCTCGAGCAGTTTCAGGCTGATCTCCCTAAGCCGGGCTTACCGGTAACCTCAGAGTCTGAAACTGAAACGCTCGAGCAAAATGAATACGAGCTAATTTTGCGGACGCTCAAAAGAGTTCACTGGAGGGTTGAAGGACCAGGCGGCGCCGCCGATATTTTGGATATTAACGCCAGCACCCTGCGTACCCGAATGAAGAAATTAGGGATTACGAGGCCGAAAATTCGAGTGGCGACCGCAGATAGCTAACCAAGCCGCATGGCCCTTAAGGCCTGACTACTGCCAACCGCCACCCAATGCTTTGTAAAGTTGAACGACGGACAAGAGCTCGTCGCGTCGTGCTGCTGCCAAACTTCTCTCAGCGTCGAACAAACTCCTGTCGGCATCGAGTGCGTCAAGCAGGGTAGCGACGCCGCCGGTATAACGTAGATAAGAAAGGCGAGAACGATCGCGAAGAGTCTCAACCAGTAATTCCCGTTGAGTGCGGACCTCTCTGACTTTCTGATAGGCAGTCAGGGAATCTGAAACATCCCGAAAGGCGCCCTGGACCGTCTTCTGATAATCCACGAGCAGGAAATCACGTTCAGCCTGGGTGAAGCGCACATTCGATTTTAGCTTTCCAGCAGTGAATATTGGTTGGGTGACTTCCGGAACTAGTCCCCAAACACTTCTGCTACCGGCAAACAGACTTGTTAGTTGCCCACTCTCGAAACCAAGAAAAGCCGTCAGTGAGATACGCGGAAAGAACGCCGCTTTCGCCACGCCGATGCGAGCATTTGCGGCAATCAAACTGTTCTCAGCGGCTCTGATATCGGGTCTTCGCTCGATCAGATCGGATGGTAGACCAGCCGGAACAGTGGGTGGTACTTGATCGTCGGTCAACGTTAGACCACGAGTAATCGCAGAGGGATTGTTGCCGGTCAGGTAACTAAGAAAGTTTTCAGTTTGTTGTATCTGTTGCTCCAGCGCGGGAATTACTTCGGTTGCGTCGTAGACCAGCTCTTCAGCCTGACGAACTTCGAGCATTGTTGCTACGCCACGTTCTTGTCGGAGCTTGATAATTCGTAACGACTCCCGGCGTGAGGCAAGCGTTCGTTGTGAGATATCTATTTCGAAATCAAGTTCGCGTAGTGCGAAGTAAGCAGTAGCCACATCGCCGATGAGAGTGGTGATGACGGCTCTCCGGTTCTCCTCCGACGCCAGTAGATCCGCCTTTGCTGCCGCTGACGCCTTTCTTAGTCTGCCCCAGACATCGAGTTCGAAAGTAAACAGGTTCAGCAGGACACTGCCAAACGAGCGATCGCGTTGTATCGGTTCCGGGATATCAACGGCGCCACTGCGTGAACTCCGTTGGTTAACGAGGTCGGCGCTGGCGCCAATTTGGGGAAACTGGTCCGATCTTACGATTCCGTAGTTGGCCCGCGCAGCATCGATGCGCGCGACTGCTTCACGGAGATCGTAGTTATTGGCCAGTGCTTCACGAATCAGGTCCTGAAGTTTCTCATCCTTGAAAAGCTCGAACCACTTCAAGTCGGCTACTGTTTGAGGATCGGGCTGAGTCGCAGTGTCGCCACGAAAGGTGGTTGGAGTTTGTACTTTTGGTCGTTCGTATTTTTGACAAAGCACCTGGGCTGGACTCAAACAGACAGCCAGCAAAATAATCAGTAATCGCTTCATTAGTGTTCACCTCCGGCATCAGCAACAGCAGGGACCTGGGGCTGAATCGGAGTTTTCCTGCGCCAGCGACTACCCAATCCCAGGATGAACGCAAAGTTTCCGGGAATGATGAAAACTCCAAGCGCAGTGGCGACCAACATGCCAAAGAAAACTCCCACCCCCATTACGTTCTGTGCGCCGGCTCCGGCGCCGCTTGCTTTCATCAACGGGATCACGCCGAGGATGAAAGCAAATGCCGTCATAAGAATTGGCCGGAAACGTAATCGCGCTGAGGTGAGAGCCGCATCTTCGAGAGACAATCCTTCGTCATGTTTCGCCTTCGCGAACTCCACGATCAGGATCGCGTTCTTCGCCGCCAGGCCGATCAGCATCACTAATCCGATCTGCACATAGACGTTGTTGTCGTAACCAAATACCCAAACGCCAAACAATGCACCCAGGACCACGAGCGGCGAACCTAACAATACGGCCCACGGTAATCGCCAACTCTCGTACATCGCAGCCAATAAAAGGAACACGCAAAGGATCGCGAGAAGTAACGTTGGCCCGGGAGGCGGAGCGATCTTTTCCTGATATGAAAGTGATGAGTAAGCAAAGCTCATCTCCTTTGGCATGGTCTGGTCGAAAACTTCTTCGAGGGCCTTAAGCGCCTGACCTGATGTGTAACCTCGAGCGGGCGAGCCCTGAAGCTCTACAGATCTTAGTAAGTTGAAACGGGTGGTTAACTCGGTACCGCCGATATCTTTGATGGTGACGAGCGTGGATAATGGAATCATCGAATTTGTTGTTCGTGAGCGAACATAGATGTTTCCTATGTCAGAGGACTTCAATCTATCCGTAGAGTCAGCCTGAACATAGACCCGATACAAACGTCCAAAGCGATTGAAGTCGTTTACAAACGCGCCCCCCATCGCCGCCGACATTGTCTGAAAGACTTCATTAACTGGTACTCCCAACGTGCGGGCCTTTTCCCGATCCAGGTCGACTTTGACTTGCGGATAGTTGGGATCGAAGGAAGAGAACAAGTTGCCGAGCTCTGGTCGTTGGCGACCGGCCGCAAGAAATTTTCTCGTCTGTTCTCCGAGTTGATCGATAGTCATCGTGCCGGTTCGATCCTGAAGCAGAAAATTGAAGCCTGAGGCAGCGCCAAAACCGCTGAGCGTCGGGATGTTGAATGGAAAGACGACTCCTTCGGGAATTGCGGCAAACTCTTTCTGGAGTCCGGCCATGATTCCTTTCACATGCAACGCTTCGCCGTGACGTTCTTCCCACGGTTTTAAACGAGCGAAGAGTGATCCGTAGTTTGATTGGTAGGTATTAGTAACTACGCCGTAGCCACCGATCGTTTGATACGACTCGATGCCGTCGGTTTTGGCGAGTATGTCCTCGACTTTTTTTAGGACCAGACTGGTGCGTTCAAGCGAAGCTCCGGGCGGCAGTTGCACATTAACACCGAAGATTCCCTGGTCCTCATCGGGAATAAATCCAGCCGGGATCTGCTTCGCGAAGAAAAGCGCGCCCAGCACGACAACGCCAACAATCGCAACGGTGATGATTCCGCGGCGGACCAGAAGTCGCGAGACATGAACGTAACCGTTTGTCGTAACGTCAAATACTTTGTTGAAGCCGCGAAAGAAAATGCCGAGTGGACCACGCATCGGCTTTGGTTCCTTCAACAGGAGCGCGCAAAGTGCCGGCGTCAGCGAGAGAGCATTGAATGCGGAAAGCAAAACCGAGATGGCAATGGTCAAAGCAAACTGCTTGTACATGCTTCCAACCAGGCCACCCAGCAGAGCGACAGGAACAAACACTGCGGAGAGAATGAGCGCGATTCCAATGACCGGGGCGGAAACTTCAGACATCGCTTTGATGGTCGCTTCTTTAGGAGCAAGACCATGTTCGAGGTGATGTATGACGGCCTCCACGACTACGATGGCATCGTCAACCACGATACCGATGGCCAGAACAAGCCCGAACATCGAGAGGGTATTGACAGAGAAGCCGAGGACTGGAAAGAAGATAAAAGTGCCAACCAGCGAAATCGGAATTGTAAGCAACGGGATGATCGTTGCTCTGAGGTTCTGCAGGAAGATGAATACGACGAGCGTAACGAGTATCAGTGCTTCGACGAAGGTCTTTAGGATCTCGTGGATCGACGCTTCTACGGCAGGCGTTGTGTCGTAGACGATCTTGTAATCCATGCTTGGAGGAAACAGGGACTTGGCGTGCGACATCGTCTCGTAAATCGCTTCGGCTGCCTTGAGTTGATTGGCGCCCGGGAGCAAATAGACAGCCATCGCGCCGCCGGGCTTTCCATTCAACCGGCCAAACGAGTTGTAGTCCTGTGATCCAAGTTCGGTCCTGCCAACATCTTTAATGCGTACGACTGCGCCGTTAGCCGTTTGTCTAACAATAACGTTCTCAAATTCTTCCGGAGTGATCAGGCGACCCGGAGCGCTCAGAGTTTCAGTGAACTCCTGATCTTTAGGAGTTGGAGCCCCACCGACTTTTCCGGCCGGAGCCTGAAGGTTCTGTTCTTTGATTGCTGAGATGACGTCGGCTGGAGTTAACCCGAGTTTGGCGAGCTTGTCGGGTTTCAGCCAAACGCGCATACCGTAATCAGTGCCACCAAAGAGGTCGACCTGGGCAATACCCGGAATTCGCAGTAACTGATCGCGCAGATTAATTCCGGCATAATTGATCAGAAAATTTGCATCGTAAGCATCTTCGGGAGAGTAAAGCGAAATCACCATGAGGATGCTGGGGCTCTGTTTTTTAACAGTCACACCTTGTTGATTCACTTCTGCTGGGAGGCGAGCGGCGGCAGTTGAAACTCGATTCTGGGTTAACACATTGGCAGTATCTTGATCAGTGCCAACTTCAAAATTCACATCGAGCAGCATCCGCCCGTCACTAGTGTTCGACGACTTCATGTAACTCATTCGGTCGACACCGTTGACTTCCTGTTCGATCGGAGTAGCGACCGATTGTTCGACGGCTTCGGCGGACGCGCCAGGATAGGTGCCGGTCACGCGGATGTTTGGTGGCGCAAGAAACGGGTACTGCTCGATTGAAAGTCCCTTGATCACAACGATTCCGACTAAGAGCATCAGGATCGAAATGACGATGGCAACGATAGGGCGATTGATGAAGAAGTTAGACATCGCTGATCAGCCCCCCTGAGTTTTCGACGTGGCTTCGCCGACAACCGAAGGATTAACTACACTGCCCGGCGTCACTTTTTGCATTCCTTCGACGATCACACGGTCGCCGATACTCAGACCTTCAAGGACGACGACTTCTTTGTCGGCCTTCTCGCCCAATTTGATTGTGCGGACTGTCACTTTGTTTTGGGCATCAACCACCATGACCGTCTTTGCGCCTTGAAGTTCCTGGATCGCGCGCTGGGGAATGAGCAGCGCTTGTTCATGTTCAGCTACTGCGACACGCACCCGCGCGAATTGTCCCGGCTTTAAGTAGCTGCCCGGATTGGGAAAGGACGCCTCGACTTTCATAGTCCCGGTAGTTGGATCGACGACGCGATCCACGACTTTGAAGAACCCTTGAAATGGATGAACACTCTCGTCTGAAAGCAAGAGATCGAATCGCAAACTGCCGGATCGGTTTCCGGCTGTTTCTCGATCGGTTAACTTGAGGTAATCCGTTTCGCTGAGACTGAAATCCACCAGCAAAGGATTAGATTGTGAAACGGTCGCGAGCAGAGTTGCGTCACCGCGCCCGACAAGGTTCCCCTCGTCGACCTGGAGAAATCCGATAACACCGTTGAGTGGCGAAAAAATATTGCAGTAGCTGAGATCGAGTTCAGCCTGGCTCACTCGCGCTTTAGTTCCATCTACTTCTGCCTGAGCTCTCTCGATCGTGTATTTCACTGCAGCTTCAAGGTTCGTGAGGTTTGCCTGGCGCGAGTTCACTTGTGCCCTGGCTGATTTTTGACTGGCGATTGCCGCATCGAGATCCTGTTCAGTTACGGCCTTTTCCTTTGCGAGCGGAACGAGGCGAGCAACATCCTGATCAGCTCTGGTTAACACGGCCTGGGCGTCGGCCAACTCGGCCTGAGCTTGCAGAACGTCAGTTCGTTGTCGCGCCTGGGCCAGGTCTGAAACAGCTTTGGCGGCGAGTGCTTTCGCAGAGAGCAGTGCGGCCTCGAACGGACGCTTATCGATCGCGAAGAGGAGTTGGCCTTTCTTTACCACTGCACCTTCTTTGAAATACACCTTCAGCAAAATGCCTTCGACGCGTGCCCGAAGTTCTACGGTTTCATCCGCTCGGGTTTGGCCGACGAATTCGCCATAGATCGGTACGTCTCTTTGAGTAACAGGCACAACCACAACCGATGGAGGTTGAGGCGGAACTGCATTCTTTTCCTTTTTGCCTTTGCAACCTGCGCACATTGTCAGCACTACAGCCAGAATTGGTCCGGCGACTGACGCGAAAAAAATTCGCTTCTGCAGAACCTTCATTGCCACTCCTCTTGTCCCGTGGACTCAGTATTTGGCCGACCGCTTTGCCGGTCCTGGATCTTTGATCTCCTAAGAGTGGGTAAATTCTATGGGCGCGGTGTGGCGCCGATACTGGCAGAATTGACAGTACTGTCGAGGAGTCGCTTAAAGAATATTGGCGCCTGCAGTTTTATCGTTGAGATCGACAAGTCCGTGTTTCGCAACTGAATCCGGCTTAGCCTGCAACATGCTTACTGAACTCTCAGTTGCGGTAGTTATTGTGTTTTCCTGCCTGCTGTTCCACGTGGCGGGAGTTTTGAGTCTGGCTGAGTGGTTGTTAAGACGGCGAAATCATTTCGGGCGCAATGGGACCAGAATGGGTTATGGCGTTTTGATGATCAGCCTTTTCTTTGTAATCCTGATGCTGCACGTTGCGGAAGCGAGTTTGTGGGCGGGGTTTTACTACACCAGGGGTTTATTTTCGGACTTCGAGACATCGGTCTATTTTTCGTTGGGCAGTTACACGACGATTGGTTACGGGGATGTGGTGCTCCCACAGAACTGGCGACTGCTCGGCGCCATTGAGGGTATTTCGGGTGTGTTGCTCTGTGGAGTTTCCACAGCTTTCATCTTCGCAGTGATGAACGCGATGCTTCAGATACGACTATCTCAATCGGGCCGATCAGCTACTCGCTTTTTGTAGATCCAAAAACCATCCGTCACCCGAGATCCCCTCTCGGAGGAGTGAAATATTTATGGCAACGTGGTCCATCACCTCATCGCCCTCGAATTGTTTATTGTGATAACCCAGTAATGGTGACTCGCCGCACCTGTTACAACTAACAGTAGCTGAGAGCTCCACTGGCCCACATATTGTCTCTGCTGCACTAATTCAGAAATCTTTCGGCTAAGAAAGAGGAGCGATATGTCGACAGTGACCCGCTATCTAACCCAGAGCTCGATTTTATTAATAGTGGCTCTGGTAACAATCAATGCCCAGGTGCCAACTGATCCACCACGACACGAGGTTGAGGTCCGAGGTGTTTTGGCAGTACCTACAGGCGAGACGAGCTTTTCATCGAGTGGATCGACAGGCACGGTAATCTCATTCGACCGTGACTTTGATTTTCGGAATGAGCTTGGCTTCGAATTGCGATACACATATCGGGCGCCGAGCGGCAAGCACAAATTACAGGCTGGCTACGGGCAAACTACCTGGAACAGAAGTAGAACGCTGAGTCGGAGCTTTACCTTTCTTGGCCAGACCTACCAGGCCAATCTCGCCACCACTTCCGATTTAAGGCTCAGCAATTTTCGAGCGATGTATGCCTATCGCTGGGGCAACGAGAAAATCAGAATGGGACCAATGGTTGATATGGGTGTGATCACTACCCGACTCAATCTTACCGGCAATACCAACAATGGAGTTCGATCGGGAAGTGGGAAAATCTCCAAGTTTGCCGCAACCGTTGGTTACGATCTCGACTACGATCCATCGCCTCGCATAAACATCTTCAACAACCTCGGGGCGATCGCTTTTCAGGGTGAGCACCTGTTTCACGTTGAAGGCGGCCTCCGAATTTTTGCCACGCGAAATTTCGGGTTCAGCGGTGGCTACAAAGCAGAACGTTACAGATTGGAAGATGATGCCAACTTCATAACGATCCGCGAGCATGGTCCGTTTTTCGGAGGGTTATTCCGCTTCTAATAAAGTCGTCGTCGATCACGAGGCAAGTCATTTAAGACTTGAACGGAGGATTTCATGAAAACACGTATCATCACTTTAATAATTGTGGTTGTGATCGTATGTGGAGGAGGCGCGCTCGACACGCGAGCGCAGGAACAATCCAGACTGTTCAACTCAGACGGTCATGGAAAAATTAGGATAGGCAATGAGTCGTTCAAGGTCAGCTCTGTCATTGTCAAACTGATCGACGATCACCAGGTAGAAGTTACGTTGATTTCGGAAATCACGATTTTTCTAAAGGGCACCTGGTCCGATAGCACAGAGAAGCCTCGTGATATCACCCTGGAGATTACGGGGGGTGCGTCGGCCGGTGGACTCGAAGCTAAAGGGCATCTAACGATAGCCGACGATGACAAATCAATTGTTATGCTGATAATCAGCGGGCAAAGTCGAAGGACTAAACGAGTGGTGGGCGTGGATTTTAAGGGCAACTAAAACGGCTGTTTCGTCGCTACGAGCCCTTCTAATATTTTGAATTGGCTCTGCCACCTGTTGTGAGGAAGTGCTGACCGTTGCCACTACGAGCCCATGCTCGTTCTCATACTTTGAATTGGCTTTGCCACCTGTTGTGAGGAATGGCTCCGCCTTTCCGTACCGAGTTTTTTTAATTTCCTGGGCTCCGCCCTCCGGTTTTTGGTTTCAGAGAGGAGGGCGCAGCCCAAATCCAATGCCTAATTAAACGGAAAGGCAGAGCCATTCCTCACAACAGGTGGCAGAGCCAGCCCCTGATCCCAATCGCGTCATCTCCCCTCTGCTTTTCCACTTGCTCATTCTAACTTTGAATTGGCTCTCCACCTGTTGTGAGGAAGTGCTGACCATCGCCGACTACGAGCCCTTTGCTCGTTCTAATACTTTGAAATGGCTCTGCCACCTGTTGTGAGGAATGGCTCCGCCTTTCCGTATCGTGTTTTTTTAATTTCCCGGGCTCCGCCCTCCGGTTTTGGTTTCAGAGAGAGGGCGCAGCCCAAATCTAACCCCTATCAAACGGAAAGGCGGAGCCATTCCTCACAACAGGTGGCAGAGCCCACACCTGATCCCAATCGCTTCATCTCCCCCTCGCTTCATCTCCCCCTCGCTTCATCTTCCCTCTCTGCTTTTCCACTTGCTCGTTCTAATACTTTAAATTAGCTCTCCACCTGTTGTGAGGAACTTCCATCACCGATTCGTAGTTTGCAATTGCAGCCTTAAGTTTTGAATAATCGCATCAGTGAGAGCCAACGACGACTGCAATCGTGAACGACTATTATGCAAGACATTAATTTGCGCTTGAATTCTTCCCTGGGAGTTTGTCAGCCGGCGTTGCGTAGATTCTCGAACTGCCTCGGGATGCAACGAGCCGGCGACAAAAAGGTGCTGGATGTTCTCGGGACGTAACTGTTCATTTACATCGTCTAGTTCCTTCTGCAAAGCCGCCTCTTTTTCCCCTATTACCACCAGTTGAGCCATGAGGTTTTCCTGCCGCAGTTCTTCTTTCGTCAAATGATCTCGCAGTGAGATAGTCTGTAACTTGTGCTCACTTTCGGCGAGCTTTGATCGCAATTGTTCATTATCAGCCTTCAACTTCCGGATAGTTTTGCGGAGCTGTTCTATCTCGGACGACTCCTGCTTACTGTCGGCCGGGCCTGTGTTTGGCGCCGGCTCCTGGGTGTTTCCGGAGTGCGAGACAATTGGCCCAACGGTCGTAATCAGGAGTATCAAAATGGCGAGATATCCAGTTCTGAGGTGCACCCGCAGTTCGCTGCGAATCGGAATAGTTTGCCACAAGAATCCTCGGCGCATTTTCTTTTTTCCTCTCGATGAGATTCTTAGAAATACTATGCTTCTGAGTGATCGTGGGTACTGTAAAAATTGACAGTTATTTATCTTATTCCTAAGTGGCCAGGACTGTTGCCGGACCGATCGAGTTCGCATTTCTTAAGGAACTCAAAGTCAAATCCTGTCAAAACTGCCAGTTGAGTGACGATTGTTCAGGCAATACGGTGCAGATTGTTTTGATCAAGACTTATCTCGCACTCCTAAGGTGAGCAATGCCGCTTTGGATCTATAACACCCCGCCCTTTGCAGCCGCAGTGATCATAATGATCTTCATTGAGACGATCTCGGTAACGGGGCTTTTACTGGTGAGACGATTCCTGCTTCCGCGTCTTCACTATCAGGAGGCAACGAACGAGGCGGTGAGCGGGACGGTCCAGGCTATCGGTGTGTTTTATGGAATTACCGTAGGCCTTATTGCCGTAGGTGTCTGGAACACAAACTCGAACGCTTCGGAACTCGTCTCGAAAGAGGCGGCCTCAATCGGCTTTTTGTATAGAGATATGGGTGGTTATCCTTCGCCCTTGAAAGAGGAGCTCCGTTCCAAACTGCGTGAGTACAATGTTTTTGTTATTGAGCAAGCGTGGCCTGCACAGAAACGGGGAGTCGGACAAACCGTGGATGGTGGAACCGCTATCCTCGACAGTTTTCAAACCAAACTTTACTCATTCGAACCGGCGACCTCTCAGCATACGCTGCTTCATGCCGAAACACTTAGGGCCTACAACACTCTGCTTGAATATCGTCGCTTACGGATTGACGCGGTTGGCGCCGAATTGTCATCAGTGATGTGGGCAGTAATCTGGGTGGGCGCGGCGATAAGCATCGGCGTTGCTTATTTCTTTAAGGTGTCAGACGTAAAGCTGCATGTGATCCTCATTGTCCTCATGGGCGGATTTCTTTCGATGCTCCTGTTTATGATCGTCATGAATGACAAACCATTTTATGGTTACGCCGGTATCTCACCAGCTCCCTACAAGTTGATTTTGGAAAGAGTTTTGGACGTCTCGAAATGATCGATCGAGTAGCTACGAGGAATAGCCCGACACACTGTAAAAACTGACAGGTCTGCGTTTCCAGTCCTTCCTTTACGATTCAAACCAATAACTCGTGCGAGATCGAGCCACGGTTCTTAACGCGCAAGAAAGGTCAGGAGACTCATGGGGCGAAAGCTTGTTTCAACATTCCTGGTAGGGCTGATTGTTCTTTCACTCTCCTTTTCCAATTTTGTTTTCGCGCGCACGGATGCGCTGAAACAATCAGCACTTACTCGCGGGCTGCCGGTTACACAGGTTGGATCACAAGCATTACAGCAAGCGCAGGATCGTGGCTGGCCTCGTGGCTATAGTCTTCCGAGTGAAGCACAGATCGTTATCTATCAACCTCAAATTGCCAGTTGGGAAGACCAGAAGCGTGCTGTGGCTTATACAGCGGTTTCGTACGTAGCCAAGGGCCAGCATAAACCCGCACTCGGCACCATCAAGCTCGAAGCTGACACGTTGGTTTCGATCGAAAAAAGATTGGTAAAATTTTCGACGTTGAAGATTACAGAAACCAACTTCAAAACCCTCACCAAAGAACAGACCCAGGAGATCGTAAACCAGGTTGAGAAAAACATTCCCGATGAAGATCGCGTCATTTCGTTGGACCGCGTTCTTGCTTACGTCGATAAGAGCGCCATTAATCCCAGGAATATTGAGGGATTGAAAAGTGATCCTCCAACAATTTACCTAACAAGGACGCCGGCCATTCTGGTGAGCTTTGACGGAGATCCGATCTGGAGTCCGATCAAAGACAACGAACTCAAGTTTGCGGTCAATACCAATTGGGATGTTTTTCAACACGCGCCGACCGGCATGTACTATCTGCGCAATGAATCAACCTGGCTGCGCGCGGCCAGTATTGAAGGACCCTGGACCGCTGCAGGAAAACTTCCGGAGAGTTTCAGCAAGTTACCGAATGACGAAAACTGGAAAGAAGTCCTGGCGAGTCTGCCTGGTAAGCATGTCGGTGAAGTTCCAAACGTTTACGTTGCCACTAAGCCTGCCGAATTGATCGAAATAGATGGTGAGCCGAATTATGTTCCTGTTCCCAATACCGGGTTGTTTTGGATCAGTAACACCGAGAGTGACCTCTTCAGTATGGGCAAGGATGGACCATTGTTCTATCTGGTTGCGGGTAGATGGTTCAGAGCACCAAATCTAAACGGACACTGGCAGTTCTTCACGCCGCACCTACCCGAAGACTTCAAGAAAATTTCCGTTGAACATCCACGTTCGCGTGTACTCGCTTCAGTCCCAGGAACGGAACAGGCAGCCGAGGCTGTTCTCCTCGCGCAGGTCCCACAATTTGCGAAAGTGAACAAGAAAGAACTAAGCGCGCCCGAAGTTATCTACCAGGGTGAACCGCAATATGAAGCGATTCCCGGCACGCAGGTCCAACGCGCAATCAACACGGACAAGGAGATCATCAAGGTTGGCGATCTCTACTACATGTGTTTTCAGGGTGTCTGGTTTATGGCCAACACTCCAAAGGGACCCTGGACCATAGCGAGTACGGTTCCGTCAGAGATCTATCAAATTCCCGCCAGCTCTCCGGCGCACAGCGTGACCTATGTAACGGTCGAGAAAGACGATGACGACGATGATGATTGGGTGACATTTGCCGCCTACGCCGGATACACCGGGATGATGATTGGCTGGGGCTGTGCCGTTTGGGGAACTGGCTGGTACTACCCTCCATACTACGGTTACGGCGGTTACTACCCATACTACTATCCCTATTTTCGAACTTATGGTTATGGCTCCTGGTACAACCCGTACACGGGCAGATACGGGACCGCGGGAAGGATCTATGGACCATACGGTGGCGTGGGCTATGGCGCTCGATATAACCCCGGAACTGGTACTTACTCGCGCGGTGCATTCGCTTATGGTCCATACGGCGCGAGGGGCGCGGCTGAAGCTTACAACCCACGAACCGGAGCGTACGCTAAAACCCGGCAGGGTTCAGGCGTCTACGGTAGCTGGGGCTCTACTTCGATCCAGCGAGGTGATGATTGGGTCAATACAAAACGCTTTACAAACAGTGCCGGAAACACGACCCGCGTTACCCGTGGCGATCAGGGTGGAATGATCTCCAGGCGTGGGCCCGATGGAGGTGGTTTCGTCGGAAGCAAAGGTGACAACGTTTACGCCGGAAGAGATGGAAACGTTTATCGTCGCGACCAAAATGGCAACTGGCAGAAATGGGACAACGGTAATTGGAATTCTGCGAAGCGACCCGAACAAAACAATGCCGCGCGCGACAGCATGTTGAATGATCGCGCAAGACAAACCGAACAACGGACCAGGGACGGTGCTGCACGAGGTGAGCGTGCTGCTCAGTCTTCGCGGCCGGCGCAAATGGATCGGTCGACGATGAATACGCTGCAACGTGATCGCGCAGCTCGCACGAATGGTGGACAACGTACGCGAGACGCCGGTACTTACAACCGCAGCGGTGGCGGACGTGCCGGAAGCTATCGCGGCGGCGGGTTCCCGCGTGGTGGTGGTGGAAGGGGCGGTGGTCGCCGACGTTAATGGGTATCAGAGCGATGGTTACGCGGACCTGCGTGGATACACGACGGGCGAATTCCAAAATCGACGGATGTTTGCGACGCAGGCCGAATATCGAATCGAGTTGAAAGAGACTTGGAGTTGTAGCCTTTGGCGGTATCGGCGGCGTCGCCAAACAATGGAGTGAGTTTCGCGCGGATGAACTCTTACCGGCGGGGGCGCTGGTTTGAGATTCAATCTTGATAAGAAGAACCATATCAACTATCGGATCGATTTTGCCTTTGGCAGAGAGGGGCGCACGATCTCGATCGGGATCGGAGAAGCATTCTGATCACGAATTTCGACAGGTCGCGCTGGTAAAGAATCATGTGACTTTGGTTTGGTAAATTGGAGGACATTTCAAAACAAATCCAGTTGGTCGCCAGTGTTTTAGTTACTGAGACGTCACTCCTGCAAAAGTGTTCTCGAAGACACTCTTGAGACGTCGGGAAGTTAGTTCAACAACGTCGAGAGAGCTTAGCTATGGGTCCCTTCTCCCCTAGGGCGCCTTACGTGTCAGCGAGGGAGTTTTTCCGTTCCGTTGAGCAGGCATGTAAGTGTCAAAACAAATACGAGCTGCGAGATTTCCTCCGGCGCGTAACTCTTCTTCTGGTTCTGTTGGTTCCTGCATTGCTGGTCCCGTTGTCTGGTTTTGCCCAGGTGACAACGCAAAGAATTACTTTCCGCGACAACATCGTTCCTGATAATCCGAGCCGGAACTCAACTGGGATCCTTTCGCCGCCCAGTCATAAGCCGTTGGTTGAACCGGTTGTGTTGTTGGGAATGCTGTCGTTTGTATCTCTCTACAAAGGCTATTTCATTGCCGGGCTGGCAGTACTTCTGATTCAGACCTTTCTGAGTTTTAGACTTCTGATCGCGCGAAACAAATATCGTGAAACTGAAGTGCAACGTCAGCAACTCGCGCTGCTTGCTTCTACGGAGCACAAACACTTAGAGGACGTGGTTTCCAACGTTCCCGGAATTGTATGGGAGACGAGAATCGATTCCGCTTCCGGCCAGCATAAGATCAATTTCGTCAGTGAGTATGTTCAAAAACTGCTTGGCTACAGCGTTCAGGAGTGGTTAGCGACACCGAACCTCATCTTTAAACTCATACCCAAAGAAGATCGACAGCGTGTTGCCGGGGAGGCCGGCGCGCTTATCTCGCAAGGAGAAGCGGGTATCATTCGCTGCCGTTGCTTCACCAGGGATCAACAGGTCCTCTGCCTTGAAACTTATCTGACTCCGATTTCGGATGAGCGAGGCGCGCCTGCCGGAATTCGCGGAGTCACTCTTGATATCACTAAGCGCCAGATCGCCGAAGACGCACGCGAGTTAAGTGAAGAACGAACCCGAGCGCTCCTCGCGGCAATTCCAGACATCATGTTTTTGCAAACACTCGATGGTGTCTACCTTGATTATCACACGAAGGACACAAAGGATCTGCCGGTCCCTCCCGAAGAGTTCTTAGGCAGGAACATGAGCGAGGTTTTGCCTCCTGACCTGGCAGATGCTTTCAGAAAATGTTTTCACCGGGTTCAGCAGGGCGAACTTCAGACTTTGGAATTTGAGTTGGACATTAATGGAACTCATGGCTGGTTCGAGGCCAGGTTGGTCCTAACCGGAACTAACGTTCTGAGTATTGTCCGTAACGTGAGTTCCCGAAAGTTGAATGAAGTTGCACTCAGCCAGAATGAAGCTCAACTGGCGGGCATTATCGACTCGGCGATGGATGGCATTATTACGATTGACAGCCGCCAGCAGATCGTTCTTTTTAATTCAGCCGCCGAAAAACTCTTTCTTTGTTCGGCAAGCGAAGCACTGGGCCAAACACTTGATCGGTTTATTCCTGAGTACTTTCATGATGTGCACTTTCGTCCCGTTCGAACGTTTGGCGAGAGAACAGTAAGTGGTCGCTTGCGAAACTTTCTTGGAGATTTGTATGGCGTAAGATCGTCTGGCGAAAGATTTCCAATTGAAGCCTCGAGCTCGAAAATAGATCTGGCTGGTGAAAACTTCTATACGGTGATCCTCCGCGATATTACCGAACGCAAGCAGGCCGTCGACGAATTGCGTCTCAGTGAAGAGCGCTTCGCCAAAGCCTTTCGAGCCAATCCCCACCCGATGTCGTTGAGTACGTTAGCCGGCGGCATTTATCTTGACGTCAATGAAAGTTTTCTAACGAGGTCCGGCTTCACCCGCGAAGAAGTTAAAGGCCATGCGTCGCCTGACCTGGGCTTCTGGGAGACCAACGAACTACGTCCGGACTTCAGGCAACAACTAAATCAAAGCGGCTCGATCAGCAATGTCGAAACTAAGTTTAGTACCAAGGGAGGGTCGACGATTGTGTTTCTTTCGTCGGCCCAGAAACTCGTGATCGCCGGCGAAGAGTGCCTTTTAGTTTCTTCTACTGACGTGACTGAGAGAGTGGAGGCACAGAGAGCGCTACAAGAGAGTGAAGAGCGGTTTAGAAAAATGGCCGATACCGCGCCGGTTATGATTTGGATTTCGGGCGCAGACAAGGGATGCACTTATTTCAACAAACAGTGGCTCGATTTTACGGGGCGAACAACGGAGCAGGAGTGCGGAAGCGGATGGGCCAACGGCGTTTACCCTGAAGACTATGACAGTTGTCTCGAGATTTACGGAAGTAGCTTTGACGAAAGAATACCCTTCGAGCTCGAGTTCAGGCTACGGAGAAACGACGGAGAGTATCGATGGGTCTTAGGCAAGGGAACACCGAGGTTTGCGGTAGATGGAAACTTTCTGGGCTATATCGGTTCAGCTATCGATATTACCGAACGGAAGGAATCCGAAGTTGCTTTACTGAAGGCCCATGAGGAGTTGAAGAACTTAAAGAATCAGTTGGAAGCTGAGAACATTTACTTACATCAGGAACTCCAACTGGACGAGACGTTCGGCCAGATAATTGGCAGCAGCGACGACATAAAATACGTGCTCTTTAAAGTGGGACAAGTTGCGGCCACGGACTCGACGATCCTGATTACTGGTGAGACCGGTACCGGAAAAGAACTCGTGGCCCGCGCAGCCCATAGCATGAGTGCGCGAAAAGATCGCCCTCTAATAAAAGTGAATTGTGGAGCACTTGCTCCCAGTTTGATCGAGAGCGAATTATTTGGACATGAGAAGGGGGCTTTTACTGGAGCAACAGCACGCAAGCTCGGTCGCTTTGAGTTGGCCCAAAACGGCACGCTCTTCCTTGACGAGATTGGCGATCTCCCGCTGGAGCTGCAAGTGAAACTCCTCCGAGTTATTCAGGAAAATGAATTTGAAAGATTGGGTGGAACCAAAACAATAAAGGCGGATGTGAGAATAATCGCCGCCACCAATCGCAATCTTAAGCTCGAGGTTGAGCGCGGCAACTTCCGGGAAGATCTCTGGTATCGCCTAAATGTTTACCCCATTACGGTGCCACCGTTGCGTCAACGTAAAGGCGATATCCCCGCCCTGCTCGAACACTTTTCGAAGCGCTACGCCCAACGATTTGGCAAAACGATCTCATCGATTTCACCGAGTTCCATGCAGAGTTTGCAAGCCCATTCATGGCCGGGAAATATTAGAGAGTTAGCCAACGTAGTTGAGCGGGCAGTTATTCATACGCGCGGAACAGTGCTGAACGTGGTCGATCGATTCGAAGCAGCAGTGGAAGAACCTCCAGGTACGGCCAAAACGTTGGAGGAGGTTGAATGCGACTACATAACTCGTATCCTTGAAAACACTGGTTGGCGAATTGAAGGGCAATACGGTGCAGCGAAGATCCTGGGACTCAACCCGAGTACGCTGCGCACTCGTATGTTGAAGCTCGGAATACAGCGGCGTCGCGGGCGTTCCGTCTGAACAGAGTTTTTCAAACGAATGGTCCTTAAAAGTTGTTCCTCATCCTATCTGTTTATTGTCTCCAATTGTGACTATTAAAATACTCGCGGCTGATTCCACGTAATCAAACGGAAGCCGCGAAATACAACGGGGATCCAATCACACACCGGTACGAATCAGCTTCTTATGATCTTTCTAAGTCGCGCTACAAAAGGGAATTAGCACGTTAAGAAGGAACACTTAGGGTGGTTGTGCACGAAGGTTGCTAAAGAAAGGTACCGGATTTTTTCGAATCGTTTCAATGCAATTCACGCGAGCAAACTAAAAGCAGTCTCGCAGTGGAGTTAGTAATCATCGAAAGAGACTTATTCCATGATTGCCAGTACAACGACGATCACTGTAGCTCCTGAAAAGGGCATTGAACTCGCTCAAACGATTCACCGGCTGCTTGACCCGATTAAGAAGATGAAGGGTTGCCTGGGCTTTCATTTCTACCTTGATACCGTTGATGAGAACTCATCGTTGCTTTTCAGTGAATGGGAAGCCGAGTCGGATCTAAATAACTATCTTCGGTCCAACAACTTCAAAATTCTCAGCGGGGCACTCAAGGTTTTGAGTGTCCGAAGTGTTGATTACAGGGCTTCGTCAGCTTCCAGCTTTGTCCCACGCGACTATGCTGCGGAGCAATACGTGAAAGAAGAGCGAAGGTTAAGCTGATCGTCGATCATCCCCTTTGGTCCAGGTCGGCAGGCGTAGCATTACAATAAAGGTTGGATTTCCTCCATGGTCGCCACTCAAACCAGACTTGTCTCTAATCCTCGTGGTCCTAGAACTAACAACCGGTCCGATCACTCTTTGCGAGCGATTGTCGATGCTTGCATCTCAAATGTAGCAGTACTTGACGAATCAGGGACCATCCTCTGCGCGAGTAATGCATGGCTCGGATTCCTGCAAGCCACCGCTGCAGGAACAGAGTCATTCGATCTGGCGCCTTACTATTTTGAAAGCTGCAAAAGAATCGAAGAGTCGCAATCTCCGGATACCGCGGAGATAAGTCTGGAAGATGATCTGCAGCGGATCATAACCGGCGAGGAGCGGGAATTTCATAGGAAATACATCTGCAGGTCCCTAAACGAACAGCGTCCTTTTGTTATGCATGCGGCGCGACTGAACTTGCCCGGATCCACGTTTCGAGTCCTGCTCACGCATGAAGATATTTCTTCCGGCCCGGACCAGGTCAACCAGAGCAACGAACGGCTGACAGCATTACTCAACACAACGAAGATTGTTGCCTGGGAAGGCGAGGTAGAGAATCAACGGTTCACTTATGTGAGCGATCAGGCGTTCAAGATGCTTGGTTATCCCGCGATCGAATGGTGTAAGGAAAATTTTCTGGCTGCTCACATTCATCCGGACGATCATAAAAGAGTGCTGGCAGAGTACATGGACCAAACCAGTTACAACGGACAACTCAATCTCACGTTTCGAATGATTGCTGCTGATGGTCAGGCGGTGTGGGTAGAGAACCTTATTAGTGTTACTCGCGACAATGCCCGGACCGGCCGGCTACACGGTTTCATGATCGATATCTCAGAACGTAAGCAAGCAGAAGAAGCTTTGGAGTTTCTCGGTACTCGCTTAATCGCGGCGCAGGAAGATGAACGCAAACGAGTGGCGCGGGAATTACACGACGACCTGAACCAGCGCTTGGCAGTGATGTCTATCGGGCTTGAAGAACTCGGCCGGGAGATACAGCAGTCTAGTCGTTTCAACAAGCGAGTGGAGAAACTGCAGTTACAAGTCCAGGAAATTTCAAACGACATTCACCGGCTGTCTTACAAACTGCACCCTGCTAAGTTGGATCATCTCGGATTGGGTGCGGCCATTAAAGGGTTGTGCGACGAACTCCGTGTTTCGAAGAGTGGCAAACCTCGACTCCACTTTCATCAATCTGGTATGCGGCACGATGTTTCCAAGGATGTGGCTTTATGTGTCTACCGGATTGCACAGGAGGTACTTCGCAATTGCGTCAAGCACAGTGGCGCCGAGTCGGCCCAGGTCGTCCTTAATATGAACCCAAGCAGAATTCAGCTCTCAGTCTCCGACAACGGCTGTGGTTTCGACACGAAATCGGACCTCATGAAAAAAGGACTCGGTTTCATTAGCATGAAGGAACGCCTACGGATCGTTGGCGGCACAATCAGTATTTCTTCACAACCGCAGCGGGGAACGCGCATTGACGTGTCCGTACCGGTGGACCGCGACGTTGAAGTGTTGCGGAACCGCAGAGTAGATCGATTGCAAGTTCTTGCCCACGTAGAATGCAAATCCCCCTGCACCAATTCGACTATGTTGGAATCTTAAAGGAGAAGCTATGTCACGGCCCCGAATAATCCTTGCCGACGACCACACCCTTGTTCTGGATGCTCTGAAGAACCTGATTGAGCCCGAGTTTGATGTGGTCGGCACTTTCGCGGATGGTCACTCACTGGTAGAGGCCGCTGTCGAACTAAAACCACACGTCATCGTGTTGGATATCAGCATGCCCACAATGAACGGCTTAAACGCCGGTCAACGACTCAAGCAGATGATGCGCATGGTCAAGTTGGTCTATCTAACGATGAATCATGATCCTGACATCGCTGCGGAGGCTTTCAGGTTGGGGGCTTCCGGCTTTGTGCTGAAAAATTCTGCTGCCAGGGAACTGCTCCAAGCCATTCGCGAGGTTGTCAGAGGGGGCTATTACATAACCCCGCTAATGACTCAGGGTATGAGTGGATCATTTGTGCAGAACTTTAAAGGGATGAAGAGAAAGTACCGTCTGACTCTGCGTCAAAAAGAGGTGCTTCAACTTTTGGCGGAGGGCCGATCGATGAAAGAGGTTGCCTTTAAGTTAAAAGTTTCTCCGCGCACCGTCGCTTTCCACAAGTATGCAATGATGGAACATCTAAACATACGAAGTAGTGCTGAGCTTATTGAATTTGCAATGAAAAGCGCGTTAGCCCCGACCGGGGAAAGTTTATTCTCAACAGGTGCCTGGAGTTGAAGAGACGCGCCGGTGTTCACGCGTTACTTTGGCTGTCAAAGAAATGATTGCTTCGACTCAGGACTTTGGGAACATGAAGGAGTGTCGATGACGCGAGCGCGGATTTTGGTAGCTGAAGACCATGAGCTGATGCGCGTGAGCGTAGTCAACCTGTTACGCCGCGAGTTTGAAGTAATTGATGCAGTGTCGGATGGCAGTGCGCTTCTGGAGGCCGCCGGCCGCCTGGATCCGGACGTCTGTGTGCTTGATATCTCAATGCCGGTATTGAACGGAATAGAAACGGCGACTCGACTGAAGCAATGTGGATGTAAAGCTAAGATCGTCTTTCTGACCATTCACAACGACTCGGATTTTGTCAGTGCCGCATTCACCAGCGGCGCGGAGGGTTACGTCCTCAAATCCCATATGTCGGTAGATCTATTGACAGCAGTACGTGAGGTATTGAACGGACACCTGTTTCGCTCCTCAACTAACTTCTCCTCATAAGTCTTTGGGTTCCACCGGGGAGGCAGAACTGCTAACTCGATCCTGGCGTCCGCGGCCAAATCGGCGCTGGGTGCATGCTGAAGCACCTCGGTAATCGAACCACGAAAAACTGTCCGCTCTGCCCGGCTCCACAGGCACTCCTCGATTTAACAGCGGCAGTAGCTCGGAATATAAAGAGCTTAAGACGTTATGCGTAACTGTTAGTTGTTACAGTCCTTCTCTTTGCATGCTCAGGCGTGACGTACCTGTACTTTTTACCAGTATTCCAAGCGAAACAATCGCCTCATAGTCGGCCAATCAGTAGGTACTGATCCGACCAACCCTTAGTGGTATGCCTTAGGGGCGGGCGTGCCATCGAGTAACGTAGGGATTGGACGGGTGGTGGTCTCGAGCAAGTCTTGAGACCACCACTGAACTTCGCCTCTGTCTGCATTTGGGTTTCAAATAGATGATCACTTTCAGTTGCGTGCTTTATAAAGGAGAAGCCCGTGATGAGTCACGACGGTCCGAATGATGGTGTGGATCAATTCAGTGACGACCTGCGTTTTTACAACCTCTCTTCGTCACACGTTGAAGTGGAACTCGCGGCCCAATCTCATCAGGGTTTTGTTCGTAGCGCTAACGAGGACCACTACCACGTCGTGCGACTTTCCCGGTCGCTCGAAACAGTTGTTTCTAACATCACTGAAAAAGTTCCAAAGCTCGCCCGCGAAACTGCCTATGGAATGATAGTGGCAGATGGGATCAGCGAAAATGCCGCGGGAGAGGTCGCCAGCAGAGTTGCTGTCCAGACACGTTTGGAACTCGCGCTGCA